>NZ_JAVTTP010000001.1:2096666-2830833 GCF_032248455.1 Pricia mediterranea
ATAAGGTGTCCACCAAGATAGAGCTCAGCTTTGACGTCGAAAACTCACAGGCCCTTTCCCGAAATCAAAAAGAGCGTCTTTACCGTCAGCTGGGGACTAGGTTGACCAAGGACCACGTACTACACTTGGCTTGCGAGGAGACCCGAAGCCAACATCGGAACAAAGACCTGGTCATCAAAAGGTTTTTTGAAACGATGCGTGCCGAGCTGCGGGTCCCTAAGGTACGTCAAAGGACAAAGCCAAAACGCTCTGCTATAGAAAAACGCCTCAAATCAAAAAAGCGAAACGCCGAAAAGAAGGCGCGACGGCAAAAACCGAAGCGGGAATAAAACCCGTATTCTAAAATCAACTACATTTATGTGAGGAATTACAACCATAAGCCCTCAGATCCATGAACATAAAAAGGACAACACTGCTCTTACTGTTATTTGGACTGAACCTCTCCCTCTACGCCCAGGACACATCGGTCGACAAGTCCATTTTCGGGGTGCAGACAGGAGTCTTGGGATTGTGGATCCACAACGAAAGTAGATTGGTAGACCAGATTGCCCTACGGAGTGAGATCGGCCTGGATGCAGGCCTTTTCGGGGGTAGCCGTTACTACAACGGCACCGGGTTTTTGTTGATCCCGACCCTTACTCTCGAACCTCGATGGTACTACAACCTGAATAAAAGGAGCTCTCGATCACGTAACATCGATGCCAATGCAAGTAATTTTGTTTCGCTAAAAACCAGCTTATTGCCTGATTGGTTCGTGATATCGAACTATGATGATATCCAAGTCATCGATCAAATCACCATTATCCCCACCTGGGGCATCAAACGCAATATCGGACCCCGTTTCAACTATGAGGCCGGATTAGGGATCGGGGATCGTTTTGCCTTTGCCAAAAGTGCCGGCTTTGCCGAAAACGAAGGCGAGGCCGCCGCCAATCTGCATTTGCGAATCGGATACCGGATTTGAGCGTATCGGTGATGGGGTCCCGGGGCGAGAATCTCTGGTTCGGCACCAACAGCTACAATGGCCGGTTTTGGAGCCTCTTTCTGTTCCGCTCCGGCTCTACCCTGGCCGGAATCCTTCTTGCTGTGTCCAAGAACAACGAGGTCCCCGGTGGGCCAGTATCGCATAGGACGCATTGATAGGGCGGCTTCTAGCTTGTTGCCCTTCCTTTTTGCGCCCAAATGGATTCCGTTCTCCTGACCGTCGCTTTTGTCGCCCGGTACGCTATAATCCGAATCTCAGCTGAACCGATACCGATTTTTGGGGCGGTTTGTCTTCGTCCCCTGTATTGAGGTTGGACAGCGAGATGCCCAGTAAACGAACGGAGTTTTGAAGCTCTTCTTGGTACAGCAGTTGCCGGGCCGTCTCCAAAATCATTTCTTTGGCATCGATAAAATCGGGCAGCGTTTTGCTGCGCGTATTCAGGCTAAAATCGCTGTACTTGATTTTCAGGGTCACCGTCTTGCCGGCAATTCCGGACTTCTTAAGCCGCCTTTCGATCTCTTTGGAGATATGCTCCAGGCGTTCGAGCATAAAGATTTCGCTGCTGAGGTTTTCATTGAAGGTTCTTTCCGCCCCGACCGACTTTGGAATACGATGGGCCTTTACCTCGCTCATGTGAATCCCACGGACGACATCATAATAGTACCTGCCATTTTTTCCAAAGTTTTCGGTCAAGGTTTCCAACGACTTTTTTTTCAGGTCTTTCCCTGTAAAAATGCCCAACCGGTACATTTTATCGGCCGTTACCTTCCCCACCCCGTGGAACTTTCGGATTTCGAGCTGTTCAAGAAATGGCAGCACGTCTTCGGGGTCAATCGTTTTTTGTCCGTTGGGCTTGTTGATGTCACTGGCCACCTTGGCGATAAACTTGTTGATCGAAATCCCGGCGGAGGCGTTGAGTCCCGTTTCCTCCTTGATACGACGACGGATTAAACGGGCAATTTTGGTAGCCGAGGGGTTTTCCTGTTTATTTTCGGTCACATCAAGATAGGCCTCGTCCAAAGAGAGCGGCTCCACCAAATCGGTAAACTCATAAAAAATCTCCCGTACCTGTTTCGATATTTCCCGATAGCGGTCGAACCGGGCCTTGACAAATACCAAATCGGGACAGTTCCGTTTGGCAAAAACACTGCTCATGGCGCTGTGCACCCCGAATTTTCTGGCCTCATAGCTGGCCGCCGCCACCACGCCCCGCTGCGAACTTCCCCCGACCGCAATAGGTTTGCCCCGCAGATCAGGATTGTCCAATTGTTCTACCGAGGCGTAGAAGGCATCCATATCGACATGAATGATCTTTCGTAAGGGAAAATCTTCCTGCATGTTGTAAATTTATAACAAGTTTCACAAAAATGAAGACCGCAATCATCTTGGGGGCGACCGGACTGACCGGTGGAAGGCTCCTTCGCCTTTTACTGGAAGACGACCGCTACGGAACAATAAAACTGTTCTCACGGTCGAGCGTGGCATTTTCCCATCCGAAGATGGAGGAACATCTGGGCGACCTCATGGACATGGAAGGATTTGCCGCCCATTTTCACGCCGAGGAACTTTTTTGCTGCATCGGCACTACGAAGTCTAAGACCCCGGATCAAGAAGAATACAAAAATATAGATTACGGATTGCCCGTTCATGCCGCCAAACACTGCAAAGAAAACGGGATAGGCACCTTTATCGTAATTTCCGCGCTCGGCGCCAATCCGAAAAGTTCCGTCTTTTACAACAGGGTCAAAGGGGAAATGGAGGAGGCCGTCCTGGCCGAGAATATTCCCAAAACCCATATACTGCAACCCTCGTTGATCGGGGGCAGGCGAAAAGAAAAACGATGGGGCGAATGGATATTCAAGCAACTGATGAAGGTTGCCAATTTCGTTCTGGTCGGATCCCTGGAAAAATACCGGTCCATTCGACCGGAAGCCATCGCCGGAAGCATGGTATGGCTGGCGAACCACAAGTACGAAAAAAAACGCATTGAATCCGACGAGATAAAATATCTAGCGAAAATACTAAAACGGTAAACCTCCCTTGAATTCCTCTTATAACCGCGGTTCCCGGCGGAACTAAAATAAGTTTAATGCCAATCCATTTCGAATGACTGAAACAGAGCGGAAATTTTTGGTCAAATCCGAAGCGTACAAAAAACAGGCCCATACCCGCAAGCGCATTGTACAGGGTTTTCTGAACACCGACCCCCGGCGCACCGTGAGAATAAGGATATACGGGAATACCGCCGTCCTGACCGTAAAGGGCATGTCGAACGAGACCGGAACCACAAGGTTCGAATGGGAACGGGAAATCGGTCTGAAGGAAGCCCAGGCCCTGCTCGAGCTTTGCGAGAAGGACATTTTGGAGAAGACCCGCTTTGAAATCCCAGTTGGCGAACATCTTTTTGAAGTGGACGAATTCCACGGTTTGAACAAGGGACTGATTCTTGCCGAAGTGGAACTGAAACATGAGAACGAGCCCTTCGAAAAACCGGACTGGCTCGGCGAAGAGGTCACCGGGGATGTCAGATACTACAATTCACAACTGAGCAAACAAGCCTATAAAACCTGGAAGAACTAAAGCACTTTGCATTTAAAATACAGAGGCCATTAGAAAGTTGCCCATTAATTACGGTTCACTATCGGAAATTGTCAGGTCGAACGCAGTCGAGACCTACTTTGAACGGACAAATAGTTCCCGACTTTAGTGTATCTTGAGTACTTCGACTCCGTTCAGCATAAACTGTAGTCGAAAGGCTCGAACGGACATCCTATAAAATAATAATACTTTGACAGTCGGTTATCTTAATAGGGCTAATTGTATGTGTTTAACTACCGCACTCTATTAAAACAAATAAGTTTCTTCAGAAAAGAAATGAACTACCCCGAAGCTTCGGGGCTACAAGAAGCAAGAAACAAGACCTTATCATCTATCATCTTACCTCGACCGCCTCGGGCACCCCCGTAATCTTTTCCTGCAGCCACTGAAACACGATAAACAGTGTGGGAATGATAAACACCCCCAAGACGGTCCCGATAAGCATGCCCCCGACGGCTCCCGTCCCGATAGCGTTATTTCCGGCAGCTCCCACTCCGGAAGCTATTACGAGGGGCGTAAGGCCCATTATAAACGCAAAGGATGTCATTAAGATCGGTCGTAACCTGGCTTTGGCACCTTCTATCGCGGCCACTGTCAGCGGCATTCCCTGATTTCTTCGTTGAATGGCGAACTCCACGATAAGAATGGCATTCTTGGCCAACAGGCCGATGAGCATGATCAGGGCAATCTGAAAGTAGATGTTGTTCTCCAGTCCGGCAAACTTGGTGGTCAGATAGGCTCCTGCGACCCCCACAGGCAAGGAAAGCAGTACCGAAAAAGGCAAAAGGTAACTTTCGTACTGGGCCGCCAAAAAGAAGTAGGTGAAGACGATACTCAACAGAAAGATAAGGCCCGCCTGCCCCGAGGAGGCAATTTCTTCCCGGGTAATTCCCGAATAGGCCACATCATAATTATTGGGCAAGGTCTGTGCGGCCACCTCGTTGACCGCGTTGATGGCGTCTCCCGAGCTATAGCCTTGGGTCGCCGATCCGTTGACGGTAACGGCATTAAAAAGATTGAACCGACTTACGGTCTGGGGACCGTAGACCCGTTCCAGTGATACAAACTGCGATACGGGCGCCATCTCCCCATTAGTATTACGTACGTACATACTGTTCAGACCTTCTTGGTCCTTCCGGTCGTCGGGCTCTGCCTGCACGAATACCCTGAACTGTTTCCCGAAACGACTGAAATCGGCAGCATAGAGTCCGCCTATATACCCCTGCAAGGTTCTGAGAATACTACTGATTTCGACCCCCGCCTCTTTGGCCCTGGGGATATCGATGTCCATCTGCAACTGAGGGAATTCCGTGCTGAAGGAATTCGAAGAAAAGCCGATTTCAGGCCTTTGGTTCAGCGCTTCGACAAATTCGTTGGCCACATCATCGAGATCTGTCAGTTCGCCATTGCTACGGTCCATCAACTGTAGCTCAAAACCATCGGAGGCTCCGAATCCTGGGATACTTGGCGGGGTAAAGAATAGGATTTCGGCATCCGATATTCCCGATGTTTTTTGGAACAGCTGCGCGAGGATATTGTCGAGCTGGGTCTCGTCGGATTCCCTTTGATCAAAATCCTCCAAAATAATAAAGCCCATCCCGTACGAGCTGCCCTGTCCCGAAAAGAAATTTCGGCCACTGATAATCGTAGCTGTTCTAATTCCCTCGATCGAGCCAATAATATCATAGACCCTTTTATTGACATTGTAGGTACGGTCCATCGACGCGCCCTGAGGTAGTTCGAGGTTCATAAAGACGACACCCCTGTCCTCAGAAGGCACAAAACCGCTGGGGGTGGTGGTGCTCGCCCACCAGATGGCCCCGGCACAGAGTAGCAATAGCGCGGCGGTAATCCATTTGTGTCTGGTCAAAAAACCCAAGGAGCGCACATACTTTTTGGAGGTCGCCTGAAACCCGGCGTTGAACGCATTATAAAAGCGCTGCATAAACCCCTTTTTCTTAGCCTTTTCGTCGTTAGGCTTTAAAAAGATGGCACATAAGGCCGGACTCAAAGTCAACGCATTCACCGCCGATATGACAATGGCAACGATCAAGGTCACCCCGAACTGTTCGTAAAACACCCCGGACGGGCCTTGGATAAATGTAATCGGAATAAATACCGCGGCCATGACCAATGTAATCGAAATAATGGCCCCACTGATTTCGCCCATCGCCGAAACGGTAGCTTCTTTTGCATTGTCATAACCCTCCTCGAGTTTGGCGTGCACCGCCTCGACCACCACAATGGCATCATCGACCACGATTCCGATGGCCAGCAACAGGGCAAAAAGGGTCAACAAATTGATGGAATATCCGAACAGCTCCAAAAAGAAAAAGGTGCCGATAATCGAAACGGGGACCGCGATCGCGGGAATCAAGGTGGATTTTATATCCTGTAGAAAAACAAAGACCACTAAAAACACCAGCAGGAAAGCTTCGATAAGCGTCGTGCGCACCTTGTTCATCGAGGCGGTCAAAAACTTGTTGGTATCGTAATTGATCAAATAATCGACTCCCTGCGGAAAATCTTCCTTGAGCTCATCGAGCTTGACATAGATTTCCTCGATGATTTCCTGGGCGTTCGAGCCGGGTGTCTGAAAAACCCCGAAACTGATAGCCGGATTTCCTCTCGAAAGACTGGTAGAGCTATAGGAAAATGCGTCGAGTTCGATTTTGGCCACATCGCCCAAACGCAGAAACTGTCCATTCCCCATCGATTTGATGATAATGTCCTGATATTCGTTGGCCGTTTTATACCGCCCCTTATATTTGATAACATATTCAAAGGATTCCCCGGCGTTCTGACCCAAGGATCCCGCCGCGGCCTCCAGACTTTGTTCGCCGATGGCATTGGCTACATCGGTCGTTGTGACCCCGTAGGATGCCATTTTAACGGGATTCAGCCAAATACGCATCGAATAGTCCTTTGCCCCGAAGACGTTCACGTCGCCGACCCCGTTGATCCGCTGAAGCTCAGGGCGGACGTTGATGCTCAAATAGTTCTGGATAAAGGTGTCGTCATAATCGGGATTGGTAGAGTACAATGCAGCGTACAAGAGCGCGGAACTCTGGCGTTTTTGGGTAATGACCCCCGAACGGATGACCTCGGCAGGCAACAAGGCATTGGCCCGTGCTACCCGGTTCTGGACATTTACTGCCGCAATATCGGGGTCGACCCCCTGTTCGAAGTACACGGTGATGCTCGCACTGCCCGAATTACTGGCCGTAGAGGTAATGTAGGTCATGTCTTCTACCCCGTTGATCTGCTCCTCGATGGGCACGATAACACTTTCCAATATTGTTTCGGCATTGGCTCCGGGATAACTTGCGGAGACCTGTACCGTAGGTGGGGCGATATCGGGGTACTGGGTCACGGGGAGGGTCAAATATCCCAGAACCCCCAATAACACAAGAATAATCGAGATGACCGTAGAAAGTACCGGCCGTTCTATAAATGTCCTTAACATGGCGCGTTATTTAAATACGGTATCGAACGAATTGACAATACTGTCCACCGGGGTCGGTTCCGGTTTGATCTTAGTACCCGGCCGCACCTTGCCCACCCCGTTGCCCAAGATAGAATCGCCTTTTGCCAGTCCGCCTTGCAACACGTAAAAGGGACTGGCCTGCGCTTTTATCGACAGCGCCGCGGGTACAAGCGTATCGGCTACGACCTTGTACACATAGGTATTGCCCTGTTGTTCATAGGTAGATAACTCGGGTACGACCAAGGCATCGGTAAACTCTTGGGGCACTTTAACGGTGCCGCTGCCTCCGTTACGCAAAATACCTTCGGGATTTTCGAAGCGCGCCCGGAAGGAAATGGTGCCCGTTTGAGGGTCGATATCGCCGGCTATGGTTTCGATGCTTCCTTCTTGACTATATTCATCGCCTGTGGCTAAAATCAATTTTACCTTGGGCAGGTTCTCGATCTTTTCGTCCATATTTTTCCCCTCGGCTTCCCTGATAAAAGTGATAAAGTTCTTCTCGTTCATCGAAAAGTAGGCGTAGATCGTGCCGACCGACGATACTCGTGTCAGCGGCAATTGGGTCTGCGTGCTCACCAAAGCTCCTTTTCTGAAATTAATGGAGCCGACGACCCCGTCAACGGGACTCCGAACATTGGCGTAATCGATATTCGCCCCTATCCCTTGATAAGAACTCTTGGCCTGTTCGAGTCTGGCCTTGGCCGATTCGAGTTGCACGGGACTGATAATATCCTTTTCGACCAAGGGAATCAGCTTGTTTACCTCCACTTGGGCGGCATTGACGTTCGCCTTGGCCGCGGCGGCATCTTGATCTAAGGTTTGAGTCTCGAGCCGGAACAATATCTGGCCCCGTTTTACCCGCTGGCCCTCCTCGACCAGTACATCTTGAATATAACCTGAAATTTTAGGGCGCACCTCACTGCTTACATCGCCCTGCAACGTGGTGGGATAGCTATTGAACGTACTTACATTACGGGTTTCGACGGCGATTACCGGATAGGGCATCACCTGCTGCCCCTGCCCCCTTTGGCCTGCCTTGCCTTCTTTATCGTTTCCACAGCTAAAAGCTAGGGAGAGTACCACCAGAACTATAAAAAATCCGGGGAGTCGTTTCGTCATCATGTTTGGTTTAGCGGTTTCAAAAATACGACCGGAAGACGGGTATTTTAGTAGGGTCTTGTTAATTGATCGTTAAAGCATGGGCAGGTATTGCCTGAAGAGGGTCATTTAGCATTTGCCACTTGACTATGGAACCAGGATTTCCCACATCGAAACCAAGAGGCGTTACAGGGCCGAACGGAACTGTTCCAAAAACCGCACATCGTTCTCACTCAGCAACCGAATGTCGGGAATCTGGTGCAGCAACAACGCGATACGGTCGATGCCCATGCCAAAGGCGAATCCCGAGTATTTTTCGGAGTCGATACCGCAGTTATCGAGCACATTGGGGTCGACCATTCCACAGCCCATGATTTCGAGCCATCCGGTGCCCTTCGTCATCCGGTAATCCGTTTCGGTCTCCAATCCCCAATACACATCGACCTCGGCACTGGGTTCGGTAAAGGGAAAATAGGAGGGGCGCAACCGGATTTTGGACTTCCCGAAAAGCTCGTCGGTAAAGAACTGCAAGGTCTGTTTCAGGTCGGCGAAAGATACATCGGTATCGATATACAGCCCTTCCACTTGGTGGAAAAAGCAGTGCGACCGGGACGAAATGGCCTCGTTGCGGTATACCCTTCCGGGGGATATGGTTCGAATGGGCGGTTTATTGTTCTCCATGTACCGCACCTGCACCGTTGAGGTGTGCGTCCGCAAAAGGATATCGGGATCGGTCTGCACGAAAAAAGTATCCTGCATATCGCGGGCCGGATGGTGTTCCGGAAGGTTCAAGGCGGTAAAATTATGCCAGTCGTCTTCGATCTCTGGCCCCTCGGATACGTTGAAGCCGATCCTTGAAAAAATCTCGATAATCTGATTCTTGACAATGGAAATAGGATGCCTGGCACCTAGGGGAATCGGTTCGCCCGGACGGGTAAGGTCTCCGTAAATCGGCTGCTCCGCTCCTTTGCTCTCCAAGGCTTCCTTCAGGCTATCGACCTTTTCCGCCGCCAAGGTCTTGAGCTGGTTGATGGTTTGGCCGAACTCCTTTTTCCGATCATTGGGCACGTTCTTGAATTCCGCAAAAAAATCGTTGAGCAAGCCTTTCTTACTAAGATATTTGATTCGGAAGGCCTCTACCGCCTCCGGGGAATCCGCTTCGAATTTTTCGACTTCGCCGATATGTTTTTTAAGGGTATCGATCATAATTAATACAGCTGACTAGGTTGGCAAATTTAGGGCTTATCGACAACTTTGGCAAAGTTTGGAAAACCGTTGAAAAGAATATGTGAACCTTTTTTCAAATATGTCTGTTTTTTAGAGTTGGATAGCTTTGTCAGAAATTATCCCCAATATCCTTTAAATATAAATTATCCACCCATGAATCGCGTTTTAGTTAATACAAACAAATGAATCTGTAATCATCCCACCCTTCTTTCAATCAGTTAAATACAGTTTACCTTCCAAAGAACAAAGCTTTTGAAAATAGTTCTTAAAAAATAATGGACTTCTGAAAACAAATTAACGCTTGATAGGTCTCTCTAGAATAAGGAAAATCCTAGTTTATCTTCTTTCGCCTATGTAGTGAGCAATTGGATTTCGATAAGATTCAGGTTGAGTTTCGGTCAAATCCGCAAAGTGCAAGTAAAACTTACCCACAATTATTGAATGACTATTTTAAATCGAAAGATGCCAATGCTGCCCATCATGAACAAATGACTCGTAGTTTTGTTGGTGATATCGCATCCGCTTTAAAGGCTTATGGTCAAATTCGAGGATTAAAGCTACCAGATCAAAATGTGACCGATCTTTCTTTGAGAGGTTTAACAACTACTTCAGCACTTTCAAAGTTGTCCAAGCCTGAAAGAGATAGGGTTCAAAATGTACTCTCTGTAGAACTTTCCGCTTACGACTTAAAGGAAGTAAAAAACCCAATTAGGCAAAAAAGCTGGCTGTTAATCAAGAAAGTAAATATAAAAAATTTATCGAAAATTATCTATGGTTTTTTATACTCCTGCAATTTTACGCCTGTTCACCAAAAAATTACGGAAGTTTTTTACTGAAACATAATGGTGCAAATAAGGTAATTGTATCAGGCTCTCTAATTGACACTCAATTTAACAGAAAGACACCACAGAGTGGGATAGAATTGAATGATTCGGACTATCGAGCGGACCAAAATGGAAATTTTAACATTTCGCTTGACCCGGGTATATATTCTTTAACAGCGTTATAAATTAATTTAAAGCCAGTTCTAACCAAAGAATTTTCATTGGTAAAAGGAGATTCATTAAAACTAGTTTTATAGGTGAAACCTGATTCCGCCCGGCTTCGGTAATTCTTAAATAAATGGAGTGGTTTAAACTATCTCCGTTCACGGAAAGATAAAATCACTTCATGTAAGTTTTCCGAATTCTAGGGAGGTTTTCAATACAATCCGATAATCCAAATCATTTCCGCCCAAAATCCGCTGGAATCTCGCCCCAGGCCTTGGTCTCCCATTTCACGATGGGGGTGTTGTAAGAGTTGTTTTTCAGCCAGTCGAGGGCGCGGCGTATGAGGTCGAACAGGGCTTTGTTCTTTGGGGTTTCCTTGAGCTTCGTGTTGCAGGTCCGTTTCCGTACCCAGCTCATCGCGGTACGGGAATCGGTGTAGATGATGCGGTCGCTATTGTTTTGCTTGAGAAAGGCGAGGCCGTGTACCAAGGCCAAAAACTCCCCGATATTGTTGGTGCCCTGTTCAAAAGGCCCTTGACGAAATAGTTTTTTGCCCGTCTTGGTATCGACTCCCTGATATTCCATCTTCCCGGGGTTTCCGCTGGAGGCGGCATCTACGGAGATGGAATGGTAGTTGGGCGTACCGAATTTCAGGGCTTGCACCGGGGTAAGCGATGGCTCCCCTTTTTTCTTCCCCTTATATTCCTCATAACTCCCGTTATACGCTTTCTTGGCGGCCGCAAAACTGGGAAAGGATTTGTACTGCGCGCCCTTGTACCCCGTAATGGCGGCTTTGCAGTCTTTCCATGTATCGTAGATTCCGGGGCGTTTCCCTTTCCACACGGTGTAGAATTTTTGTTTTTTAGCCATAAAATGAAGTTAATCAAGATTATCGTTCACCCCTTCTTGGGAGGGGTCGGAAATACCTTTTTCGGTATTTCCTGAAGGCTCAGTGCGAAGCCTCTGGGGAAGCTAAAAGCCTTTCGATGACCTTGGGAAAATGTTCATACTCCAAGGCATGGACCTTTTGGGTGATCTGCTCCACATTATCATCTTCCGATATCGAGGTTACGGCTTGGTGGATGATGCCCCCTTCGTCATAATTTGCGTTGACGTAATGAATGGTGATGCCGGTTTCGCTATCCCCGTTCGCCTTTACCGCTTTGTGTACTTTACTACCGTACATGCCCTTACCACCATATTTCGGTAACAAGGCGGGATGGATGTTAATGATTTTATCCGGAAATGCCTGGATCAGCCTTGAAGGGATTTTCCAAAGGAATCCCGCCAGTACGATCAGGTCGGGATCTATAGCTTTCAAGATGTCGAGCACGCAGTCGCTATCATAAAAGGAAGTTCTATTGAAATATAGCCCGTTTATTTTCAGTCTATCACATCGCTCCAACACTTTAGCATCCTTTTTATTGCTGAGGACGGCGGAGATTACGATGTCCGGCCTATCCTTGAAATAGAGCGCGATATTCTCCACGTTGGAGCCGGAGCCAGAGGCGAACAGGACGATTTTTTTTGATTTCAAGATAAAATCTGGATTAAGAGACTATTTTAAATTCCCTTTATAAACTTTAATCATACATCTCAAAACAGTCGTGAAAGTTTGTAAAATGGAAAAAGCAAAATAACCACAATCGACCGAAATACAAATTACAAATAGTAAAAATCTTGTTCGGAGTATAGGCGAAGGTTTAAACTCTTACGCTTCCGAAGTCTCGGAAGCGTTTGTAAACAGTAAAAAAAGATGGTTGCGGCGGTAGTTTCAACAAACGGGTTTAAGTCTTCGACCCGGTTCAGGACCTGCACACTGCCATCCGCTAAGGGTTACTGTTAGGCCTAACCGCCGCCCTCCACTATTTTCCCGTGAAAACTAGGTGACTTATCCATTTATTCCTTAAATTACCGTACATTTTAACGGCAAATGATTTTATTACGACAAAGTTTTTTACTTTTGCCAACAATTTAAATTTTAAAACCAATATTATTATGTCAGACATTGCATCAAGAGTAAAAGCTATCATCGTTGATAAATTGGGTGTTGATGAGAATGAAGTAGTAAGCGAAGCTAGCTTTACGAACGACCTAGGCGCAGATTCATTGGATACCGTGGAATTGATCATGGAATTCGAAAAGGAATTTGACATTCAGATTCCCGATGACCAAGCCGAAAACATCGCAACCGTTGGCCAAGCTATCAGTTATATAGAAGAAGCGAAGTAATCGTTATGATTTCTTGAAGAAATTTTAAATTATCCATGCGGTACTCCTATCGCATGGATATTTTTTTTAATTTACGCGGGTAATACTCGTGCCATCCGATAAGCCGAAAATTTTGGGAATTTTATTTTTTTTCTCTGCCTAGGCACGACACAGCGAAAGCTGTGGGCGAGGCGAAGCGTTGGCAAAACATAGCCGTGGCTACGGTTGATAGTTTTAACGACGGCATAGGAAAAAAGAAAGACACAAAAATTCGGGTTCTCATGTGGCAGGAGTATAAGCTAGTTTAACAACCAAAACCAAGATTGATGGAGTTAAAGCGAGTTGTGGTTACCGGGTTGGGCGCCTTAACGCCCATTGGCAACACTATAGAGGAATATTGGGAAGGTCTCAAGAATGGAAAGAGCGGCTCCGCTCCCGTGACCTATTACGATACCGAAAAATTCAAGGTCAAATTCGCCTGTGAACTTAAGGATTATAATCCGCAAGACCATTTTGAGCGCAAGGAAGCGCGGAAACTAGATCGCTTTGCACAATATGCTCTCATCTCTTCCGACGAGGCGATAGCCGATTCAAAATTGGACTTGGACGTGGTTGACAAATTCAAGGTAGGGGTCATCTGGGGAGCCGGAATCGGCGGACTCGAAACCTTCCAGAACGAAGTAATGAATTTTGCCGAAGGCGATGGAACACCGCGTTTCAACCCTTTTTTTATCCCAAAAATGATTGCCGACATCGCCCCGGGCCATATCTCGATAAGACATGGTTTTATGGGACCCAATTATACTACGGTCTCCGCATGTGCATCTGCCGCGAACGCCATGATCGACGCCTTGAACTATATTCGTTTGGGGTATTGCGACGTAATAGTGACAGGTGGTAGCGAGGCGGCGGTAACCATTGCCGGCATGGGTGGCTTTGGGGCCATGCACGCCCTGAGCACTAGAAACGACAGTCCCGAAACGGCATCCCGTCCCTTCGATGCGACCCGGGATGGATTCGTATTAGGGGAAGGGGCCGGTGCCCTTGTACTCGAGGAATACGAACATGCCAAAGCGCGTGGAGCCAAAATATATGCCGAGGTGGCCGGTGGAGGACTTTCAAGCGATGCCTATCATATGACCGCTCCCCATCCGGACGGAATCGGAGTCGTACAGGTGATGAAAAACTGTCTGCGCGATGCGGGACTTGAGCCCAAGGATGTCGATGCCATTAACACCCATGGCACCTCAACCCCTCTGGGGGATGTGGCCGAACTCAAGGCAATCGTCGAAGTGTTCGGCGAACATGCGCCGGATATCAACATCAATTCGACCAAGTCAATGACAGGACATCTCTTGGGCGCAGCGGGCGCCATCGAGGCTATTGCATCGATATTGGCCATGAAACACAATATAGTACCTCCTACCATCAACCACAGCACGGTCGATGAAAATATCGACCCAAAATTAAACCTGACCCTGAACAAAGCGCAAAAGCGGGAAGTGAACGTTGCCCTGAGCAACACTTTCGGATTCGGCGGCCATAATGCCTGTGTGATATTCAAAAAAATTAGCGAGTAACTACGATGGGGTTTGCATCCAAAATATTCGGTTCCCATTCTAAAAAGGATGGGGATTTTTTTATGGGGATGATCAAAATTCTCGGTTTTAAGCCGAAGCGACTCCACTTCTACAAAAAAGCATTTCTTCATCGGTCCGTCAATGAGAAAGACCAGGCCGGAAATCCGATGAATTATGAGCGTTTGGAATTTTTGGGCGATTCAATGCTCGGCACTATTATTTCGCAGCATCTTTTTATCGAGGTGCCCGAAGGCGATGAAGGCTACCTGACCAAAATGAGATCTAAGATCGTGAGCCGCAAGCACCTCAACCAACTGGGCAGAGATCTCGGGCTCATAGCTTTCGTAGAGAGCCGAATTCCTAAAACCCATTTTGGTGAAAACATTCACGGCAACGTTTTCGAAGCGCTTATCGGGGCCATCTATATGGACCGTGGCTACAGGTATTGTCAGAAATTCATCCTTGAAAAGGTCATCGATCCCTATGTCGATATCGAACAGCTCGAAGGCAAGGTCATCAGTTATAAAAGTCTGATTATCGAATGGTGCCAAAAACAAAAGAAGGCGTTCGATTACCAAGTGTACGACGATACGGGCAAAGACGCCCTGAAACACTTTGCCGTCAAGCTGAGGATCGAAAATCAAGTTGTGGCTAAAGCAAGGGCGACCTCAAAGAAGAAAGCTGAAGAAAAGGCGTCGAAACGTGCCTATTACGCATTGCAGGACAAAATGAACCAATCGTGAGCGATACGCCGTTTGACGGAAAGAGATACTGACATTGGCCTAAAAAATCCATATATTTGCGGTTTTACCTAAATGGCGGCAGTACACAAACTTACAGAAGACTTTTACGATGACTGCTTCGACTTGATTGCCCTGCATAGCAGCCTTGAAAACTATGCGCTTGCCTATGCCCTGAACAACACGCTGAAGTCGTCCTTTAGAAGACGTCGCAAAGACCTCGAGATTTTAGGTCACGTTACCGTTCCTATTTTTGAATGGAAAGACGATTTAAACGATCGATACTGGACATTCTTTACCAATAAGGGAGTGCATAGAGATTCGGAATCCCAAAACAATCTCTTTAAAGAAGAACCGTCCTTTAGCAGCCATTACCTGGTGACCGAGTACCGTGAAGTCGATTATTTTTTAAAGATTGAACTAGACGGTTGCGACGGGAATCGCCAAACAGTGAAAACAAATACCGTCGAGAAGTTGCTCGGCATTTCAAAGGTAATTACCGCATACCCCATAGACACGCAAAAACTAAAATCAAAAAATAATCTAATTTTTTAAACCAATGCTAACACAGAAAAAGACCAAGATAGTAGCTACCCTTGGGCCGGCTACCAGCAAGAAAGAAGTGCTTCGCAAGATGATCGAGGCCGGGGTAGATGTCTTTCGCATCAATTTCTCACATGCCAAATATGAGGATGTCACGGCACGGATCAATATGATCCGCGAACTCAATACAGAACTGGGCACGAATACATCGATTTTGGGTGATCTTCAGGGGCCCAAGCTACGCGTAGGTATCATGGCCGGTGAAGTAGTCGTTTCCCCAGGTGATGAAATCACGTTCGTAACCGGAAAACCTTTTGAAGGAAACTCGGAAAGAGTGTATATGAACTACGATACCTTTCCCCAAGACGTTCAGGCAGGGGAGCGTATTCTATTGGATGATGGAAAATTGATTTTCGAAGTTGTTTCCAGCGACGGGGAAGCAGAGGTAAAGGCAAAGGTCATTCAAGGCGGCCCCTTAAAATCGAATAAAGGGGTCAACTTGCCCAACACGAACATCTCGCTACCTGCCTTGACCGAAAAAGACATAAAGGATGCGGAATTCGCAGTTTCACAACAGGTAGATTGGATAGCTCTTTCCTTCGTTCGGTTTAGCCAAGACCTGATCGATCTTCAGGAAATCATAAGTCAGCATTCGGAACATAAAATTCCGATTATCGCCAAAATCGAAAAGCCTGAGGCGGTAGAAAATATCGATAAAATTGTCGCCTATTGTGATGGTTTAATGGTAGCGCGCGGTGATTTGGGCGTTGAAGTACCCGCTCAAGAAGTACCACTTATTCAAAAACAACTCGTACTCCGGGCAAAAAAGGCCCGAATTCCTGTCATTATCGCCACCCAGATGATGGAAACTATGATTACCAGTCTTACCCCTACCCGTGCCGAGGTGAACGACGTAGCCAACTCCGTAATGGACGGAGCCGATGCGGTGATGCTATCGGGCGAAACCTCAGTGGGCAATTACCCGGTAGCGGTAATTGAAAAAATGGCCGGCATCTTAATGAGTGTCGAAAATTCAAATCTGATACAGGTTCCCCACGATCCACCGCATATCCGCACCAAACGTTATATTACCAAAGCGGTCTGTTATCATGCAGCCACTATGGCCAACGAAATTCAAGCCAAGGCGATATCTACTTTGACCAATAGTGGCTATACCGCATTTCAAATATCCGCTTGGCGGCCAAGTGCCCATATTTTGGTCTTTACATCCAACAAGCGTATCTTGACCCAATTGAATCTGCTTTGGGGCGTCAAGGCCTTTTATTATGATCGCTATGTCACTACGGACGAAACCATCGAAGACGTCAATAGAATTGCATATCAAAAAGGATTTTTGGAAATCGGGGATATGTTGATCAGTCTGGCCGCGATGCCGATCAAGGATAAGGGAATGGTCAATACCTTGAGGGTGTCGGAAATCGAAGATGAAAAAAGTTAGAGGCTGAAACCAAGGTTTTAGTGCTTCCGGGGGCTTCGGATTACTGGTCAGTCAACTAGGCCACTACTTTTTCGTAGGCGATAAAGTTTACGAGTTCTCCGGAAGTATCGAAAATCGGGCCTCCTTTGATCCAACAATTGTAGGCAGTTCCGTCTTTTTTATAATTGAGCACGACAGCTTCGAACGGTGATTGATTTTTCAAAGCCTTTCGTATCTCAAACGTATCCTTTTCGTTGGTATCGGCACCTTGGAACATCGTAGGTCTTCTCCCCTTTACCTCGTGGGGCAGATAGCCGTTCATCGCAACCATGTTTTGGGTAGCATGAACGATTTTCTGCTTTACGTCCGTAACTAAAATTACCAGTTCATTTTCTATTAGGGCTTTGTTCAAATTGGGTACGTCCATCCATTTATTCTGGTCGGACAAGCGTTTTAAAGATACCAGATCCTCATAGTTCTTGCATAAGGTGTCAAAATAAAGGCCGTAGACATCCCATGACATCAAAGGAAGCATTTTTAAATCTGAAGGACCGTAATACCGATATGCTGCGTTATCGTACTCTTTCATGGGCTGTTTTAGAATGGCCACGCCAAGTTTTTTTGAGCAAGGCAGAATTACCAATGATACAAAAACCATCTTTGTTTAACAAATATAAGATATCGATTAACACTTGCATCATCACGTACTGCCATTTATTTTAGTTATTTTTTGTGATTTGGCACTATTTTTTCATCATCGGTAGCAGTACTTTTGCATTTTGGATCAGCCTATGCTAATGGACCTTATCATTGCGATGCTTTGGAGCCTGTCTCCCTTTGGGGAGGCCAAGGTAGGGATTCCCTATGGCATGCTCAACGGTTTAAATATATATCTTGTATTTGCAACTTGTTTTTTGGCGAACTTGTTGGTCTTTCCCATGATGATGTTTTTTTTGGAACGGATAAACCGTTATTTTCTACGCTGGGTCTTTTATAAAAAATCCGCCATTTTCGTTGCGCGACGGGCAAAGACGGGATCTGGAGCCAAAATACAACGCTTCGGTTTTTGGGGACTAATTCTATTCGTGATGATTCCTTTGCCCGGTACCGGGGTCTATGCGGGAAGTATCGCTACCTATCTTTTTAAAATTGAAAAACAGAAGGCATTTTGGGCGAATGCCATTGGAATCTTCTTCTCATCTGTCATTATCTGGTCGGCTACCCTGGCCTCGATGCAAGGGATGGCCTAATGTAGGTCGCGCTCCACTTTGGACCCCGAACCGCCTACCAGAAAATTAAGGTCCGCTCCCTTATCGGCCTGTTCTACGTGATCGACATACATCTTAACATAACCTCTATCCGCCATTGGCGCTGGTGGTTTCCAGGCCGCTTTCCGTTTATTCAATTCCTCCTCCGGAATATCTAGATGGAGTTTTCTCTTTTCTACATCGAGCTCGATACAATCCCCATTTTTCACAAAGGCCAATGTCCCGCCCACCGTAGATTCAGGGGAAACGTGTAGGACTACTGTTCCCGCCGCTGTACCGCTCATGCGTCCGTCTGAAATACGTACCATGTCCGTTACCCCCTTCATGATCATTTTTTTTGGAAGATCGACATTCCCAACTTCAGGCATGCCGGGATAGCCTTTGGGCCCGACTCCCTTCAACACGATAACGCTGTTTTCATCAATTTCAAGATCGGGATCATCGATTCGTTCGTGATAATCTTCCATACTCTCAAAGACCACGGCTGCGCCTTTGTGCTTCATGAGTTCTTCAGACGCTGCCGAAGGTTTGATTACCGCTCCGTTCTCGCAAAGATTGCCTCGTAAGACAGCGATTCCGGCTTCTTTTTGGAAAGGTGTTTTTAAGGATGCAATAACGTCGTCGTCGTAACAGACCGCATCCTTGTAATTATCGGTAAGACTATTTCCATTCACGGTGACGGTATCGCGATGCAGCCGTTCTTTTAACTCGTTCAGGACCACCGGAAGACCGCCGGCGTAGAAAAAATCTTCCATCAGGTATTTGCCCGAAGGCTTGAGACTGACCAGCAAAGGGACCTTACTGCCCAAGGTATCGAAATCGTCTAGCTTGAGATCGACTCCGATTCTACCCGCTATCGCGGTAAGATGAATAATTAGATTGGTCGACCCCCCTACCGCGGCATTGGTCACAATGGCATTTTCAAACGCCTTTCGTGTAAGTATTTTTGAAAGCTTCAGATCTTCCCGGACCATTTCGACGATGCGCCTTCCGCTTAACTGGGCGAAACGTTTTTTCCGGGAATCCGCGGCGGGAACGGATGAAAATCCCGGTAAGGTGAGTCCCAAGGCCTCTACCATCGTAGCCATTGTGGAGGCGGTGCCCATCGTATTGCAGTGTCCGATACTACGGGCCACACAGGTCTCGGCCTCAGTGAAATCTGCAGCAGTGTAACCTTCCCTATGGTGCTTTTCCTTGATCATCCAATTCATGGAGCCCGAACCTACTTTCTCGCCGCGAAACCTCCCGCTCAACATGGGGCCTCCCGGCACGACAATGGTCGGCAGATCAACACTGCAGGCCCCCATGACCGTGCTGGGGGTAGTTTTGTCGCAACCGGTCAACAGCACGATCCCGTCCAACGGATTGGCCCGAATGGATTCCTCGGTGTCCATACTCGCTAAATTTCGGAACAACATGGTCGTGGGTCGCATCAAGGTCTCCCCCAATGACATGACGGGAAATTCCATAGGAAATCCGCCTGCTTCGAGAATGCCCCTTTTGACCACCTCGGCAAAATCGCGCAAATGGCCGTTACAGGGCGTCAGTTCCGACCAAGTGTTACAAATACCGATTACGGGTTTCCCTTCGAAATAGTCATCGGGATAACCTTGGTTCCGCAACCAGGAACGGTGTACGAAACCCATTTTATCTTTGCCGCCGAACCATTCGGCGCTGCGTAGGGACTTCTTTTTTGCCATAGGAAAGTCAAATGAAGGATTAAAATAGGCATTTGCGGGAAGAACTGCAAGGTGTTTCGAAGACAAGGCCCACCGTCCCTTGCTTTCTAGCGCGGAAAATTCGACATCTATAAAGCTAAAGCGAATTTGATGAGTTTAGACAAGCACTTTAGTAGTCTAGCCAATTTTAGTCAGCTACCTCGGGTAAAGCCCGAGGTATTCGTAAGGAAAAACATTAGCGTTTCGAGGCAAGCCTCGGAGCATTCAAATCTCGATTACCGAGTCAAACCTATCCTGTGGCCGGGAATCGAAATTTAAAAATCCAATAAAAAAAGATTCGGTTACTCTTCCGCCTCCGGTTTCATCTTAAAGCTTTCCATAAACGCGGTGGTGTAATTGCCCGCCAGATAGTCGGGATGCTCCATAAGCTGTCTGTGAAAGGGGATGGTGGTCTTGATGCCCTCGATGACAAACTCGTCAAGCGCGCGCTTCATTTTGTTGATGGCCTCCTCACGGGTCTGTGCCGTGGTAATAAGTTTGGCAATCATGGAGTCGTAATGCGGGGGGATGATATAGCCGCTATACACGTGGGTATCCATCCGGACCCCGTGACCTCCGGGGGTGTGTAAGGTCGTAATCCTACCTGGGGAAGGCCTAAAGTTATTGTAGGGGTCTTCGGCGTTTATTCGGCATTCGATGGAGTGCAATTTTGGCAGATAGTTCTTTCCGGATATGGGCACTCCCCCGGCGACCAATATCTGCTCGCGAATGAGGTCGTAATCGATGACCTGCTCGGTAATCGGATGCTCGACCTGGATACGCGTATTCATTTCCATGAAATAGAAATTGCGGTGCTTGTCGACCAAAAATTCTATGGTGCCCGCCCCCTCATACTTGATGTACTCCGCAGCCTTGACCGCTGCCTTTCCCATAGCATCCCGAAGCTTATCGGTCATGAAGGGCGAGGGCGTTTCTTCAGTCAATTTTTGGTGACGGCGTTGAATAGAGCAGTCCCTTTCCGACAGATGACAGGCTTTTCCGTACTGGTCTCCTACAATTTGGATTTCGATATGCCTTGGCTCTTCGATGAGCTTCTCCATGTACATGTCTCCGTTTCCAAAGGCGGCAGAGGCTTCTTTGACGGCACTCTCGAACAGCGCTTCCATGTCTTCTTCTTTCTTGACTGCGCGCATGCCCTTTCCACCGCCCCCGGCCGTCGCCTTTATCATCACGGGATAACCCATTTTTTTGGCCACCTTTTTGGCGTCGGCAAGATCTTTCAGCAAGCCATCGGATCCGGGCACCGTAGGCACCCCTGCTTTCTTCATCGTCGCTTTGGCCTGGGCCTTATCGCCCATGCGGTCGATGTGCTCGCCCGATGCGCCGATGAATTTTATCTCATGTTCGGCGCAAATTTTTGAGAATTTGGAGTTTTCGGACAAAAATCCATAGCCGGGGTGTATCGCGTCGGCATTGGTGATTTCCGCGGCAGCTATGATATTGGGGATTTTGAGATAGGATTCACTGCTCGCCGCAGGTCCGATACAGACCGCTTCATCGGCAAAACGTACGTGCAGGCTTTCCTCGTCGGCCTTAGAGTAGACCGCAACCGTTTTGATGCCCATCTCTTTGCAGGTGCGGATGACCCGTAGGGCAATTTCTCCCCTGTTAGCTATCAGTATTTTTTTGAACATGTCTTAAAATTTAAATTCCAAATTCCGAGCGCTACAATCCAATTCCTCACTTGGGAATTTAGGATTTGGGATTTGGGATTTTCCGCTAGGACGGATCAACTAAAAATAAGGGTTGATCGAATTCTACGGGAGAAGAATCTTCCACCAGTATTTTTACGATTTTACCGGAAACTTCGGATTCTATATCGTTGAAAAGTTTCATCGCCTCGATTACGCAGAGTACATCGCCCTCTTTGATCGCGCTCCCCACTTCCACAAAGGCATCTTTCTCGGGCGAAGGCTTACGATAGAACGTTCCGATAATGGGCGACTTGATCGTAATGTATTTCGAATCGTCCTCTTTCTTTTCCTCCTTTGGCTTTTCCGCAGTAGCCGGTTCTGCGGTCGGGGCCTGGGGTTGCGCGGGTTGCGTCATTTGAGGCTGTCCAACGG
The DNA here is from genome assembly GCF_032248455.1 of Pricia mediterranea. NCBI lineage: Bacteria > Pseudomonadati > Bacteroidota > Flavobacteriia > Flavobacteriales > Flavobacteriaceae > Pricia > Pricia mediterranea. The sequence continues at coordinate 2,118,636 of NZ_JAVTTP010000001.1, forward strand.
GAATTTGTTGGATGTACTGGGTTTCGCGCTCTGATTCGGGAGTGCCCGTTCTGATGGTAATCTTGAGATCGTCAGTCTCTAATTTCACCTCCCTGGCTCCCGATTTCGCAACGAACTTGATAAGACTTTGAATTTCTTTTATATCCATGGAATTTCAATTTTATACTGTTACGGATATGGCTCCGGTTTAATTAGTTATATGCCCAAGTCAAATAGACCGACCCCCAGGTAAATCCTCCGCCAAAGGCGGCGAAAACCAGCTTATCTCCTTTTTTGAGCTGTTTTTCATAATCCGACAACAAGAGCGGCAAGGTTCCCGAGGTGGTGTTCCCGTAGCGCTGTATATTCATCATGACTTTTGAATTATCCAGGCCCATGCGATTTGCCGTGGCATCGATGATCCGTTTATTGGCCTGATGGGGAACCAGCCAAGACACGTCGTTATGGTCCAGGTTGTTCTGCTGCATGATACGTTCGGCTACATCGGCCATATTCGAAACGGCGAATTTAAATACCGTTTTCCCATCCTGGTAAATGTAATGCTTGCGGTTCTTAACCGTTTCTTCCGTGGCCGGCATGAGCGAACCTCCGGCGTCCATACCTAAATATTGCCTTCCACTGCCGTCTGCGCGAAGATATTCATCTTGCAGTCCGAGGCCCTCATCATTGGGCTCAAAAAGTACCGCGCCGGCCCCGTCCCCAAAAATGATGCAGGTGGTACGATCGGTATAATCGATGATCGACGACATTTTGTCCGCCCCTACCAGCAGCACTTTTTTGTATTTACCGGACTGAATGTAGCTCGCGGCGGACGACATCCCGAACAGAAAACTGGAACAGGCGGCCAGCAAATCATAGGCAAACGCATTATCGGCTCCTATTTCGGAAGCTATGTAAGCGGCAGTCGAGGCAACCATGCTGTCGGGGGTAGCGGTAGCCACGATGACCAGGTCGATTTCCTTAGGGTCTATATTTTTTTTCCGGATCAAATCTTCGGCAGCCTTAATTCCTAGATAAGAAGTACCTTCCCCCTCTTCAGGTTTCAAAATGCGCCTTTCCCTTATTCCGGTTCTGGAGACGATCCAATCATCGTTGGTGTCCACCATCTCTTCCAACATCTTATTGGTCAGCACAAATTCTGGTACGTAACCACCTACGGCCGTAATCGCCGCCGTTGTTTTACCCATTTTAATGTCAGTTTGGTCTTTAATCCTTCAGAAATCCCTTAAAATTCGTGAAAAATAATCAATTTCCATGAAAATCGTCCTAAAAAACCCGTGTTTAAAATTATTTTGGCGATACCATCGGCCCCATAGTGCCAATGGTTCGATACGACCCGTGCTTTCAACATTACGGAAACTGCCCCCCGCGGCCCAAGCCAAAAGTTGGCCAACCAAGATATTCGGCCAAAAAAAACTCCCGTTAACTGTTACGGGAGTGTTTAGAAAGAGTATTCGGCATAATTGTAGGATTATGCTTCGATTTCCTCCGTTTTATCGACCAAAACCTGGCCTCTGTAGTACAGTTTACCTTCGTGCCAGTGCGCCCTGTGAAACAAATGGATTTCACCGGTTGTGGAATCGGTCGCCAACGTAGGGGCAACCGCCTTGTAATGCGTTCTTCTTTTGTCTCTTCTGGTTTTCGAAATTTTTCTCTTGGGATGTGCCATCGTAACTTATTTATCCGTTAAAAGCTTCTTTAGTTCGTCCCATCTGGGATCGTTTTCCTGTGTATTTTCTTTTGTTTCTTTAGGTTGTAGCTCTTCCAATCTTTTCAGGGCTTCCGACTGCAAACTACCGTCAAGCACCCCGGGGTGAACGCGTTTTTGCGGCACGGCTAGCACCAACATTTCGTAAACATATTGGGCGATATTGACTTGGTACGTTCCGTGCGGAACAATCAAAATGTCATCGTCTTCATCGTTATATTCATCGCCAAACTTCACCACCAGCTCAAGCTCACCCTCGATCGGTTGATCATACGGCTCATCGGTCAAGTCGCCATTCACGTTGACCGTACCTGTGGCCTCCAACTCGAATTCGAGCATGGTGCTCGATTTCATTAAGGATACATTCAGAACGATATGTGCAGCATTGAACTCATCATAGCCATACGTCTCAAAGAATGCGTTGTCAACCGTATATTCGAAATTGTGTTTTCCCTGCTTTAATCCTGAGAAAGCTATACTGAACTTCTCTTGCTTCATCATGTCAACACTATTTACAGTATACTCGCCCTTTCATCAAAGGCGGGGGCAAAGTTACTATTATTTTCATAAATACCAAGCGCTCACGGGCAATCTTATCAACGTTCCCAAAAGACCGGATAATTATAGCGCGAATACTCAATCTTACGTACCTTTAAGCCATTCAAAACGCAGTACATGGAAAAAATTGAGCGCATTACCGCTTCTTTGGAACAGTCGCCCGTCGATTGGCAAGAATTACTTTCCGAGTGCATTACCTCTTTTGGATGTTCGACCGGAACCCTCCATTTTTTGGAGACGGACACCGACATATTGAAACTACAGGCCCAAATCGGCATCCCTGAGTTCTTGATGCCCAAGGTATCGAAAATTCCAATAGGAAAGGGGATGGCCGGAATAGCGGCCGAGAGACAGGAGCCAGTGGAGCTATGCAATTTACAGACCGACACTTCAGGAATCGCCCGACCGGCGGCCAAGGAAACCAAGGTAGAAGGTTCGATTGCAGTGCCGATGATGTTCAATGGTGCCTTGTACGGCACATTGGGAATCGCAAAGCCCGTACCCTATGACTTTACGGAAGAAGAAAAGAATAATCTTATGGCCATAGGGGAAGCTATAGCGAGGACCTTGGCCTAGAACGATGTCGCTATCGCAGTACATCATTGCCGACAGCGGTCCATAGCGTCGCGGCCCATACGATGACCTGATTTTGTCTACCGCCGAGCCCTTTGCGGCTTTAAAGGGTTTTCGGTCAGTTCTAGGTATTCGCGACGGTTTTCTACGATAGAGATGGCCGTAAATACAGCTTCCCTGAACGAGCTATGGTCGGCCTTTCCCTGGCCGGCAATTTCGTAGGCCGTGCCGTGATCTGGGGAAGTGCGTACCTTCGAAAGCCCGGCCGTAAAGTTCACGCCCTTCCCAAAAGAAAGCGTCTTAAAGGGAATTAGGCCCTGATCGTGGTACGCGGCCAGAATGGCATCAAAATTTTTATAGTTGTCGGACCCAAAAAAACTGTCCGCGGAATACGGACCGAAGACCAAATGCCTGGCATTGGCCATTTCCTCGATGACCGGCCGCAGCACCTCATCGTCTTCCTTCCCGATTACACCGTTATCGCCGCTATGGGGATTGATGCCCAAGAGGGCCACTTTAGGTGCGCGGATCCCGAAATCCATTCGCAGTGATTTTTCGATGGTCCGGACCTTGCTGCGAATCAGGATCGGATTGATTGCCGAAGACACGTCCTTGACCGCAAGATGGTCGGTCAGCAGTCCCACCTTAAGACCTTCGGTGACCATGAACATTAAGCTTTCCCCTTCCAGCTCCTGCTCCAGAAAATCGGTATGTCCGGGAAACCTAAAATCTTCCGTCTGAATATTGTTCTTGTTGACGGGCGCGGTGACCAAGGCATCGATATCGTCTTTTTTCAAGGCATCTACCGCGGCACGCAAGGATTTCAAGGCGTACTTTCCGCCTTCTTCGGTGGCTTCGCCGAATTTTACATTGGGAACTTCTTTCCATACATTGACCACGTTGACCTTCCCGTCAATAGCCTTTGAGGCTTCTTGCACCCCATTGTATTTGATGTTGAGGTTCAGTTGCTTTTGCTGGAAGCCAATGGTCTTGTTCGAGGCGAAAATTACCGGAGTGCAAAAATCAAGCATCCGAGAATCCTCGAAAGTCTTTAAAACGACCTCGCAGCCGATGCCGTTAAGGTCCCCTATCGAAATGCCCAATTTTATTTTAACGTCTTCCTGCATGTTATGTCTATCTTTGTAGGGATTTGAATTTGTTTTTCATTCTATAATCTCCCAGATATTGGGGTTCCATGGTCAACCAAAAGTCAAAATCACATCGGAACAAAACTACTTAAATTTAACGGAACATGTTTACGGGCATCATCGAAACTTTGGGCGAAGTACTGCGCTTGGAACGGGAAGGCGGCAACCTGCACATCACGCTAAAATCAGGGTTGGCGCCCGAGCTTAAAATCGACCAGAGCGTAGCACACAACGGCGCCTGCCTGACCGTAGTTGCCGTGTGGGAGAACACCTATACGGTAACCGCCATTGCCGAGACCCTTCAAAAGACCAATCTCGGCCAACTCAAAGTAGGCGAAAAGGTAAATCTCGAGCGGGCCATGATCTTGGGTAGCCGATTGGACGGGCACATCGTTCAGGGCCACGTCGATCAAACTGGTGTTTGTACCGCTATCGAGAAGGAAAACGGAAGCTGGATATTTACTTTTCATTATGATTCCGGAACGGGAAATCCAACCATCCAAAAGGGATCGATTACCATTGATGGAACCAGTCTGACCGTCGTCGATTCGGGCACGGATTCGTTCAGTGTGGCCATCATTCCCTACACTTACGAACATACCCGGTTCAATGCGTACGAAGTGGGAACCGTCGTGAATCTGGAATTCGACGTCATCGGGAAATACGTGGCGAAGTTAATGGGCAACTAGGGCAACTCCAGCTTCCCGCGACCTATCTGAAATTGTTACTTTTCAAAAAAACTGATTGAAGAACCGACCCAGGTTTCATTGCTTTGGTGCGAAACGTTGATCATTTCACCCTTGCTCAGCCGGGTCAGGTTGATGACAGGTTTGAATTGGTCTTCCCCTTCGCTCCATATGTATAGCATACGAAGTTCGACCTTTGAATTTTTTTCGGTATTCGTCTTCACCAGGGAGGCGTACTTCACCTTTTGCTGCAAAATGTAGTTCTGCTTGTCATCAATAGCATCAATGGTCGCTTGGTCGGGATGCAAGTTTACGCCCTGGCCTGCAAATGAAAATAGGGGTTTCAATACATAGTCCTCCAAATTCAGGCCTTTGGGATAGTCGGTCAAATAATAGGACGCCGGTACATTCTTGTGCTTCAGCAACGGCATGATACATTTCGAGATGACAAAGAACCAATCGGGATGGGTCACCCATTGCACATCAAGATCATCGCTTAAATTGAAGGCAAGATCAAGGTTTTCGTTACGTTGCAGCTCGTCGAAAATGACCCTATTATAGATACGGTGGATGGGTATCTTCTCGCCGTCTTTTTCGTAGAACAGCTTTTTGCCCTCCTTAATAACCTTCGTCATACAGACCGTTTCGATACCCAGGGCTTTTTCCGTCGCCCAAAAGTCGATACGCGTTCTTTGTTTTTCGGGGTACAACTCCAGTAAAACGACATTCTCGGGGCTCTCGTGCCCCAGAATAACTTCCCTGATTTCTTTCCGATAGCTTTTATCGTCCAAGCCGCTGAAATAGTAATCGAAACCCTCTTTCGGCAGGTTCGGATAGCATTTGCGAAAGGCCTTCCCCAAAAAAGGTTGGTAGAAGAACAAGGTCGGGAACGCTTGGAGTTCGATAAGTTGCGGCGTTATCCCCCCCCGACCGTCATCGCATAGTCCGAAATCAATGGCCAAAAAATGGGGATGGCCCATCGGCTGTGGGGCCTGTAGTTCGTTCGGGACGAACCTATCCCTCACTTGCTGAAAATCGATTGCCGATAATTGTTCGATTATGGAATCGCAAGCGGAAAACATCCTTTTACCGAGGGTCTGATCGATGAAAACGGGGGTTTCCGAAATCCGGAACGCACTGGGCGCGGAAAAGGTATCTTCTACATGTTGCAACAAGTTTTCGTAATATTCCTGTTTGAACTCCTCATTGAAATTTTTCCGGGTATCTGGTATCATACGGACTGCAGTTTATTCTTTCCGATGGCCGCAGCGGCCAACATAAGAAAACGGGGAATTATGGTATGGTTGGTCTTCATGATTTTTTCGTCATCGACCAACTGTTCCAACATATTGAGGTACTTTCTTTTCCCATATTTCTTAATGATCTTGTTTCGCTTTTCCTCTTTTTTAAAATGCCGCAGCATCCCTTCCGAGTCCGCCTCTGGATGAAACTGCACCCCGAAAATCTCCCTGCTGTACCGAATGGCCATAACCGCCCTTTCCAGGGGTACATGGGGACGCACCTTTTCCCTGCAAAGCACTTTGCCGTCCAGGGTATCCAGCTTCCATTCCGCGGGGCCGACTACTTGGTAGTCCCTTGAATCCACCGCAAAAAAGGGATTGGCCAGTCCTTCGAACAAGGTCTCGTGCTCCCCGCTTTTGGTTTTGAATATAGGATAAATACCGAAAGATGTCGAACGTCGTTTGGAAACCTTGGCCAAATCCCAATGCACGCAGGCCAACTGAAAGGAATGGCAGATTAAAAAAAGATGTTTTTTATTGGGTTTTGAGAGGTTGTGCAATAGAAGACCATCCAAAAACCCAAAATACTTGTACTCCCATTCCGCACCGCTCACCAATGGCGATCCGGGCCCTCCGGAAGAGAGAAAGATATCGAACTCATCCAAAAGCGGAACTTCCCCCTTAACACGTACGTCGAACACTTCATAGTGCCCCTGCATTCCGTCTTGCGCCAAAAAATCGCCCGCCAACATCTTAAGGCATCGCATGCCTTCGTTCGGCTCCCCGGCGTTCATGTCCAATAGCGCTATTCTTATTTGAGAACTCATGATTTCTTTTCATTGACAATTGCGACCGAACTGAAGCAATCTGCTTCATAACGTAGAAAGCCACAATGGATTGTTTCGCTTTTCCATCTTCACTTCAAATATTCGCAATTACAGTCCCTTACGCGTCTGCTCTACGATATATTTGGCCACTTCGGACAGATCCCCGGTTTCTTCAAAGACTTTCAATTGTCGATCGGCTCCCGAACCCTGCTCCAACATCTGGTAGACGTAGTTCACCTCAGGGCGGCATCCGAGGTCATCGACCACATCGTCGATAAATTCCAAAAGCTCGTTCATCAACTGGTTGAAAGGAACCTCCTCTTCCTTACCAAAGTCGATCAGTTTGGCCTCTACGCCCCAGCGCGCGGCACGCCATTTGTTCTCGTTCAGGAGCAGGCGGCGGTAGTTCTTAAAGGTCTGGTTCTTTTGGTGCAGCTTGTGCAGTTTGGCCACGATACATTGCATCAGGGCCGCGATACAGGTCACCTCGTCGACTGTCATTACCACGTCGCAGATCCTGAACTCTATCGTGGGATAGAACGGATGCAGACGGATGTCCCACCAAATTTTCTTGGCATTATCGAGACATCTGGTCTTGACCAAAATCTCCACAAACTTGTCATACTCCCCGACACTGCTGAAAAACGGCGGTATGCCAGTTCGTGGAAACTTGTCGAACACCTTGCTTCGGAACGATTTAAAGCCGGTCTCCCGCCCCTCCCAGAAAGGACTGTTCGTAGAGAGTGCGTAAAGATGCGGTAAAAAATATCGGGCCACGTTCAATATTTCCAAACCTTCTTCGCGACTGGGAATGGCCACGTGTACGTGCATTCCGAAAATCAGGTTGCCGCGGGCAACATCTTTCATCTCTTCGACAATCTCATCGTATCGGGGATTCGAAGTAATCAGTTGCTCGTGCCAAAAGGAGCTGGGATGCGTACCCGAGGCCGCCACTTTGAGTCCTTCCCCATCGGCCAGTTTAATGATCTCTTGCCTGAGATACGAGACCTCGTCCCTCACCTGATTGATGTTCTCACATACATTGGTGCCCATTTCCACCATCGACTGGTGCATTTCTTCCTTGATCCGTTCTTGCAACAATACCTTACCTCCATCAATGATCTTCGACATCTGCGAACGCAATTTGAACGTATCGCCGTCGAGCACCTGGAACTCTTCCTCAATACCTAATGTGAATTTATGCATGATGGTGGTTTCGTGTGAACGGATAGGTTATTTGCTCTTTTTGGCGGAGCTTTTGCCCCGAATTTTCCCTTTGGCCGGAGCTTTTGCAGTTGATTTATTTGCCGCGGCGGACTTCGATTTCGCCGCTGCCTTAGGTTTGACAGGAGCTTTTCCGGAGTCTGTTTTTTTCTTCGTGGTAGTTGTCCTTTTTCTGGTCGCTGCGGCTTTTTTGACCTCATCGGCAGTCTTCAGGTTGACCTTGCCTCTTTTGCGACCGGCCGGGGAAATCGAATTTTTAACAAAGCTGCCCCAAGAGGTATTATTCTGTTTGGCCTTGTGCGTTTCTGCCTTTTCGATAGCGTATTTGGCGGAGTGCTCCACGATCCAATCGAAATTTTCCTGCCCTACGGAGTGTACATCCGCATCGGGAGCGGGGTTGCAGAAGTCGATGGCATAGGGAATTCCATCCCTGACGGCGAATTCCACCGTGTTGAAATCATACCCGAGGGCCTGATTCAATTTCAGGGTATAGTCATGTACCTTTTCCAATAATTTTTTCCGTTCTTCGCCCGTAGCCTTGATTTCACTGACGTAACGCTCGTGAAACGGTTTTCTGGGATCGTAGGGCATGATATGCACGTATTTTTGACCAAGACAGTACACGCGGAAATAATCGTCGAAAACAATTTCTTCCTGCAACATCATCACCAACTGACCGGTTTCGGCATGACTGGCGAAAAGGGAATCGGGATTTTCGACCTTATATACATCTTTCCATCCTCCGCCATCAAAAGGCTTCATATAGGCGGGAAATCCGATGTAGTTAAAAATATAGTCCCAATCCAGAGGTCCGGCCAGGTTACGGAACGATTTCTCGGTCGTATCGTCAGGCCTGACGTTCGAGGGCAGCAACACCGTCTTTGGTACGGGCACACCCAACTCCATGGCCAAACAGTTATTGAAGAATTTTTCATCGGCACTGAACCAGAACGGGTTGTTGATGACCGCCGTACCCATGAGGGCGGCGTTCTTCAAGTACGAACGATAGAAAGGCACGCCCTGGGACATACGGTCGATGATGACATGGTAACCGTAATCGATACCTTGTTGCACCTTGTCGATCTTCACAGGTTCGGCGACGACCTTACCGTTGCCCAATTCGTTCACTTTGTCTATAAAAGCCCAAGGAAAGGTGTCTTCCTGACCAAATATTATACCTACTTTTTTTGCCATAATTTTTAGAGTGTGTTTGTTATTCCCGAATAATCGGGAGTTTCTTTAATTTGTTTGCTCTCTGTTGCGGTAAGGGTTCAAAGTTTCATTGCTACTTCGTAGCTCTTCAAGGTTTAAGGTCGATACCTTTCAAACCTTGAACCTTGAAGCCGCCGAGGCGGAATTGAACTTTATAGCGTTTCGGGACCGATCTTCAACTATGGGCGGCAGCTCAAAAAAGCTTGTCAATATACTCCGGGAACATCATTTTCCAGAGCGGCCAATCGTGCGGCGTCCATTTTTTTTCATCGTACCAGTGGTCTATTCCCTTGGCTTTTAGAATGCCGGACATGTGCAGGTTCTTGTCCCTACAAATATCCCAATCCGACGTACCAAGCACGATTTGCATATGATGGTACTTCCATCCCTCTTCATTTTGCATAAACTCATCGGGACAATTATAATAAATTCTCATATCGTCGCTTAGCTGGGCCATGTTGCGAATGTTGAAAGCGGCGCTCATGGCGATCAGATGCGAAACCAGGTCGGGAAAGCGAAACGCCGTGTTCGCGGCGTGAAACCCACCGAAACTTACCCCGGCAACCGCTATGCGATGGGTATTGCATTCGTTCTGAATATACGGAATCATTTCGTTCCGCAAAAACTGCATGTACAATTCGTAGTTGTGAATCTTCTCTTCGGTGATCATGTGGTCGTGATAGAACGACAGCATATCCAAAGTCTCGATATTGTACAACTTGATGCGCCCTTCCTCCACAAATTTCATCACGGCCCCGGTCAGTCCGAAATCCGTATTTTGGGTGAACTGGCCGCCCGAAGAGGGAAACATCAATATAGGATGCCCCCAATGCCCCGTCACCTCCACATTGATATTGCGGCCCAAGGTGTTGGAATAATAAGGTATGTGCTCGGTTTTCGCCATGTCTTGAAAATAATCTAAATATAGTAGTCCTTAGCGGATTAAGGCGGTAAAAGTAAAATATTTTCTAAGACAACGTGCTATAATTTGTTGGATTCGCTATACTTGCAGGTTTTTAGCGATTTCTATGCAGTTTCAATTCGATTTTATAAGCGCCAAGGGCCGTTTTGTTTCCAAACATTTAGACCGGATCGTCAGCTTTCGCTTTATGGCACCTGCCAATTACTGGGAAACGGACCTCAAGTTTCCCGTGCTTCTTATGAACGATGGGCAGGATTTTACAGCCATGAAGCTCGAAAAGACCTTTTCGGAGGCCTACACTTTAAATTCCATACGCCCCTTTGTGTACATCGGACTGGAATGTAACCAAAACCGTATGCACGAATACGGCACGGCATCCTCGGCCGATTTCAAGGGACGCGGCGGTAGGGCCCTCGAATATTCGAGATTTGTCATCGAGGAGTTTATCCCCTTTCTTAAAAAGGATTTCAAGGTTTCTTCGGAAGGAATGGATTGGGTGTACTGCGGGATGTCCTTGGGAGGATTATCGGCCTTCGACATCGGCTTTCGACATTCAGACATTTTTGGGAAAATAGGCGTTTTCAGCGGCTCGTTCTGGTGGCGAAAGAAAGCCTACGCAAAGAAGGATGTCGCCGACCGCAGCCGCATCTTGCTCGATGTCATTAAAAATGCGAAAAAGGCGCCGCATCTAAAATTTTGGCTGCAGACGGGCACGCAAGACGAAAAGGCCGATCGCAACAACAATGGCGTAATCGACTCCATCGACGACACCCTTGACGTCATCAAGGAGCTCCGAGCCAAGGGCTATTCGTACCCGGGGGATATCACCTATGTCGAAATCAAGGGCGGCAAACACGACCTTCCCACCTGGGGGAAGGTTTTTCCTCAGTTCGTTTTATGGGCGTTCGGAAAGGCTTAGTGCTTATACTCCAACAAAGTCTCAAAATCAGTATATTCCAACGCCTTTTGATGGGTGGCCTCCAATACAATTTGCGGGGCCTTGCCCGCTTTTTCGGCTTCGAGCCAACGGGAGATGCAGAGACACCACTTGTCGCCCGGTTTCAAGCCAGGAAACTGCCATTCCGGTCGGGGCGTGGAAAGGTCGTTGCCTTTGGATTTTGTGTACTCCAAAAATTCGGGGGTCATAACGGCGCAGACCACATGGGTGCCGATGTCTTGGTCACCTGTCTTGCATAGCCCGTCGCGGTAGAAGCCCGTTATCGGGTCGAGGCAACAAGGCTGTAATTCGTTACCCAATACATTCAGCAGGTTTTTATCCATTTATATTACATCGTTTAGATACAAATATACCAAATGGCATTCAAGAAAAGAATGATTCCGAGGTCGTGGGTCTCGTGTCGATGGCACCGTGATTTTGGACCAGGACCAGTTCAGGCTATACCTTGAAAAAGATCTTCCGATGATATAGCACATAGGCCAACCAACAGTAAAACGCCACCACGGTAAGCGCATAGAGCAAGGATGACATGGATAGGGACATAAAATCGTGCACATAAACCGTTTCGAACAGCCATCCGTGCAGCGAGGTATCGCCATCCACTTTAATCATTCCCATCACTTTTGCAATAAAACTGGATAAGAAGTAGAGGATGATGGCGTTCGCGCCCGCATACCGGAAAATGCTCCCGAACTCTATGCCTTTGACATCGGTGAGGTAATAGATCAAGGCGAGGACGAGGTTGGCCCATCCAGCGGTGACCAGCACGAAACTGCTGGTCCACAGCGCCTTGTTGATCGGGAAAACCACATCCCATACATAACCGAGAATCAATAGAGCACCCCCGATGCCCATTAGAATCCTAGCTTTTTGGGGCTGTTTCGAGGTCAATATCAATCCCGTAAAAATGCCTAAAAGCGAACTTACGATGGCAGGGAGGGTACTGAGCAAGCCTTCGGGGTCGTAATCTTCCTTATAGTTGTGGGTGCCGAACACCTGTACATCCAGATAGTTGGCCAAGTTGTTGGGCGCACGATCGAAAGTGGATTCCATTCCGTTCACAGGAACGAACCCCATCAAAATCCAGTAGCCTATCAGCAAGACCGCCGCAATAGCAACTAACGTCTTCCAATTGAAATTGATAAATAGGATGGATGCAAAAAAGAAGACTACCCCGATCCGTTGCAGCACGCCGGGAAACCGGATGTCGGCAAAATCCTTTATAAACGGAAAAGTTAAGGTAAAAGCCCCGAGAAAAAGCCCAAGGCCGATCAGTTTTAAGGTACGTACCGTGATTTTTTTATAGGTGCCGAGATCGATCGGCTTGTTCTTGTAGGCAAAAACAATGGACGTGCCCACGATGAACAGGAAAAACGGAAACACCAAATCCGTGGGGGTGTAGCCGTGCCATTCGGCATGCCTGAACGGCGGATACACGGCGGCCCATGTGCCGGGGGTATTGACCAGGATCATCAGTACGATGGTCATACCGCGAAAAATATCTACGGAGAGGATGCGCTCTTTCATAAAATATCCTCCTTCATCCTATTCCAGGCTTTTATCAAAAGAAAGGCCGACACGATAGCTATTCCCGTGAGCACCATGGCCGGGGTGGTGCGGCCGTAAATCCAATACCCGGTGGCGAACATGATGGTATAGATCAGCACACAGCCCAAAAGCATAGCGGTGATACCTTGGGGGACACTCCATTTTTCATCCTTAGCAATTTTTTCACCGTCGGTTTGGGCGTCATTGACCACTTTCGACCATCCGGGTCCACCAGGCTGTATTTTTCGGTAAAAGGAACGGAGTACGTCGGGCGATTCGGGCTGGGTCATATAGGTGGCCGCCAACCAGATGGTGGTAGTTACAACGACCACAAAGGGATATTCGGCCCAATCGGGAAAAACACCTGTCTCGGGTGCGAAAAGAAACGGACCGAGGGATGTCGTCTTTAAAGCAATCGATAAAATACCGGAGGCAAACATGGCGGTAATCTCGCTCCAGGCATTGATACGCCACCAAAACCAGCGTAAGATAAAAATGAGCCCGGTACCCGCTCCAAATGTGAGCAGTATCTCGAATATTTGTAAGGCGTTCTCCAAGGCCAAGGCCAAAATGGCACTTAAGACCATCAGCACCACGGTTGAAATCCGCCCCATGGCCACCATTTGTTTTTCCGTGGCATCGGGATTCACCTGTTGTTTATAAAAATCAAAAACAATGTACGACGACCCCCAGTTCAGTTGAGTGGATATCGTACTCATATAGGCCGCTACCAAAGAAGCCAAAACCACCCCCAACAGTCCGCTTGGAAGCTTGGTCAACATAGCGGAATAGGCCAGATCCTGCCCCAATTTACTTTCCGCGATATTGGGAAAAGCCTCTTGAATGCTGGCCACATCGGGAAAAACCACTAAGGAGGCCAAGGCTACCAATATCCAGGGCCAGGGCCGGATGGCATAGTGCATAATATTGAAGAAAAACGTGGCCCCGATCGCGTGGTTCTCATCTTTGGAGGCCAGCATCCTTTGTGCAATATAGCCACCACCACCGGGTTCGGCCCCGGGATACCACGAACTCCACCACTGCACGGCAAGGGGAATGATAAAAAGCATGATAAGGGCGTTCTTACTGCTGAAGTCGGGCAGAATATCGAGCTTTCCCTGTACGTTATTGTGGCTTATCAAGGCTTCGATTCCGCCCACTTCAGGGATATTGACCAGATAATAGGCCGCTCCGATTGCGCCGGACATGGCTACGAAAAACAATAGAAAATCGGTATATACCACCCCTTTAAATCCGCCCAAAGCGCTAAAGGTAACAGTAATCAATCCCGCCCCGACAACGGTTTCCCAAGGCTCCAGGCCCAACATGATTCCGCCGATCTTAATGGCGGCAAGGGTAACCGAGGCCATCGTAATAATATTAAAAAGGGCACCGAGGTAGATGGCACGGAACTTTCTCAAAAAACTGGCCGGTTTCCCACCATAGCGCAGTTCATAAAATTCCAAATCTGTGTTCACATTCGACCTTCTCCACAACTTTGCGTAAACAAATACGGTCAAGAGCCCCGTTAATAGGAAGGCCCACCAGACCCAATTGCCGGAAACCCCGTGGGTTCGAACGATATCGGTTACCAGATTGGGGGTATCGGTAGAAAAGGTAGTGGCTACCATGGAAAGGCCCAGTAGCCACCAGGGCATGTTCCGGCCGGAAAGAAAAAATTCGGAGGAGTTCTTCCCTGATTTTTTGGAGACGAAGACCCCGATGCCGAGTACAATTGAAAAAAATACTATAATAAAGCCGTAGTCGAGGGTTGATAGTTCCATTAATGGTCAGCTTAATAATGGTTATTGGTTAGTAATAGATGTGATTGAAAAAAGAACGCATGGAAAATCAACGTACCTAACGGTAAAGCTGCTTGGGCCTACCGGCTACGTCACACTTCCAACATATATGTTTTTAACAATTTCTAAAGATATTATTTTTTAGGATACTTTTGCCATCCTATCGTTAAAACCTTCGATTTGTTCTCAGCAGAAACCCTCGACATTTCAATCACCGCGTGGCTCTTTGCCTCCACCGCGGCCTTCGTAGTGGGCCTCTCAAAAGCCGGTATCAAGGGTATTTCCATCGTCAACGTGACGCTGATGGCGCTGGCCTTCGAGGCGAAGGCTTCGACCGGGCTGGTGGTTCCGCTGTTGATAGTTGGGGACATCATCGCCGTCGTGTATTACCACCGCCACGCCAATTGGTGGTATATCGTTCGGTTTCTACCTTGGATGATCGTTGGCATTCTTGTGGGGGTGTATGCGGGGAACGACCTCGATGAGGATGTCTTTAAAATCTATATGGCCATCATCATTCTGGTCAGCGTGGGCATGATGTACTGGTGGGATCGGCGAAAATCGGTTTCCGTGCCCACCCACTGGGCCTTTGCGGGCCTGGTCGGTTCGCTGGCGGGAATTACGACCATGATCGGCAATCTGGGCGGACCGTTCAGCAACTTGTATTTCTTGGCCATGCGCGTTCAAAAAAACGAATTTATCGGGACGGCGGCATGGCTCTTTCTCATCATCAACCTGATCAAGCTCCCCTTTCATATCTTCGTTTGGGAAACCGTTACTGCAGATACCCTGCTCTTTAACCTCAAGCTGGTGCCCGGCATCCTCTTGGGTATGTTGGTAGGCGTGCGGTTGATCAAAATTATCAAGGACGACTTCTATCGAAAAATGATTTTGGTACTGACGGCCCTAGGGGCGGTGTTGATCATGGTTCGATAGCGATAAGCACACTTACCTCATCGAGATATCTAAAATTCTTAAGAAGGCTTTCCACCGATAAAATTGAAGAATTATTCTTAAAATGTAGTGAAAATCCGGCATTTTAAGACGTTCGTGGTTGATTTCCGCAATCTAGAATCGTATATTGCTCTTGTCAATTTTGATTTCATAGGATACAACCGACCGCCATTGTTGAGATATTCCACGAAATGCACAAGTTATCCGCCCACTCCCATACTAAACCAAAAAATGAAACGTTGGCTAATTATATGAAGCACCTTTTCACATGTTTAGGACTACTTCTATTGGTAAGCTCGTGCGGTGTTTTAGGAATTACCGGCAAGACGGATGCCAAGAACAAGTCCAAGAGTCTATCCCAAAACAGTTCGAAGGTCTACGACAAATTGATCGGCGAGAAGGCCGTTACCCAGAACGGCCTGTTCGACGTACACAAGGTCGGCGGCAAATACTACTTTGAGATACCGGACAGTCTGCTCAACCGCGAAATGCTCGTGGTCACCCGGTTTATAAAAACGCCTTCGGGTGCAAGAAACTACGGTGGGGAAAAAATTTCGGAAAACACCATTACTTTCGAGAAGGGGCCGACGAACAATATCTTCCTTCGGATCGCCACCTTGGTCAGTACCGCGAACGAAGACGATGCCATCTCAAAAGCGGTGAATAATTCCAATATTACCCCGATATTGGAAGCCTTCGATATCAAGGCCAAGAACGAGGATGAAAACGCTTCGGTCATTGACGTTACCGATTTTATTAACGGGGAAAATCCTTTGTTGGCCCTGGGTGACGAACAGAAGAGCGATTATAAGTTGAGGTCGTTGGAAAAGGATAAATCCTACATCAAAGAGATCCTTTCCTTCCCGATGAATACCGAAATCAAGACGGTAAAGACCTATAAGGCGAACGTGGGGACGAACAAACGCAAAGAGCTTCCGGCCGCTATTCTGGCCGGTGTGGTCACCTTGGAAATCAACAATTCCTTTATTCTTCTTCCAAAAGAACCCATGCAAAAAAGGCTGTACGATGCTCGGGTGGGCTATTTCGCCAGTTCGTATTTAGAATATGGCGATGACCAGCAGAAAGTTGACCGCAATACCTACATCCATAGATGGCGATTGGAGCCCAGGCCCGAAGATTCGCTGAAATGGAAGCGGGGCGAACTCGTGGTGCCTAAAAAGCCAATCGTCTACTATATCGATCCGGCCACTCCTAAAAAATGGCGCCCCTATCTCATTCAGGGCATCAACGACTGGCGGGTCGCTTTTGAGCAGGCCGGTTTCAAGGATGCCATTATCGGGGTGGAATGGCCCGAAAACGATCCTAGCATGAGTCTGGAAGATTCCAGATTCTCGGTCTTGCGCTATTTTGCCTCTCCCTTTAAAAACGCATACGGGCCGAACATCGTAGATCCCCGTAGCGGCGAGATACTCGAAAGCCATATTGGCTGGTACCACAACCTGATGAGCCTGTTGCATAATTGGTACATGGTACAGGCGGGCGCGGTCGACGAAAGGGCCCAAAAAATGAAATTCGACACCCGGCTTATGGGTGAGCTTATCCGCTTTGTAGCCTCCCACGAGGTCGGGCACACCTTGGGACTACGCCACAATATGGGGGCCAGCTACGCCACCCCCGTTGAAAACCTGCGGGATGCGGAATGGCTGAAAAAACACGGCCACACAAGTTCTATAATGGACTACGCACGCTTCAACTACGTGGCCCAACCCGAGGATAGCATCCCTACGAAAGATTTGATGCCGCGTATCGGCGACTATGACAAATGGGCCATTCAGTGGGGCTATTCCCGTTTTCCGGAAGAGATGGACCTTTCCGAAGAAAAAGAAATGCTAAGTCAAATGGTAGTCGATAGCGTGGCGAACAATCCGAGGCTTTGGTTCGGTGGCGAAGGCCGTGATTTCGATCCCCGTTCGCAAACCGAAGACCTCGGCAACGATGCAATGCAGGCCAGCATGTACGGCATTCTAAACTTACAGCGCATTGCCCCGTTTCTGAAGAAATGGACCAAGCAGAACAATAGCGATGATTACACCAACCTTGATCAGCTATACAAGGCTCTTGTCGACCAATATAAAGACTATATATTTCACGTGACGCGGAACATCGGGGGCATTTATGTCACGCCGAAGACCATGGGCGAGGAAGGCGAAGTGTACCGACCTGTAGACCGGATGAAGCAAAAACAGGCCTTGGTCTTTCTCAACGACTACATTTTCAAAGAGCCAGAATGGCTGCTGCGCAATGACATCCTGAACGCGATTCAGTCCCCCCGATCCAAAGAAGCGGTCACCAAGACCATGGAAAGCGTAATGATGAACCTCCTAGGCGGCAGCCGGTTAAGCCGAATGACTTTTATCGCCGAACGCTACGAGAACGAAAATCCGTATACGCCCGAGGCCTACATGGACGATCTCGCCCAAACGGTCTGGGGCGACATGAACGTTTTTTATCAGACCACCGCCTACAGAAGAAAGTTACAAAAGGCCTATGTTTCGAACCTCATCGCTCTATACAAACCGGACGAGGCGGTCGGCCTGGTCGGAGGAATCTTGGCCAAGCTCTCGGAGAGCTATACCATAAACACCGATGTCCGTTCGTTGGCACTGGACAATCTTTTGACCCTGCAAGGAAAAATCAAACGAACCCTCCCGGTGATGACAGACCGGCTGACCATTGCCCACTTGAACTACCTGAAACGTGAAATTGCTACCGTGGTCGGTGACACCAAGGATGTTGACCCCCTGTTTATTCCATTCCGACGGGATGTTTCTATCAAGGAAAGCAGTGGGGAGTAAAAGGGTGTCGCTTGCCTTGGACCAGACCTTGTCACCCGATTCCGAAGCCGCTCCGAACTGCTTTTCCAATTACAAACGTTTGGTATTAACTGCCAATTGTTTTTTCCGGAAGCCGCAATTAATTTCAGCCCAAATAATGTTTGCTTCCATCAAGATGCCATTAGGTTTTTGACTAAATTGCAGGTTGGGAACGCCCTTGGATTCGCCCAATCGCAAATTTCTCCACATCCCCTGAAAAGGAAGCTACCAACCTTAAAGGAAAATTCTTTAACAGACCGCTAATGTCTCGGGAAAAAAATAAAATACCGCAAAACCCGGTCGAGTTCTTGAATAACAGGAACGTACGCCCAACAGCCATGCGTATTTTGATATTCAGATATTTGGCGGAAAAAGAGGTTGCGGTCGCCCTGACCGATATCGAAAACGCATTTGTCAGAGCAGAACGGACCACCCTGTACAGGACCATGAAGAAATTCGAGCAAAACGGAATCGTACACCAGATCGATGATGGAACGGGAATAGCCAAATACGCACTATGCGAGCCGGACTGTAATTGTGACCTCGACCAAGACCTGCACCTTCATTTTCACTGTGACCACTGCGATGAAACGGTGTGTCTGACCGAGCATAAAATTCCTCATATCAACTTACCGGAAGGCTATATTGCGGAGGATGCCAATCTGGTGTTAACCGGAATCTGCGAAAAATGTAGCGGGCCGAGCTGATGACCCCTGCGTCATCTCGATCCAGAAGACTGATTCTAAGGCCTAGCCTTTGCACTTCCATTGCACCCAAAAACGGGCCATCTTGCACCCTGTATGGGAACGGAAAAAACAGTACAAAAAAAAACAACTGCGACTACGGAATGCTGTAGTTGGGATGACGATCATAGTCAAGCTCAGGATTCGCATAATCGTGAGGACCAGAACAATGAAGGCCCTAACCACGGCGGACATGAACATTCTGGGGGCGCAAGTGGTTTCAAGACCTATATTCCCGCTATTTTCAGCTTCGTAATGTTGGTGGCGGGCATCGCTTTTGACTATTTCGACACCTTTGCTTTTTTTAAAGGATGGCCGAGACTAATCTGGTATGTGGTAGCTTACCTTCCCGTGGGGCTTCCCGTTATCAAATCGGGGTGGAACAGTATTCGAAACGGGGATTTCTTTACGGAGTTTCTGTTGATGTCCATTGCCACCCTGGGCGCGTTCGCGCTGAAGGAATACCCCGAGGGAGTGGCCGTGATGCTGTTCTACACCGTGGGGGAACTCTTTCAGGCCGCAGCGGTCAAAAAATCGAAGGGCAACATTAAAGCCTTGTTGGATGTTCGCCCCAATGAGGCCTTGGTCTATAGGAACTCCGATTATGTTTCCGTCGATCCCGAGTCAGTAGGTATCGGAGAGAAAATACAGGTTCGTGTAGGGGAAAAGGTTCCTTTGGATGGCATTTTACTCTCGCCTAAGGCTTCCCTGAATACCGCGGCCATTACCGGCGAAAGCAAACCTGACACCGTAGCAGAAGGTGAAAAGGTATTTGCGGGAAGTATCAATCTCGATGCCGTCATCGAAATCGAGACCACGGCGGAATTCAAGGACAGTTCCATCGCCCGAATTTTAGATCTGATACAGAACGCTACCGCGAGAAAGTCAAAGACCGAGCTCTTTATCCGGAAGTTTGCCCGTGTCTATACCCCCATCGTAGTGTTTTTGGCCATCGGGCTTACGCTACTTCCTTATTTCTTCGTCGATACCTATGTCTTTGGCGATTGGCTGTATCGGGCGTTGATCTTTCTGGTCATTTCCTGCCCTTGTGCGCTGGTCATTTCCATTCCCTTGGGATATTTCGGGGGATTGGGAGCGGCCTCCCGAAACGGCATCCTCTTTAAAGGCGCTTCCTTTCTCGATGCGATAACCAAGGTGAACACGGTGGTGATGGACAAAACCGGAACGGTGACCAAAGGGATCTTCAAGATCAAGGACATCCAGTCCAAAACCCTCGCCGAACCGGAGTTTATGACCTACCTGATGGCGATGGAAGAACAGTCCACCCACCCCATCGCCAAAGCGATCATGGCGTACGGATCGGATGGTGTGAAATTGAAATCGAACATCTCGAAGCCCGGGTCGAACGGTTCGGAAATCGAGCCTGCCCTAAGGAAAGCAACGGCGAGCGAAGTATCCGAAATCGCGGGAAAGGGCCTTAAAGGAAAGGTGAACGGAAAAACGGTCTTAGTAGGTAATAAAGCCCTGATGGTTTCACAGAACATTGACGCCCCCGCGGAAACGGAGAGCATTGTGGAATCCATCGTCATGATGGCCATCGGGGGAACATTTGCAGGCTACGTAATCATTGCCGACGAGATGAAAGATGACGCCCAAGACGCGGTGCGGCAAATCCGAAAATCCGGCATCTCCAATATCATCATGTTGTCGGGCGATAAGGATTCCATCACCCAAGAGGTGGCCAGGGAACTGGACATCGACAGCGCTAAAGGGGGACTGCTCCCGGAGGACAAACTGGACGAGGTCGAACGGCTCAAGGAAAAACGGGATACCAAGGTGGCCTTCGTCGGTGACGGCATCAACGACGCGCCCGTACTCGCGATAAGCGATGTAGGCATCGCCATGGGAGGCCTTGGCAGCGACGTGGCCATCGAGACCGCGGATGTCATCATTCAGACGGACCAACCCAGCAAAATTGCGAGGGCCATGGCCATTGGTCGTTCCACCCGGCATATCGTCTGGCAGAATATCGCCCTGGCCTTTGGGGTCAAAGCTATTGTGCTGGTACTGGGCGCCGGGGGACTCGCCACCATGTGGGAGGCCGTCTTCGCCGATGTAGGGGTAGCCTTGCTCGCAATCTTAAACGCGATGCGGTTGCAGCGCATGAAGTGGTATTGATGATAATGGATTCCTGACCCTGTAATTTTTCGAGGAAGCTCAGGCCACGGTCGCTAATCAGGCCTTCGGTGTCCAGAACCATGCTCTCGTCCAAAATCATCCCATAAAGTAGTATTATTGTCCCTTCATCTTCTTAAGCCGATCCAAGGCCTCGATATAAAAATAATCGGCATAGATCAGGGCCACGTCAATTTCATGGCCCAAGGATTTTGCGCCCGTGGAATGCAGCAGGAACGAATCGGCCTTGCCCACTCCGGAATAGGCCGGCGAACTGAGGGATTTGAGCATGTTCAGGGCGGCGTTGTAATAGCGTTCCCGGTCTCTTTCGTTTTCGATCAAGGTGCTCAATTCCAACAGCCCTGAGGCGACGATTGCCGCTGCCGAAGCGTCACGGTCATCGTCTTGGGTGGTGTCGATGTCGAAATCCCAATGGGGGATATAATCCTCAGGGAGCAGTTTTAAATAGGCATCGGTTATTTTTTTTGCGAAGTCGAGAAACTTTTTGTCGCCGGTCTCGCGATAGACCATGGTATAGCCATAGATGCCCCAGGCCTGGCCGCGGGACCAACGGCTGTCGTCATTCAACCCCTGTTTGGTATGCCGGTTCAGGACATCGCCGGTAATCGAATCGTATTCGATAACATGCCAGGAGGTGCCGTCGTCGCGAAAGTGGTTTTTCATGGTTGTCTCGGCGTGGGTTACGGCGATATCTTTATAAACAGGTCCGCCCCCGTAGTCCGAGGCCCAGAACAGGAGTTCGAGATTCAACATGTTGTCGATAATGGTGATATGCTGTTTCCAGCGCGGATGCATCTTGTTGGACCAAGATCGGATGGTGCCCACCTTGGGATTAAAACGGGAGGCCAGGGATTCCGCGGAAGTCAGGAGTATGTCCTTATATTCGGTCATCCCTCCCAGCTCGTAGCCAAGCCCGTATGCAGGAAACATCATAAACCCGATATCATGGTGCTCGGTAATGGTCTTAAAATCCTCGAAGACCTCGGTCCTTTTGATGGCCTCTTGCTTCCATTTATCCTCCTTGGTGATATCGTACATATACCAAAGGATACCGGGATAGAAGCCCGATGTCCATCGTAACCTATGGTTTTCCAGTTCTTTCCACTCGTTTTCCCCAGTCTCGATCAATCGGGGATGCTTGGTGAGGTCGGTCAGTTTCGGCACCGAAATTTCCAGCTGGTCCTCACAGTCTTCTATGGCCTCATCAAGGTCAAAATCAACCTCTTTGACCGCCGTAGCCTGCGCTATCTCCTCAGTATTTTCATTTTTCTGGTCTTTACAACCTACTAAACATATCAGAAGGACAATTATAATTAGTCTCATAATAAGGATGGGTTTTAATAGATTATGGTTTGAATGCCTCCTTGAAAAGTAATTAGGGGACGCTGATGGGAAGATAGGGTATTATTCGGCAACCTCATCTTCAAATTAATTAACTTCTCCCAGCCCTGACGCCCCCGTCGGGTACAAGATGCCCTTCTTCAAACGGAAAAGCCCCATAAAGGGGTCATCGACCACATCGAGATGTCCGTCGAGATCGGCGAACCGGATATTGGGACGGGAAAGGGCAAAATGGAGTCCCGCTGAAATTCCCAACGCGCATTCATCGTTACAGCCGACCATGCATTCGAGTCCCGCTGCCTTGGCCACGGAATTGATGTGCATGCCCTCTAAAATACCCCCGACCTTCATCAATTTGATATTGACCATATCGACACGTTCGTTCTGCGCCAACCGGAACACATCGGTCAGGGTCTTTAGGCTTTCATCGGCCATGACAGGAATACCGACCAGATCGGTCACCTCGCCCAAACGCTCTTCTTTTTCCATTTTGGTGGGTTGTTCGAATATCTCTATTCCGATATGTGCCGTAGCCTTAACGAAAGCTACCGAATCGATGACCGAATAACCCTGATTGCCGTCAAAGCGAAGCCGTACCTGGGGGTGTCTTTCGTGCAATCTGGACATTTTTTCAATGTCTTCCTGTAGGCTGCGGCCCCCTTTAATTTTTAGTATGGAAAAACCTTTTTGAACAAAATCATCGGCTTGACGCAAGGTCTCATCCACAGGAAGTATTCCGATAGTAATACTGGTCGGAATACACGTTCGAAAGCCTCCCAGATAACGGTATAACGGCACCCCTGCCTTTTTTGAAATAAGGTCGTGCAGGGCCATATCGACCATAGTCAAGGCCGATGCTTTTTTTTGGAGTTCGGCTTTGAGTTCCATCATGATCAGCGCATAGGAAAAGGGGTCCTTCCCGATCAGATAGGGCGAAATCACGTTCTTGATGGCATCTTCTACTTCCGCGGGATATTCCCCTGTCACCGCTTTGTCGGGAGCACCGCAGCCATAGCCGACGTGACTGCCATCGGTCTCTACCTTCAGAATGAAATTGGTGGAGCTATCAATGGTCTCGTAGGCGATGGTGTAGGGTTCGGCGAGCTTTAGGTCAAGCCGTTCGAAGCTTACTTTTGTGATTTTCATCCGATTTTTTTTTGGTAGCTCGGGGCGACAGGTGGGAAAGCGCGTTATGCGAGATTCACAATTTTTCCTTCAATAGTTCGATCAGTTCTTCCGGTCCATACTTCAATACGTCGAAGGCGGGCAATTTGGTTTCGAGGGTTACCTGTTTGCAGGCTTCCAAAATCTCGTCTTCGGCCATGTTTTCGTGGTTTATGGTAATGGCAATCACTTTTTTATCGGAAATCACCTCGATGGCATGAATCTGTTCGGGCAGGGAATGCAATTTGTATCCGGGGAAGCCATCGTATTCCGTTCGGGTCGGGGCGTGCTGTAAGATGATGTAGTCCGGTCTGCCTGCGGCAAGTATCTCGAAACCGCCGGGGTAGGCCGGGTTCATCAAACTGCCCTGTCCCTCGATGACCAAGACATCCGGCTTCTCGTTCTTATAGGCGCTTACCACGGCATGCTCGATCTCCCCCGACACGAAATCGTTGATACAGCTGTCCATCACCATACTATATTTGGCGCCCTGCATCCAAGCGGTCTGGCCCGTACCGATCATTTCGGCCTTAAGACCGGCATCCCGGAAGCCATGGACCAACAACCAGGCGGTGGTTCGTTTTCCCAGAGCGGAATCCGTACCGAGTACGGCCAGCTTCAGACAGTCTACTTTCTCAATTTCGCCGGTGAAAAAGTGGAGCTTGTCGCGGTCCGGGGTCTTGCGTACATCGCGTATCCGGCAATTGTTCTCCACGGCGAGACGGGTCAGTTCCTTGTCGCTGGTCAAAAAATCGTGCAGCCCGCTATCGACGTTCCAGCCCATTAGCAAAGCTTTTTTTATAACCGTTCTGGCCGTGTCGGGCAATCGTCCGCCATCAGGGGCAAGACCTATGACCAGGGTCCCAGGCAAGTTGCCGCTGCCCGTAAGTGTCTCGATGGCATCTTCCAAATTTTTAAAAATCGGAATCCCATAGGGCTTTCGGTCGAGGGCTTCCCCTGCGTCCTGTCCCGCATATTTGCTATCCAGGACACCTACAATTTCGTAGCGTTCGGTAAAACGTACCAGGCCATGCGCGGTTTTGCCGTTGGGCGTAGTGAAGGCGCCTTCGCAATATACGAGCGCCTTTCCGTCAATTGATTGTTTCATAAATTATCGGTCTATTTATTTTAATTGAACAGTACTGGTGTTCCATGTCTCCAAGAGACGGGAAACAAGAATCAATATTTGTAAAATCAACCCCACCTTTCAGTCTTGTCTCTTGGCTCTTACATCTTGATTCTACTCCTCTTAGTTCTTCGCCGTTAGCACCGCCACAAACCGACCCGGTTCGAAATCCATTTTTCCATCCAATTCCAAAAGGGCTATCAATCCCGCCGTCGCCGCAGGAAGTATTCGTAAGCCTTCCTTTTTGGCCAAGAGCGAGGTCATTGCCCTTAGTTTTTTATCGCTGATGTTGAACGCCTCCCCTTGGGATTGCCGTAGGGCGTACAGGGCTTCATCCCCGTCGAAACTGTGCCAATTGATCAGAGGTTCGTTGTATTTGGTCTCTCTGATCGTTTCGGGGTTCAAATCATTGCAGTGGTCCGAACCTTGTAAAAAGGATTGCACAATCGGATTTTTCCGACTTGATGACGCAGCTATCATTTTCGGGATACGCGACGTCTTTCCCCGTTTGTACAAACTCACGAAACCCCGATAGATACCTGCGAAAAGAGTACCGTTCGATACCGGTACGGCACAGTATTCGGGAGCATCGCCCAGTTCGTCAAAAATTTCGACGGCAATGTGCGAATAGGCTGAAATCTGCAAGGGCGTGTTCGCGCTTCCGGGATTGGCATCGTACCAGCCCTCTTTCTTTGCTAGTTCGCTGCTATTTTTCACTACTTCTTCGTAACTGCCGGGCAATCGGATGATTTCCGAGCCCAAACCTTGCATCTCCGAAACGCGTTCGGTGTGGTAGCTTTCGGGGATATAAATCTTGCATCGCAGACCGGCCAGGTTGGCGGCCAAAGCCATGGCGACCCCGTAATTGCCACAGGTCGCCAGGGCAGTGGCTGAAAACCCGCGTCGCAAGGCATCGTAGACCTGAGCGAAGGCAATTCGGTCTTTCTGGGTACCCGACGGGTTGTCTCCCTCATATTTTACATAGAGCTGACGAATACCGAACTCCCGCTCCAAGGTTTTTGCGCGCTGCAGCCCCGTATCACCCACTTCTAGGTTAATGATGTCTTCATAGCACTCCAGACGGTCTACGAGGGACTTCTTTTCGTCTTTAACGAACTCGGCCAATTTCTTAGCCTCTAAAGACACTTTGTTTTCGGCGGTCTTGACACCATCCTTTAGGTTCATGTGCCGTTTATCTTTTGTTCAAATATAGTGCGTTTTGCGGGCCACTAATTCTTTTGACCCCTTCATTTTTTAGAGTTGTCCGGTTTGTATGCACACATTCACCTGGTCGAGTACATCTTGGGTGTCGGAAAGTACGATCAATACGTCATCTGCCTCGATTTGGGTAGAACCGTTCGGTATTACGTAACTGCCGTTGCGTTTTATCATGGCAATAATGGCATTGTCGGGGAAGTTAAGCCGCACAATTTTCTTATCGACCGCATAACAGCCTTCCCCTACCTTGATTTCTTTCATAGCCGTTTTTGGGTTTTCTGCCATAAGCACGTCCGTAGGATAGGGTATTTTGGCCTTGTCGGGGAGCGCCACATTCAACCATTTGGCCAGCACCCCCAATGTGGTGCCTTGAATCAGGACGGAGGTCACCGATATAAAAAAAACAATGTTAAAGATCATCCCCGCTTTTTCGACGCCCGCCAATAATGGATACGTAGCAAATACAATGGGGGCCGCCCCCCGTAACCCGACCCAAGAGATATAAAAACGTCGCCCGGGCTTCATCTTGAAGAACAATAAACTGAGAAAGACCCCTATAGGCCGGGCCACCAAAATCAAAAAAATGGAAATCAACATCCCCAGTCCGAGAACCGGAACGATTTCCGAGGGAAACACCAGCAAACCCAAGGTAAGGAACAGCACGATCTGCATCAACCAGGCCAGTCCATCGTACATCTGTATGATGGTCTTCTTATGGATCAGGTCTTGATTGCCCAGATAGACCGCGCAGATATAAATGGCGAGGAAACCGTTGCCGCCCACAAAGTCGGTGGCCGAGAAGGTAATGAACATCAGGGCGATTACCATCACGGGGTAAAGCCCTTCGAAACCAAGTTGAAGCCTATTGATAATCAATTTGGTCAGCTTGCCGAAGCCAAAACCTGCCAGACCGCCCACCACCATCTGCAGGAGAAAAAAGGGAAGTATGGAGAGCAGGTTCTGTTCCGGGTTGAGCACTAAGGTCAGAAAACTGATTGTCAGCACATAGGCCATCGGGTCGTTACTTCCGCTCTCCAGCTCCAGCGTCGGTCTCAGGTTGGTTTTCAAGGCTAAACTTTTGGCCCGTAAAATGGAGAATACCGCCGCTGCATCGGTCGAGGATACGATCGAGCCCAACAACATGCTTTCATAAATGGTAAAATCGGTCAGGATCCAGACAAAGGTTCCAAGCGAGGTAGCAGTCAGCAGCACCCCGATGGTCGATAAGGCAATGCCTTCCCTTAGAATAGGCTTTACGGTCTTCCAATTGGTATCGAGGCCTCCGGAGAACAGGATGAAGTTGAGGGACACCACCCCGACGAACTGGGCCATTCTGGGGTCGTTAAAATCGATATCGCCGATACCCTCCGAACCTGCGAGCATCCCAATAACCAAAAAAATCAAGAGGGTAGGCACCCCGTATTTGAAGGCTCTTTTCCCAATGACGATGCTCATAAAAAGTAGCACCGAGCCAATCAACAGGATGTTTTCAATGGTTATAGTCACTTGAACCTAGGTTTTGATATCTTTCCCTTTTCCGTTCCATCGTAAAATTAGATATCCGACCACCCCCGAAACGACCGAACCTAGAATGATTCCCACCTTGGACGAATCGATAAGCATCGCATTTCCCGTAAAGGCCAAATTAGCGACAAAAATAGACATTGTAAAACCTACCCCGGCCAAGACGGCGACCCCGGCGACCTGCCTGAAATTCATACCATCGGGCAGGGCCGCAAGTTTCAATTTCACCCCGAGGAACGCCATTAACGTAACACCGATTCCTTTACCGAGAAAAAGGGCGATAGCGATGTTCATCACCAAGGATACATCGAGTTGCATATCCGCACTAAAGACCACCCCTGCGTTGGCCAAGGCGAAGATCGGCATAATAAAATAGGCCACCCAGCCGTGCAGACCGTTCTCTAAGCGCTGTAAGGGCGAATTGAACTTTTCGGTCAGATCCTCGAGGTCATCCATATATTGATACTGTTCCTTCGATAATATAGGAAGGCCGTCGCGTTCGGTTTTCCTAAGACCTTGGGCGATATAAGTCAGGTTTTCGGTAAAGTCCCTTATGTTTATCTTTTGGCCAATGGGGATGGTAAAGGCCATAAGTACCCCGGCTATCGTAGGATGAATCCCCGATTTCAAAAACAGGAACCATACGACTACGGCAAAGGCAATCGATAGATACTTAAGATAAAAGCCCCGGTACGAGAGGAAAAACAAAATGGCCAAGGGTATCATGGCATACCCGATCATGAGCCAATCAATTCCGGAACTGTAAAAAATGGCAATGACCAAGACAGCTACCAAATCGTCGACAATGGCAAAGGCGGTCAGGAAAATCTTTAGGCTCAGCGGCACCCGGTTTCCCAAGATTTTGAGAATCGCCAAGGTAAAGGCGATGTCGGTCGCCATGGGAATTCCCCAGCCATTTACCGTTTCTGGAGACTGGTTCAGAAAGAGGAACAACCCAAGCGGAAATACAACCCCCCCTATGGCCGCGACCAAAGGAAATGCCGCTTTTTTCAGGCTGTTCAGTTCCCCGATTGCAAGTTCTCTCTTGATCTCGAGGCCGATCAAAAAGAAAAATATGGCCATCAGACCGTCGTTGACCCACAGAATAAGCGGTTTGTTGAGCTCAAAATTCTCCGTATCAAATCCGACATTGTAGCTCCAAAGAGCCTGATAACTGTCGCTGAAACCCGAATTGGCCCAAACCATAGCGATTACGGTCGCCCCGAACAGGAGGATTCCGCTGAAACTTTCAATTTTGACGAACTTTTGAAAAGGGGTGACGATAATTCTTTCTATCATATACGTGTGTTATAGCGGCCTTGCTTATGAAAGCACGATGAAAACCTTTATCATGTAAAAATAGTAAAAAGCGACGCATTACTTCACACCTTTCCCGGTCTGGCCGCTCCCAGGCCCATCCTCAGTTTAAGGGCGGCGATTACGAAGAGAAAGATCAGGGAATAGGTCCAATTCCCCGAAAGATCAAAAATACTGCCGAAGATCATCGGACCGGTAGCCGCAACCAGATATCCGATGGACTGTGCCATGCCCGAGAGTTCCGTGGCGGATTCCGCGTTGTGGGAGCGGAGCACGATAAAGAGCAACGCAAGTCCGAATGTACCTCCCAATACAAAACCGATAAGCGAGACCCACAGGGCGATCCATCCTATATCGGGCAGCAGCAGGCCCACTAGGCCAACGATTTCCACAAGCATCAAAAACCAGACAATGCCGCGCTGATCTCTCTTTTTTCCCGCTACAAAAGGAACGATCAAAGACCCTAGTATTCCCGTGGCCTGGGAGAGGGAAAGCATCCACCCGGAAAACGAGGGATCATATCCCCTGCCCTGAAGAATGGAAGGCAGCCAGGCGAGAATGACATAAAAGGTCATGGACTGCAAACCCATGAACAAGGCGACCTTCCATGCCAATCGGGATTTTCCCAAACTTTTCATGGCGTCTCGGTAGCTTTGCTTGGCCCTTGCCCGGGTCAACCGCGACACTTGTGGCATCCAAACGAAAAAAGCAATTAGGGCCAGAATCGACCAGACCGCGAGCGAACCCCGCCATCCGAGACCCGCATTTTGGGCTAGCGGCACACTGACCCCCGCGGCCAAAGATGCTCCCACCGCCATGACGGAAGAATACATACTCGTTATAAACCCGGAGTTGGAGGCGAAATTACGTTTGGTCAATCCGGGCAAGAGCACATTGCCGAAAGCGATGGCAATACCGAACAAAAACGTACCAAAATACAGCGCCGGCATCCAAGTAAGGGAACGGATACCGATACCGATCGCTAACAACGCCATGGCACCCCACAACGTGCCGCCGATACCGAACCTACGTGTAAACAAGGGGGTGAGCGTAGATACGACCCCGAACATCAGGAGCGGGAGGGTGGTCAAAACACCCAGCAGGGTGTTCGAAAGTCCGGTCGCGGCCCTGATATCCTCGATAAGGGGACCCACGCTGGCCAAGGCCGGTCGCAGGTTGATGGCAATGAATAGAATGCCTGTGATCAGAAAGACATTCTTCGGTTTAGTTAGTTTTTCCAGGAACAGGGGATTTTAATACTATTGCGGAATACCCTCGACTAGGGTAGTATTGAGTCAGCGGTGGCGATTCCGGCTTTGCCACGACCGGTTTCCGTTCGTAATTCCGTTTTAGTCGTGACAATGTCATGATAATAATAAATTACGGCAAAAAAGAAACCGATGGCCATTACGACTATCGGTTTGCTTTATCCGTCATGGTCAGGACTTGAGTCCTTTCCTTTTAGTTCGAAAGACCGGGAATAGGCTCCATTTTACCGTCCTTTAGTTTTCCAAGCACGGTAACGTCCTTGGTCTTTTTATATTCATCTATGGCCATCTCCAATTGTTGTTTGGTTTCCCTAACAATCTTGATACCGGATTTTTGATTTTTATTGCGGACCTCGATATAATATCCATCGCGAAGTGCCGTCGGTTTTGTGGCAGGTCTTCCCATAATACTACTGTCTTAACTGTTTAAAACTTAAATTAACGATAAACATAGGCAAATTAACCTAAACAGCTGAACAAACTAGGGTTAAGCTAACGTTAAAGTGTCGGATTAGTCTGGGATACCCTTTAAATAGTCCCGTTGGATTTTTTTGCGGTCGATTTTGCCCGTGTCCCCTTTGGGAATCTTATCGAGGAAATGAAATTGGAAGGGCACCTTGAATTTGGCCAGATTCTCCAGACAGTGGCCTTTGATATCCTTTTCGGAAATTTTGGTGCCGCTCACTAAAAACGCGATCCCACATTCCCCCCACTTTTCATGTGGGGCCGCGATGACCACCGCTTCCTTTACGTTCGGGTGCGCCAACAAGGCCCGCTCGACCTCGGCGGGATAGACGTTTTCGCCTCCGCTGATATACATGTTCTTTTTCCGGTCCAAAACATAAATAAATCCTTCCGCATCGATTTTTCCGATATCGCCGGTGCAAAGCCAGCGGCCCTGTTTTGCTCGATGGGTAGCGGCTTCATTCTGCCAATAGCCGGGCGTGACCATTGGACCGCCGATCAGGATTTCCCCGGGGACATCGGGCTCGGCGGTCTCCCCGCTCTCGTCCAGAATTTTTACGTCCACATAAAAGTTGGGTTTGCCGATGGAACCCTGCTTCCGTTCGGCATCGTTTTGATGCAAAGAGGTCAGGTTAGGACCGACTTCAGTAAGGCCGTAGCCCTGTCGGATGGGCACTTTTTTACAATGGAAAATCGCGATAAGCTTTAACGGCATGCTCTCGCCCCCGACCACAATATAGTTCAGACAACCGATGTCAGTTGTGTCGAATTCGGGCAATTCAGTCATCATCTTAAGCATGGTGGGCACGGCCATAAACAGGTCCAATTTCTCCTCGACGATACAGTTCAGTACGGCCAAGGCATCGAATTTCTTGAATAGGATGATGGTTCCCCCGCGATGCAGCACCGGGGTCAGCAGCACGTTCCATCCGCCCGTATGGAAGAGCGGCATACAATTAAGGGTAACGGTATCATTATTGATCGAGAGGCTCTGGGTGGTGTTAATACTGTTCCAAAATAGCATCTTATGGGTGTAGAGCGCACCCTTGGGTAGGCCCGTAGTGCCGCTGGTGTATAGGATAAAGACCGGGGCATTCTCCGTCAGTTCGGGCTCCGCAACCGCGGGGGCTTCTTTTCGGACAAAGCCGTACACCGAGGCCAAATCCTTGAAAACGGTATCCACTTTGAGTTCCTTCGTAGGGACACAACCATCGGTATAGGCCAATTTGCACTCGGAATCAGTGAGCAGGACCTCGATTTCCCTTGGGGCCAATCTGAAATTTATGGGAACGAGAATGATACCTGTCTTTTGGGCAACGGCAAAAAGGATGACTTGGGCCAAGTGGTTTTCAGCAACGATCGCCACCCGGTCGCCCATGACAATCCCGTGGTTCTCCCTTAAATGCGCGGCCAGGGCATTACCAGCGGTATCGATATCGCCATAGGATAGACTCCTCCCGGACATCGCGTCCTTGACCGCCGTTTTATCGGGCTGGTAGTCCGCCCATTTTCGAAACCAATCCAAAGTGTTGTTCATGAGTAATCTTAGGCTAATGATAATTTTTCGCGGGTGCCAAGGGCAATTTGTGCCGGCATCTCAGGGCTCCCGCCATGAAGTCGATATTATAAAATAAACGCGTTCGCTGCAAAGGCAAGTCCCCCGCCAGAACCAATGAAAAAAACGAGGTCGTCCTCCTTTATTTTCTTTTGTTCCCAGGCCTCGTGAAAGGCCATCGGGATGCAGGCCGATCCCGTATAGCCGTAATCGTGCATCACGGTGTGGGCCTTATTTTTATCAACATCCAAGATACGAAGGGTTTCCCATATGGCGTTGATATTGATCTGGGTGATAAAAAATTGGTCCACTTCGCTTATCCCGACCTTCATTCGATGGGAAAGCTCCCTCGCAAGGTCGCTCCACATTTGGGGATTGAGTTCGGCGGGGAATTTTTTAACGAACTTAAGTTTATGATCGTTTCGCTCCAGCACGTCCTTAGAAACGGGATTTTTGGTACCGCCGCCATAAATGCCCATCCAATCCGCATATTGTCCTTGGGAAGCTAGTTTTCCGGCTTGGTGGCCCCTGTTCATTTCCTCCGTGGAAGTAAGGACCATCGCCCCCGCCCCGTCGGCAAAAAGGGTAACGGTTTTTTTGTCCGCCTTGTCCAGATACTTGCTCATGGCGTAGGCGCCAACGACCAGCACGTTGTTTACCGAACCGCTGCGGATGTAGTGCGTGGCGGTCTCCGTGGCCGTGACGAACCCGGCACAGGCGGCGTTGAGGTCGAAGGTGCCGGCGTTCTCGTTCCCCAACCGGTACTGTAAGACGGCTGCCGTAGAGGGAGACACGTATTCGGGGGTGTCCGTCGCTACGATGATCAGGTCAATGTCATCCGGTTTTAGCTGGGCATTTTTTAAAGCCGACAAAGCGGCACTTTCGCAAAGATCTGCCGTAGACTCGTTCTCCTTGCACCATCGACGTTCGTAAATATGGACGTTCTCGCGAAGCCAGGTATCGACATCCTCGCCCAGCAACTCATTGAAATAAGCGTTGGGCAAGGTGAGCTCGGGGACGTACATCCCCGAGGAAATTATTTTTGCATTCTTCATGTAACTAATTTGTTTTCCGGTCAAGGCATGCCTACGGCACCTTGGGCAGCGTTTCAACTTGGACTTGCCACTGGCCCTTAGAGACTGTTTTGAATTGTGTGATTAGAGCTTTTATAGGTCGTTCAAAACAGTCTCTTAATCCAAATGGATTTTTGTTTCCAAAACATAGAGTCCTTTTGTCGGCGGGGCGGCGGTAAATTCGCGCAGCTCATTGTTGAATAGGTTGGTGGCGGCCAGGGAGATCGTCACCTTATCGCTGACCTTGTACCCGATGTTGAGATCGAAGGTTACGAATCCGCCTAAGGGACCGTAGTTATAGGAATCTCCGCTAGGGGCATCCTCAACAATGGGCACGCCCCTATAGGTCATCCCCGGAATGGTCTCGGAAGCGATCTGGAAACTGGAAAAATAGTTGTACTGCTGAACCGCCCGTCCGAAGATCGATCCAAAAAACCGAGATCCGTAATAGTTCAATCCCAGACCGCCTTTGTTTTTCGGTGCATTGACCAAGAAATCCAGGAAATTCACCTCCCCGTCATTATTGAAATCGTTGTCGGAATTGTCTTCGTCGAACGAATAGTCAAAATAGGAGTAGTTGGCCGTCATGCTCCATTCCGGCGAAATGGAATAGGTAAGGCTAAGATCGGCCCCGTAGGTGTTGACCTCGCCGAAGTTGATGTAGGTGGCGACCAAGCCGTTCAGGCCTGCATAACCCGCCTGCACCTCCTCAATTGGGGTGTCGCCGCGTTCGGTGGCCACACCAATTACCGTAACGGGACTCAAAAAGTCTTTGTTGACGTTATAGTAGGCGTTCACATCGGTGTACAGGTTTTCTGCCAGAGTACCGCGATAACCGATTTCGTATGTGGTTACTTTCTCGACATCCTGGGGATCGATCTTTGAGCCGTCGGCCAGGGTAAATCCTTCGGCGTTTCCGAGAATCAGGCCGGAGAAAAGGTTCCCATACATATTCAAAATGGTCGGGGCGGCAATGCCTTGCCCGTAAGTCAATCTAAAACTCCCTTTTTCCAGCTCCTTCGACAGCCCTAGCTTTGGAATAAAATTGGTGCCGTAAATATCGTGGTTGTCCACTCGAGCCGCGGCCAAGGCCTTGAAACCGCTGCCGAAATCGTAGTTCAAATGCAGATATCCGCCGATTTGAGATACGTCGATACTATCGTCCTCATTTTGGTCTAACAAGTAAGTGCCCAAACTGTTGGCCATATCCTTTTGATACTGGAGGCCGGTAATCAGCTCCAAACTTTCGAAGAAGGTGTTGTTATACTGAACCTCGGCGTTCCATCTTTTGGAGTCGTCCTTAAAACGCGCCCCCGTTTCGTAGGAATACTCGCCAGCGGCTTCCTCCGGACTCAAGCCCGCATCGATACCGGCATAGTATCTTTTGGTACGATCATCAATGGAGTAGGTGTCATCGGTCTTACTGGTGGTCAAATAGGTCTGCGCAAAAAAGTTCTTGGTGTTGAACCGCAGCTGGAATACGTTGATACGCCAGTCGATGATCTGGTTCCTGCCCACGTTCGTCGGCGAAAGGTAGGTACTGTTGCTATGGCCGTAGGTGGCAATCAGGTCGGTACCCGCCTTCGGGGTGAAGTAAGCGCTGGCCTCGGTCTTGAAGAACTCGACGTCATTGTCAAGCTCCAGTTCCCGATACGCCTCCTTCACGCCATCGGCCCCAGGGCTGCCGTCCGCCGCTTTTCTATCGATATAGACCGAATCGGCGTAGATGAATTCCGTAGCCTTGGTATATTCCCCGGTAGCCTTGAAGGCCCATTTATCGTTGAATTTTTTGGCATAGCGTAACCTGCCGGAGTAATAGGCATTGCCATCGCCGTTCACGCCAATATTTCCTGCCACCGTAAGACCTTGGTGTCTTCTGGGGTCTTTAGTGATGGTATTGATCAGTCCGTTATGCGCATTGGGACCGTAGAGGGTCGCATTCGGACCCAAAATCAGTTCGACCTGTTCGATATCTTCCTTAATGGTCGTAGTCAGCGGGCCCATTGGGAGTCCCGTTGCGATAAGCGATGAAATCCGATTATCGACCACCTGTAGGTTCTTTGAATTGAAATTGGAATTAAACCCCCTAATGTTAAAGGCCGGGGCGGCAATTCCCGCCCTAAAGTAATCGACTCCTTTTTTACGGGCCAAAAGTTCTGCCGGATTTCCAGCGTAGCGTTCGATTTCACGGGCCCCGATGGTAATGACCGTGGCGGTGGAATTAGTCAGTTTTTCGGCTTTTTTGGAGCCGGAATAGACCACCACCTCTTCGAGGGCCTGCCCCTGTGACAGTGTGAAATCCACGGTAACACCTTCCGACACCTCCACGTTCTTCGAGGAAGGTGAAAAGCCTACGTAGGAAGCCTCGATCAGAAGATTGCCCGCGGGAACGGTCAGTTGGTAATTCCCGTCCATATCGGCGGTCGCACCCACGCTGATTTCAACGGCATAGACCGTAGCGCCGGCGAGTCCGGCCCCATCTTGGTCGATTACTTTTCCGGTGACCGTCACTTGCTGTGCGTTCATGGCGATACAGCTGGCCAAGAACATCACGATTACTGCTACATGTTTCATTGTTTTTGTATTTAGTGGTTAATAGACTTTATTGTTTTAATCGAGTTGCGGCGAGGTTTGCTTTTTCGCTTCATCGGCTACACTGCTGCTAACGGACTCGAGAAAGCGCGTCGCATAAAGCATTCGGACTTCCCTATTTTTCAATTTCTTCCAGGATAAAATCGTTCACGGCATCGTTGCGGTCCCAGAGCACAAAATGGCCGGCCCGGTCGAGTTGTTCCGTTTTAATATTAGGATAATCCTCTTTTAATTTCTTCAGGATTTTTTCCAAGGATAATTGGGGATGTAGGATTTTATTCGGAATCAACATATCGTTCTTGCCGTAGACCACCAGTACGGGCACTTGGATATCCGGAATTTTATCGTACGCCGGCTCGGCCAGCATAGCGTGGATGCTTTTTACGATGGTGGACACATACTCCCTGTATCTTTCGGCACCCTCTTTTAATTCGAGCCTGTCCCGTAGCATAAACCGGGCGTCCTCGGGAAGTTTGTTTCCGAAAAAGTTCAAATTGAAATTCTGTTCTATCTGGACATCCGTCATGTTCAGGTAAAGCCGATCGTTGATCGTGGTATGGAACCATTGCTTCTCATCCTCGGTAAATTGCTCGAGGCCCGCTGGAGCCAAAAGCACTAGGTTTGTCAACCAAGAAGGCTGTTGCACCGCGGCCAGATACATGGCAATCTGTCCGCCCATGGAATGCCCGACCAAAGTGACATTTTCCAGTTTTTTTAGTTCGATGAATTCCGCTATGACTTTGGCGTAGTTGGCCATCCCGGGAACAAAACTACCGAGTTCCGTCGCGCCATACCCGGGAAGGTCGGGGGCAACTACGACCGCTTTTTCGGCCAAGGCGGACAGGTTCTTTCTAAAAGCCTTGGAATTGCTTCCCAGCCCGTGGATCAGTACGATGGTGTTGTCCCCGTCCCCCGTCTGTCGGTAGTTCAGGGTAATATTGCTTTTCGGCAGCGACAGTTCCGAGTGTTCGATATTTTGGCTCATGAGGGGCATAGCGGTTAAAACGATGATGGTCAAAAGAAGGAGTCTAACTTGCATAGGCCTTGGTTTTCATGGGTTTGACAACATAGATGGCCGTGCCGACCGCTGTGGAGGCCATCAGGGCGATGGCCGACGCCACGGCCGGATTTCTTACCGTGGCCCCCTCCATATAGGGGGTCAACTCTAAATAATAAATCCCGAAATGGGTGGCTATTGCGACTATGGAGCCGACAATCGGAATAAATCGATTCGTGGTCGTGGTAAAAATGCCGAAGAACACGGGTACGAAAGCCGCCGAAAAAAAAGCATAGACCCCGTTTTGGGCAAAAATTCCCACGCTCAGGCTGGGGTTGACCAGCTGTTCGTAAGACAGACCTATGGCCGCAAGGGCAACAAAGAGGGTAACGCCCAAATTAATGTGAATCGGTTTGAGGTTTTTCCCATACCGTCCTAAGACCGGCATGATCAGGTCATTGGTCAAGGTAGTCGGGATGGCTTGTATCAAGCCTTCCAAGGTGGAGAGTCCCGCTGCGATCAATCCCAAAATGACCAAAATGCCCACATAAATAGGAAACCGATCTACCACGTAAGCGGGAATGATTCCGTCCATATTCAATACTTCTCCCCCGTGCATCAGATCGGGAAAGCTCAACCGGGCATATAAACCGGTAATCACCACGGAAAAGAAAACCACCAACAAGAGGATGGAATACATCAAAAACCGGTTGACCTGGGCATCCCTTTTTATAAGTAGGGATTTCGTCAAAATGTGGGGTTGACAAACGATGGCGATACCGACAATTGCATTACAGACCACCACTTCGAAAAAATCCCGGAAAAGCGGACTCGATTTGTTAAAGGTCTTGACCAGATGCGGGTCGATGGCGCTAAGCCTTGCCATGATGGATTCCTGTCCGGCAGCCATAAAATATTCCGCCCCCGAGCCCAGAAGCAAAACCGCTACCACGATCATCATGACCGCCTGCAACGAGTTGGTATAGACCATGGAATTGGCGCCCCCGGCCAACATGTACGTAAAAACAACGACCACTAGAATAATAAGGATGGTCAGTTCATCGGCGGACAGGGCCTTGGCGATCACTTTGGTAATTCCCACACAGATCAACACGATAAACGTAATCAGCAGGGCGCTCAGCAATCCAAAAAACACCTTTAAGAACGACGATCCGTAGCGTTTGCCCACCCAATCGGCTATGGTCAACGACTTTACATTGATACCATATTGCCTAAAGCGTTTCATCAATACCACCAACGCCACAAAAATTGCGAGCGGCATGACCACCCCAAAAGCCAGATAGGCACTGACCCCGTATAAGGCGATAAACCCGGGATTAATGATAAAAGTGGCGGCACTGGTCAAGGATGCCGCCAAGGAAAGGGCTACGGAAAACGATGAAAACGATTTACTGCCCAAGGCATAGGTCTCGATACTTTCGTCTTTTGCCCTTGACTTTATGACCAAATAGCACAGGATGCCCACAAAAACGACCAAAGAGGTCAGCGTCAGTATCGGATAATATTCGTTCATAAGGGGATTGGACTTTTTTTGACGGTAATCCGTTCAATCGGTTGACCAATATAGAGACAATCCCTTCCATTTTGATACTTGTAAATTCAGATTTATGATATGGACTTTTTTAACGCCGATGCCAAAGCGAGACCACAAGCCATCCCTTTTTGTCGCTAAAAGCGTGTTTTTGGGCACAACATCCTGCGGAGCGAGTAGTTTTATCAATTTATTCCTTCAGGTCAAGCCAGTTTCTTTAAGTTTGTCCACATCCTTTTAAAATATTGCAACCACCTAATATATAGATATATAACGCCCTTTTTATAATTATACCAATTAAAGTCAATCCCAATAAATTAATAATGCCTAATTTAACCGTACGAAAATAGCGATAGCTTTGGTTCAAAACGTATACAAATGGAAAGACTAAAGGACAAAGTAGCCGTTATAACCGGTGGAGCGAACGGAATAGGAAAAATCACCGTTGACAAATTTCTGGACGAGGGCGCCCAGGTCATCTGCTGGGATATCAACGCCGATGCCGGAAAAAAGCTGCTGGCCGAAAACGAGGGCAAGGCCCTAAAGTTCGAAAAAGTCAACACCGTGAACAAGGCCGAGGTCGATCAGGCGGTGAACGACATTATCACCACTTATGGGCGTATTGACATTTTGATCAACAATGCCGGAATCACCCGGGACGCAACCCTTAAAAAGATGACCCCGGATCAATGGCAGTCCGTTTTAGACGTCAACCTGACCGGCGTTTTTAACTGTACGCAGTCCATCTCGGCCCATATGGTCGAAAAAGGATCCGGAAAGATTGTCAACGCCTCGTCGGTAGTCGGGCTGTACGGGAATTTCGGACAGAGCAACTATGTGGCTACCAAATCAGGCGTAATCGGTCTTACCAAGGTATGGGCCAGGGAGCTTGGCAGAAAGGGTATCAATGTAAACGCCGTGGCCCCAGGATTTATCGCCACCGAAATGGTAGAGACCATCCCAAAAAAGGTGATTGCGGACCTGGAATCGAAAACTCCTTTGGGCCGTCTGGGGAAGCCTGAGGATATCGCCAATGCCTATGTCTTTTTATCCTCCGAAGAGGCCAGTTTTATTAACGGAACGACCTTGAGTGTAGACGGGGGGCTAGTGATGTAGCGTAGCCGCCATCCAACAGTAAGCGAGCATACGACCGTCATTTAGATTGTATTGAGTTATTAAGGCAGCTAGGCTATGTTGAATCTGGTGCAATGAAACTAAAGAAGTTTACCGAATTCTCTGACTCACTGCTCCCCCACGAGGCGCTGTTATTGGAGAATTCCGTCCAGTTTCAGGATTCCGACCGCGTTGCTATTTTTAAAATCGTAAAACACAATGCCCTTTCAAAGGATACAAAAAGGGCGTTCGACCTCGGCATCGACAAGCGCAAGTATTCGCACCTCATGAACTGGATGCAGGCGCGGCTTGAGGACCACTGTACCGACAAGTACTACAAACGTCTTAACTATTTCGACAACCAGATCAAGACCGACGCCATCTCCTCGGCCGAGGAAAAAGAACTGCTCAAGCTTATCAAAGACTATCAACCACATCGTTTTCACTTTATCCGGTTCTATGAAGTGGTCAAAAACTACCTGAATTTTCTATTGGTGCGGGTTCGGTTAAACGATTACGGACTTATCAACCGTTTCGTTCATAATTATCACGACGACTACATCCGCAATAAGGATATCAGCAACCGGATGACCCAGGCGACCTCCGATATCGTCACCGAGTATCACGGCAACCAACTCTCCCAAAACTCGCTTAAATGGGCCCCTTGGCTAAAACGCCTGTTCGAGGACGCGGAAATCGACGGGTCGAACCGGTACCAAACCTTGATCTTGCTATCCTATCTCGCCCTGCTCAAGAACGACCTACTACACGCGACCATTGCATGCTACGACGCGCTGGAGCCCCGACTGACCGATGGTTCGTACTACTCCAGAAAGCTATTGCTCAACTTTTACGGCAACAGGCAGTTGATCTTAATGAAACTAAATCGATATGACCAGGCCCTCCACTTCGGACGTCTGTCCATTATGGAGCAAGGGAACGACTACATCATGTACCTCAACAATTATTGTTTTAATCTCTTAAAGCTCGGGCGGCCCGAAGAAGCCTTGCGCATTCTCAAGGAGGCCCTACCGTTCGCCCGGCAGATGTCGAACAAATACAACAAATCGCTTTTCATCTCATCGCTGGTCAAATGCTATAACGACAACGGAGAGTTCGCTACAGCCCGCCAATATGCCGAAAACCAGCTCGCCCTGAACGAAAAGGATATTGTGGAGCACAATTGGAACAAATTCTTTAGAACTTATCTGGAAACCCTGCTTCACCTGTATGAATACCGACAGGCCAAGCGGACTCTAAAACGGTATGGACTTTTGGAACGGGAAAGCGGACTTTTAAAAACCTATGCCGGTTTTCCGTATTTTAGGTGGTTCAAGGCGTTTATTGATTACAAGGAAGGGAATACGAGCGGCATCCAATTCAGAAAATCGATCCTTCGCGAGAGGGAAAGAATGGCCCTGGTACACGATGCCAAACCTTCTGAAAGCGTGATGTTGTTGTTGAAGGATGCCCTGCGAGGGTGACAATCTTTCCTATAATTTATAAACCAAACCCATTTTAATTCATGTTTAAAAACAATCTCTCTATGCTATTGTTCCTGCTGAGTGCATCTTGCATCGGGCAGGAACTAAAGCTAGACAGCCTACTTGCTGACTTTTATGACCGTCCGGAAATTATAATGGTCGCCGCGCATCGGGCGGCACACCAAAGGCATCCTGAAAATTCATTGGCGGCCGTACAGGAGAGCATACGACTCGGTATCGACATTATCGAAATCGACCTAAGAATGAGCAAGGACGGTAAATTTGTTTTAATGCACGATAGCACAGTCGATAGAACAACCAATGGCACTGGCAGCGTAAGCGACCTCAGGGCACACAAGCTGCACCGTTAGCTGTTCTCGAGCGCTCTTCTACTCTTTTTTACGGAAGAACTCAGTCCTCCTCCTTTGCAAAATTGCTTTCCAATCGAATTGGGCTGTCCGGTATCTTGTTGATCAGTTGTTTCTTGCCGTTTTTCTTGCTAAGTTCAAAAGCATCATAAAGGGTTCCAATAGGTGTATAGGCCCCGTATTTAATCGTGTCTTTAGATACCGTTAGTATCTGAAAGAGCTGGGTGTACTCGCCCCGTCTTACCATCCATTCCTGTTCTTCGGAATTATACATCTTTGGTCCTGCGACTGAAACTGCATAAATAGTGCCGGCATCGTTGACTACGGTAAGCCCCTTACCTTTGTTCTCGGCATAGCCTCTGGCGTAGGTGTGGTCATGCCCTTGTAAAACCAGGTCCACCTTGTATTTGTCGATCAAAGGTTTGATGGCCTCCCTTAATTCCCAATTATCCCTGCCCTCGACCGTTGAGTACACCGGGTAATGTGTAGTAATTACGGTCCATTTTTTCGTATTGGTCGCAAGTACGGAATCCAACCATTTGGTCTGGGCCTTACGGCTATCCATATGCTCATCGAAACTTTCCGAATCGAACGATATCAGTTTCATGTCTTGGTAATCGATAGCGTAGCAGGCTTCCTTCAGCTCTTCCATCGGGCCGTTTTCCGGTAAGGTGAATTGGGGTCTCCACAGTGACGTTAGTACACCATCGCGGTACTCGTGGTTGCCGGGCGTCATCATACTGGGTACGGTAGCATGGATAAAGCTGCCCGCGTGAAACCATTCGCCCCACTCCAAGTTCGCATCCCGATCGTTGATAAGGTCGCCCGCGTGCAGCATAAAGTCCACCTGAGGAAATTGCCTGTAGGAACTACGGATGACCCGCGACCACAGCGACTTTACATTGTTCTGGGCATCCCCAAAATAGATGAAACTGAAAGGTTCTTCCATATCGGTTCGCGCGGTCTTAAGCTGAAACCATTCGCTCCAATAGGCATTGTCGTCCGAGCCGTTTCCCACCCTGTAGACATAAGTCGTATTCGGTTCGAGACCGGAAACTACGGCCGAGTGATAGGTCGCCTTCACCAAGGGTTCTTTTCTGTTCCGGTTCTCGAACACCTCGGTCTTGGCTTCGATCTTTCTTAGGTTTCCCAACAAAAACTCGGGACCGTCGGTTGCAACGGCCACCTCTACGATCCCCTGTTTTATTTGCTGATCCGTACGCCAGTTGACGGCAAAACTATGGGCGGGGTCTAGCGTCAGGTTGGCTATAATTCGATCCGGGGTCCTGGAGGGGAACATTAATTTATGTGCGGCTACGGAATCGTGTTCGGTATAGTGGCTGTGCCCGTGATCGTGGTCGTTTTCGTGGTTGTGACTATGGTGTTGCCCGACCGACGATTCTTGCGCACTCATTGCAAAATTGAAAGCTAAAAAAAGTAAGGCTACCATCCTTTTTTGAATTCTCATAAGCTGTTCTTTTAGAGATTGTATTAAATTATATCAACTATTTTTTTAAAGCTCCTTTTGCACATTTCTTCGTTAAAATTTTTGACCATAGCTACTGCTATGCTAAAAAGTTTTGCATAAAACTGCATCAAAAATGGCTTATGAAAATTCTAACCACATATTTCTAAACAGTCTCTTTGTTGTTAGTGTAAACTGTTATTGTTCATTATTGTCCTGGTTCGTTCATGCCGATCCGTTTACCTATTTCATAGCTTTCCCTCAGTTTTTCGATGACCTTCATATTGTTTACGCCATCACTTATAGCCGTTGGAACCTCAGTATTCCCTAGAATAGCATGCGCAAAGGCATCTGCCTGTAAGGTGTATTGGTCACAAGGGTCTAACTTTATCTGTTCAGTGTTCTCCTTTCCCGTGAACCAAATTTTCGCGGATCTGTCTTTCGGGGGGTTAAAAGGAAATTCAAAACTTATCCTTCCTTTCGTTCCATAAATATGTGCCTGTTGGTCTTCGGCCAATTGGGTGGCACAAAAAA
Source organism: Pricia mediterranea (assembly GCF_032248455.1). Lineage (NCBI taxonomy): Bacteria > Pseudomonadati > Bacteroidota > Flavobacteriia > Flavobacteriales > Flavobacteriaceae > Pricia > Pricia mediterranea. The sequence continues at coordinate 2,161,887 of NZ_JAVTTP010000001.1, forward strand.
AGGTCGATACACCTTCATCGAATTCGAGTATCCCCGAGGCCAGGACATCTACCTCAAACCCTGGATGATTTTCGATGTTCGCCATCACGTATGTCGGCTCTGTTCCGAAAAGGTATCGGGCAATTGAAATAGAATAGCATCCGATATCCATTAGACTGCCGCCCCCGTACGCCTTGCTATTTACGATGCTGTCCGGATGGTCATCATAGAAGGAAAAAGACGACTGAACCATTCTCAGTTTGCCGATTTCGCCGGCTTCTACCAGCCGTTTCGCCTTGGTCCATTGGGGATGGAACCGGTACATAAAACCTTCCATTACCTTTAGTTCGGAATGCTTCTTTGATGCTTCCATCAAACGCCTGGCCTCAACAACACTAAGGGCGATCGGTTTCTCGACAAGTACGTGCTTGCCTGCATTCAAGGCTTTGATGGCCCATTCAACATGCAGGTGGTTGGGAAGCGGTATGTAGACCGCCTGGATATCGGCATTCTCCAGCAACTCTTGATAGCTTCCATAATATGTAGGGATGTTGAATTTTTTAGAGACAGCCTCTGCCCTGTCCGCCTTTCTTGAGGCAATGGCCCTTACCGTCGCATACCTACTTTTGAAAAGTGCAGATATCATCTGCTCTACTGCAATGGTGGCGGTGCCCAAGACTCCCCATTTTATTTTCTCGTCCATGGCCGACTCTTATCGATAAAATCCAAGTATTAATTTTCCTTTTTGCGTTTATTAAAGCCCACAAAAACAAGGGCCAATGCAATCAGTCCGGCTGTCGCGACGGCCCCTACGATAATAGGGTCCAAAGTGCACTCTAACCAAGCGTAACCCGATGGCAAATCTCTTAAAAATGTCCCCCAAATTATAATCAGGATGCTGAAGACTACCGAAATGATGCCTTGTAAAAGTTTTATCTTGACATTAAAGATAGCCAGCAGGAACAAGCCCAGGATCCCCCCTCCGAAAATGCCTGAAATTTGCCACCAAATATCGAGCGCGCTTTCGGCATCGATCAATAAGAGGGCGAATCCGATTCCTAGAAACCCCCAAAGAACTGTCGTGAGGCGCAAGAACCCGATATTGTTTCTTTCGGAGGCTTTTGGCTTGAAATATCTTTTATAGAAGTCCAGAAACAACACGGTGGCCGAGGAGTTGAGGGCAGAATCGACCGTACTCATCGAGGCGGCCAAAATGGCTGCAATGATCAATCCTTTCAAGCCTACGGGCAGTTCAGTGGCAATAAAAAAGGGAAAGACCTCATCCCCCTTTACAATGGATGGGTCTAAGACGTTACCCCCACCGGAATAAAATGCAAATAAGGCGGTACCGATATAGAGGAAAATTACCGTTAAGGGCAAGTAGATCAGCATGGCCACCCATACGGAACGTTTGGCTTTTTTCTCGGTAGCAACGGCGCTGTATTTTTGGGTATAGTTTTGATCCGCCATCAAGTTTCTGATGTTCTCGGTCACGCCATAAATAATCATGACCCAAATCGTTCGGCCTTCCAAGGAAAATGAAGTGTCGCCCAAGCTGAACTTGTTTGCATCTAAAGCGTTCTGAACGAGAAAATCGGGTTTTTCAAATATCTCGGTCGTTAACAGATAGGCACTGAACAACAGGCCCCCGATCATTACGATGGACTGTAGAACATCTGTCCATATCACGGCTTCCATACCTCCCATTAAAGTATACGCAATCGTTGCCATACCTATAATCAAGATCAGGGTGCGGATATCGACATCGACAAAGCTGGTGAGCAATAAAGAAGAAAGATAGAGAATTACCGCGGTTCGACCTATCATGAACAACACAAAGGACAAGGCTGCGTAAATTCGCCCCCAATCCCCAATTTTATCCTCGAGATACTTGTAGACCGAAATGATATTATGCTTACGGTAATGGGGAATCACATATTCTGCCACGAACCATGTGACGGGCAGGGCCGTAAGCGCGAAAATCAGGGGATGCCAGTTTTCATCGAACGCCTTGCCCGGGACGGCGATATACGATATGCTGCTGGTATAGGCACTCATTACCGCTATACCCGCGGCCCAAGCGGGTATGCCCCTGCCCGCCACCATGAAGTCATCGGAGGTCTTGGTTTTTCTCAAAAAATAAATGCCCATTGCGACCATTACCAATCCGTAAAGTACCAGAATGGCAGTATCGAGGGTTCCTAGTTGGTAGTTCATTGTTAGTAGGTCTGGAACAACATTTTTTATCCCGTAACACAAAGTAAACTGAAGAAAATTGGATATACCACAACTATATTACAAAAAGGCTGTGATATATTAACTTTAGAACTCGAAAAAATTATGTATTATTGAAAAACGGGTTAATATCCTTCGACATGGAATTCGTTTGCGAAAAAATATTTGTGCCTACCAATCACTCGTTCATCACCCGGAGGCTGCCTCTGTCATCGAATGCCAGAATTCATTCGCACAAAAATTTTGAACTCAATTATATTGTATCGGGTGCTGGCAGGAGAATCGTAGGGGACAACATCTCGGGTTTTGAAAAAGGGGATTTGGTGCTCATGGGGCCTGAATTACCGCACTGCTGGGAAGTACTCGATGATCGGGACGAAACAACACCAGCTAGTATTGTCACGCACTTTTCGGAAAACATCACCGAATCGGACTTCTTTAAAATGCCCGAACTTGAAACAGTCCTTAGACTGCTAAAACAAGCGAACCGGGGAATTCGGTTTAAGCCTGACAATGACCTGAAAATAAGGACAATTTTGACCGAAATGGCTTCCAGCAAAGGACTTGAATATTATATCGGGCTTCTAAGGATATTCAATCTTTTAATTAAAATCGAAGATCGGGAACGGCTTTCCAACCCGATAAACCAATCTTCGGTCTTTTCGAAGAATATCGAGAAAATAAACAAGGTCTACGAATATGTTTTTCAGAACATACATGAAGGTATTCGACTTAACGATGCGGCTGCGGTACTGAACATGGCTCCCAGTTCTTTCTGTCGGTTTTTTAAAAAGAAGACGGGGAATACGTTTATGGAATACGTAAAAAACGTGAGAGTCGGTATTGCTGCCAAACTATTGGCGGAGACGGATAAACAGATTACCCAAATCTGTTTCGAAAGCGGCTATAACAATCTGGCCAATTTCAACCATTATTTTAAGGCCAATATGGGGAAAACCCCTTCGGAGTACCGTAAAAACTTTCAGTGACGGTACTTATTCGTATAGGCCATCTATTCTACCCATGTACCAGCTCCAAATGCCATCCAGCAATCAGAACAAGCCAGCGATCACGAAAAAAAGGTCTGGCTGACCGGTCGTGCCGGCCCATGCGACACCATGTTCAAGACCGAACTGGCCACGGACTGCCGAAGCCGTTGCAAGCGATAGTGCAACTACCACAATTTTATCCGCAAGACTTTTAGAAATTAATGGTAGTCTTTTCGTGTACTGAATCGCTCTTGGCACTTTTTCGCTTTGAAAACCTATAATAAGCAACGGCCAAAACGTACAACAGCAGCCCCAGACCAATTGGGCCCAATAATAGACTATATTCAGAATAGATATCGTTATAGCCGATTACCGCCTTTCCCCTGAGATAATAGTGAACGCCTATACCCATCAAAAAGATGGCGCCTATGTTACTTAGGACTAAAAGCCCATTATTCCTTAAAAGAACCGACTTTTCAGTACGATTGACAATACTCTGAAAAAGGAATATCCATAGGGCCCACGACAATATCTGGGCCCAATTCAAGGTTCTAAAATAGTTGACCGTCGTCAGAAAAGGACGAAAAACAAGATTAGCTTTCGGGTAAAAAGGACGGTCTTTGTATATTAAAATCTTAATTTTCTCCTGCGGACCTTCTTTTAGGATGTTCAGGACAGCTTGCTTTTTTCCGCTGTGACCCAGGATATCCCAATCCGGGATTTCAAAGGCATTGTATAGGGAACACGCTTTTCCGTAACCGTGAAAATCGAGGCCGCCGATCATGATAAGTCCGTTCTCCTCACAGAATTTCCGCAACTGTTTGAAAACATCCCGGTCATAATAGAGGTCTGTGCCGGTATTTTCTATTTCAAAACCATCCGCTCCAAGCGCTGCATAGACTTCTTTCCTTCTTCCCTTGCCATCGAACCAATGATTTATAATCACCGCACCACCGTATCGATGCACCGAATCAATTACCGCTTTATCCTCCATTCCCTTGGTTTCGAATTCCCCATTAAGCCCTAACAGGCTCATATGATTGGTGCCCGAGAATTCCTGGCCTACCAGCACTAAGGGATCTATAGGAAACTTTCCTTCTTTTTGCTCTTGGGAAAATTCAAGACTCTTTTTGTGGTTGGCATGGTCGGTAATGAAAAAGGCATCAAAACCGTTTCTCTTATGCCATTTCCACATATTTTCTTGGGATATCAGTCCATCATGGCTGAACTCGGTATGGGCATGCGAAGTTACCAAAACCGTATCGTCGGTGGTGTTCCTAATCGTATTGTTCGGTAAAGGGATAAACAGCACCACAACGAAAAGCGCAAAGCAAAGGCCGATTATCAGGGGTAGGTTTGCCAGTTGTCGATAGAGCATGTCCCTTCTGAAACGGCTCCCTCTGAATTTTTTTACAGCACTATAGCCTACGTAAAAAATAAATCCCCAGAACAAGGCCAAGGGTAGCTCCTCCAAAACATATAGAGATCGGTTCAGATAGAGCAAAGGACCTAAAATCGGCTCGAAAATAATCCGCCAGATTGAAATATCGACCTTATACCCCGGGGCCGGACTTTGTAACAGAGCGTCCTCAAAATGTACTTTAAATTGAAAAACAGTGGACAGTATAATAATGGACAGCATTACAAGCGCAAGGAAGAGGTTTTGTTTTTTTGTCCTGTTCATTACAAAGCTATCGAGATTTGGTTATAACGGGGAGCGGATGTGTGTTACGCTTTCGAACTCTTGCAGGTATCCTTCGATTTTACTCCGTCTATTGCCGTTCAACCTAAACAGCGGAGCGGCCATGTGGTCTTCACAGATTCCCATAATCGACAGGGCACATTTTATGGCCTTGATACTTCTGGTAGGTGAATCTTCTACCTTATATATCGTGTCATGCATCCGTAAAATCACTTTTTGGATTTTTGTGATACGCTGTTTGTCCTTGGATAGGGAGGCCTCGTACAGCGCCACGAATAATTTGGGGAACACATTGGCCCCTCCGGCAACTGCACCATGACCGCCTTCCAAGACAGCGTTGGACAAAAAGAGCTCGTTCCCTACAATTACCGAAAAATCCGGAGTATCCTTAAAGGCCTCGATAAAGGCGTATAGCATCGCTTCGTCGCCCGAACTATCCTTTACTCCGATGGCGCCGAGTTCCTTGACACTTTTTACGGTTTTTGGAGAGAGGTTCAGTTTGGTGCAACTGGGTATATTATAGATTAAAAAAGGTAAGGGCAGTAAGGGCGCGAGTGCTCGAAAATAATCGATTATTTCTTTTTCGGAAAGCGGAAAGTAATAAGGCGGTGCCACCACAAGGGCATCGGCCCCGGCCCTTTGGGCGTGATGTGCAATTTCCAGGCTTCCCCCAAAAGAAGTATCGGTTATCCCGACCAGGACCGGAACCCTTTTGTCCACGATATTACAGGCTTCGGAAATCAGTTGCTTTCGCAGCGCATAGCTCAAACTAGGGCCCTCACCATTGGTGCCCAACAGGAAGATTCCGCTTACACCTCCTTCCAGGAGATGTTCGATGAGATTTTTCAGACCCTTGCAGTCCAAGGTTTGGGCTTCCGACAAGGGAGTGACCATAGGCGGGATGATACCTTTCAGGGGCAATTTCATAGGATTACATTTGGGTATCAGCAAATTAACAGGAAAGCCACGCCTTACACCACTATTATATTGTAAGAAACATATCAAATATTAACCCTCCAAAGGTCAATACGGTTGATTCGTACCCTGTAGCAACCACATTTTAGACCACGCACTGTTGTTGCTGCTATCCTCACCCTTAAACGAGGTAGGTTGCAATTTTTCAATTGCGGATTCCGCATTGGCGCTGTTATTGTCTATCTCATCGATATGATAATAGAACCGCAAGGGCAATGCGGCACGTTTGGCAGTCGGTCCGGTCTGCAAATCGGGAAGGCCGGTTCTTCTATAATCGAACCAAGATTGGGCTGCGGACGACCAACTGGCAATCCATTTTTGTTCTATGATATCTTCCAAGGTTCCTCCGTAGGCCGCTTCCCCCGAAATGTAATCGTCATATTCACCTCCCACCCCCCAGGCCTCAAAGGATTGTTTTATACCCTGGTTATAGTGGCTCTCCGCGCCTCCCGATGCCCAGCCCTTCAGGGCCGCTTCCGCCCAAATAAAATGCACCTCGGCCGCAGAACTCAAACGGCTTTGCAACAAAGGCCCGCTGGCATCTTTATAGATATCGTTCAATTGCGAAACATGGGGGTTATAAGATCCCTGATTAAACTCTTTCTTTAGATTGAAGGCAGGGCCCAAGGTAATCTGGGTCGGCAAACCGACATAGTCCTTGTCAAAATCTACGGGCACCCCGACCACATCCAAATGATCATCGACCAGTTTTTGGGAGACGTGCCTTTCCCCATCGATGATTTCGTCTCCCCCTGCGGCATTCGGATCCAATACGATGGGCGTCTCTACAGGATTCGCCCAAACGCCCAATCTCGGATCGTTGAGCGATTGTAGGGCATCTACCAAGGTGGCTGCCATTTTTATTCTAAAATAGCTGCCCTGTGGGTCGTCATCGAACTCCGTGTTGGTTGGCCATGCGTTATCCGGACTGGTTCCGACATAAGCCACGTTTGCGTCATCCGAGACATCCAAAATCAACGGAAATTGCTGCGGATTGCTCAAAATTCTTCTTAGGCCTTCCTCGGCAAGGCTTGGCTCCTTAGCGGACAATCGCATATAAAAGCGTACTGCCAAAGAATTGGCAAACTTTCTCCATTTCGAGGCGTCACCTGCGTACAAGATATCCTGACTCGCCTGAATGCCGGAATATGCATTCTGACCTTTGGACAATAAGGTGTTGGCCCTACCCAAATCCGCGAATATGCCGGTATAAATATCCATTTGATCATCGAACGGCGCATCGAAAAACTCGGCTCCCTCGGATCCCCTTAAGGCATCGGAATACGGCGCATCTCCCCAAAGGTCGGTTACAAGACCGAATAAATAGGATTTCATGACCAGGCCTACCCCTATATGGAATTCCAGGTTCTCTTCTTCCGCCTTTGCGATCAAGGTTCTGTTGTCAAGCAAAAGGCTGTAGTATCCGTTCCAACTATGGGAATCGTTTCTCCAATCGTAGGCGTTATGGCCACCGGACCATCCGTCTTTTTGGGTATGCTGCATTACCCCGGCAATATCCCCAAAACCTAAATTTACCGTACTTTTTGCAGCTTCGGCAATCACGTTGGCCAGTAAAAGATTAGGGTCCACGTTATCGGAGCCAATTTTATTCGGGTTCTCGTTCAATTCTTCCAAACCATGGCAGGAAACCAAAAGGATAAATGCCAAGGCACACGCCCCTATGCTATTTTTTAGACCATATTTCATAATGATTCTTTTTTAGAATGATACTCCAATTTTAATCCCGACGGGAACTACCCAAGGATCTACATTATAGCGTTCAATGCCCTGTTTAAACTGTGTTCCCCTATTGTCTGTACCGCTTTCCGCCTGGAATGCCCTTTCTGGATCTATTCCAAAATTGGAATCCTTGGTCCATAACATGATATTTCTACTGTACAGCGAGACACTTAGATTATCTAACCCGGCTCTTTCCACAAATTTGTAGGGAAGGTCATAGCTGAATGAAATCTCCCTTAACTTAATGTAATCCGCATCGAACATGTGGGTTACCCCAAAGTCCCAAGGGTTGGCCACCGAGAAAGGAAGAAAAGTGGTGCCTTCGTCACCAAGGTTTTCATGGTCTAAAATAAAGTTCCCATTTTCATCATGGGAACCGACTACGCCCGCATTAAAGATTCCATCGTAGACCACGTCACCACTGAACGATTCGGGGAATCCGCCGTTTCCGGGAGTTCCGCCAATGGAAATAAAATTTTCCCCATAAATATATTCATCCGCATTATCCAATACCCATTGTTTGAGTTCGGGGCCCGGTTCGGAAATTCCTGGATTTACGATATTGTCCAAAAGCTGCTGACCATAGCCATCTTCTACCATGTACCTTGAGGTCTGTGACATGTACTGCCCCCCTGAACGCCAGTCAAAGGTCAAGTTCAAGGTAAAGTTCCTGTACGAAAAACTGGACTGTAGGCCCATGATAAAATCGGGATTGTAATTGCCCACTTTATAGCGTTCCTCAGTGGCCAGCCATTCCGAATCCTCACCCTGGCCGATCAAAGGGTAGTTGAAATAAGGAGAATTTTCGTCGGTCACTCTTAAAATTTTTGGGGAGTACAGATTTCCGACCAATCCGTCTTCCCCGGTGGCAAGATTTCTCACATAGCCCCTGGAAACACTTTTATTGTCGCTCCAGAATTCTATATAATCCACTCCCTCGGTCAAGGCCAAGATCTTTGATTCATTGGTGGTGAAATTAAGGTTCAGATCCCAATTGAAGTGGTCTGACCAAAGCGGTGTGGCTCCCAGGGAAAGCTCCCATCCCTTGCTCTCCAAGACCCCTGCGTTGATGCCTACGCTGGTGCTTCCGGAAGAACCGGCAATGGGTACGCGGATAATCTGATTCTTGTTTTCGACGGTATAGTAGGTGCCCTCAAAACGGAGCCTGTTGTTGAACATGGACAGATCAAGACCGAATTCCTGCGAGGTGGCCTCCTCCGGTTCCAGTGAGGGAGTATTTAAATTGCCGGCACTGTATAGCACGGCATTGTCCCAACTCCCCTCATTATTGTAGTAGGCCAACAATTGAAACGGGTCGGTATCGTTCCCTACCCTGGCCCAGCCTCCTCTTAATTTTAAAAGATCGACCTTGGGGATATCCACCAGCTCGCTGACCAAAAAACTCAAGGAAGCGGAAGGGTAAAAATAGGAACGGTTATCGACCGGTAAGGTACTCGACCAATCGTTCCTTGCGGTAACGTCCAAATACAGCATATCCATAAACCCAAAATTGCCTAAGGCATACACGCTATTTATCGCTCTTTCACTCGTGAAGCTGGAATAGTTCAAGGCCGTAGGGGCAATGTTATCGACCGTAAACAGGTCGGGAACTATAAGCCCTACGCTGGAGAATGCGGAATTGTTGAGACCTGTATTCTTTTGGTACATTAAATTACCGCCCCCGGAAACCGTCATGTCAAAAGCCCCGAAATCTTTGGTGAAGGTGGCCAAGAGGTCAACATTCGTTTCCATGCCATCAGTCTTAGAGATTCCGTAGGTGCCATTATTGGGCTCATTATCATACCCCGGTGACATTTTCGTTTCCTGGGTCTGACTGAAAGTATTCAGGTTATAACTGGTTCTAAGACTAAAGGATGGGGAAATCTGCCAGTCCATGGCCAAATTACCGAAAACACGAAACCTGGAATAGCTATTGTTGACCTCATTGGCCAAAAACCAAGGGTTGTTGTACCCAGGGGCGAGGGTCAGCACGTCGGTTCCCGGAAGGTCATAATCCTTTAGATCGTTTAAATCAATGTTGGCAGGGGTAGAATAGGCCCATTGCAGGGGATTGGCGCCCCTGTTGGAAGCCGGCCGGTTATCTGCGTAACTATGTATAACGTTTACATTCGTGCTTACCGTTAGCTTTTCGCTTAAGGTGGAGGATGCCGAAAGGGAGAAACTGTTCCGTTTGACATCGGAATTTGGAATCAATCCCGTGTTCCGCATATTGGTAACCCCCACCCTATAGTTTAAGGCCTCGGTACTGTTGGTAACCGTAACCCCGTTGGTTGTGGTAATACCTGTTTGGACAAAATCATTGACATTATTGGGATAGGATTTCAGTTCGGTTGGAATGGGAACACCATTGGCATCCAAGGGGGCGTTCCACTGCACCGCAAAATAGCCCTGATCTAGTTCTGGCCCACCATTGCCGCCGGACAAAGTCACTGGGGGAAGAAGGTTGCTCCCACCTTGCGACTCCGGGGAATGTGAAAATAACCCCGAGGCAAACCTATTCTGTTTTTCCAAGAATTTGTAGGGGATGTCGAAAACCGTACTGGATGTAACCGAAACCTTCATTCTCTGGTTGTCTTGTGCTTTTTTGGTCGTTATCAGCACCACTCCGTTACCGGCTCTGGATCCATACAAGGCGGCAGCACTCGGGCCTTTTAATATACTAACGTCTTCTATACTATTTGGATCTAGGTCGGAAATGGCATTTCCGTAGTCTACCCTGTTGTCGTCACCGAAACCTCCAATATTGTTCAAGGAATTGGAAACCGGTACCCCGTCTATCACAAAAAGCGGTTGATTATCGGAGCTTAATGAAATGGCACCCCTAATGACCATACTTACCGAAGATCCGGTACCTCCGGTAGAATTTAGGGTTACCCCGGCGACCTTGCCCGATAAGGCATTCAATACATTCTCCTGTGCCACCCGGGTCAGTTCTTCGCCTGCAACCTCTTCAACGGAATACCCCAGGGATTTTTCCTCGCGCTTTATGCCCAAGGCCGTTACCACGACCTCATCCAAGGCCTGGGTGCCTGCGTTTAAGGTAACATTGATGGTGGACTGTCCATTAACATTAATCTCCAAGGTTTCAAATCCTAGATATGAAAATACCAGTATGCCTTCCCTATTGGGTACATTGATACTATAGTTGCCATCGAAATCCGTGGTTACTCCTGTCGCGGTTCCTTTTAATACGATACTGACCCCTGGCAAGGGGGTTCCGTCTTCGGAAGCGATGACCGTACCTGTAACCTCGCTGACCGATTGTGCCTGCGCGGTAAGACCGGCCAATGCCAAGAGCGAAATGAGAAAGACCGTTGAGATACGGTTGATATGGGCCTTGGTAGCGGTATATTTTTCCATAATGTCGTGGTGTTGCATTGGTTATTTTGGATTTTGCATTTATTGAACAACCTCAAAGGTCAATACCAGTGCGTTGGTGTTCACTCCGATGGCATCCGGCGATGCAGCCAGAAACATCACCAATCTCATGGAATCGTTCGTAATATTCTGGAGAATCACTTTTCTCTCAAAATCATAGAATCCCACGAATTCACTGCCCGAAAAAGCGAGGGTGCTGACATCTTGATAGATCAATTTCCCGCCGGGACCGTAAACCGAGGCTATTTCAAAATCCTCATTTTCCACATAGGTGAAGGTCGCATCGGCCTCTGGCGTATAGCGACCGGTACAAAGTCCGAAATCGGAACCTCCGTCGTTAACGATTCCCTCTCCGCCCGTAGTCGCAAATTGAAAAACCAGACCGCTAAAGGCAGCACCATCGGCTTTCACATCGTGTGAATAGGTGCCGTCAAAATAAAACGTGAATTCGTCCTCGTAGACCTCGGCCATCCCAAGACCTCCTCCAAAAATACCGGCGGGTAACGGGTTCGGCGCGCCGTCGAAAGGAGAAAGTGCCGCATCCGAATTGGCAAAATAATCGTTGACGGAATGGCCGCTAGAAAGTTTCCACGTTTTACCCTGATAATCCTCCGCCGTGTAATCACCGGTCAACAAGGCGTACGGTGGCAGATCCAAGGCCAGGTTTACCTTGGAAGTTTCAGTACCTCCATTTTCACCTGTAGCCGTTAAGGTAGCGACATAATACCCCCCCTCTTGATATACATGAACCGGATTTTGTTCCGTACTTGTTGTTCCATCCCCAAAATCCCACTTCCAACCGGACGCACTATTGGTCAATCCTTGAAATGCTACCCGTTTGCCTTGGACACTGTGGAAGATATCGGCAGAGAACGGAAAGTCTTGCTTCGAATCGTCATCGGAGCTACATGACGATAACAACATCATCGAAACTACCGTCCCGAAAATCAGTAAGGTTTTTCTCTTGATCATAGGTTTATTTTAATGATGAACATGACGGATACACTTCAAATAATCTCCGGGATGTTTTTTGATATTTTAATACAAGTTTAACAAAAATAAAGTTTAATATCACAATACATTTCACATATGTTATTAATAATACATTAAATCTTACCCTTTCATTTAATAAATTAATAATAATTTTGGCCAACGTGTTAATATCTTATAAAATCGAATTTGAGCTTTAACCTAAATACGAAAAGGTTTGTTCGGACTTACCAATGCTGCGTTTGGATACATTTTGATCAAGGAAGATTTCAATGGTTTTAAAGGATATGATTATGTTAGTAGTACCCGTCTGGGCGAAAAGACCGGGGATATCTTGATCAATGAATCATCGCACATGATTGGGAACAGTCCAAAGCCACAATCTCTAACCCACTCTAAATTATAGCTACCTATCATGAAAAGAACCTTGTACCTTTTAGCGCTGGTGCTCTCTTTTATTGGATCATCCTGCAAAGAAAACTCAAATAAGACCGATAAGGCATCTGCCACCGAGCCAATGCTGTCCGAAACTAAGGCCACTCCTGAAACAGCCTTGGAAAATTACCTCAGAACCGAGGACAATGCCTATGCATGGGAGGTTAAGGATTCTTTTGAACTGGCCGGGGCAAAGGCCTACGAGCTTTTGTTGACTTCCCAAAAATGGCGGGAGCATACCTGGAAACACCAGTTGACCATTTTGGTGCCCGAGGATGTCGCCCATGACGGCGCGCTATTGTTTATTACAGGTGGTAGTCTAAAAGATGGAATGCCCAATTGGACCAACAAGGAAGATGATACGGCTCCATTTGCAGAAATGGCTCAAAAGAACAGGGCTATCGTTTCCATTATACGTCAAGTGCCAATGCAACCTCTATTTGATGGGGACCTGACAGAAGACCAGTTGATTTCATATACCCTGCACAATTATAAAAATGATAAGGATCTTACTTGGCCCCTACTTTTCCCTATGGTTAAAAGTGCGGTCAGGGGTATGGACGCCGTACAGGATTTTTCAAAGAAGAGTTTAGAAAAGAAAATTACGCGATTTACCGTGGCCGGAGCCTCCAAACGGGGCTGGACTACTTGGTTGACCGGTGCCAGCGATGACCGTGTTGAAGCCATCGGCCCTATGGTCATCGATGTTTTGAATATGCCCGTCAGTCTAGACTACCATATTGAGGCATGGGAAGAGTACAGTAATCAAATCAACGATTACGTGAAACTCGAAATACCCCAAACGGTAAATACTCCCGAAGGCAACGCCCTGACCCAAATGATCGACCCCTATTCGTACCGGGAAAAACTGACCATGCCGAAGATCATATTCATCGGCACCAACGATGAGTACTGGCCGGTAGATGCCGTCAAGAATTATATCAGGGATATCCCCGGAGAGAACTATATTCACTATACGCCCAACGCCGGGCATGGCCTTGACGGGGGTGAAAAGGCCCTAAAGGCCTTGAGCGGTTTTTGGGGACATACCTTGGCCAAAGAACCTTATGCCGATCTCAATTATGAGCTGAAAGCGGACCAAACCTCCGCGACGCTTTCCGTGGAGTCGGATTCCCAAGACCTTAAAACAGGCTATTTGTGGTCGGCCGATTCCGAGGACCGGGATTTTAGGGACGAAACTTGGAAGGCGACCGAAATAAGCACCTCCCCGGGTAAAGCGGCCGAAGGCAAAATTTCCTTTCCGAAAAAAGGTTATAAGGCCTTCTATATGGATTTGGAATATACCGACCCGAATGGCGGAACGTACACCAAGAGTACAAGAATGTACGTCGCCGATGATGATGAAGTTCTTTAACCCATTGATATGAACGCAAAATCTATCTTTTTCATAGGTCTATTTTTGGCAGGTACTTGGTGTTTTTCCCAATCGCTACCTGTTGTCAAGTATTATGAATACGATAAATCCATACCGCTAAAAGACTCCGTACAACTCATTTCGGAAACAACCGATTACAATTTGTTCAGCGTAGCATATACCGGTAATCACCATAAAACGGTGACGGGCTTGCTGAGCGTTCCGAAGAACGCGACAGCACCTTTGCCCGTCATTATTTTAATGCACGGTCTTGGCGACCACAAGGAAACGGACTATGTGGAATTCGGAAATCGGTTTCTGCTGAAACATGGCTACGCCGTATTGCGATTGGATATTAGCGATCACGGTGACCGTGAAGAAGATTTTTACGAATTCGATTTTACGGGGAAGTACAAATACTGGTCCCGCAATGTTGTAAGCCAAACCGTTTTCGACCTAAGACGAGCCGTAGATTTTATTGAAACCAGGGAGGAACTCGACGCCGAAAAAATAGGATACTTCGGCATAAGTCTTGGCGGAATAACCGGTACCGTTTTTTGCGGTGTCGAGCGGCGGATAAAAGTGCCCATAATCGTATTGGCCGGTGGCCAATTGAACCTCTTGTTCAAAGATAAAATTCCCGCGCAAGAAGCAATGGATTTTGTGAGTTTTATCGATCCCATAAACTTTGTGAAACACATCTCCCCTAGGCCTCTTTTAATGATCAATGCCAAGAATGATGAGGTAATTCCCCCGAAGATGAGCCAATTGCTTTTCGAAAAGGCCGAGGAACCAAAAGAAATCATCTGGTATGATGCCAAACACCGTGATGCCCCGTTGGACAAAGTATATGGAGACGGATTGCAGTGGTTTAACACCTATCTAAAACAAAGCTGAATATGAAAAAAACAACAAGTGCCAAAATCTTACTGTGCTGCATAGCGGCCATGACGCTCACAGGTTGTGGACAAAAGAATAAGGACACCGCTCAAATGGTGGAACCTGAATTGGCAAAGGCCGAAGCAGCTTCAAAGACCTGGGCCGAAAAACTGGGCTGGCCCGCCGGCAAAAAAGTGATCATGCTACATGCCGATGATATCGGCATGTGTCCCGAAGCAAATACGGCCGCCGAACAGCAATTGACCGAGGGCGTAATCCAATCTGCTGCGGTGATGATACCCTGTCCCAACGCTGAGGAGTTCATCACTTGGGCCAAGAAGCACCCTAAAATGGATATTGGCCTGCACCTGACCCTGACCAGCGAATGGAAGACGCACCGATGGGGACCCGTTAGCAGCGATGCGGAGGTCCCCGGCCTGCTGGACGAAGACCAGAAATTATGGCATAAAGTTCCTCAAGTAGTACAGCATGCGTCCGCGGAAGAAGTAGAAAGGGAAATCCGTGCCCAAATCGAGCAATCCATCGCATGGGGGTATCGCCCCGACCATATCGACACGCATATGGGTACCCTGTTCGCAGACCCAGGTTATGTAAAAGTCTATATCAAGGTGGCACAGGAATATGGTATTCCCGCAAACATCATCGACCTGTCCAAGCCCGAAGTATTGGCCGGGTTCAGGAGCCAGGGCTACCCTTTGACCGATGAGGTCGTAAAACTGATAGAGGGATATACGTTGCCCCAATTGGATAATTTTACCAGTGCGCCCAAGGCCGAGACCTACGATGGAAAAATTGCCAACTTCAAGAAATTGATCAAAGGTTTGAAACCTGGACTTACCGAGATCATTTTTCATCCCTCGGTATTGACCGACAACCTAAAAACAATTACCGGTTCATGGCAACAACGCGTTTGGGAGGCCCAAATGTTCTCAGATCCCGACCTGATCCAATTTTTTGAGGACGAAGGTATCATTTTTACGAATTGGCAGGAGATCATGCAGCGTTTTAAAAAGATTAAAAGCTAAAAAATGGCCTTTAGTAATCCTAATCTTTGTCATGAATGTTTCATCAAAAGCCATCTTTCTGGGCAACATTTAATGTAATTCATCCAAAATTTGACTAGCGGATATCCTTTCAAAAAGCTTTATTTGTTGGCAATGACCCATCAAAAGAACGGCCTATGACTTCCACCACCGGTATTATTCTGGCCATCTCGCTGATCATCATCATGTTCGGGATGGGGCTGTCGCTTACCCTGCCCGACTTTAAACGGGTTTTGACCTATCCCAGGGCCATGATTATCGGCCTTGCCTGTCAATTTATAACCTTGCCCTTAATCGGCTACCTTATTGCCGCATTACTGGGTCTATCGCCCACTTCTTCCATCGGCATCATGCTTTTGGCCGCGTGTCCGGGTGGCCCGACCTCCAATATGCTAACCTATTTGGCCAAAGGGGATTTGGCCCTATCGGTATCGTTGACAGCCGTGGCCAGCCTTCTATCCATTTTGACTATTCCCTTTGTCATGCAGTTTGCGATGACCGAGTTTTCCAACATGGACCAAACGGTATCCGTAGATGCCGGAACCATGATTCAACAATTGTTGCTGATCGTTCTTATCCCTGTCGGGGTTGGGATGTGGGTAAAGGGCAAATTCCCTGCCTTTGCCGCAAAAATGGATAGACCCGTAAAAATAGCCTCCGCGGTTATATTCATCCTTGTAATAGTGGGCGTTACCATTAGTATAAAGGATGTGTTCATGAGTTATTTGAAAGAGGCGGGACTTCCGGCCATCTTGCTGAACATAACTACCATGACGCTAGGATTTCTTTTGGCCGTATGGTTTAAATTAAAGCGGACACAGGCCATCAGCATTTCCATAGAGACCGGTATTCAGAACGGCACCTTGGCCATCACCTTGGCAACCATCGCCCTCAATAATGTGGAATACGCCATAGTTCCCTCGATTTACGGACTCTTAATGTTCATTTCTGCCGGTATAATTATCTTTATCAAAAAGCCATTGGGCGCTATGGTGTAGCTATTTTTATCACGGACCGATTTAAATTTTAATATGAAACAAAACCCGTTTAATCTATCGGATGCAAACAATCCTAATAAAAAGCCTATGAGAGCCTTACTTTTATGTACCGTTTTACTATTCACTTTTTCAATGAAGGGACAAATGGAAAAATTACCGGAAGTTCAACCGTTGGATCATCCTGCTGTGTTAGTTCAAGAGTTTATCTATGAAATTGAAAATGCGCCGACACCGGAGTGTCACGCATCTACCGTCGAAGTTAGTAACGGAACCGTCATCGCCTCCTGGTTCGGGGGTACTAAGGAAAAGAACAAGGATGTCGGTATCTGGATATCGCGAAATACGGATGGAACTTGGTCCACCCCTGTCGAAGTCGCTAACGGGGTGCAGGAGGATGGCACCCGGTATCCGAGTTGGAACCCCGTACTTTTTAAACCCAAGAACGAACCCTTATATCTGTACTATAAAGTGGGGCCTAGCCCACAAGAATGGTGGGGGCTTTATATGACATCCGAGGATGATGGTAAAACTTGGTCGGAGCCCGTAATGCTTCCGGATGGTATTTTAGGACCTATAAAAAATCAGCCCATTCAACTGGAAAACGGCATCGTCATATCGCCCTCGAGCAATGAGACCAAATCAGGGGAGTGGACCATCCATATAGAGCAAAGTGCCGACAATGCCAAAACATGGTCAAAGACCAAACCCCTGAACGATCCAGCCGAATTTGGTGCCATTCAACCCGTGGTTTTGAACCATAGCAACGGTAAACTGCAATTACTCAGCCGAACAAAAAACAACGTGGTCACACAGAACTGGTCGGAGGATAGCGGCAAAACCTGGAGCACAATGACGGCAACTCCACTCCCCAATCCCAATTCAGGTATCGACGGGGTGACCTTGAAAGATGGCCGTCATCTCTTGATATACAACCCGACTAGCAAGAATTGGGGCGATCGGGTGCCATTGAGCTTAGGAATTTCCAAAGACGGGAAGAACTGGGAACGGGTAATAGATCTGGAACCAGTACGGGAAACAACTGATAGGAAAGGTGAAGAATATTCATATCCCACCGTAATTCAAGCTGAGGACGGTAAAGTACACCTGGTTTACACTTGGAATCGGAAAACCGTAAAATATATGGTTTTGGATCCTGCGAAAATCAAATAGATGCGTACCAAAAGATGGCAACGAAGAGTATTGAGGACTGTTGGCATATTGGCCGTTATGCTAGGGTTGCTGTTTTATTTTGCTGCCGACACCATTGAAACCGATCCTTATTTCGAGTCTGGGTATTATAAAATTACCTTGGCTAAGGTGGATGACGCCTTCCAAGAAAAAATAGAAGCCCAAGGGCAGTTTTTAGCAGGTTTTGCCCGCATGAACATCACTCCAAAATATGTGAAGGATTCGCCAGATGCCGCGAAGGGCGAGTTCAGTTCGATCAAATTGGCCGGGTATGGCGATGGACAAATAGCTGTGGGTGTTCATGACTCCTTGTTTGCCAAGGCCATCGCTTTGGAAGTAGATGGCAATGAACTGATCTTTTTAAGTGCCGATATGGTCGTCATTCCCGAACTGGTAGTGCTAGAGGTCGAATCGAACCTAGACAGCGAAATTGCAAGAGCACAAATTTTATACGGTGCAACACACACGCATGCCAGTATTGGAAACTGTATTCCAGGCTTCGTGGGTGAAAGCTTTATGGGTGACTTTCAACCCGAAGTGGTCGAATGGCTCGGAAAGAAATTTACGCAGCTCATTCTCAATGCTCGAAAAGACAGGAAGCCTGCAAGGTTTTCCTCGGGCGATATCAGGGTCCCGAATTTGATACGCAACCGCATTATCGGGGAAACCGGCAGACTAAACGACAAGTTGAACGTGGCAACTTTTGCACAACACGAGGGCAAAAAAGCCGCCATCGGAATCTTCGGTGCCCATGCCACTACTATAGGTCCGTGGAACGACAAATTCAGTGGAGACTATCCCGGTTATTTTCAAAGAAGTCTCGAAGCCAAAGGCATAGATTTGGCGCTATTCTTTGCCGGAACGGTAGGCAGCCATTCCAACAAAGGGAAGGGCGAAAAATTTCAGAAGTCACGATACATCGGAGAAACTTTGGCCGATTCGGCCTCGGTGCTAATCAACAAAATGGAAGCCGATTCGATTTTGGCAATGACGGTAATAACTACTGAGATCGAAATCCCGGAACTTCAGGCTTTCTATGTTTCCGACCGGTTGCGACTTTCGCCGTGGGCAGGGGGCAAAATGATGGCCGAAATGAAATCGATTTATCTACAAGGCGTAAAACTAAACGATTTGCTGTGGATTACGATGCCTTACGAGCTGAGCGGCGAATACGGAATAGATTTGAAAAACGCCTTGGAGGTAGCGGGTTATAACTCTGCCCTCACCAGCTTCAATGGGCAATATTTAGGCTACATCGTACCTCAAAAATATTATTATTACGACACTTATGAAGCCCGATTGATGGGTTGGTACGGTCCTAGTATGGGAGATTACCTGATGGAGCTTAACTTCAGACTGGCCAATGAACTCACGGATTCCCGACTATAAATTCACGACTTCTCCCGTTTTTGCGGATTCGTATGCCGCATCAACAATATTCAGAACGATCTGACCTTCCGACAGACCGGGATTCGGTCTTTTATTGTTTTTGATGGAGGCAATAAAATGTTCCATTTGCTTATCGTAGATGGTCTGATCGCAATGTTCTTTCCTATTGGGCAGGTCTGGAATAATTTTCTCGAAAGACTCTTCCCCGGCGGTTATTTTCAAAAAGGTCGGGAAAAGGTTGGCATATCCCTTGGTGCCGAATATACCGGCACTTGCTTCGGGACCGTCCATATGGGGCTGCCACCAGCCGCTTTCGATGATGCTTTCCGTACCGTTATCCCAAGTGATGACCATGATTCCGGTATCGTCAACGTCGTAGTCCCCAAAGTGTGTTGCAATCCGGGCATAGACTTTTAAGGGCCTTGGGTCGCCCAACAGATATCGTACGGCATCGACGGCATGGACGCCCATATCGGCCAAGGCACCGCCGCCCGCCAATTCCTTTTTTGCAAACCATCCTGATGGCCCCCAATTCTCGTGGATGCCATAGCCCTTGGTCTTAAAAATTTTTCCGAGTTTTCCCGAGGCGATAGTCTCCTTTATATAATTTACATCGGTATCGAAGCGCCACATGTGCCCGACCATGACCAAGCGATTATATTGCTTCGCCGTTTTTTCAATCTGCCGGCCTTCCGCGGCATTTATGGCCATGGGCTTTTCCAGGAAAACATGCTTCCCGTTTTTTAGGAATTCGATAGCGTAAGGCGCATGGAATTGATTCGGGGTACAGATAATGACCGCATCAATGCTGTCATTCCCCGCTACTTTTAAAGTATCGGTAAAGGTGTGCTCGATACCATATTCAATTGCGAATTTTTGGGCACGCTCCTTTTTTCTGGCCACAACCGCAGCAATCTGAACGTTTGGTGTCGCTTTAAGGGCACGGGCGTGGTAGTGGGCAATGAAACCGGCACCAATTATTGCTACTTTAATGTTGTCCATAGGGTTTTAAAAAATAAGTTGACTTCGACACTTTGTCAATTTTCATGTGTCAATCCGGAATTCTATTCTCGAAAAGAAAGACCCCGTTTTTGTTGGCGATAATTATATCGGGCCTTTCGTCTTTGTTCATGTCGCGGACCGCAATATTGAGTCCTGCTCCGGAATCGGAATCGATCAGGTGCTCCTTGAAATAAGGTTTTTTTCCCGGGGTAAATTCTATCCAGAACAAGTATGGGGTATCGGCATCACCGGCATCGTTGCCATTATGGGCAAGAAATCGCTTGCCGGTAATAAAATCGGCACGGCCATCACCGTTTATATCGGCCAAAATCGAGGCATGGGTCTGGGCGGTGGTGGTACTGATCAAATGGGTGACGAAGTTTTGATCTGCCAATTGTTCGTGCCACCAAACACCTAGTTTATGGGCGGATGCACTTACGACATCGTTGGTGCCGTCTCCATTTACATCCATTACCTGCATATGCGAACAAGGTTCTCCGAGATCGGCGGGATGAAACTTCCAATCCCCAGAACTTTTATCGGCTTTTCCTTCAAACCATCCTTCCGTTACGACCACGTCTTCGATACCATCATTATTAACGTCGCCATATCCGATGCCGTGGGAGTACTGTTCGGTGCCCGGTGCATTTTCTTTGCTCAGTGCAAAACGGCTCCATTCGGTTTGCCCGGGATCTAAGGGTGCCTGTAACCAGACAATCTGCTTTTTGTCGACATCCCCGCAAAGAATGTCAAGCCTGCCATCACCGTCAATATCGATAAAGCCGGGCGATTCGTTGGAAATTCCCATTGCATCCGCAATGCTATGTTTTTGCCATGCTCCGGATTTGTTTCTAGGATTTTCAAACCAAAAACCCGCCATTCCGGGATAGTCGATAATAACCACATCGTCCCAGCCATCCAAATTTACATCCATCCCCAAATTCAAAAAAGAATCGCTGTATTCCTTGTAGGGGTCGAATATACGTGAAGGAGCCATTTCGCGCCGCACCCACGTAGGGGCTTCAAACCAATAATAGCCCGCGACAATATCCAATAGGCCATCGTTGTTCAGATCTGCCGCGGCTACGCCTTCCGAAATAAAATCCCTGGTAATCGTGAATTTTTTAAAATCAGTAGCCCTATCGGCTTGGCCGTAGGCCATTTGTGCGAGGCATAAAAGTGCCGCAATCTTTCCCGAGTGCCAACTGAATATGATATAATTCGATGTTCTCATTTTTCCTGGTTCATTTTAAGAGGGAGTCGATCAGAATAAGAACGCTATCCTTTTCGGCCGAAGTTGATTTTAGCAAGCGCTTTTTCAAATCCCTTAATGATTTTTTAGAGTTGGCAGTATTCAAGGCACTTGCCCTTTGGATCGTGTAGGACAAGTGTTTCGGTATTTTAGCCTTTTCCGCCATTTTCAGGGCGCGGTCGGTATCTAGGGTGACCAGCGCCTCCGATGCGTACCATAGCATCAAGGGCAGATTATGGTCAACGTCGTCTTCCGGTCTTTGCACAAGCGCCTCCAATACTTCCCAGCGGTGTTCCGGGTCTAATCGCATCATAGCGGAAGTCAGATATAGCCGTACCAAGGCGGAAGTGTCCTTTTTTGCGAGTTGCACAAATTGTTCCATGGTTGCAGCCGTAACGTTTTTATCTTCCGTCAAAAGCTGAACTGCCCAGCTTCTGACGTATTCGTCCGAATTTTGCAAGAGATCCCTCAGCCCATTCTCTGAAAGCCCGTTTGTCGCATGGAGCGCCCATAAAGCCCTCAGTTTTCGGATCACATCGGGATGGTCGGCCAGAATTTTTTTCAGACCCTCGTGTACTTCGGGACTACCGCCCCGCTCTTGCAAGATAATTCGGGCCTGTCGTACGTACCATTCGTTTTCATGCAATTGATAATTGACCAGCTCCATATCGGATGCTTTGTATAGATTTACCTGGACCCATATATCGTTTTTGTGGGTAATTTTAAAGATTCGCCCCAAGGTCTTGTCGTGCACCTCTGGGTTTGGACTATGGCACTGGTTCTGATCATACCAATCTATGGCGAACACGGAACCACTTGGGTCATACTTAAAATTGAGCCATTGCGACCAGGAATCGTTCATTTCCAAAAAGTCCTTTTTATGCGAAGCTATGTAACCGGATCCCGAGCGGATCAATTTATCATTGTTCAATTTTGACCCGTTTATATTGTTCATAAAGATGGTATTGTGGTATTCCCTAGGCCAAGAATCCCCGCCCAGATAGATCATGGCACCGGCATGGGCATGACCGCCCCCGGCCGCGGCCGATCTGAAATTGCCGGCATGCGGACCGCGATTCCCCGACCAGTGCACGTGATCCCCGATGGATTTGATGTCATCATAGGTATACGGATTAAAATGTTCCCCTCCTTGGCGTTGGTATCTGGCACCTTGAATGATGTGAAACATATGCGGAATTACACAAACGGTAATAAACGGATGCCCATAGTCATTGAAGTCCAATCCCCAGGGGTTACTGGTGCCTTCCGAAAAAACTTCGAACTCTTGCCGTATAGGATGATATCGCCATACCGCGGCGTTCAGTTTAGTCCGCTCATCGTCGATGGCACCAGGCTTACCGACATTGGAATGCGTAAACACGCCGTGTACCCCATAAAGCCAACCGTCGGGGCCCCATCTGAGATTGTTCAGCACCTCGTGCGTATCATCGAGCCCCCAACCATCGAGCACTGTTTCCGGCGGGCCGGCGGGCTTGTCATTTTCCCTGTCCCAAGGAATGAACAGAAGATAAGGTGCCGCCCCCACCCAAACACCGCCCATGCCCACTTCGATGCCGCTGGCCATATTCAAGCCTTCGATAAATATCTTTCTTTTGTCCAAGGTGCCATCGCCATTGGTATCCTCAAAAATTAAAATGCGGTCTCGGCCCTTACCCTCCTCCGCGGGAACGGGATAGGTATGCCCCTCTAAGACCCACAACCTTCCCCGTGCATCGATGGTAAAACTGATGGGACGAACAATATCAGGCTCCGCGGCTGCCAGCGTAATTTTAAATCCATCGGGAAGGGTCATGGCTTTTACAGCCTCCTTTCCGGATAGCCCGGAATGTAAGACAGGGTCCAACGGAGGGAGAATACTGATATCCTTTTGGAAGAGTTCATTGGGGAAGCTGGGCCGACTTGGATAAAAAAGAAAATCATCAAAGTTGATATGCGCCCAGGTATCATCTTGAATGTAAGGGATAGGCGATGTACCGGTCTCCTTATCGATGATACGTACGAAAATATTCTCGTTCATATGATCAGTCAGATCGACCACCACAGGCTGCATGGTGGGACGGCCTTGCCCGGTAGATTTGAAAATGATCCGGTTCGTTTTAGCTTCCACGATCTCGACTCGGGTATCGGCCAATGCACCACCCGAAACCCTAAAGGAAGCAAACGGGTGGCTAACCTCAAATGGCACCGAAGTCAGGGTGCCCTTTAATTTGTAGTTGGTGCTTCCGCCACTGCTCAGAAAGAAATCGCCGTCAAAGTTAATTTGGGTATCTTCTTTGTAAACCAATGAAAGCCTATTGAAAAGGGCGTCTTTAAAGGCCTCACCCTCGACCTTCCAATCGCTCAGGTTGCCCCTCTCAAAACCCACATTCAAGGGTTTGCCTTCTTTCATGGGCACGATTCCGGCAATTACGGGAAGGGAGATATCACCTTCGACGATCTTGAACTCACC
The DNA here is from genome assembly GCF_032248455.1 of Pricia mediterranea. Classification (NCBI taxonomy): domain Bacteria; kingdom Pseudomonadati; phylum Bacteroidota; class Flavobacteriia; order Flavobacteriales; family Flavobacteriaceae; genus Pricia; species Pricia mediterranea. Next base: position 2,185,948 of record NZ_JAVTTP010000001.1, read on the forward strand.
GACCATGCCTGCGGCGCGGTGGCCGGGCACCGTACAATAATAGGTGTCATCACTTTCCGCCCAAAAGGAAATGCTTGTCCTTGAGCCCGTTTCGAGCAAGGTAGTACTTTTTATCCCCAATTTCTCCAGAGCAACATCATGTGTCATGGTCTCGCCATTGGTTATGGTAATACGAACACGATCACCTTTGTTGGCACGCAGGGTAGGGTTTCGGGTCCCATCAGGAGCAAAATAGCCCAACATTCTCGCTTCAAGTTCATATTCACGATCAATACTTGTTGAGTCGCGTGCTTGGAGCTGCGCCGATTCGCGCTTCTTTTCAGACCGACAGGCACAGAAAAATGATGCGATAAGAAGTACGATGGATACCGTATTAAATAATCGGTATTTTTTCATATCGGTGCGTAGAAATCTATTTTTGGATAAAACGTGTTTTATAGCCTTTCAAAAATTATGGCTCCCTTTACAATTCTGGAATTAGGTGTAATGGTTCGACAGCTAAAAATTTGGGGAATTCGTTTACCATAAAAATAGAAATTTAATCTATAGTATCCGAAAAACCATTGGGGCTTGTAAAGGATATAAAATGAGCTCGTTTAAACGAGCTTACAGAGGTATTTGGCACAATTTTATGCAGTATCAATTTTCAAAATGCAAGTATTTATGCTGTGGATAAAGATGCTTACATCAAATTTTCGGCACTATCGTAAATCTTTTTTATTGCAGCAGCAATGAGGTCCATATCCCCACGGTTCCCCAGTAATACCTTATGGTGGATGCATACGGATTCTTCCTTAAAGATGCGTTCACAGACAGGCAATGAAAAACGACTGGGATCAATAGCATTCCAGTAGCTCTCGTTCAGCTTATGGCGGGCCGGTTTGGTGTGCGGCACATACAACGGACACATATTCAAGGGTTCATAACAGGCATCTATCATAATATCCAATTCTGCTTCAAGCGCACTTCGGAATCTATCGACCGGTAAGTCCTTAAACTCCTTTTTATTGTACCGAAAAGCGAAATTAAAATAAGCTTTTTTGGTCTCCCTGGCGTCTCTTTGCAAGGGGGAGACCCCAGGGATTTTCTCAAAAAGTCCGTTTAAATAGGTACCGTTGGCTTCCCGAACGGCATTTTGCTCGGGCATCCTTTTAAGGCCTTCTACGAGAATCGCCGCTTGAAACTCGGTAATCCTTAGATTGCCCGACTGGATGAAATTGCCTTCATCCCCATAGTCGCCGATACCTTTATCCGCCCCGATGAGGGAATCTCCTTCGGGTCTGCGGCCACAATTACGTAGGGCATCCAGTTTCTCGGCCAAATCCGGATTGTCTGTCGTCATGGCGCCGCCTTCCCCGGCGGTCAGGTGTTTGGAGAGCTGAAAGCTAAAGCTACCAACATCGCCGATGCTCCCCGCTTTTTTGCCCCTCCATTCACCCCCGTGTTTATGGGCACAGTCCTCTATGACATAAAGCTCGTGTTTTTCGGCAATTTCCATAACGGCATCCATATCGGAAAAGGCTCCGTACAAATGCACGGGAATGACCGCCTTTGTGCGTGGGGTGATGGCCTTTTCGATTGCTGCGGGGTCGATGCACCATGTATCTTCAAGAACATCGACCAAAATCGGGGTAGCGTTCACGTCGAGCACCGTTGCGGCGGTCGCCTGCCAGGTAAGCCCCGGCACAATCACCTCATCTCCGAGACCGATACCCATGGCCTCCAGAGCGAGTTGCATGGTCAAGGTGCCGTTGACGGTGCAGATGGAATATTTAACGCCTGTGAACTCGGCAAAAAGTCGATTAAATTCTGTTTCCTTAGGGCCGTTGTAGGACCATACGCCGCTGTTCAGCACCTCGACCAGAGCCTTTTCCTCTTCTTTCCCCCAAGCCGGCCATTTCGGCCAAGGATGGGAGCTCGTATTACGGCAGGGTTTCCCCCCTTGAATCGCTAATTGTTGCATCGTTGTTCGTTTTTGTTTTGTTCAAATTCCAACCAGCTACTTCTAATTCCGGTACTGCGGTACTGGTAAAGGTGGCTCGTAACGTTCTTTTTTCGCCCGGCAATAAACTGATAAAATTATCTTCCCAGAAAATAGGGAGAATGGCTTCCCCCGTCTCCTTCTCGATTACATGAAGGTTGATTAGAAAAGCGATGACAGTACCGTTATTTTTCAACGTGGCGGATATTGCCACGGCATCCCCATCTTCTTCAAGGTTACAGACCACCTCAACATTTACCTTTGACAGGGTATTTAGCAAGTTTAGATCAGCGTACTGTTTGCTGGGGGTGTGGTAAGCGAATTCGCCGAGATATGCTTCGTAATCCAGGGTTTCCTCTCGGGTGGAAAGCCAATAGAAATTAGTATCCATTTCTTTGTTCTGCGCATCGCGAAGCCGAAGATCTAAAAAGTAAGTGGTCGATAAACCTCCTTTCTTGGCTGCAGTTTTAAATACAGAAACGGAACTGTCGGCAGGCGCGTCCAAAGTCCTTTCTTCCTCCAAAACCAGCTGTGAATCAATGTCATAAACACGGATCCGGGCCTTCAAGCCTTCCATGTCCTGCTTATGATCATTGATCAAATAAACTTGACGGTCGCCATAATTGTAAGCCAGATGTAAGGCGGAACAGGCTTTTTGAGTCGCATAAAAGGCCCCCGTGGGCATCAGGTAATAATCGTAGAGCTGCCAGTACATTTTTGGCCAAGCCGCATTCAACATCCATTGAACCACGCCGGTACATTTCTTTTTATTGACCTGAAAGGCCTCGAACATGGGGCGCATCAGTTCGTAATTCATGGCCTGAGCCTTTCTATCGAACTCTTCTATAGAATTAGGCTTGCCGTAACGCGCGTTGAGAGCCTTCTCAAAGCGGTCCAGTTTTTTGAATTCATAAAGTCCGCAGTGATAGTCCCATATTTCGTTGATCGGCCATAATTTGTCACGGGGGATGAATTTTTTAAGGCTCTTCAGTTGGGGTGGTTGGGCGCCGGGACCTGTTTCAGTGTTAAATCCATACGCTCCGCCAAACTTGGTATCCGTAAACCAGTACCTTGGCGCTGTATAGGCATAGGGACCCAGCATCTTTACGCCCGAAGAACCGCTGATTTCACTGACGACGTCTTCGCTACCGACCACGTGTTGATCGCTGCCCACGCCCCCGGTCGAATTAAGATAGGGCCGGTCGGGGTCGTATTCGGCAAAGGTCTCGATGTATTTTTGCTCCAAGACCGTAATGGGGACCTTGTCGCTGGCAACCGTCCAAACAAAGATACTGGGATGGTTGCGAAGCCAAATCACCTGTTCTTGCCAAGCTTGTGCAATGTGTTCGATATCTTCGGGTCTGTAAACCCCGCCGTAACGCTCATCGACCGGGATGCCCATATGGATTTCATGCTCCCAGTGGCAGCTCCATCCGACCATCAGCAAAATACCGTGTTTATCGCATAGATCGTACAGTTGGTGATCTTTGCCCCATATTCCTTCGAGACGTATGCAGTTGAGGTTCATCTGCTTGACGTACCGCACTTGGGCTTCGAGGCTTTTATCCGAATCCTTTAAAAACAGGTCATCGGTCCACCCCGCCCCTTTGATCATTACTTTCTGTCCGTTAATCTTATAGCCGCGATGGATGTCGTTCAACCAATAGGCTTCGACCTCCCGGATACCGAAGGTTGTTTTTTCGGCACTTGAAACACGACCGTCAACGATAAATTCCAATTCCAGTTCGTAGAGATCGGGGCTTCCCAGATGAACCGGCCACCAAAGCCTAGGGTTTTTGAATGCCAACTGTGGAAATTCATCGGGCCTGAATTCCACCCGTGTTTCACCCCGTGCCGAAAGGTTTATGTGCCGCTCGAATACTTTGGATGCTATCCGTCCTTTTAGAATCCCCGAGACTTCTTTTGAGGTATCGTTTTTCATTTCGGTCGTCACGGTCAGATCGGCATGCTTTAAGGTTTTCAGGTCAACCTTGGTCCGAACAAAGGGGTTTTCGATGCGCACCCCGTGATGCAGACGTAAGCTTACAGGCCTGAAAATACCCATATTGCCATCGGGCGGGGCGGGATTCCAATCCACATAGCCTGTACTAAAATCGCCGGGCTTGGGGGGTAATACCTCAACAGCCAAAAAGTTGCGCCCTTTAACAATGTTTTTGCTTACCTCGAAAGAAGTGCGTCGGTAGGCGCCGTTGATTTCTGAAGGGCCGGCAATTTGCTTACCGTTCAGCCAGACCTGCGCCTTGTAGTTGATGCCTTCAAACTTTAATACGGCAAATGATTCCGCTTGATCCGTGTCGAGAGTAAAATCGGTGGCATACCACCAAGACACTTCGAACTGCTCTGTCGCTATGTTTTTAAGATTGTCCCCAACAAAGGGATCTTTGACGATTTCTGCATCGACTAAAGCACCAAGTACCGTAGAAGGGACTTCGGCATCGATCCAGTGATCTATTTTCCTACCTGGGCTCGAAATAACCGATCCCGCATCGGAAACATCCCTTGAGGATCGTATTCTCCAATGCTGCGACAGCTGTATCTTAATAGGATTGCCGTTCATGCGTACACCATCAATTTAAATCTTCGGGTTTATATTTTTTCAAGGTGTGGCTGGATTTCCACACCATACCTCCTCCTATAGTCAATAAAACCAATCCTGCGACCAAATCGGTCATCTGCTGGACAAAAGTTTCCGTGAAGTACATGGCGATTATTATGATGACCCCGAATAGGCATATGAAAACCCCCAAAGCACGGTTTATTTGCGCCGTTTTGATTCTATCCATTCGCTCCTTGCCCTTCATGCTACAACGGTTTAAAATTGATAATACACACTTGCCAGTATGATTAGTACGGCCAACGACCAGAGTTTTAGATTGTTCCACCAGTGGCGATTTTCCTTGGCGATACCTTCGAATATATAATCGTTCGGAAGCATCATGACCAACGCCCCGACGACGAAATAAAGTCCGAAAAATATCAATTTTGCGGTTTCTTTGGAAATTCCCGAAAGCCAATCGAAATTTAACATGTCACAGGGTTTCGTTTTTAGTGATGATTTTCGGGCTGAATACCAACCCTTCGAGGTTCGCCTGGGTATGTCTTTTGGTCAACAAGCTTACTAGAACATTAATAATAAAGGCCAAGAGAAACGACCACCAGGAAACATATAGGAAAGGATCCTCTATCGTAAACAAATGGGATTTGGACAGGTTTAGGTACACCGCAAAGCCAATTCCGACGACCAATGCGGAAAGTCCGCCCCATTGGGTGCTTCGTTTCCAAAAGATTCCCAATAACAAAATGGCGAACAACGGGCCTTGAAAGTAGGACATAAATGTCTGTATCGCCACGTAAATTCCGGGGAAGTCACTACTGATCGGCGCTGTTGCCACCCCAAGGCCCAACAACACCAAAGTGGTTATCTGGCCCACTTTCAGATAGTGTTTATCTCCGGCGTTCTTTTTGATAAAAGGCTCATAGATATCCTTGGTAAACAAGGTTGCGGTAGAATTCAGTAACGAATCTACACTGGACATCAGTCCGGCAAAAAATGCAGCAAACATCAGTCCGACCAAGCCCGGTGGCAGTATCGTTTTGATCATCATCGGCAGGGCCTGGTCGCCGTCTAGTAAATCGGGATGCACGACAACCGCCATCAGTCCCGGAAACAATACCAAAATGGGGATAAGCATTTTCAGGGCCGAGCCAAAAATCATACTAGCCTTGGCGTGCCATTCGTTCTTTGCGGTGAGACAGCGTTGCACTATGGATTGGTTGCCGATCATATAGGCGTTCGCCATAACGAAAGTGAGTCCGAATAAAATGCCTGTCCACGGAAACGGCGAAGGGGTGTCGATAGGCCTTATAATGTCAAAGTGGCTCTGGTACTCCGGCCCCATACTCATGATTTTATCGACCATGTTCACCCATCCTCCTACGGCATCGAGACTGAGAAACACCAGGGCGAAACCCCCGATGAACATGATGATCATTTGAACGACGTCGGTCATAATCACTGCCGTGATGCCTCCGAAATAAGTATAGAGGCCCACGACCCCGGCGGTAGAAAGTATCGATACCCAAATCGGCCAACCCATTAAAACGTTCAAGAGTACGGCACTGGCCCAAAAAAGCACCCCGAGATCTAGGGCGAAAAAAAGAATCCACGTGGCCGATGCGATGGTACGTACCGATCTATTGTACCTTCTTCCCAAATATTCGGGGATGGTGTACATTCCCCCGCGCCAGAAATAAGGGATAAAAATAAAAGCGGCCAACAGCATCGCCGGCACGGAGCCCACCCAATCAAAATTACCCACGGCGATACCATAGCGGTACGCCTGCCCCGAAACCCCTACAAAATCGAGAGCACCGATATCGGAGACCACTATCGACATGCCTATGGCCCAAAAAGGCAGGCTCTTACCCCCTAAAAAATAATCTTTGGAACTGCCGACAAACCTTTTAAAATAAAGTCCTAATAAAAGCATTCCCACGATGTAGGCTATAACGATAAAGTAGTCGATTCCGCTTAGCATCCTATAGTTGTGAATTTGGGTTCATTGCTGCTTATTTAGTTTTTAGTCAACATCCTCATCCTCGAGAATAGGTACAGCTCACACAAATTAAATCGAATTCCGATTACGGTGTTTAGTATATCTTATTGTATTTGCATGGAATTTCAACCTGAATACAGGTTCTTGCTCCTAAAGACGGCGTGAAGGTCAAAATGTCATAAATAACTAACAATATACTTGAGGTTTTCCCAAAATTATTAACATAGCTTTGAAACTCTCTTACCGGGGAAATCTTGAAATTTTCAAATGTATAGACCTTATGAAAACAAATAATCTTTGCTACCTCCCGCTCTTAGTGTTCAGCTTGTTTACCGGCGGCCTATTTGCACAGAGCCAGATATCCGGAACGGTTACCGACACCGCGGGAGACGTTCTGCCTGGCGTTTCCGTTGTACTTAAAGGAACCGTAACAGGGGTGACTACCAATTTTGACGGCCAATACACCATTTCGGTACCGGATGCCCAATCCATTCTAGTATTCTCATATTTAGGAATGTCCAGCAAGGAAATAGCTGTTGGAAATCGATCGAACATCGATGTGGTTCTAGAGGCTTCGTCCCAAGAACTGGACGAGGTCGTAGTCACGGCACTTGGAATCTCCCGCGAAAAAAAGTCGCTCGGCTACTCCGTCAGCGAGGTCGGTGGCGATGCCATCGACAATGTGCCGCAGGAAAATGCCCTGAACGCGCTTTCCGGGAAGGTATCGGGAGTAGCGATAAACTCGACGGGAACTCCCGGTTCATCTGTGAGTATGGTCATTCGGGGATCGACCTCATTATCAGGGGATAATCAACCTCTATTCGTAGTCGACGGCGTGCCCATTTTCAATACGTTGAACAATGTAGGGGGCGTCGGACGAGATAACCGCGTCGACTATGGCAATGCCATTTCGGATATCAACACCGATGATATCGAGAGCATGACCGTTTTAAAAGGCGCCAGTGCAGCGGCCCTCTACGGATCCCGCGCGGGCAATGGCGTTGTGCTTATCACCACCAAATCGGGTAAATCGAGGAAAGGTCTGGGGGTCACGGTTAACTCCAGTACCGTTTTTGATATCCCCTACCGTTACCTGGATACCCATTCCCGATTTGCCGCCGGATCACGACCCTATACGCCAGATAATTTCCCGACCAACCCTTATGGTGAAATCTTGATCAGCGAAACCGCATCCGCATGGGCCGGCCCCGCTTTGGACCAAGGAATCAAGGCCATTCACTGGCCCTATACCGCGCAGGAGCTGGAGAGCGGAAATCCCGTAGCCCGGGAACTTCGATCGCACAACAATCCGAAAAATTTCTTTAATACGGCCATAACGACGACCAACAACATTTCAGTACAGGACAACACCGAAAAAGTGAATTACCGGCTGTCGTACAACCACCTGAAGAACAAAGGGTTCATTCCGAATACAGATCTCAACAAGCACAGTATCAACCTAAACTCAAAAATAAACCTGAACCAAAACGTTTCGGTGAGCTCCAGTTTGAACTACACGAAAACTTATGCCGACAACCGACCGGCCGGTAATAGAGGGGCCAACCCCATCCAGGCCATGTACGAGATCGCCCCCCATATCGATGTGCGGGACCTCAAACAGTATTGGTTGCCGGGATTTGAGGGACTGTTTCAAAATTCGCCCTTTGAGTTTGGCGACGATCCGACCGAAACCGAATGGAACAATCCGTATTTTTTGGCCAACGAGGTTAACAACGGCTTTGTTAGAAATCGCTTTTATGGGAACATCAGAGCCGACTATAAAATCACAGACGACTTTAGCGCCATGCTGCGCTACAATTATGATGAGATCAACGAACAGCGCGAAACCAAGATATCGAACGGCTATACCAACGAAATGAACGGCGCCTACGGGCTGACGGATATCTTCCGCAAAGAAATCAACGTCGATTTTTTGCTTACCTATGAAAAGAACTTTACGGATTGGGACTTTAGTGTGTCTTTCGGGGGCAACCAACGCAAGTTCGACGCTACTACCGTAAGAAATGCCACCAAAAGCAGAGGGCAAGGCCTTTTGACGCCTAATCTTTTTACCTTGAGCAACATAGCGCCCAACAACCTTGATTTCGATTCCTATAAACAGGAAAAGAAGGTCAATAGTCTTTACGGACTGGCCAGTATCGGGTTTAAGGATATGTTTTATTTAGATGTCACCGGCAGAAACGACTGGTCAAGCACCCTGCCCGACAGCAACAATTCTTACTTTTACCCCTCGATATCGGGAAGCCTTTTATTGAACAACGCTTTCGATATGGGCAACAAAGTGTCATTGATCAAGCTTCGGGCCGGTTATGCGGAGGTCGGAAACGACACGGATCCCTACAATCTGATTCCCGTATTGAACAGTGGTGGTTCATGGGGCGATGCCTCCCTGCTTTCCGTACCGGGCGACCTATTGAACACAGGGCTGAAACCGGAGTCCCAGAATTCTTGGGAGGTCGGTGTCGATATGGCCTTCCTAGGCAGTCGTCTGCGCTTGGATGCCACCTACTACGAAAGTGACAATCGGGATCAGATATTCCCGGTAAACAACCCCATCTCCTCCGGCTATGATACCAAATTCATCAACGCCGGCCTGCTTACGAGCGAAGGAGTCGAGGCCAGTCTCGGGGGCACTCTCGTAACCAATAGGGACTGGAACTGGGACATGGATTTTGTTTTTACCAGAAACCGCACTACGGTTGTCAAACTTGCGGAAGACATGAATTCGATAACGTTGTGGACCGATGCTAAGGGAGGTGCCATTACCTGGCTCGGAGAAGAAATAGGCAATATTGTAGATCGTGAGTTGGTTCGGGTCGAAGATTTAAACTCCCCCTACCACGGATGGCCCCTGATCGATGACGAGGGTTTTGAGAACAGTGACCGTACCCTAGAAGATGAAGATGGGAACCGTGTCGCCCCCATCATAGGCAATTTCAATCCCGATTTTATATTGGGCATGACGACTTCGGTGTCTTATAAAAATTTGTCGCTCTCCATGAATCTCGATTGGCGCAAAGGCGGACAATTCGTCTCACAGACACACCGTTACGGGGAGTCTGACATGCATACCCAACGCTGGCTCGACAAATTGCATAATTTGAATGACGTAGGGGACATTCCCACCTATATAAAAGAGAATGAGAATCAATATCTGTCCGAAGATGGCGAATTTTACGTGCTGGTCGGTGGCCCTACCGCCGAAGACGGAGGCTTCCCCGTTGACGATGGAGGCATCACCCTTAGCGATGGGGTCTTTATGCCCGGGGTACAGGGCGAATATGATGATGACGGAAATTTTGTGGCGACCTCTGAAAATCTGGGTGGTCCGGGAACGGTCTATACGCGATACCAAGACCATTATGGTTGGGACTTCACCAGAAACGCAACCTTTGATTCCGACTTCGTTAAGCTTCGGGAGATTTCCCTGTCCTACGCATTGTCATCAAAAAACCTACAACAAATAGGCATTCAGAACATGACCATTTCATTATTCAGCAGAAACGTGATACTCTGGACCAAGGCAGATATCGGAATCGATCCCGAGATGGCCTTCCAACCGGAATCGGATGTACAGGGGAGAAGCGGTATTCAATTCAAACAGGGTATCGAACGGTTCAATGTGAATCCTTTTGCCATTCCCGTTGGCTTCAAATTGAATTTTAGTTTCTAGACAGCGAAAGGGCTACAACATCAAATATAAACTATAAGGCATATGAGAATCAGTAACAAAACCATAGGCACAATCCTGGCAACAACCGTCTTCTTGGCGCTCTCCTGTGATAAGGATATTACCGAAATCAATAAAAACCCCAATGGGGTGAACCTAGACGAGGCCAATCCGAGTTTCCTGCTCACGGAAGTGATGGCCAAAACCGCCAAGGACATAGGCAACAATGGCTATGCCGAGCCTTTGGCCGCTTTTGTCCAGTACATACAAAAAGATTCTTGGGGAAACAACAACTATGACTGGGAAGGCGGTGGCTGGGAAGGTTACTACAACAGCCTACGCACCGCAGACCTCGCCCTCTCCCGCTCGATGGAACTGGATATGAGATTCCATCAAGCAGTGGCCATGATCATGAAGGCCCATCTCTTCGGTCTATTGACAGATTTTTATGGGGAGGTGCCCTATTCCGAAGCCCTGCGCGGCGACACCGATGTCAATCTTCCCAAGTATGACGCACAGGAAACCATTTATAAGGGAATAATAGCGGATTTTGAAGCCGCTTCCTCCCTTTTGTCAAATAACCAAGGCCAACTGGAACAATTTCTGCCGTCACAGGATATCTATTTCCAGGGCGATTCGGAAAAGTGGATCAAATATGCCAATTCCCTGGCCTTACGCTATTATATGCGTCTTTCCGAAAAGGACCCTTCGTTCGCTGGTTCCGGTGTTCAAAAAACCTTGGGCAAACCTTTAATCTCAAGTATCGACGAAGAATGTGCCGTACCCTATGTCGGGGTCAGTCCCGACGATTCACAGCCTAGCAACGGGAGAAGCGGTACACCCTCGCAATTTACCCGGGTAAAGCCCTGTGAGACCCTGGTCGGAACCTTGGTCAACTTGGACGATCCCAGACGTCATATATGGTTCGCCCCCGTTGCCATTCCCATTCAAGTAGTGCCTTCTGAAGAGGTACCCGGCGGTGGCGACGACGTTGTTGTCGATGGAGTCCGGTATATTAATGAAGCGTCCTTGGCCGATAACTTTACCATCTACAATCCCGAAACCTGGTACCAAGATCGGTTGGACGGCCTGACCCTAATAGATACCAGCTCGGTCTATGTTGGCATCCCCGTATCTGTTCAAGGTACCGAGCCTTATACCTATAACCTTAATCCACAGCCCACGCAAGGGGGCGACAACGTGCATGTTTCAGAAATGGATCCGCAATTCAACGAAACGGCGGGGCCCTACCTGAAAGCCCGTATTTTATCGTATGCCGAAGTCGCTTTCTTAAAGGCCGAGGCCGCTTTAAAAGGATGGGGGGTCGATGCAGAAGAAAATTACAACACTGGAATACAGGCGTCTTTCGATGCATGGGGCATCGGTGACCTTGCCGCAGATTATATGGATAACGACGGAGTGGCTTTCGACGGAACCTTACAACAGCTTATGGAGCAAAAATGGATTGCGAACTTTTCGGCAGCATCCGAATCGTATATGGATTGGCGTAGAACCGGTCTGCCCGAGCTTAGGCCCGGCCCTTTCGCCGTTGCGGATGTTATTCCCGTCCGCTTCGTGTACCCCGACAACGCCCGCAACTTCAACAGCCAAAATTATAACGATGCCCTGGAAGACCTTGAAGTCACCCCGTATACCGATGCTGTGCCCGGCTATGTAGAAAATGACACCCCTTGGTCCAAACCTTGGCTTCTGCAGGGGGTTGCGGAACCCTGGTAAGGCCTTAGACTTCTAACGCTGACGATACCTAATAGGTGTTGTGGCAGATAAAAAGTTAAAAAAATAGTAGTAGTTGATTAACCGGGGGGTTATTCCATTTACTACTATGTTTGATTGAGTTAGCTGGAATTGCCCGGGGAGATCCGGGCAATTCGTTTTAAATGAACCGCAGTTATGAACGGAAAAATATCCTGGCTGTTTTTGATCGTTGTATTCACCTGTTGCCAGGGCGGGAAAGAGCATCATCTTAATCTATCCAGAGTCACCCTGCTGATAGCACCTTCGATAGAAGCGTCTTTTGGTAAGACCGTAAAAACCGTCCTTTCCGAAGAAATCGGGAAAAGGACGGGACTAGAACTCGAGCTCGGCGATGCTTGGGACTCGGGACCTGTAATCGCCGTGACCTTAAGCGGGAATAGCGAATTGTATGGCAGAACGGTGCCGACCAGGGACGAAGGACATCCTGAAAACCAGAAAGAAGGCTACCGCTTGGTACATCAAACGGAGCATGGAAAAGACATACTTTATATAATAGGGGCCGACAAAAGGGGAATTCTATATGGCATCGGCAAGTTGCTGCGCACGGCCGACATGCAACAGGACCAATTCTCGATTGCCTCGGAAATCGATATTTCCGAATCTCCCGAATATGCCCTTCGCGGTCACCAATTCGGCTATCGCAACACTGCGAATTCGTGGGACGCATGGACGGTAGATCAGTTCGACCAACATTTTCGGGAACAGGTGCTCTTTGGGGCCAACAGTTTTGAGAACATCCCCTTTCAAGATCCCGGTTCGAGCGTTCACTTTAAGATCGATCCGCAAAAGATGGAAATCGAGCTGAGCAAGATCTGCGAGAAATACGATGCCGACTATTGGGCCTGGACCCCTGCCCCAGGTGACTTGACCCAACCCACCGCACGTAAAGAGGGGCTTCGACAGCAAGAAGCTTTTTATGCCCGATGCCCGAGATTGGACGGTGTTTTTGTGCCCGGCGGCGATCCGGGAGACAACCATCCGTCCGATTTAATACCCTACCTAGAGAACCTTTCCACGCTTTTAAGACAATATCATCCCAAGGCCGGCATCTGGGTCTCCCTGCAAGGTTTCGATAAGGAAAAAACGGATTATTTTTTCCGATATCTTGAAGAGAAAAGGCCGGACTGGCTCGCGGGACTGGTCAACGGGCCCAGCAGTCCGCCTTTGGAATTGGAGCGTAAGCGTTTGCCCAAGAAATACAAGTACCGCTTTTATCCCGATATCACCCATACGGTCCGCTGCCATTACCCCGTGAAAAACTGGGACCAGGCCTTTGCGCTGACCCTAGGGCGCGAGCCTTGCAATCCGCAGCCGCTACGATACACCGAACTTTTTCGTCGCGACGTTCCGATTACCGATGGCTTTATCACCTATTCCGACGGTTCGCATGATGATGTAAACAAGGCAATATGGAGCCAACTCGGCTGGAATCCGGAAAAAAAACCGGAGGATATCCTGATGGAGTATTCCCGCTTTTATTTCGGTCCCGAAACTGCGGTAGCGGCCACGGAAGCCACATTCGGACTAGAACGAAACTGGGAAGGTGCGATCGCGGACAACGCCACGATTAAGGGAACCCTGATGCGCTGGAAGAAGCTGGAAGCCGAGAACCCCCACCTGCAAGGCAACTGGCGCTGGCAACAGCTTCTCATGCGGGCCTATTACGATGCCTACATCCAAGCTCGCCTTGCCTACGAGAAAAACCTGGAGCAGGAAGCCTATCGTATTCTTGCCGATGCCGATAGGAAAGGAGCGGACAAAGCCATGGCCGAAGCTTTGAATCAGTTGCATCAAGCCGACCGAAAACCGGTGGCCCCATCCCTTAGGGAAAAGATTGTCCAGTATGCCGACAAACTGTACCGGTCTGTCGGGGCGCAGACCAGTGTGTCCAAACATCAGGCCCGCAGTGCTGAAAGAGGCGCTGTTCTCGATTTTATCGACCACCCCCTGAACAATAGATGGTGGCTAGAAGATGAGTTCGAAAAGATAAAAGCTTTTTCATCGGAAAGAGAAAAACTGGCTCGGATTAAATTCATTCGAACTTACGCATCGCCGGGGGAAGGTAGTTTTTATGACAATATTTCAAGTGTGGATGCCACGCACGTCACCTCGGAAACAGACGATGCCATCGATTATTTATGGGAAAATGATGGCCGAAGCAGAAGACGGCTGTCTACACAACTGTTCCAGTTTACACCGACCCTGGAGTATGACGGGCTCGATTCCGAAGCCGACTACCTGATACGCGTCGCGGGTTACGGGGAAGCCCTATTGCGCGCGAACGGAACACGGTTGAGTCCCTCTTTATATGAAAAAGAATACGGACAATTCAAGGAATTTCCTTTACCCAGGAATCTAATCGGTACCGGAAAGTTGAAAATTACTTTCGACACACCCAATGAGGCTCATCTCAATTGGAGAAAGCAGTCCCGCGTCACCGAAGTTTGGCTTTTGCGACAATGACTTAAAAAACCTTATATTTAGATGTCTTCAACATATACAACTACCATGAAACCCATCGTTCAGATTTCGCTGGACCTGACCCAAATCGACGAGGCGCTGGAAACAGCTGCCTTGGCTGTACGAGCAGGAGTCGATTGGCTGGAGGCGGGAACGCCGCTGATTCTGGCAGAAGGCCTGCACGGGGTGCGTAAATTACGGGAGGCCTTTCCCGAAGTGCCTATTGTCGCCGACCTGAAAACTATGGACGGGGGATACCTCGAGGCGGAAATGATGGCCAAAGCGGGGGCGACCCACGTGGTCGTCATGGCGCGGGCCCATGAAGAGACCATCAAAATGGTGGTGCGGGCAGGAAAAGATTATGGAATTAAGGTCATGGGCGACAATCTGGGCTGCGACGATCGTATTGCCGGTGCCCGACGGCTCGAGGCCTTGGGCTGTGATTACGTCATCCACCATATCGGCTACGACGAGCGCAGGGGCATTGCCGCAAGCGGGCAACGAATGCCAAGTCCGTTGGATGAGCTACGGGAGGTAGTGACTGCCGTAAACGTTCCGGTTCAGGCGGTAGGCGGACTGACCTTGGAGCAGGCCGTCAAGTGTCCCGAGTATGGGGCGCCCTTGGTGGTATTAGGCGCTCCGTTGACCATAGATGCCGATGCCTTTAAGACCGCCGACGGTGATCTGGAAACTTCCTTACGTCTTATCTGCGAAAAGATTCATGCCTATGGGGAGGTTTAAAGTGATAGGACAACGCCAAGGAAGCAGGAACAAAGCCGCTTATATGAGCCGCTGGTCCGTGATTGCAAACTTTTTCTATCAGTTGGCTAGTTTATTGGTTTATAAGTTAACAAAAAAACAGTTTGCTGATAATCAGCAAACTGGACGTCTTGTTAGATGATAGGGTTTAAGAGTCAGAAAACAGGAATTAGATAAGAGTTAGGAAAAATAGATTCTAAAATATGAAATCCGAAGCTGTAGTCAATTTTGCCCCGAAATCGGGAAGCGTGGAAATCCGCGAAATCCCAAAACCCTCTATCGGAGAAGAAGATGTGCTGTTGAAAGTCGCCAACGTCGGGGTCTGCGGTAGCGATCTGCACCAATGGACCGCCGACCATAGCTGGCCCGTAAACTATCCGGTTGTACTAGGCCACGAGTTCGGGGGCCATGTCGTTGAGTTGGGAAGTAGGGTAAAGGGATGGAAGGAAGGAAGTCGCGTAGTCAGCGAAACCGCAGCGGTCATCGACCCCGACAGTCCGCTTTCAAGGCAGGGATTCTATAATCTGGACGCCTCCCGAAAGGGGTTCGGCTACGGGGTCGATGGAGCCATGACCCGATTTGTCCGGGTACCCGCACGCTGCTTGCACCGAGTGCCGGAAAATCTGCCCTTTGAGCAGGCCTGTCTGACCGAGCCTTGCTCGGTGGCCTATAATGCCGTAGCAATGAACTCAAATATTGCTCCCGGGGACAGGGTCATCGTACTTGGACCGGGCACCATCGGAATCCTCTGCGCCGCCGTGGCAAGGTTGTGCGGGGCCGAAGTCGCCGTCGTTGGACTGGAGACCGATAAGGCAAGGCTTGAGATTGCCCGACACTATGGCTGTGAAGCTATCATCGGCGACGCGACGGAGTGGGGCGAGGGGCGGGACGGACTCGGGGCGGACTGTATCATCGATGCTACCGGGGCCAGTACCGCCTTAAGAACTGCCCTTCAGTTGGTGCGCCCCAAAGGCCATATCACCAAGGTAGGCTGGGGTCCGCAGCCCCTGGGTTTTTCGTTGGATGCCTTGGTACAAAAAAACATTACCTTGCAAGGGAGCTTTAGCCACAACTGGCCGATATGGGAAAAGGTATTGTCTCTACTCTCTTCGGGACAATTAGATGTCAAACCTATAATCGGCGGCGTTTGGGGGTTGTCAAATTGGCTGGACGCCTTCGAGAGGATGCATTCGGGCAAAGTGGTCAAGAGTATCCTAAAACCTGAGTAAAAAGATGCGATTACATAACAAGACCATATTAATTACCGGCGGTTATACCGGCATTGGCCGTGCCATGGCCAAACGTTGTGTCGAGGAAGGGGCCAAGGTCGTTGTCAACGGACTCGAAGATGCCAAAGGACAGCTATTGGTCGAAGAATTGGGCTCCGAAAACGCGCTGCACCATACCGTAGATGTCACGGCCGAAAACGCGCCGGTACAATTGATTGGGACCGCCCTTGAAAAATATGGAAAATTGGATGTCTTGATAAACAATGCCGCTTTGGTCTCGTCATCGAACATCGAAACAACCGACGATGCGTTCCTAAAGCGTGTTTTGGCCACCAATACAGTTGCCCCCTTGGCTTTGATCAGGGCCGCCTTGCCCCATCTGACCGAAACCCGGGGCTGCGTGCTGAACATTGGCTCCATCAATGCCTGGTGCGGCGAACCCGATCTGCTGGCCTATAGCATGTCAAAGGGCGCGCTTATGACGATGACCCGCAACCTGGGAGACACGCTATTCCGGGAAAACAGGGTAAGGGTCAACCAAATCAATCCCGGATGGGTGCTGACGGAACGGGAAATGGTGGACAAAAAGCGCCAGGGAATGCGCGAGGACTGGTTCAAAGACTTGCCGGACATCTTTGCTCCCGCCCAACGTATTTTTTCGCCGGAGGAGATTGCCGCGGCAGCCGTTTATCTGGTTTCGGACGAATGCGGACCGGTCAGCGCGCAGGTAATCGAACTGGAGCAATTTCCGCTTATCGGACGGAACCTTCCCAAAAAATGGGAAGGTTCACATGGAAGGGAGTAAGCAGTTGGCGGCAGGCAGCTTTTCAATTTGATGATTTTAAAATTAGACAATTTGAAAATGGAATATTTAGTAATCGAGCCAGTAATTCAAGGTCTAAAAAATGCTTCGCAGTCTGGTCTCGAAGTTTAAAGTGGTTTTATAAAGCCCGAAAAGCACTTTGATCCTTGAATCTACCGCAGGCAGACTTGAACTTTGAATTGTTTACAACGTCGATTAATGAAGGTTCTGACAACCACTTACCTTTCTGGGGTTGAACATTTTTCTTTGACTAACTACAAACAATAAATCCCAAAACAACAAAATATGCCAAAACTGGCCGTATTCCCCAAAGCTTTTATGCAGGAACTCTGCAAAAACGGAACGATGAAATTGACCGAGTGGATCGACTTGGCCTGTGGCCTGGAGGTCGAGGGCCTGGAATGGTATGCAGGTTTTTTGGAGATGGCGGACCCTTCGAAATGGACCGGCTTTCGCCAAGAGGTAGAAACTCGCGGAAAATGTATTCCTATGCTCTGTTGTTCCCCCGATTTTACGCATCCGGATAAAGCTTTTCGCCAAAAGGAAATCGAAAAACAACTTCGTTGGATAGAGATGACGGCCAGCTTGGGCGGCTCGTACTGCCGGGTACTGTCCGGACAACGACGCCCACAGCTTTCTACGGATGAAGGAATAGACCTAGCGGCTGCCTGTATCAAAGCCTGTCTGCCCAAAGCACGGGCTATGGGCATTACCCTGATTTTGGAAAACCACTATAAGGACGATTTTTGGGAATATCCGGAATTCGCGCAAAAAATGGATGTCTTTTGTCGTTTGGTCGAGCAAATCGACCACCCTAATTTCGGGGTCAATTTCGATCCGAGCAATGCGTTTCTAGCGGGGGAAGATCCCTTGGAATTACTCTATCATGTCTCCGACAGGGTGGTTACCATGCACGCCAGCGACCGTTATCTCATCGAAGGCACCGTAGAAGACCTACGGCAAGAAGAGGAAGGAAGCATCGGATATGCCCGCCGTCTTCGCCATGGTGAAATAGGAAAGGGACTCAATGACTACGATGCTATTTTTACCGAACTGGAACGGGTCGGATTCGATGGCTGGATCAGTATCGAGGACGGGGTCGAGGGAATGGACCAACTTGAACGCAGTGTCCATTTCTTACGAAAGAAAATAGCGGAGTATTGGCCGGAATTTCAATGATGTGTTCGAGGCTTTCGCTTTAGGGGAACCATTAAGAGCCGGTTGTCCCGGATCCTAATCTGCTCAGAACTATGATTCTCCATTCACTTCCCGTTCTTTGACCGGTTCGCTGATTACCCCCAAATAGCGCCCCATCCAGTAGGGTAATAGCCAGATATCGCCGGCGGAGTATTCCTGGGTGCCGTCACTTCCCAGTTTATCCAACCGGAACATATTGGCGTTGTGCCGCTGAATTCGCCGCTCGTCAGGGGGCAATACTTCCCGGGTAGTCTGTTCCCGAAAATTCGGGGCGATAAACTCGAGATCTTTCCGGTGGCTGTTTTTAATGTCCCAGGTAATAAGGTCCATCGGATGTTCGCGAAGATACCAAGCAGCTTCGTTCAAATCGAAATCAGGAGTCTCGGTCAGGGCGGTCATGATATTCCATAAGCCCTCCTTTTCAGGACGCTCAATTTCCCAGTGGTCGATAATGGCTTCCTTATATTTCGCTTGAAGGCTGTCATTGAAGGCATAGCGGTACAATCCCCAATAGCCCACAAAATACATCTCATCGTCGGAATGGTTCCACGATTCCGACAACATCTTACTCCAGTCATCGGCATCATCCGGGGCCATGCCCACTTGGTCCATCGGACGCATCAGGTTTTCGAGATAACCGTGATTTTCCATCAGATCGAAAGTTTTTTCCTTGTACTTCTCCTTGCCGGTAAAATGATAGGCGGTCTGTAACATTCCGATGATGTTCGAGGCGTTTATCTTTCGATCCCCGACCATTTTTGGTCGTGCGTTGACGTACTCGGGGTTCCATCGGCCCCAAGTAGTAGGCTTGCCATCGTAATCGACCATGTACATGTCGTTTCGTACGATATGCGACATCAGGGTGTCGATAAGGGTAATCGCCCGGTCTTTCAGATCATTGTCCATCAGTTCCGCCATGGCGCCGTAGGCGAACATATGCCCGATGGCCTCATCGCTACTGGTGGTCGCCTTCCAGTCCCATTCCGGATCGGAACTGTTTTGCCATCTATCGGGGTCGTGCAGTACATCGATATAGCCGCTGCGGTCGAACGAACGTGACGGAAACCCGGGAACGGGATTGATGCTGAACAATTTTTCCATGGCATCCATAGATTCCCTGCAGTTTTGCAGGGCTTCCTCAGATTGGGTTACCGCATAACGAAAGACCTGCCCGGCCAGGTACATGCTCGTCCAAAGTCCATCATTGTCGGAATCGGAGAGCCTTCCCATATCAAAATTGCCGTTCTCGAAATCCACCAAGGTCGCATTGAAACCGTAACGGATATGCCGGTCACGGACTTGCTTTTCAAAATATTGGGCTTTGTCGAACAGGGTCATTTTCTCGAATACGATCCGGCCCAGGCCCTTATCGGTGAGTATCAATACCGATCCGTCGGTACCTTGTGAAATATGCAGGACCTTATTGCCGGGCAACCAGCGTTTGCCATAGTAGTAGTCGAACTTGCCGTTTTCGCGTAGTTTGAACGCCCCTTGGGTCGAGCCGAACCATAACTGGCCATTGATAGCAGTGATATAGGTAATTTCGGTGGCGGGCAGCTGGTTATATCTTTCCCCAACCTGCTTTCCCGATACAGGGTCCATTACAATATATCCCGAATCGGAGCCGATGACCAGTTGTTCCCCGTTCAAGGCGAACGAAGTGAACCCTTCCCCCACTACCTTGGTTTCAAAACGGTTTGTGGTCGTATCAAAACTCGCCAAGGATCTTTCCCCTAACATCCAAAATTTTTGGGTATTGCCATCATAAAGCATATCCCTTACGGTATCGTCCATCAATTCACCGCTCCAACCGGCTTTGGATTTTGAAACAAACTGCAACGATCTGCCATCGCTGATCATAAAATCGAAGCCATCGCCCGAAACTACCCTATCCGCTTTGGGCAACTCATGTTCAAAATACGGTGTGCCCGCCCACGCATTGCTAAAGACCGCCTTGTCATCGACATAGACGAACTGATTCTGGTAGGTGGTCATGCCCCGCACGTTCTTATCGGTAAGCGGACGGTATGTTTTATCCTCAACTAAGGTGCCCGGATATAAAAATTGCCCGCTTTTGGTACGCAGCACTCCTTTATCGGACATCACCTGAATCACTTCGTTTCTATCCATGAAAGCCTTAGAAAGGGATGTGATGCCTTCATTGACATTATATTTGATCGCGTAATCCTGTAGGTAGGGTACATCGTCATAAACTGGCAATGCGGCCATGGATTCCTTTTCCTGATCATTGGGCTGGCAGGAAAGGCAGGTAACAGTGATAAGAACGAAGAGAAAATAAAAATTGGGTCGGTTCATGGTTCTATAAGAATTAAGTAGTTCTATAAACGATTCCCAACAAATAAATTGAATTATATGATATCGAGCCACCAGTATTTTATAGGCTTTGCATCATATCTTGACCAAAACTTGAATACAGGTTGAATTTGGGATGTAAAGTGTTAAGATAGTTGAAGCCTCTTCCCCTTTTATTGGAGCGTATTTTCAAGTAGAATGACCGACGGGCTCTCGGTCAACCATTTCTTGCTGAGCCCTGTGGTATCTCCCTTTGCAAAAAATTGTACTGACGAGCCCAGGGCAAGGTCGATATCCCCGTCACCGTCGATATCCCCGGCATCCATTACGACCCATCGTCCTTTGGTAGATTCAGCAAACGTCGAAGCCACAAATTCAAGGCCTCCCCGGTTCTCAAGGTACACAAAGCTTTCTTCGGGAGTATCGGCATAGTCGGGGAAGAAAGAGATAGCCGCTATATCAAGGTCGCCGTCTCCGTCATAGTCCCGAGAAAGGGCCTTGTACGCCCCATTTTGATGGTAAAAATAGGATGGTTCGAAATTCAGGTTCCCGGCATTGATGAAAATATAAATTCCATGGTACTCTTTTAAAATTGGAGTTTTATCCGCATTGTCCCCACAGACATACAGTATATCGTCGAGACCGTCTCCATTGAAATCGGCCAGTTCGAAGTATTGGCTGCCATTGAGCGGTGAGAAGCGCAATAAACGTCGTTCAACGAACTTTCCGTTTCCGACATTTTCAAAATAAAGGATGCCCTCGTCTCCCTGGGCCATCAGCACGAAGATATCGTTTTGCCCGTCTTTATTGTAATCGTTGATTATCGCTTTGATTGCACCGGGACCGATCTTTAGGACCTTGGAGGTATAGTTTCCGTTGCCCATATTCTCGTACCAGACCAGTTTCCCGGTCAGGTCTCCGTATTCGCAGGCGACGACATCCTGCAGTCCGTCATTGTTCAGGTCACCATAGGCCATGTCGACGGGACGCTGCAGGTTCGCGATCAATCGTTCCCCGCTTCCCCGGTCAATTGCCATTCCCTCGCCCTTGAATTTAAGCAGTGCCCCATCCGCGAGGTCATTGGGGTAGACATCCTTTCCAATGGTGGTCAAATAAATTGCTTCGGTATCTTGATGATAGTGGATGGGCGTGTTCGCCAGCTGCAGGTTGATTCCCTTTTCGAGGTCGGGATTTAAAAACGTCAATCCTTTTCCGTTGGGTTTCCCATCGCCGAATACCAGTCCCTTTTGACCGGAAAGAATCTTGACCATAGCAGTCAGCGGCGGGCTATTGGCATAGGATGCCTCGTTATATTTAAAATGCTTCAGCCCTGTTTTGATCGGCGTGTTCGGTTTCGGGGAAGGGGCCATCTCCGGAGCATTCTGCACGTAAAAGGCGACTAGCTTGTCCCAGTCTTCCCTGGCCACCAAAGGTTCTTCGGGAAAGACGTTAGCCTCTTTGACTATCGCCGCATTCCGAAAAGAACCGAAAATGCTATCGGGCTGGTGTTCGCCGTTGTATATGCCCAACCGGTTGCCCATGGCGGGCAGTACATCGAGTTTCCAAATTTCTTTCGATAATCTGTCGGGGGGTACGAATATATGGCAGCTGGCACAATGAACGTTGGCCAATTCCCTTCCGGAAAGGCTCGATATCGGTGGACTAGTTTCTGGGTTATTGGTCTCCTTGATCTGATTGCAGGAAAGAAGCAACACTCCTGTCACCAAATAGAATAAAATAGGTGGCGTTTTAAGAAAATCACACTTCCTCCATGTCAATTCTCCATCACCCATGTATTGACCGAATTGTGTTCGCCGATGAGAACGATCTTGTAAAAATCGGACGGAAGCTCAGAAACATCAAGGGTCGTCTTCTCCGCACCTGCCTTCACTTGACCCATGTTTTTATAGGTGTCTTGCCCTCCTACGGCAAATTTGTTGGTCGTGGCGATTCGGATTTCCAGTTTCTCGTTCGGTAGGAAAGCCTTCCACGTCAAGTTGATCTTCTTTCCTTTTAATGTCGATTTGGCCTCGGCGACCGATATCTCACCGGTCAGCGGTGCCCCGTCCAATTCCCAGAGCTGTTCTTTCTTGGGACGAATGTCCAGCGTACGCAACATAGAGGGCAGAATATCTACGACGTGGGGGGTATTACTTTTGAAATAATCGTTTAGGTCTTTTGCATTGGTGATAATCCAAGTGCTTCGTTCCCTATCGCTCTGTCCGCCATGTCCCCTTCCATCCTTGGGATTACGGCCGTGATCGGTAGTTATCCACAATTCCCAGTTTTCATCAAAGTTTTCGCTCCGGAATTCCATGGCGCCCCATATTCTTCCTATTTGGTCGTCCATGGTCTTAATTGCATCGTGAAATTGGTCGCTGTCGCCGTAGATATGCCCCATGTCATCGGTGTACTGCAAATAAAGCCATGAAATATCCGGGCCCTCTTCCTTTATGTGGCGGACGGCACCGGAGGTGACATGCTCGTCGATTTTATGGATATACTCCCGGTCGTTACCGTGCGGAAATGCAATGGTATCGAGTTCAAACCCGTCGAAATGGTAGTCCAATTCAATGTTTCCGGTAGCGTCGAGTCCGGATCCGACCAGTTTGGTGCGATTGTCAAGCCAAGTGGAGAAAATTGCCGTTTTGAGTTCCGGCCGGTGTTCGTCCGCATACCTAAAAATCGTCCGATACTCGTAATTGGGATCCTTAATTGAATTGCCCCATACGTTGTGCTTGTTCGCCCATGTGCCTGTCAGCAAACTGTTGTAGCCTACGGCCGAGATGGTCGGGGTTTCGGAGTAACCATCCTTTTCACCGCCTACAAGGGCACGGGTATATCCGCCATTTTCTGCAATGGCATCGAGGTTCGGGGTAGCGATTTCTTCGATGACGTCGGCCGAAATCCCGTCAACGATAGCAAAAAGCACTTTGGTGTCTTTCTGCGCGAATCCCATCGTTCCGATAAGAAGGCACATCCAAATAAAGCTGATAATTCCTTTGTTCGTAAGCATTCTATGTTCTTATGGATTCCAAATGTAATTTATTCAAAGTTTCCGAGCCTGAACTTTCGCGTCTATTCGATAAGCCACATTACCGCGTTTATATTATCCCCTTCGGGAAACTGTCGTGAAATCGCCTCCTCCAGATTGGCGGGATTGTTGGTCGTCTCGCTTTCGGGGTAGAGCCATCGTTTCGGTATTCGCCCCCCGTTCAGCACCCCGCCTCCGGAGACATCGAACTCGGGGAATCCGCTTCGCCTCTGCTCGTAGAAAATTTGCCATCCTGTATTCATGAACAGGGCGATATGCTTCTGCTGCAAGATACTTTTGATTTCGTTGGAAGCATCCAACTGCACGGCAGCACCAGCCAGATAATCTTCTGCTCCCGTAACATTGAAAAAGTCGAAGGATGCACGGATACCCTCATTGTAATATTCTTCGGTTTCGCCCCCGATCCACCCCCTTGCGGCGGCCTCGGCCAGTATAAACTGCAGTTCGGCGTAGCCCATCAACAGACTGGGCTCGTTTATGGGATCGTTATAGTAGCGCGGGTTGATTCTAGAGGCCTCCCCGGCAACGGCCTTGGCCGAATTTTCATCAAAGGGGGCGCTGCCCAATAGTCCGTCATAGGCCTCGAAATCCGTTTCGTCGGCATCGCCGGCGTTCGGCTTTTGATCGGCAAAGACAAACAGGCGGGGATCTTCGAACAACTTTAAACGGTCTACAAAGGTTTTTTCCATGTAATAGGCGGTCTGTATGGCGTTATCATTATAATAGGGATAACGATTATCCTGTATATCGAAATATTCAAGGGCGCCATTGTCATCGTTCGATCCAAACAAGGGGTACCGGGAAGGGTTAGACACTACCGTGCTGAACCGGTCCGCAATGTTCAGTTGGGGATTCCCGGTTTTTTTGGACAGCCCCATGAGCACCCTCAAGTAATACGAGTTGATCAGTTTGCGCCATTTTAGCTTATCACCGTCGTATACGATATCGCCTGAAATGGTGCCTTCGTTTTGAGCCAAGGCATCGGAGGCCTGCTTCAGGTCGTTCAGTACTTTGACAAAGATATCCTCTTGCCGATCGTAAGCCGGAGCATAGATTTCCTCGGCCACACTTACGGCCTCACTATAAGGTACGTCGCCAAAAACCTGGGTAATCTCGACAATAAAGTAGGAGTTGAAGAACTTGGCCAAAATCGAATAGACCTCCTCTTCGGTGCGCTCCGCCTCCTGGACCATTTTGCTGACCTGTTTGAGGTTGTCGTAACCGCCGAATCCAGCTTGCGTCCAATTGTAATATTGTTCTGCAATGACCCCATCGGTATTGGTCAAATATCGACTGGCCAAGCCCGCTGATAGACTGACATTGGTAAAGGCCTCGACCTCAATATTGGTCAGGATCAAGCTCGGCGGCACTTGGGTGGCTCGGTTGGGATCATCTTGCAGCTCTTCCGTTTTTGTACAGCCGACGGCAAAGAGCAGCAATAAGCATAGAAACGTGTTTATAAAGGAATGTCTCATGGTTTGTTATTTAAAATTTCAGGTTTACATTGAGGCCCATGTTTCTGGTCGAAGGCGCCTGTAAGTTGTCCACGCCCGTATCGGGATCGACATGGGGCAGATCAGAGGCCAGCCATAGGTTTCGTCCGATAAGGGAGACGCTCAATGCATCCAAAGGGGTCTGGGCCAACTGCTCGTTACTGAAATTGTAGGTCAGCGTTACCTCCCTTAGTTTGATAAAAGTTTCTTTATAATAGTGGTAATTATTGTTGTGATAGTTGCTGGTGGTCTGCATAAAGTTGATGTAGTTTACGGCCTCATCGTTCGATTCGTAAACGCGGGTGTCGTTGGTTATATTTCCGTTGATGTCGTATTCCACCGAACCATCGACCACTTTGACCCCCTGCCCCACATAGGTGCTTTCGCCATTGTTGGCATCCGTTCTAAATTGGTTGACCGTTCCTCGATGGGTGCCTCCCCACCACATTTTCTGATTGGTGCTTGAGTATATCAAGCCCCCGATCCGCCCGTCGAACAAAAAGGACAAGGCAATGTTTTTATAATTGAAGGTGTTAGAAAGCCCGTAGGTCCAATCCGGTTCGTCATACCCGATAAACCTCCTGTAAGGGTCATCTACCGGGAACCCGTTTTCAAAAATGATCTCGCCGTTTTCATTGGTCTGAAAGACATTGGCGTAAATGCGATCGGTGCGGTCGCCCACCTGGATCAGGTCTTCGGTCTGCTGCTTATCACCATAAATCTCGTCCTGATATCTTCTATACCGACTCAGGTTTGCCAGCAGGTCCCAACTGAAATTCTCGGTCTGTACCGGCTTGGCGTTAAGTACGAATTCCACACCTTTTCGCTTGAAAATGTCTCCGTTCAAGAGGATACTCTCATAGCCTGACGCATCGGAAATCGGACTAAAGATCAGGTTATTATAGTCCTCTGATTCATAATAGGTGGCGTCCAGCCCCAACCTGTTTCCAAAAAAGCGTACGTTCGCCCCTATTTCCCAAGTGTCGGAAGTTTCCGGCTCGAGCTCGGGCGACAAGAGGTTGCTGCCGAACTCCGCGGAAGGCACGCCTCCCCATGTAGCTCCTTTGTCATAGGCCTGTATATATCGGTAAGGGTTTTCGTCATCGGAGCTTGTCCGAATTTTCCCTTCCGAGACCCGTGACCAAGAGCCCCTTAATTTGGCAAAGCTCAACCATTGGGGGGTATCAAAGAGGCTGGACAACACGACCGACCCTGAAACGGAAGGATAGAAAAATGAATTGTTGCCCGCCGGCAAGGTGGAGACCTTGTCGTTTCTTCCGGTCAAACTGAGATAAAAGGCATTGTAAAATTCAAGGTCCACAAATCCGTAAACACTCTGAATACTTTCTTTTTCTTCCCGGTTTTCGGCGATAAAGGTCGATCCTGCGTTATTGTCGAGATTATAAAAACCTGGGATGTTCAGGCCGTCGGTCGCGGTCGATCCGCCGGTGGTTTCCCTGAAATAGTTGGAATAGGCCACCTCCCCGCTGACACTGAAATCCCTGCTGAACTCTTTTTCATATTTTAGCCCGATATCTGTGGTGATATCAAAATAATTGTAATCAGCTATCGTAAAGTTTCCTCGCGATTTGTCTCCGTATCCGATATAACTCTTCGGTTCTTTATAGGTTCTGTGCAAGCTATACACATTGACTCCCGATCTTCCCTTTAGACTGAGTTCCGGTGTCAGCTCGTATTCAAAGTTGAGGTTTCCGAAAACATTGTCCTTATCGTATCCTTGAAGGTATTCCCGGGCCTGAAATTGTGGATTGTTGTAATACGATATGTTGAAATGACGTTGCTGGAAGCCCTCCTGGCCTTCCCTCCAATAGTTTTTAAGGTCGTTCACGTCGACGTCAACCCCCGTCCAAAGTACCAGATTATAAAGGTAGTTCGTAGGACCGTAGCCTACTGACGGGAAATTGTCGGTGTACTGCTTGTTATAGGTCAGGTTGGTACCGATCGTCAACTTGTCGGAAGGGGTCATGGTACCGCCCAAGGTGAAGGAGGTGTTGCCAAGATCAGTATTGGGTACGATACCCAGTTGATAGACGTTCGAGAGCGAAGTTCGGAAGCTCGCTTTTTCACTGCCCCAATCAACGCTAACGTTATTGGTCTGTATCATTCCGGTGCGAAAGAAGTTCCGGATATTGTTCTTGCCCCGTGAAGTAAAGGGGATGGGTACCCGCTCGCCCGTCACCGGATCAACGGGACTGTTGTATTGCGGGGTCTCAAAAAAACCGCTAGGGGTCGATGGGTCGGGCTGATCTACGCTTGGACCCCATATCCAACCTCCGCCTTCGCTCCCCGAACCGGTTCCGTCGATGTAGGCATATACGCCCTGGTTCCCGTTTCCGTACTGCGTCTGAACGTCAGGCACCCTGATGAAAGAGGGCTGGAACATCGTAGAACTGTTCACGGAGACGGTCAGTTTGCCTTCCTTACCCTTTTTGGTCGTAATCATAATGGCCCCGTTTCGCCCGACAGAACCGTAAAGGGCAGAAGCCGTAGCCCCTTTCAGTACGCTGATGTTGTCAATATCGTCGGCATTCACCTTCCAGATATCTGTAGTCCTGTCCGGGATACCATCTATCACTAGCAAGGGACTTGCGCCTCGTAAGTTTATTTCGGGATTTTGGAAAAGGTCGGTGGAATTCTTGATGGTAAGTCCCGCCACTTTACCCGTCAGGGAATTGACCACGTTGGGCTCCTTGGCTTTTTCGAGAGAACTCCCTTCGACCTCCTGCACGGCGTACCCCAAGGCTTTGGTCTCCTTTCTGATACCCAAGGCAGTGACCACGACCTCGTCTAGCGTACTTGCCTCGATGGCCAGAGGTATGGTTAGGTCGGACTTGTTCCCGACCAGGATTTCCTGGGTGGTATAGCCCACATAAGAAATCTCCAAAACCGATTCTTCCGATGGTACCTTGATTTCAAAATTACCGTCAAAGTCGGAAACCACTCCGGTCGCCGTGCCCTGTATGACCACGCTGGCCCCGGGCAACGGCTGTTCACTTTCGGCATCGATGACCGTCCCCGTAACTTGTTTTTCCTGGGCCAGTCCGAGGGTCACCGAAAACAATAGTATTGCAGCACTGAATAGAACTTGGCAATATTTTCTCTTTATCCTGGTACGGGCTTCCATTTTACTGTTCATGGTTGATAAGGCTTATGGTTTAAAAATTGATCGGTCGGATACGCGCCGACTATAGCCGTAACTCCGAACGGGGCGAAAATAGGAAAATATTTTGATTGAACAATCAATCAATTTAAATTTAATTGTAGTATCATTGTAGCGTTTTTATTGAATCTATTCACCGATGGGAAGAAAAAGCCTTAAGGAAGTCCGACAAAAAGAAACGGTCGAGGCCTTTTATCAAGTGGCGAAAAAAGAAGGCTTGGAAAATGCCTCCCTGGCCAAAGTTGCCAAGGAAATGGGGGTCAATACCAGTTTGGTGCTCCATTATTTCGGTTCGAAAAACGAGCTCATTTATGGCCTCATCGACTTTATAATGAAGCGCTACAAGAGCTTATACTCCATAAAGGATGATGTAAACACTGGAGATTCCCATTTGGAACAAGTTCTAAACAATCTGTTTTCCAGGGAATGGAACGAGGTGGTGGAAGACGGGGTTTTCTACGGATGTTTTACGCTGGCCTTCAAGGACGAAAAAATCAAGGCCGCCTTTAAGGAGCTACACGAGAACCTGAGGTCGCTACTCGTACAAGCCATAGAGGATGCAAAGAAGAACGGCGAAGTAGATGTAGAAGATTCGGCAGAGGCCGCGGACCTCATTTATATCCTGGTCGAAGGGGCCTATTATTATCTTTCGCTGTACGAACAGAACGAAGCCTATTACAAAAAACAGGAGAAGTATAAACAAGCGGCGTGGAACATCCTTAAAATGAATAAACAATGACAAAAGAACACTCTTATTTATACTATGAGGGAAAAAGACAAGTGGCAAGTTCATCCAACCACTTTGATAATATCAATCCCGCGACCGGAAAAATGATGCATACCGTTCAATCCGCCTCCCGTGATGACGTCGAGGCTGCCGTACAGTCCGCAAAATCGGGATTTCAAATCTGGTCGGCCATGGCTCCAACGGAGCGGGGCCGTATCCTTAGAAAAGCGGCGGAACTTTTACGCGTTAAAAACGAGGAAATTGCCCGAATCGAAGTAGAAGATACCGGGAAGCCCCTTTCAGAGGCCATCGCGGTCGATGCGCATTCCGGTGCCGACGCCTTGGAGTATTTTGGAGGGATAGCCGCATCCCTTCACGGGGAACATTACGATCTGGGAGGAAGCTTTGCCTACACAAGGCGGGAGCCTTTGGGGATTTGTGCCGGAATCGGGGCATGGAACTATCCCGTGCAGATCGCCTGTTGGAAATCGGCCCCTGCCCTGGCCTGTGGCAATGCCATGATCTTTAAGCCGGCCGAACTCACCCCCCGTTCCGCGGTTCTGCTGGCAGAGGTATTTACCGAGGCCGGCCTGCCCGATGGCGTATTCAACGTGGTGCAGGGCGAGGCGGAAGTGGGGCAGATGCTGACCGGCCATCCCGACATCCGCAAGGTCTCCCTAACAGGCGAAGTGGGCACGGGGAAAAAAGTAATGGCCGATGCCGCCACTTCGCTGAAACATGTCACCTTGGAGCTAGGCGGAAAATCGCCCTTGATCATATTTGAGGACGCCGATATCGATGAGGCGGTGAACGGGGCAATGATGGCCAATTTTTATACCCAGGGGGAAATCTGCTCCAATGGCACCCGCGTCTATGTAGCGGAATCCATAAAATCGGAGTTTCTTAAAAAATTGGTCGCGAAAACCGAAAAGCTCAAATTAGGAAACCCGATGAAAATGGATACCCAGGTGGGCGCCTTGATCAGTAAGGAACATATGAATAAGGTGCTCGGCTATATTGAGAAAGGCCGAGCGGAGGCCCGCTTGATCCTAGGCGGTGAACGCTGTGAAGCCATAGCGGAATGCCAAGACGGATATTTTGTGACCCCCGCCATATTTGAGGCGAAAGACGACTCCGCCAGTATCGCCCAAGACGAAATTTTCGGTGCCGTAATGACCGTGCTATCGTTCGAAAGTGAAGAAGAAGTGGTGCAACGCGCCAATGACACGGTCTACGGGCTCGCAGCGGGGGTATTTACCCGCGACTTGGCCCGGGCACACCGGGTAATCAATCAATTAGAGGCCGGAATGTGCTGGATCAACAACTACAATGTCACCCCAGTAGAAATTCCTTTTGGCCCTTATAAACAGTCGGGAATCGGTAAGGAGAACGGTTTGGCTGCACTGGATGCCTATAGTCAACTAAAGACCGTCTATGTAGAGATGGACAAAATCGACAGTCCCTACTAAGGCTGTTTTAATTCAAAACAAACACCAGCTATGAGCTATGACTATGTAATCGTGGGCGGCGGGTCCGCGGGATCCGTTTTGGCCAATCGATTGAGCGAAGACCCAAACACCCAAGTATTGGTCCTCGAAGCGGGGCGACCGGACTACATCCTCGATTTTAGGATCCACATGCCCGCCGCCCTTAGCTTTCTATTGACGGGAACCACCTATAACTGGGGCTACACCTCCGATCCGGAGCCTTATATGAACCAACGCCGCATCGCCCAACCCAGAGGAAAAGTGCTGGGAGGGTCCAGTTCCATCAACGGGATGATCTGGATTCGTGGTAACAAAGGCGATTACAACAAATGGGGCCGGGAAAAGGGATTGGAAGACTGGGACTACGCCCATGTACTGCCCTATTTCAAAAAATTGGAGAACCGTCTCAAAGGTGCCGACAAGTACCACGGTGACGAAGGGCCTTTAAAGTTGACTACGCCGAAAAATGAAAATCCCCTTTTCGAAGCCTTTTTTGAGTCCGTTCAGGAAGCGGGCTATCCCTTGACCGACGATGTAAACGGGGCCCAACAGGAAGGCTTCGGAAAGTTCGACCAAACGATTTACAATAGCCGGCGCAAAAGTGCGGCACGCTCCTATCTTCATCCCGTAAAAGACAGGGACAACCTTACCGTACTGACCAAGGCCATGGTCCACAAGGTGCTTTTCGATGGGAAAAAAGCGGTCGGGGTCGAATACAAAAAAGGCAGTAAGGTACATACCCTGCGCGTCAACAAGGAGGTCATATTATGTGGGGGGGCCATAAATTCCCCACAGCTGCTGCAACTGTCCGGAATCGGTAATGCCGATGAACTCAAAAAACATGGGATTTCGGTTGTTCACAATTTACCGGGCGTCGGCGAAAACCTACAGGACCATTTGGAAGTGTACATGCAATGGGCCTGTAAGGAACCGGTCAGCGAATACCCCAACCTGAGTCCTTGGCGCGCCCCTAAAATAGGCTTCGATTGGCTCTTCCGTCGCAAGGGTCCGGGAGCAACCAACCATTTTGAGGCTGGCGGGTTTATCAAAAGCCGCGAAGACAAGCCCTATCCCGACCTACAATACCACTTTTTGCCCTTGGCCATCCGATACGACGGCTCGGCCCCGAGCGAGGGACATGGCTTTCAGCTCCACGTGGGGCCCATGAACACTGACGTGCGGGGACATGTAAAGATTAAATCCTCCGACCCCTACGAAGCTCCGTCCATCCTGTTCAACTACCTATCTACCGAACAGGAACGGGAAGATTGGATCGCCGCGGTGCGAAAGACACGGGGACTGATAGAAACCTCCGCGATGGAAAAATACAAGGGCAAGGAAATATCCCCGGGCAAATCCGTAACTACCGAGGAAGAGATTCTAGACTGGGTCGCCCAGGAAGGAGAAAGTGCCTACCACCCGAGTTGTACCTGTAAAATGGGACTTGACGAAATGGCCGTGGTCGATGACCGGCTTCGGGTACACGGGGTCGAGAATCTTCGTGTCGTCGATGCCTCGGTTATGCCTTACATTACGAACGGCAATATTTATGCCCCGGTCATGATGATCGCCGAGAAAGCGGCCGACCTAATAATGGGCCGCCCCACCTTACCCCCGGAAAAAGAGGTCTGACCGACAGAACTTCCCGTACCCCTGAGAACCAGCAAACCTGAGAAAACCGATATTGTATGTTAAACCGTAAAATACTCAAGAACCTACGCCCTACGCTCTATTTGATGCTGGCACTGGCCTTGGCAGGCGGATATCTTTTCTTGTTTACGGATTCCCCGGTCTTCTGGCCCGGGTTTATAGCCATGATCTTCTTTTACGGACTTATATTTTATATGGGAACCTATGCCGCCACCATGCGGCAGTCCGGAGGAGCGGACGATGTTTTGTTGGCAGGGAGGAACATTCCGTTGTGGATCGGAATTTTTACAATGAGCGCCACTTGGGTGGGCGGAGGCTATATAAACGGCGCCGCCGAATACACCTATGACGACGCTTATGGGCTGCTTTGGGTGCAGGCTCCGTGGGGCTATGGCCTTAGTCTTATCATCGGGGGCCTGTTCTTTGCACGTAAAATGAGACGGTTCCGTTTTAAGACCATTCTCGATCCCTTGGCACAACGCTATGGCAAGAAAATGAGCGTGTTGCTCTTTCTGCCCGCTCTTTTGGGCGAAATATTCTGGACTGCCGCCATCCTGACGGCACTGGGTGCTACCTTTGCAACGATCCTCGGATTGGACATCCGTACAGCGATCGTTATCTCATCGCTTATCGCCATCGCCTACACGGCCATCGGTGGCATGTGGGCGGTAGCCCTGACCGACGTGGTACAGCTTGCATTGTTGATTATCGGGCTGCTCATCGTGATTCCCTATGCGCTGCATGAAGTAGGGGGATGGGATTTTGCATGGGAACAGTACCAATTGAATATGGGCGACCTGGCCGGGATCTTGCCGACAAAAGAAGCCTTGGGCGATTACTACTATAACTGGTGGGATTTTGCGTTACTCCTGATTTTCGGGGGCATCCCCTGGCAGGTGTATTTTCAACGGGTGCTCTCATCAAAGAACGAAAATACCGCGGTCCGGTTGTCCGTCATGGCGGGTTTCGTCTGTATCTTGGCCGCCATTCCGCCGGTAATGATCGGGGTCATCGGCCAGGCCGTTCCTTCTTGGGAAGCCGTTGGCGCTGCCGGGGCACCCGACAACTCCGCCTTGATCCTTCCTTACGTCGTTCGCTATCTCACCCCTGATTTTGTAGCCACCATCGGACTCGGTGCCATTGCCGCCGCGGTCATGTCTTCCGTGGACTCCTCTATCCTCTCGGCATCGTCCATGACAAGCTGGAACGTGTATCGGCCTATTTTTCGTCCCAATGTTTCAAACGAGGCCTTGGCGAAGGTAATCAAAAGGTGTATTTGGATCATCGGTATTGCCGGGACCTTGCTGGCCCTTAACATTACCAGTGTCTATGCCCTGTGGTTCTTATGCAGCGATTTTGTCTATGTTTTGCTGTTTCCCCAGTTGGTCACCGCATTGTTCTACAAGAAGGCCAACTTCATCGGATCTTTGGCAGGATTCGCTGTGAGCTTTATCCTGCGCTTTGGAGGTGGCGATGCTACCTTGGGAATTCCCGTGCTTATAGATTATCCCATGATACAGGACGGGGAGGTTCTATTTCCGTTCAGGACCCTGTCCATGGCTTCAGGATTGGTTACCATCATCGTAGTTTCTTGGTTCACCCAAAAATGGAGCCCCTCAAGACCGTTAAAAATAGTAGGAGACGGGGAGGAGCTTGAAAAATAATGCTTAATTTCAAAAAGTACCAAAAAAAAGGATATCTTAAGCTCTCCCTGCATAAATTGCAGGACAACTGGAGCCATTTTTGAAATCCTTGAGGATGACGTACACCTACAACGATTTTTTCTCGATTGCCAGCCTCGTACTGAGCCGTTTTGAATGTGAGTCGGCTATTGGAGGACTTGTGCAACACCTGTGATGCGCATTTGGGACACGTGTTTCGGGACGGTCCCGAGCCAAGTGGGCCGCGGCACTGCATCAATTCGAAATCGGTGACTTTAAAAACTGTGAGGTCGGCGAACAAATAAGAAAGGATAAGATTTTGATCTCAAACCTAAATGTACAGGACAGGTTCAACAAAGAACTTCCCGCCGATCCGACCACGGAAAACGGTAGGCGGAAGGTGATGGAAGCCTGTTTTTCATATGTGAAGCCCAAAGCAACCGCAAATCCGAGGATGCTGCACGTTTCCCCGGAAATGCTGGACGAACTGGGCCTAACGGCAACGGATGCGCAAAGCGAGGCCTTTGTTCAGGTGTTAAGCGGCAACGAGATACAGCCCGGTACGAATCCCTATGCCATGTGCTATGGGGGACATCAATTCGGGAACTGGGCGGGACAGTTGGGCGACGGCCGGGCCATCAACCTGGCGGAGGTGGAGCATGAAGGCAAGCATTGGGTACTTCAACTAAAGGGTGCGGGCGAAACCCCCTACAGCAGAACGGCGGACGGCCTAGCGGTACTCCGCTCCTCCATTCGCGAATACCTGTGCAGTGAGGCCATGTACCATTTGGAGGTCCCGACCACGCGTGCCTTATCCTTGGCATTGACCGGCGATCAGGTACTGCGCGACGCGCTGTACGACGGCAATCCCGAATATGAAAAGGGAGCCATTGTGTGCCGGGTCGCCCCGTCCTTCCTGCGTTTTGGCAGCTATGAGATTTTCGCTGCAAGAAGGGACGCCAAAACCTTACGGACACTGGTCGATTATACCATCAAGCACCATTTTCCACATTTGGGCGAACCCTCAAAAGAAACCTATCTCCAGTTTTTTAAGGAGGTAGGGCAGAAAAGCATCGATATGGTCATGCACTGGCAGCGCGTCGGCTTTGTCCACGGGGTCATGAACACCGATAATATGTCCATTCTCGGCCAGACCATCGATTACGGTCCCTACGGATGGCTCGAGGGATACGACCACGGATGGACCCCCAACACCACAGATTTCGCCCAGAAGCGGTACCGCTACGGCACACAGCTGCAGGTCGCACTGTGGAACCTAAACCAACTGGCCAATGCGCTCTATCCGCTTATCGGGCAGACCGAAGCCTTGGAAGCAGCCTTAAAAGAATTAAGTGATGGCTTGGAGCCCGCCCGGCTGGACATGATGAAGTCCAAATTAGGATTGTTCGAAGCCGATAAAAACGATGCCCAATTGGTCGAGGCACTCGAAACCGTTTTGCAGCGTTCAGAGACCGACATGACCATTTTCTTCAGGAATTTGGCGGACTTTAAAAAGGATGGCACCGCCAATGGACTATCTCTGATCGCGAATGCGTTTTACCGTCCCGATGAAATAACGGGCGCCCTTGAGGAAGAATGGAAAGCCTGGTTCATGAAATACGAGGATCGCCTTGAACAAGAGACCAAAAACGAAGGGGAACGCAAAGCCGCGATGAACGGCGTCAATCCCAAATACGTGCTGCGCAACTATATGGCACAGTTGGCCATCGATGCGGCGGACAATGGCGATTACTCGGTGTTGGATGAATTGTTCGACCTCTTGAAACTGCCGTATGCGGAACAACCCGATAACGAAAAATGGTTCGACAAACGCCCCGAATGGGCCAAGCACAAAATAGGCTGCTCCATGCTGTCCTGCAGTTCCTGACCCAGATTTCGACTTTGACAAGTTCCTTATTGGGCGCAACATATTTTGTAGAAGAGCTCGTTTAGACTTTCTCTTTTACCTGCAAATTTCACATTTTATACCCTAATTTTGTCTTTTTATCGCAGCGCAGCTATGGCTATACTGCTCAAAAAAGCCTTAATAGGGCATAAAAGCCTCCCGAAAGCTTTCGGGATCGGATCCAAACAGAAAATCTAAACGAGTTCGAATAAAATAACATTTAAAACAACGAAAAAATGGACAAGTACAAAAAAGCATACATCGCAGGAGGCTGTTTCTGGGGAATGGAAGATCTTTTCAGGGTACGGCCCGGAGTGAAGGATACCGAAGTCGGGTATTTGGGGGGGGAAAACGAAAATCCCACCTACCGAAACCATCCCGGGCATGCCGAGGGCATTGAAATTACGTACGACCCCAACGAGACCTCGTTCAGGGAAATATTGGACTATTTCTTTAGGATCCACAATCCCACGACTTTGGACCAACAGGGAAACGACCGGGGATCCAGTTACCGGTCGACTATATTCTTTCAAAACGAGGAAGAAAAAAAGGAATCCGAGACGGTCATCCAAATCGTAAACGATTCCGGAAGATGGAAGGGCGATGCGGTTACCACCTTGGAACCCTTCACGGTCTTTTGGCCCGCCGAACCCGAGCATCAGGACTATCTTGTAAAACATCCCAACGGATATACCTGCCATTTTGAACGCTTCGGCACTTTTCTGAAAGAGCAGGGACAGGCCTAGCGCGTGCTGAGGCCGAGGTAACATGAATAAAGAAATTGATAAAACAGTATTGGGCCGAGGAGGCTTCCGGAGTTTCGGAAGTGAAAGGGAGGCTAGATACTATGGAAAAGAAATTGGACAAAATAGCGTTGGGCGGGGGATGCCACTGGTGTACCGAGGCCGTCTTTCAATCCTTAAAAGGGGTCGGGAAGGTGGAGCAGGGCTTTGTCGCTTCCGAAGGAAATAACGGTAGCTTTTCGGAAGCGGCGGTCGTTTATTTCGATCCAAAACAGATTGCGCTAGTTGCCCTGATCGAAATCCACTTGCATACACATAGCAGTAGTTCCGGCCATTCCATGCGCTCAAAATACCGCTCGGCCGTATATGCCTACTCCGAAAAACAGGCAATCGAAGCTGAAAGCACATTGGCAGGACTACAATTGGAATTCGGAGGCCGATTGGTTACCAAGGTATATCCCTTTAAAAGCTTTAAACCATCGGAAGAACAGTTTAAAAATTACTATTTCAAGAACCCTAAGAAACCTTTTTGTAAATCGTTTATCAATCCGAAATTAAGGCTGCTGTTACGGAAATTTTCGGGCAACGTAGCTCTTGAAAAAATAGGGGGGTTGTCGGCGGAGACGATAGCCTGTGGGAAGTGACGGTTACCATGAGCAGTCATTGGTAATCACCGAAATGTAGCCGAAGTATAAACATGAAAACACATTAAACCAAGATGAAGAGCACTAAACTCGAGATAACGAACAAAAAAGGACAGAAACTCCAAGCGCATTTGGAGCTTCCGGCGAATGAAAAACCACATTATTTTGCGATTTTCGCCCACTGTTTTACTTGCAGCAGTACCCTGTCGGCCGTTAGGAACATCAGCCGTTCACTGACCAATCACAGCTTTGGGGTGGTGCGTTTCGATTTTACCGGTTTAGGCCGTAGCGAGGGTGAATTCGCGGACAGCCATTTCTCCGGAAACGTCTCCGACCTCATGGCGGTCAGCGACTATATGTCCGAAAACTACAAGGCGCCTGGACTGCTCGTCGGACATTCGCTCGGCGGAGCCGCGGTTATCGTGGC
Source organism: Pricia mediterranea (assembly GCF_032248455.1). Classification (NCBI taxonomy): domain Bacteria; kingdom Pseudomonadati; phylum Bacteroidota; class Flavobacteriia; order Flavobacteriales; family Flavobacteriaceae; genus Pricia; species Pricia mediterranea. The sequence goes on from NZ_JAVTTP010000001.1 coordinate 2,223,728, forward strand.
AGCCTCAAAATTGAAAAGCGTAAAAGCGGTGGCCACCATTGGTGCCCCCGCGACTGTTGACCACGTAACCCGTTTATTTTCCCATGGCATCGACGAGGTAAAGGAGAAAGGGGAGGTTAAAGTGGACATTGGGGGCAGACCCTTTAAAATCGACCGGGAGTTTGTAGCGGATTTCGGAAAGACCGACTTGCCGCAAATTACCAAAGACCTGCGAAAACCGCTACTTATCATGCACGCCCCTTTCGACCAGATTGTCGGAATAGATAACGCGCAGCAACTCTACCACAACGCCCACCACCCCAAAAGTTTTGTCAGCCTCGACCAAGCGGACCATCTGCTCTCCCAAAGCAGGGACAGCCAATATGCTGGCAATATCATCGGCACCTGGGTACAACGCTATTTCGAGCCAAAAAACAACGCCATGCTCGACACCGAGGGCGAACAGCTGGTGGCGCACCTGAACCTGGCGGAAGACAATTTTACTACCTCCATACAGACCAAAAAACACAGTTTTACCGCTGACGAACCGGGCAGCGTAGGCGGGGACGATTTCGGACCGTCACCCTATGATTTGCTGAGTGCCGGATTGGCCGCCTGTACCGCAATGACCTTAAAACTCTATGCCGAACGTAAAACGTGGGATCTTCAGGAAGTCTTTGTATACATCACCTATTCCAAGAAGCACAGCGACGATCTCATGGTCGACGTCGAAAAGCCGAGCCGCATCGATCATCTGCAAAAAAAGTTGAGATTTGTGGGCGACCTAGATGAAAAACAGCGGCAACGACTTAAGGAAATTGCCTCAAGATGTCCCGTACATAAAACCTTGCAAAGCGAGGTCGTCATTGATTCTGAAGTATTGAAATAAGACGGTGATATCGACGTATCGGCAATGCTCCAGAAAACGGGTAATATGTCAAAGGATAAAACATGAACCGCGGTACAGGGACCGCGGTTCATTCCTAAATATATGATTAAAGTCTGTCGGCCATCAATAGCTATTCCTTGATAACCTTAAACGTATCTTCCAATCCGTTTTGCACTACCCTGACCAGGTAAATCCCATCGGGATAGGCCGAGAGATCCAGCTCCGGTTCTTCGCTATCCGTTTCCATGTTAATCAGCACCCGGTGCGTGAAGTCGTTCACCATAATCTGCTTTACCCCCGTCGATATCCCCGTTATTCTAAACCTTCCTGGGGTGGGGTTGGGGTGAACGTATCCGATTCGGGCTGTTTCGGTCTGCTGAGCTGCCGGTCCGTTTTCCGCATCCGCCGTAGGTATATAAGCCTTCGAGGCTACATATACCGTGCTGTCGTTACCAGCCTCGGACAAGGAAGACACTTGTTGCTGGGTAAGGGCGTTGTCGAACAGCCGAACGTCATCGATACCCCCTTCGAAGTATTCCTCGCTCCATCCCGACCAACCGATATATCCCTCCTTGAAATCGGAAACCTGACCGGAATGGGCCTCGCTCCCGACCTCATCCCCGTTGATATACCAGGTCATGGCGCTGCCGTCGTAGGTCACGGCGATATGCTGCCACCGGTTGGCCACAATGCTGCCATGTCTTTCCAACTTACGGCCCGTCTCGGTACGTAACGCAAAGGCAAGCGATCCCTGATGGACGAAGGTCATAAAACCACTAGCCGTACTGGTTCCGGCTATTCCCTGATAGTCACCACTGGTGCTTTCCGGATTTATCCAGGCGGCAAGCGTAAACCCATGGTCAACCGTTCCATCAACATCGGGAAGGCCAACGAAGTCATCCACACCATTAAAGTCCAAAGCGTTTTCCAACACCCCATCGATAGAACCCTCTTGAATGTCTCTGCCATGCATCAAGGTGCCGTGATGCTGGTTTCCGCTTGAATCGGTCGCTGTGGCACCCTTTGAATCATCTAGTTGCCAGTACCCGATAGTACCCTCCGCTATCGCCGGAGCATCCGTTTCGGGCGGGGCGCCGGCCCCGATAATCTCGATGGCATTGACGGTGGGGTGCCTGGTGCCCCCGTCCGAGGTCAGGGAGGAAAAGTAGAGGTTCAGTTCCCCATCGGTGACTCTGACGTTATAGGTTTTAATGAGCGCGGCTTCCGCCCCGACCTCGGCGAAGACATCCAGATTGTCCTCCATCAGTTCGTTCTCCATACGTACATCGAAGACACGACGGCCCGCGCCACCTTCGCCTCCGTCGGTCGCCCCGAACCACAGCTCCGCGAAATGAAGCCTTACGGTATACTCCCCATCGTTCAAGGGAATGTCGTAGTCCATTTCCTTTGAGGTGCTGTAGCGGAAGGTTCGATAGGGATTCTCCAAGCCCGTCCGAGGCCGATTCAACGTGCGGCCCGTGTCGAAAAAGGTGTCGGCCGAAAACGTGTGCCCATTGTAGCGCGCTTCCCCACCGCCGGCATTGATCCGAAGGGTAAACTCTTCATTGACCTCATCGTTGTCGTTGTTTACCTCATCATCGCTGCTTGCCTCATCATCGACGCTGCCCTCCGACCGAATGCGATAGGCCCAATTTTTTGTGCGGTCATTATTCGGCAAGGCGGGCGGTTGCAGTCTACCATTGCGGTTCGTCGTAATTTCGCCCGCGGAAATCCAACCTCCGTGGGTCACGTCCCACCATTCGAAGAGATAGGTTTCCGAAGCCTTGAGGTTGGTCAACACCGGGAGGGGACTGGGATTCGTTCTGGCGTCGGCGGTAAAAAACCCTAGCGCAAACTTCCCGTCGTCCGAAATCGACAAGGTATGTTTGAAATCCTGGCTATCGCTTAGATGCTTCTGCGCGGCCGGTATCAGCCGATGGTATTCATGTCCCTCATCCAATACAAAATCCCTAAGATGGCCCATGGCCTGTGAGCCAAATCTGGATAGCGCGTTGATCTGCGGATCGTTGCTAGGCACGATGGTACCTCCATCGGTCTTGCGCCTCTGGGTCGAGGCCGCTGCACCCGCATACCAGGCGTCGCCCCAAGCATGGCCCGCCAGGCCCCCACTTAGTACGGAGCCGTACATTTGCATCTGGGCCATGGTGGTATCGTCTAGGCCCGGATTGATTTCATTACCGGAATGTAACCCCCAGCCCGGGTAGAACGGCTCCAAATTAAGAGCCGGTTTTGTCGAGCGGCGATATTCATAAATCTCTTGCAGCCATTGGTGCATGGTCTCATCCCTTTCCGCATTACTAACGTTCTGGACATCTAGGGCGTCGGGTATGTCTTTTTCCCAATTTCTTAGGGAGGTATTATAGGACATTGCGGTTCGAGGCTGGCCGTAGGGCATCCGATTTCCCAATTGTGCACTTAGTTTTCCATGTGCATGCTCGACTAATTCGAGCCAATCGGGATACACGTTGTGGGAATTGGTATCATGGTGTACCCAACTAAAAATCATATTATAACAACCATATCGCGCCCACAGATAACGGATGTAGTTATAAAACGCATCTTTTTCGGCCTGGGCCCGAAATGGCCAACGCTCGTGCCGACGTACGGATTCGAACAAGGTCACGAAGCCTTGATCGGATAAAAACTGCATCCGTTGGTCAACGGATTGCCAATACTCTGGTACGATCCTTCTGTAATCGACTTCCGGATGCGCATCGGTCACCGATTGGCCCCGCCTTTTCATAGCGAAGGGGGTGCTTCCGTTATCTGCTATTTTCTTCCCCCAAGTGTCGGTGGACCACAACCCGGACTCGCGGCCCGGCCGGTCCCGATTTCTGCCCCATTGCTGAAGATAGGTGTCGTCGGGAAAACTGGCAATAAGATTAAGACCGTTGAAGCCTTGTTTTTTTCTTGCCAAAATATAGTCCTGAAAAGATATGTTGGTGATGTCGTTTGCGCGATCAAACCCGAATACGCCCGTCAAGGCAGACCAAGAAGTGTCCGCAGTATAAAAGAACGGAGTGCCATCGGCGTACTCTAGAGTCCGCTTGTTATCGGCAACCCGTATAAAGCCTTGGTTATTGGGATTGCCACTTACATTTGCGGCAACAGCGGTAAATGAACCACTTTTTCCAATAAAGGCTTGGTCTGAGTTTTCTACGGTCTCATTGATAATGTTCCAGGTCCACTTTCCAGGGGAAGTGGCGACCAACCGGGCGCGAAAGACATTTCCCCCATCCCAAAATACTGGGATACGATAGGCCTCATTGGGCGAACCGGATTTTTTCAATTCGAGCCAGACATCAACATCCATGTAGGCATTATCGTATTGTTCTTGGCTATTGAATGCTACTTCGACCACTTCCATGACCCGGTAGGTATCTTTTTGCGCGAACGTAAAAACGCTTGTCAAAGTGCAAAATAGCAATGTTAAAATCAGTTTCCTTGAAGTAATTTTTGTTTTCATTGAATAGGTTTAATTTTAAGTCATTTAGGGCTTTCGTACTCTATAAAAATGATTTCTTTCAAAATCCCCCCCAGTACGTAAGAGGCGCAGGCGTAGAAGCCTAACGATTAAAAATCAATTATATTGCTCATTAAAAAGTTGCAAAAATTCCTCTTTATATTCATCGTTGTTCTTTCGCAGATCATGTTGAACAATCAGTGATTGCTCGTCGATTAAATAGCTATGCGATGCTATCCGGTACTGAATTTCGCCATCGCCATCATCGAACCAAATCTCTATTCCGACCTGGGTGCTGCTGTCTATTTGTTCCGCCTCGGCCTTTATGACGTCGTTATAGATACCACTGGGTGTTTCATCGTTCAGCAATAACCCGTGGTCATCGAAGATGTCATCTTGCCCGCGGCGCTTGGTTATCAACCACATCGCCTCAAACCCAGAAAGATAGAAAGCGCCGCCCACTGCTATGTCAACAACGCTATCCCCGTTAATCAGCCGAGCGATAATTCGCGAATTGGTCGAATCGGATTTTATCCAATCTTCCAACGTTTTCTTTAGTACTCCGAAGGTTAAAAGCATGAATAGGGGAAAAGAATATGAGAAGAATTGTCTAACTTATTGCCAGATTTTCCGCACAAAAATAGCAATTTTAGAATAAATGTTGATAACCTTCTGAATTTTAACAAGGGCGATGGGTAGTCCTGAACTTTAAAAGGACTATATATGAAGCCTCAGATTCTGCTCTTTTAAAACAAGAATATGTATCCATTGAGGAAAATTATAGGGTTCTGATCGTTCAAATTCATCAAAATTTTTAACTTGTGGGCTGAAGGAAAACAACACTTCAACTTTACCTATATTTTCAATGTCGAAAGATTCTATCCGCATTTTTTTGGTCGATGATGATGAGGATGACCGCGATCTTTTTAAAGATGCTATCAACGAAATACCGCTCAAAACAAGAATAAATACTTTCACTAGCGGCATCGAATTAATTTCCCTCCTCGAGCATGAAAACCACAATTGGCCGCAATTAATATTTTTAGATTTAAATATGCCGATAATGGGAGGAGAGGAATGTCTGCAAAGACTTCGGAGCATTCCCAAACTAGACTCAATGCCGATTATAGTGTATTCGACTATTGTGGTTGACAGCCTGGCAGATAGATTATCGGAGATAGGAGCGAATATGTATCTTCAGAAACCTTCATCGTTCCCACAACTAAAATCTCTGTTGGAACAATGTATTACTAGCGTATTACAAACCAAGGGGGAGGGAAAATATCCCGATCAATTCATTGTAAGAGAGGACCGATGATTGAAAAAGAAAAGAGCGCTGTGCCGACCTTTTTAAGGGATGGCGGCGAAATGGGCAGGCTTATCAGCGCTAAGGACTGGACTTCGCATGAACTAGGGGACCCTAAGAATTGGCCTATTTCGTTAAAGGTTTCCCTGAGTAATATCCTAAAAACTTCATTCCCCAAGTTTATATGGTGGGGAAACGATTTGTTCTGTTTTTATAATGATGCCTATCGCCCCAGCCTCGGAAAAGATGGTAAACATCCATCTATTCTGGGCGAAAGAGCACAAGATGCCTGGGCAGAGATTTGGGATACGATCGAACCGATGATCAATCATGTTTTATCCACGGGCAAGTCAGTATGGAGAGAAAACCAGCTCATACCGATCTATCGCAATGGCCGAATGGAAAATGTCTATTGGACCTTTAGCTATAGTGCGTTAATGGGAGATGATGAAAAAATAAATGGCGTTCTGGTAACCTGTACCGAAACTACTCAAGCCGTTCTCAACCTCCAAAGGTTGGAAGAAAGTGAAGACCTGTTAAAATTTGCGGTGAATGCTGCAGAACTCGGAACCTGGGATTATAATCCCATAACCAATAAATTTCTAGGCAATCAACGGCTTAAAAATTGGTTTGGGTTGGCAAAAAACTCCGAAATAGATTTGTCGATTGCTATGGAAGCGATAGTTCCCGAAGACAGAAACCGCGTGGAAAATGCGATTCAAGATGCTTTGAAAGGCAGCAATGATGGGAAGTACGATATTGTTTATTCGATAAGGAACAAAAATACGAACGAGAAAAAAATTGTTCGTGCACTGGGCCGATCATGGTTTAGCGATGGAGGGGCAGCTTACCGGTTTAACGGAACCTTGCAGGATGTTACCGCGCAAGAAAAATCCGCCGAACAGCTAAGAAAGGCCAATCAACAGATTAAAGATGAAAAGGAAAGGTTTGAGAATATCGTCCATAGCGCCCCTGCCGGAATTGCGATATTCAAGGGACCAAAGGTTATGGTAGAAATGGCAAACCCCACCTTTTTGGAAATCATAGAAAAAGAACACGAACAATTTGTCGGTCGTGAGCTTGATAGGATATTTCCACACATTCGGCCTGAGATAAAATCGCTATTTACCGAGGTTTTTACCAAACGGAAACCGGTCTTTGGGAAAGAGTTCTTTTTGCCCATAAGACGAAAAGGGAAGATTGAGAACGCTTATTTCAATTTCATTTTACACCCTATTAACGATACTTTCGATGATTTTCTAGAGATCATGTTAATAACGCACGAGGTCACGGAATATGTAGTCGCTCGAAATGCACTGGAAGAAAAAGAGGATCAGTTCAAGAACTTGGTGTTGCAATCACCGGTGGCTAAGGCCATTTTTAGGGGTAATGATTTGCGTATCGAAATGGCCAATAATAAAATGCTGGATCATTTTTGGGGTAAGACCTGGAAGCAAGTCGCGGGTAAACGTCTTATCGATGTGTTCCCCGAACTCAATGAGCAAGATTACATCAGGATATTAAGACAGGTGATCACGACCGGCAAAGCAGTTCGAGACAATGATTCTAAATCGATAGTCATTAAAGCGGAGAAGGCGACCGTTTTTTATGTCAACTACGTCTATTTACCATTACGGGAGATGGACGGTTCAGTTTCTGGAGTGATGATAACGGTTACCGACGTGACCAACGAATTTTTGGCAAAAGAGAAATTAATCAATTTCTCCAAGGAACTGGAAGATCAGGTCGAGCAACGCACAAAACTCCTTAATAAGGCGAATAACGATTTAGAGAGTTCTATTAAGCAACTGGAAAAGGCCAATGACGAACTTGAATCGTTCGCCTATATATCAAGCCACGATTTGCAGGAACCACTGCGAAAAATTCAAATGTTCATATCACGTATCTCAGAGCATGAGGCCGACAACCTTTCACAAAAAGGCAAGGTCTTTTTTGATAAGATTACGGAATCCGCTAAAAGAATGCGTCGCTTGATAGATGATCTATTGGCCTTTTCCAAAGCGGACAACGACGGGTTTGAGTTCGAAAAAACCGATCTCAATACAGTAATGGACCGGGTATTGGAAGATCGCTTCGAACATATTGAGCTGTCTGGGGCCAAGATTGATCAGACCGATTTGCCCTCGATATATGGCGTACCTTTTCAAATGAGGCAAGTGTTCGACAATTTAATAGGGAACGCTCTGAAATTTGCAAAAGAAGATGTGCCCCCACGTATACAGATCTCATCAGAAATTGCGACTCTTCAAGAAATTGCGGATTTAAATCTTACCCAAGAGAATCGCTACATAAAGGTTCTGATTCGGGATAATGGAATTGGTTTTCCAAAAGGAATGGAACACAAGATTTTCGAGGTTTTTCAACGAACGCATAACAAGTCCCATTACAGTGGAACTGGAATAGGTTTAGCTATAGTTAAAAAAATAATCGTTGCCCATAATGGTGCAATAACAGCAAGTTCAGAAGGTAAGGGCGCAGTATTCACCATATATTTCCCCGAAATTGCTTCAGAATTTGGAATTTCAAATTAGACTCCCATATAAATTTTTCAGATTTCAAATGACAGTCGGAGACAACGTAGAGAATGTCCTGTCAGGACAAATGGTGCGTTGTTGGTCAAAACCGAATTATTATAGTACAGTATCCATAATTCAAATTTTAACTGTAATTTTCGAAATTCTAAAATCGGATATCAACATCCAGGCAAAATAATATGGAACAGAGAATAATTTTGGTGGACGACGATCGCGATGATCGTGAACTTTTCGCAGATGCCTTTGCTAGCTTACGACTTCAAGCAGAACTTTTGCTCTTTCAAAATGGCAGAGAATTGTTCGAGCAAATCGATAGGATAGATCGCTCAGTACTCACCTTTATGTTCTTGGATCTGAATATGCCCGTAATATCCGGGATGGAGGTATTAAAGCATATTCGTCAAAGGTCAGAGTGGGACAAGGTCTTCATTACAATTTATTCTACATCCTACTCCGAAGCAGATATAGAAAGTGCATATCATAACGGCGCTCATGGATATTTATCAAAACCCTCCAGTTTTGGAAAACTGACCTCCTTAATTGCGAAAACCTTAACGATAGCTACTTCCGGCAAGATGAAACCTCTTCCAAAGGATAGGTTCGTTTTGAATAGGGAATAGCTTCGCCTGGAAATTGCGTGCAAATAAAAAAGCTCCGAAGCTAAAAGCCTCGAAGCCTTGATTTTACTGGTGGTCCCACCTGAACCCCCTTTTTGGATTAACCCTGTATAACCCAGAATAATTGCCTATATTAGTGTACATAAGGGCTGAGCGGAATCCATTTTCACAGTTTTTCACATAATATTTGGTGCATTTTGCCCCCCTTTTTGCCCCCCTTTTTATCCATTTGAATCCAGATTAGTTCATTTCGAATTAAACAGGGTTAAATACCATTAAAATGCAGACTACCTATATTTTGAGAAAAGACAAGGTAAACAGAGACGGAACTATGCCGATTAGGGCGGTAATTACTTTCCAGGGGGCAAGAATTAGAAAAAATATCAAATCCGTTAAAACCAAAGAAAGACATTGGAAGAATCAGCGCATCAAACCCAACACAAAGTCAGAAGCATATAATAACCATATTGAGTACAATCAAATACTGGATGAATTCCAGGAAAAAGTAAATGCCATTTTCCGATTTATCCACTTGCGCAACATTAAACCATCGGAGGACTTTATTTTGAACAAGCTGGGTGACAAGCATTTTGGTCAAAATAGTTTGGCACCTAAATTTTTTGATTGTTTCGATGAATTTATTGAAACCAGTAAGTCCACCAAGGCTTTAGGCACTATAAAGAAATACGTTACGGTCAAGAACTTTTTGAAAGATTTTCAGGACAGTACCGGCTTTTCAGTTCGATTCGACACCATAGATATTGACTTCTACGAAAAGTTCCGGGACTATTCTTTTCTAAAACGAAATACCTTGAACAACTACTTCGGGAAGCTCATAGCCATCATCAAAACTTTTATGAACTGGTCCCTGGAGAGGGAGTATCATGAGAACCTTACGTACAAAAGATTCAAAAAGCCACAAGATGATATTGAGGTTATTTATCTAACGATTGACGAGCTGATGAAGCTTTACAAACATCCGTTTAAATCAAAGAGATTGGAACATGTACGCGACTTCTATTGCCTTGGCTGTTTTACTGGTCTCCGATTCAGTGATATAAACAGGCTGAGGCCTTCAAATGTTTTTGATTCCTTTTTAAAGGTAAATATCGTAAAGACCCGGTCTATTGATCAAAAAATACCATTGAACAAATATTCCAAAAGTATATTAGATAAATACGTGGATACAATTTATGAGCCTATCCCAACGCTCTCCTCCCAAAAATTCAATGAATATATTAAGGAATGCTGTGAGGCGGTAGGAATAAATACACCGACCACTATCACCCGGTATATAGGTCAAAAAAGAATCGATAAGACCTATCCCAAATACCAATTAATTACAAGTCATACCGCTCGTAAAACTTTTGTGACCAATAGCTTGGTGCTTGGTATGAAGGCAATGGTAGTAAGGAACATTACCGGCCATAAGGACGAGGCCTCATTTAGACGATATGTTGATATCGCGGAAGATTTTAAAAGAAAGGAAATGGATAATACCTGGGATAAAATGAGCACGACGGCTTGACCAAATAGCCGAGGTTGTGAGAAAAACATTCTGAGATGAAAAATTTTATGGAATATGCAGTTCATAAAGTGGTTTTAAAAAATAGTAAGACCTTACTGTTCTTTTTTCCAGTGCTAACCCTGTCGATAGTGCTTTTGATAATCTTAGGCATATGGCCAAAATCTTTCCAGGCCGGTATCAATTTGAACTTTCTATTCCCCGTTCTTCTTCTAATAATTATTGCTACCCTCTGGCTAGGATTTAAGATGTATACGGCAATTAAAAAGGATAAGAGAGATTTTAAATTGATAAAATTCCAAAATTGCTCCACCAATGCGTTTAAATTGTTCAGCAATCAAGAGCAAAGAAATTTTTACGAGATTTCATTAAGGCATATTATGGAAAATGATCTGGTCTATCCAATTGCCAATGCTGTGAAAGGCACATATTCCGACAGGCAAAAACATTTGGTAGATGAATTGTTAGCCGAAGAATACAAAAATAGAATCCTATCCGAACTTGATTTCGCACGATACAAGAATGAAATCCAGAAGCATAATGACTCCAAATGGATCAGGGAAATTTTCAATTATAAATACGCTTTTCAAACAGGTATTCAAATCGTTTTGGCGTTGTTGAATCAAAAAAGAATTTCCGCCTCCATTTCTGATATAAAGGACGCACTTTTGATTAATATTAATCTAAATGAGAATGGGGTTGCGCTAGATAAAAAAGGTTTAAAAGATGCCATTTACCGCATTAATAATCTAAGTACTGAAATTTCAACCCCGAAAGAACGCATTTTATTAAACCGGATCTATCGACAATCGGATTTGGTTAAAATTATTGAGGTCTTCACATTAGACCACTTGAAGAAGGTGGATGCTAGGGATTTCACAACGGCCTGCACCGGATACACCAAAGGAGTTTCTGAAAAACACTATCTAACCGATATTTCAAGCAAATCAAATCGTCCTGAACTCAGTAAGGAAGAGCTTAGAGATTTTATAGCACTGCTCAGGTATCTACGCCGGAAAAATGTATTCGTAAATTCCGGTAACAGCGATAGAAAACTATCCAGAATATTGGAAAAGTATCTATTGGAAAAATCCGTTCTAGGATTTGAAAGCATGAGGACATCCTTTTCTAAAAATTGCCCTGATGAATTGCCCAAGGAAATACGTATAAAACTCAATTCATTTCTGGACAGGTATCCCCGGCCTAAAATAGCTTCATAGGTTTTTTACTCCACAATACCTTATTTCAAAAAGTTGGCTTTACCCACACCAATGGGTAAAATAAAACGCGTTCGATAATCCCAGAATTTAGCAGATGTAAACGAATGTTAATCAAACACTTGCTAAATTATGTCGAATCCTATTCTATATGGTTTTACCAAGAAAGACTTGGAATATACCATCGAGTTAGTTGTAAAGCGACTTCGAAAAACAGAGCTGATAAGCAACACGGTTCTTGATACCCAAGAAGACCGTCTTACCCAAAAAGAAGCAGCAAAATTTCTTGGAAAAACCGAGCAATGTCTTATCCAGTGGAGAAAGAAGAAGCTGATTCCCTTTTATAAAATCGCAGGCTCTGTCTTTTATTCCAAAAAAGAACTTCTTGACTGTGCAAGAAAAAATCCAAAACTAGTAACGCCGGTTAGAAAATAAGAAGAGAATAGTAGTTATAAAACCCTACTCAAGCCTTCTAAATCTATCCAATAATCCAAAGTGGTATGAAAGACACTCCCTATCTCCGTGTGGGCACCGCCTATTATAAACTGGTGCACGCACCCACCATCGCCGGACATTTCAACGAGATACTGGTGCACTGGAACATCGAGACCATCCGCCGGGACCATGGCAAGGACTACCTAGCCAAGGTGCCGAAGTACGACGGCTTTACCTGTATCCCGAACCATATCGATTACAGGCAGGTGTACAAAGGTTTCTACAACACCTATTCCCCATTGACGGCAGAACCAATGCAAGGAAATATCGATACCTCGCTCACCATGGTCCGGCATATTTTCGGCACCCATTACGAGCTTGGGCTGGACTATCTGCAACTGCTCTATACCAGACCGGTGCAGGTACTGCCCATCCTGTGCCTCGTATCCAAGGAACGGAACACCGGTAAGACCACCTTCCTCCAATGGCTAAGGGCCATCTTCGAGAACAACATGACCTATCTGACCAACGACAGCTTCGCCAGCCAGTTCAATGCGGACTGGGCGAACAGGTTGCTGATCTGTATCGAGGAGGTACTGTTCAATAAGGAAGAGCTGACCGAGCGGATCAAATACCTGAGTACGACCAACATCAACAAACTGGAGGCCAAGGGCAGGGACAAGAGGGAAGTGGAATTTTTTGGCAAGTTCATCCTTTGCAGCAACAACGAGCATAATTTTATCAAGATCGACGGCAACGAGACCCGCTTCTGGGTACTGAAGGTCCCGACCATAGAAAAGGAACATACCGATTTCCTGGCCATGCTGAAGGCGGAAATACCGGCGTTCCTATATTTTCTCAAGGACCGTAAGATCTCCACGCGACACAGGACCAGGATGTGGTTCACCCATCAAGAGATAAGGACCCCCGCACTCAAAAAACTGGTACGCAACAACCGGAACCGTGTGGAAAAGGAACTCGCCACAATACTTCTGGGCGCAATGGAACATTTCGATATCGAGCAGATACACCTTTGCCCCTGGGACGCATTGCAGCTGCTCAACAGGACACGGATAAGGACGGATATGACACAGCTCAGGAGGCTGCTGAAAAAGGAGTGGAAACTGGACAACAGGGACAATTCGCTGAGCTACCGAAAACTGGTGATCTGGCAGGACGGCTCCATGCAGCTATTGGATGGCAAGGGACGCTATTTTACCGTGGAAAAGTCGTTTCTGCTCGAGAATTTTGACGAAACGATGCCGGATTGAGCCGTTCCCTTTATCCCTCGATGTCAGGGAGGTCATCATTATCTCATCATTTGTTCATCAAAAAATAAAACGATGAGAGATACAGGAACAAAAAACATAAAAACGATGAAACCGATGAAGAAACGATGCGGTAAAAACTTAAGGAAACAGGGGCCTTCCAATGGTTTTCATCAAAATATCAAAAATTTGCCCAAAATTGTTTAGCTGATGAAAAGAAAAAGAACAAAAGGACTATCGTGTGAAAGAGCCCAAGCTTTTCCCATCGAAAGGGCGCTGGCAAAACTCGGGCACTTTCCTACCACTTCAACGGGGAAAGAAGCTTGGTACCTCAGTCCGTTCCGGCCCGAGGTCCAAGCCTCTTTCAAGGTGTCCAAGATGCTAAATAGATGGTACGACCACGGGGCGGGAAAAGGCGGGAACGTCATCGATCTGGTATGCCAATTAAACGAATGCCCGGTAAGCGAGGCGTTAAGATTGATAGCCCAGGAGCAAACCTCTTTTTCTTTTCACCGGCGCCCGGTTTTTGAAAAGGAAGAAGGGAACGAACATAAAATAGCCGTCACCGAAATCGGACCAATCACCCACCCCGCATTAATAGGTTATCTGAAATCAAGGAATATTGATATAAGGAGAGCATCAAAATACTGCAAGGAGGTTCATTATAAATTCAGGGACAAAAGCTATTTCGCTATCGGACTGAAGAACGATTCGGGAGGATGGGAACTACGCAACAAATACATGAAGAATTCGAGTTCGCCGAAGGACATAACCCATATAAAAAACGGCAATATCAAACTCATTGTAACGGAAGGGATGTTCGACCTATTATCAATTCTGGAATCTTATGAAAAATTAGAATCCGAACATGATTTCTTGGTATTGAACTCCACGGCATTCGTTCAGAAAGCGATGAGGATTATTGATGGTTATTCCGGTATCGAACTCTATCTAGATAACGATAGAAATGGAAAGCAGACGACCCACAAATTGATAAGGCATTCCAAGGACTGTAAGGACAGATCAACGCTCTACAAAGATTTTAAGGATATGAACGAACGGCTCATGGGCAGTACAGAAGAATTAATCGGGCAGGGAATTCAAGATGTGTTTTTGTTGCCACAAAAACGATCTTGCTTTTCTCCCGATGGTCGCAAAGTAAAAAGGAAATGAAAAGGACCTACATCAAGTTCCGATGCTCCATCTATGAAAAGAAGCTGCTCAAAAAAAGGGCGGCACGGGCAGGTATTTCCCTTTCCGAATACTGCCGCAGTTCCGCCTTCGGAAATTCCGTCATCGAACGGCTGACCAAAGAACAATTGGAATGTTATAAGACCTTGGTCAAGTACAAGAACAACTTTACGAGCATCGGCAATATGTTCAAAAAGCGGAACCCGAGACTGGCCCAAGAAGTCGCGGATTTGGCAGAGGTAATAAGGACACACCTGTACACCTTCAAAAAATAAAGGGATGATAGGAAAGGGAAAATCCATAGCGCACACAGGGGCATCCGTGGACTACGCCTGGAACCAGGAAAAGGATGCCGAAATAGTCTATAGCCAACATCTGGCGGGCAACGATGCCAAACAGATTACCGAGGAGTTCAAGATTATCCAGGAACAAAATACCCGTTGCCAAAAGAACACCCTGAGCTTCGTACTCAGCCCCACACGGGAAGATGGCAGGAACCTGACTAAGGAGAAACTAAACGAACTGACCCAAAGGTTCATCAAGGAAATGCAGCTGAAGGAAAGGCAGGCCATCGCCTTTGTTCATAGGGACAAGGCCCATACCCACGTCCACCTTTATGTGAACCGGATAGGCTTTGACGGAAAGGCCTACAACGACAGTTTTATAGGGAAGCGGAGCCAACTGGCCGCCGAAAACGTGGCCAAGGAAATGGGACTGACCACGGCCAGGGAGGTACAACTGGAAAAGGAACGGGATTCCATACATGTACGCCTCGAAATAAAGAACATTCACCAGAGGGTGATGGAGAACCAAAGGCCAAAAACCCTCGACGGTTATATGAAGGCAATGAAAGAACTAAATGTGGAGGTCATCCCAAGCATCAACCGGGCGAACAGATTACAGGGATTCCGGTTCGAATACCGGGGCCACAATTTCAAGGCCAGCGAAGTGCACCGTTCCATGTCCGGAGGAAAAATAATGGGGCAACTTTCGCAGAATAAAGGAATGGGAAAACAAATGGAAGTGGGCAAATCGGTTAAGCTGTTGGGAAAAACTGTGGAAATGAGTACCAACCTTGCTACGAGTATAGCTAAAAACATAATCAAAAAAACAATCAAAAGAGCCTTGGATACGGGAATCGGATATTAAAACAACAATATGGGATACAAAAAACTGGACGAGGTAATGGAACTGCTCAACGACGAGCTGGCCGGGTTCAACAGGGCCGTTGACAGGTTGGAGCGGCTGACCAAAAACGTGGACAATATCAATATCAAGTCCGATACCAGCGAAATAGAGTCCATACTCCGGGAGCATCTAGCCGTAGAGAAAGGCAAAATGTCTAAACTCAACGGCTCTATCCAAAATATCGGGGAACGGGTCTCCACGGCCAGCTTGATCCCGAAAGAAAAGCTTTGGCTGCACTATTCGATCTGGCTGGTTTCATTGATTATCATCGGCTATCTGTCTTTCAGGATATCACGAATAGACGATATTCGAGAAAAGGCGTTTGCCGAAGGGGAGCAATATACGATATCCAGCCTGCGGGGTTATTTTGACCGGAATCCCGAGCATTATGAATCGTACCGGAAATGGGCAGAAGTAAAAGATAGCGTACCAAATCAAAAGTAGGGTGCGCCCTATCCGGTTTTTGCTTCACGCTTATCTGTCGGAACACTACAAAAACCGGACAGGATCCACGCGCAGGTAAGTTATGGTAAGTATTTGGGGGCGTTACATACTATAAACATTTAATGGATTTTTTCAAGAGAGCGATTGTAGAAGCCGTTTTTAATCAAACAGCAACAGAAAGACAAACAGCGTTAGTGATAAAATCATAGTAAAATCCAAAAGAGGTTAGGAGGTCAAAAGCCTACACAAAACACAGGCAGATTCCACCAAAACATCCTTGATTCAGATAAAAAAAGAAACGCTTTCCCAAAGGTCGACGGGATGAATACTTAGTCTATAGTGGGGGAGGCAAATCTTTAGTGCTTTTATAGACGGTAGTGTAGTATTTAATCTATGACCACTCTAATGTTGTCATACCTTTTAAGTTCTTCACTTAAATATTCCTTTTGGCATTCTTTAATTGCACTCAACAAATTAGTTGAATGAACATTATCCCCATAGGACGCAGTCTTGTTTTTTGAATTTAAGGAAATATATGAGCCTTTTCTCTTTCTGTTAATGCCTTTACGAATGTTCATATTTTGATGTTTTTAGTTATAAACGAAGCATATTCTATCAAATGCTCTGTCCAAGTATCTTTAATATTGTCGGTTTTTCTAACTTTCTTTTCACTATCAACGGATAAAACGGCTATAGGTTTATTATTATTGTCTAATATAGGAATAGTAGAGCAGAATTTAGCATCTCTGACAAATCTTTTTTGATTTTTAGTAAGATTGTATTTGTTTTGATTTGACATGTCAAAGTCTATAAAAACGTCTTCCTCTTTGAATGATTTGCCAACCATGCCCTCTGCGATTTTATCATTTACTTTAAAGCTAAGCTTTCTATTTTCAAGTTTATCTGTTAGTCCATCATAGTGTTTCGGAACAAGAGTTGTGCCATCTTTAAAAAATTCCCAAATTCCTTTTTTTGGCACAAAAATTCTTGTGTTAAATTTGATGTTGAGGGATTTATATTTGATTTGTGGAAATTTGAAAAGTATTTTTTTATTATAATTTATTAGTTCTGAAAATATTTCGTTTTGCTTTTTTTGTCTTTTCTGTATGTAGGCATATCGAAAGGGGAAAATTAAACCAACCCATAAAATTCCTATAAAAAAGAAGCAAGTTTGAATAGGTTCAATTTCAGTATTTTGATTAAACCAAAAAAGTTCTTCAGTTTTAAAATAATTAAATAAGTATTCATTTTTGCCTAAGAATATAAATATACTAGGCAATAGATTTATTAGGACTATTTTTAAATAAATTTTCATTTTTTAATTGTTATCCCCAATATTTGGGATTTGAACGGTATGGGCGCAGAATGAGGAATTTACTTTCGGTAGGGCAAAAAGCAGAAATTTTTATTTAGGATTTTATCTTTAGATTATCTAAAAAGCCAAATACACCCAAGCCTTTCAAGTCCGCTCAAACTCGTGCACACCTTTAACCGTTGTACTTGACGTTGCACAAGTTAGCGAAAATACCGTTGCCGATTGGCGGAAGGATTGCAAATTTGGATACACTAGGAAAAAACGATTTACCAGAAGAAGCAATTCAAGGATGTTTAATAGATTGACCAGGCGCCAAGGTACTTACAGAAGGTTTAAGGAAAGCACCAGCCTTGGTTGCCTCTACAATCTGACAAAAGATTATCGATTCTTTTTTAAACGATGTATCCTTACAGCCGCATAAAGACTAGTTAGATGTGTCAACGGCCATAGCGTTCGGGTGAGCTGCCTCGTACCGGCAAGGTATCAAACCAAAATGACCATGCCTTAAAAAAAATTTCAAAAAAGATTGAAATGGCTTTGATTTTCCTTGGAATTGAGTTGAGCAATAGCCACTGGTTATTAATGGGTTTTTGACCAAGTGGTGAACGCCCGGGCACTTAGCCAGTCCTGGCACCTGTCAAATTGGATGAGCTTTGCAATAGAATCAATCCGAAACTCAATCTGCCAACAAAGGAGTGCGAACTTTGAAAGAAGAAGTGGAAAGCAAATTAATTCCCCTGTTTATAGGAAAATTCTGAATTCAATAGTACTTCCAATTGTTAAACTGTTAGGTATTCTTTATTTTGGTAGGCTGATAACAGCCTCAACCAAATTTTAACTATTATGCCAGACTGCATAGAATGTGGTTCCTACACTAAATTTAACAATGGGCTTTGTACAGATTGCTACCAGAAGCAGAATAGAAACCCATGGGTTTCCGGGGTAATCAAAGGTAGAATTGCCGAAACTATTGTAGAACAGCTTTTTATTTCATTGGACTTTCAGGTGTTTAAGTACGGCATGGAAAATTCTATTCCCGGAATTTCCGACTTGCTAAAGGGGGTGCGTAGCGATGTTTCTAAAAACATACGCCAAATGCCAGATTTTGTAGTGTTCAAAGACAAAGACGCTCATTTTATTGAAGTCAAATTTCGTAAAAATGGATGTCTGAAATTAAAGGACATTGAAAAGTATGGTGATTATCCATTTGAAAACGCCTTGTTTGTGCTACTCTCTCCAAAACATATTAAATGTATTTCATATAAAGAACTAAAGGAAGGAAAAGAGATTCATGAAAAATGTAGAAATTGGTTGGGAAGCCGCAAAGAATTTGAGACTGACAAAGACTTGATTATTGATTACTGCAAATATGCTATCAAATTTTTTGAAAATGTAGATTAACTATGGCCAAAAAACGAACCAAAAAGCAAATAGCCCAATACGAACACTCAAAATCCGAGCGCGCCAACAACCCTCACGTAGGTCTGGTAACTCCTGCTAGTGACCCAGATACGGGAGAAAAGAAAACTTACCAGTATGACCCGCATCTTGACCCGCAATTACAATGGGCGGGCAAAGCCGAGCATACTAGCTTTGAAGTGCCTACCGTGAGTTTACACGTACATGAGCGAATTGACCCAAAAACCATCATTGAAACTGTAAAAAAGGAGAAAGATGATGGTGGCCAAATGAGCCTTTTTTCTGAAAAGAAACCACTACGTGAAGCAATAGACTTTTACAAGCACAAAGAAGGCTGGACGAACCGCCTCATTGCTGGCGATAGCCTTTTAGTTATGAATTCGTTATTGGAAAAAGAAGGAATGGCTGGTAAAGTTCAAATGGTATATTTTGATCCTCCTTACGGGATTAAATATGGTAGTAATTTCATGCCATTTGTAAATAAAAAAGAGGTCAAGGATGGAGCTGATAATGATCTTACAGCCGAACCAGAAATGTTAAAAGCATTCAGGGATACTTGGGAATTAGGTATTCATTCGTACCTAACTTATATAAGGGATAGGATGAAATTGGCAAATCGTTTGTTAGCTGATGAAGGAAGTGTGTATGTGCAAATCGGGGATGAAAATGTACATCGTGTTAGTTTAGTAATGGATGAAGTGTTCGGGGCAGAAAATAGAATAGCTACTATTTCCTTTGCAACAACTAGCGGTAGCTCGAGTAATTTTATTCCACAGGTTTCAGACTATATACTTTGGTATGCAAAAGATAAAAATAAGTGTAAATATCGACAGCTCTACGAAAATTTAAGTCGAAGAGAAATCATTGAGTTTTTTTCTTCTTATGTTATGGTTGAATTGGAGAATGGAGATACAAGAAAGTTAACTGATTTAGAACGATTTGATCCAGACAAGCACTTACCAAAAGGAGCTAGAATATATAGAAGAACTGGATTGGATTCGCAAGGTGCTTCGACAACAGGTCGATCTGAGCCATTTGATTGGAACGGCAAAACATATCCATGTGCAAAAGGGCGTCACTGGTCAATTTCTTATGATGGCATGAATAGGCTGTCAGAGTTAAAAAGATTAGATGCTGCTAAAAATGGCAATGCTTTAATGTGGAAAAAATACGAAAATGAGGTGCCAGGTAGGCGAATTAATAATCTTTGGCCTTCTCAAATGTATGCAACTGATAAAGATTATGTGGTTCAAACAGCAATTTTGCCAATACAGCGATGCATTCTAATGTCCACAGACCCTGGGGATCTAGCTCTTGACATAACATGTGGCAGTGGCACAACGGCTGCGGTTGCAGAACAATGGGGAAGAAGATGGATAACTTGCGATACCTCAAGAGTTGCCCTTACTCTTGCCAAACAACGTCTTTTAACTGCAAATTTTGATTATTATGAATTAGCCCACAGAAGTGAAGGTGTCAGTAGTGGGTTTAAATATAAAACAATATCAAAAGTAACACCTAAAATTCTTGGAGAAAATCAACCTCCCACAATTGTGTCTTTATTTGATGAGGCAGAAACAATTAGAAGTAAAACAAGAATTACTGGTCCCTTTACCGTTGAAGCAGTTCCAGCGCCATATGCTAAAAGCTTTGATGAGTTGGAGTTAAATAATCAGGGTTCAGATACTTCTATTTCGAGATCTGGCGAAACTAATCGCCAAGCTGAATGGCGCGATGAACTGCTAAGAACCGGGGTGAGGGCCAAAGCCGGTAAAATTATAGATTTTATACGTGTAGAGCCTTTAATGGGTACTAAATTCATACAAGCAGAAGCAGAAACTAAAGAAGATATTCCAAAAAAAGTATTGGTAATATTCGGCCCTGAACACGCCCCCATGGAGCAGCGAATGGTTGAAAATGCCTGGCAAGAAGCACGGGCTTTAAAACCTGATATACTCTTGTTCTGTGCTTTCCAATTTGACGAAGAAGCTGCAAAAGATATTGATGAATTGACTCCTTACATTGCCGGCATGCAATTACTTAAGGCTCAAATGAACGCCGATATGCTTACAGATGATCTGCGTAAAAAACGCAGTAGTAACGAAAGTTTTTGGTTAGTAGGCCAACCAGATGTGCAGCTACACAAATTAGAGGATGGCAAAGTTACAATTGAGGTTATGGGTTTTGATTATTACAACCCAAAAACGGGCAATGTAGAAAGTGGCGGCAAGAAAAATATTGCGATGTGGATGTTGGATACCGATTACGATAACCGTTCCCTATTCCCTTCACAGGTATTTTTCCCTATGGCGGGCGCAAAAGATGGTTGGGCCAAACTTGCAAAAAATCTTAAGGCAGAAATTGACGAAGAGAAGATTGAGGCTTTTAGGGGTACGCTTTCGCTACCATTTGAACCAGGCCCAGCAGTGGCCGTCAAAATCATTGATGATAGGGGAATTGAGAGTTTAAGGGTTTTAACGGTATAAGGCATGGCAGGAACAATCGATAAGCTAATCATAAACAGTCCCCATCAAGTACCTCAAAAACATTGGTATTACGATAGGGAAAACAGAAATTTCTATATAAAAGAAGGTAGAAGGCCCGCAGGCTATGTTATGGCTACTCCTAATTCAAAGGCATTTGACGATCCCGGAATATTCGTAGAAATAGACACGGTAAATCAAATTAGACCTAGGGTAAAAGCATGGCGTGAAGCGGGTTATGTAGGAGTTACAGGAATTACCAAGCGGCTTTTAGAACATTGGCAAGATCCTGAAGAGCGTAAAGACCGTAGGTTCTTTTTCTGCCAGATGGAAGCTATTGAAACCCTTATTTGGCTTACCGAAGCCCCGGCTGCAGAAAAGGTTGGGATTGATATTCGAGGAGATGGTGGAGCTATTGAACGTTGGTGTAGTAAAATGGCAACTGGCTCTGGGAAGACTATTATAATGTCGATGATTATTGCGTGGAACTTCTTGAATAAAGTAACCAGTCCAACAGATCCGCGTTTTAGCAAATATGCTTTAGTCGTGGCTCCTGGGCTAACAGTAAAAAGTCGTTTGCGAGTATTGTTGCCCACTAATGACGACAATTATTATGAAGAGTTTAATATAGTTCCAGCCGCATTAATGGATAAACTTCGTCAGGGTAAAATTATTATTCACAACTGGCATGCCTTGGCATGGGACTCTCAAGACAAGATAGATGCAAAAGTTGAAAAGGGTTATTTACGTTCTGTAGATAAGCGCCAACGAATGGAAATAAGTGGAGAGGCCTATGTACGCAACATCTTGGGAGAAATGAGCAATGCACGAAACATAATCGTTTTAAACGATGAAGCACACCATGCATGGCGATTGAACCCCGAAGCTACTGGAAAATATAAGCGAACAGGCTCGGACAAGGATAGCGCAGAAGAAGCTACCATATGGGTAGGGGGCTTAGACAAGATTCACGAACAAAGAGGTATTTTAAAATGTTTTGACCTATCCGCAACACCTTTTACCCCTTCCGGAAAAAAAGCTGCGGAAGAAGCTTTATTTACATGGATTGTTTCTGATTTTGGTTTGAACGATGCCATTGAATCCGGTCTGGTAAAAACACCTCGTGTTGTTGTCCGTGATGATAGCGAGCGAACTAAAGAATTAAAATCAAGGTTGTACCACATTTATGCCGATGATGAAGTAAAAGATGATATCAATCGAAAAGCAGACGAAACCGAACCGCTTCCCGATTTGCTAATCAATGCGTATACCTTGTTAGGCCTTGATTGGGAAGAAACGAAAAATGAATGGGAAGCTGCAGGGCACAGCGTTCCACCAGTGATGATAACCGTCGCTAACAGAACCGAAACTTCATCAAGGATTAAATATGCCTTTGATCATAATCAAGTTCATATACCTGAGTTATGTGTTCCTGAAAAAACATTACAAATAGATAGTCGTGTGTTAGAAAGTGCTGAATCGGAATCGGAAGCCATCGAACTTGACATCGAAACCGATGATGACGATGAGGACACTACAGCTCCAAAACTCACTAAAAAACAACAAGCAGAATTATTAAGGCTAACCGTTGACACCGTTGGCAAGGAAGGGGAACCAGGGGAACAAGTACAAAATGTAATTTCGGTGGGGATGCTCTCTGAGGGGTGGGATGCTAAAACAGTAACCCATATCATGGGCTTAAGAGCATTTTCTAGCCAATTGCTTTGCGAACAAGTTGTTGGCAGGGGATTAAGACGAGTTAGTTACGATGTAGGAGAAGACGGCTTGTTTGAGGCTGAATACGTAAACATATTCGGTGTGCCTTTTACTTTTCTCCCCCATGAAGGCGGCGACGGGCCACCACCACCGCCACCAACTCCAAAAACGAAAATAGAGCCAACCAAAGAAAAAGCTCAGCATGAAATTACATGGCCAAATGTTTTAAGGATCGACCATGTTTATCGTCCAAAATTGACAATTGATTTGTCAAAAGTAAAAACCTTGGAAATCGACCCTTATGAATCCATAACAGAAGCTGAATTGGCGGCCATTATTTCAGGTAAGGCCAATCCAAAAATCACAGCCGCAATTGGCTTAAATAAAATTGCGGAAGACACTAGAATACAAACAATTGTTTTCAAAATAGCCTCCACTATTTATAACTCTGAGAAAAGGCCGGATTGGAAAGGGAGCAAAGAAATTTTCTTAGCCCAAGTTGTGAGGATTGTGGAACAATTTATCGTTTCAGAAAAGATTCAAATTAAGAATGACCTGTTTCATCAGGACAATACTAAAAGAAGAATTCTTATCATTCTTAACATGAACAAAATTGTTCAACACATTTGGTCAGAAATTAGGGCTGTAAATACGGAAAAGCTTACCCCAATATTTGATAAGGAAAGACCAATTCGTTCTACCACGGATGTTAGAACTTGGTACACCAGTAAGCCGTGTGAATGGACTAAAAAATCACATATCAGTCATTCTGTTTATGATAGTGGTTGGGAAGCCAATGAAGCTTACTTTTTTGACAAATCAGACTTAGTAGAATCGTTTGTAAAGAATGATCATTTGGGATTCACGATTCTATACAATCACAAAGGAGTAATCCGAAAATTCTATCCTGATTTCATTTTGCGTTTGGCAAATGGAGATTATATGGTTTTGGAAACTAAAGGATTTGATAGTCAACAGAACCAAACCAAACGTGAATACTTAGATGAATGGATAAAGGCAGTCAACAACCAAGGTGGTTTTGGAGAATGGCATTGGGATGTTTCTTTTCATCCAAGCGATATTGAAGGTTTGTTGAAGAAGTGTATGGAAAAGGAATTGGTATAAAACTCGGATGGAAGATAACTGGTTAAATAAAAATTACAAGAGAATAGTTTCCTTTTTTACGTTCATAAGAGAGTGTAAACTGAACTCTGTCTGAAATAAATTTAATCATTAATTTTATTCAGACAGAATCATGAGAAAAGGAGAACAAACGGAATTCGAGAAAAAGGTACTTGACCAGTTCATGTCGGGCAAGAACCTTTTCGGCAAGGGCGGCGCGTTCGCCCCCATGCTGAAGAACGTCATCGAGAAAGCGCTCGAAGCGGAGATGGAAGGCCATCTCGGCGAGGCCCAGCGTAACGTTGGGAACAAACGCAACGGCAAGGGCAAAAAGACCATCAAGAGCGGCTACGGCACCTTCGATATCGAAACGCCCCAGGACAGGCAGAGCAGTTTCGAGCCGGAACTGGTAAAAAAGCGACAGACCATCCTGGCGGACAACCTGTCCGATAAGATCATCGGGCTTTATGGCCTGGGCATGAGCTATCGCGACATCTCCTCGCATATAAAGGAAATGTACGACACCGATATCTCGCACACCGTGCTGAGCCAGATAACCGACAGGATCATACCCGACGTCAAGGCATGGCAGAACCGCCCCTTGGAACCGCTCTATTGTATAGTATGGCTCGATGCCATGCACTACAAGGTGAAGGTGGACGGGAAGATAGCCCACAAGGCACTTTATAACATCTTGGGCATCAACAAGGAAGGCCGAAAGGAAATATTGGGCATGTACATCTCCGAGAGCGAAGGGGCCAACTTTTGGCTGCAGGTGCTTACCGACCTGAACAACCGCGGCCTGAAGGATATCCTGATCGCCTGTACGGACAACCTCCGGGGATTTACCGATGCGATATTGGGCGTATTCCCCAAAGCGCAGGTACAGCTCTGCATCGTGCACCAGATAAGGAACTCGCTCAAATATATCGCCTCCAAGGACCAAAAGGAATTTATGCGCGACCTGAAACTTGTGTACCGGGCGTCGAGCAAAGAGGTCGCGGAAGACGAACTCCTGAACCTCGAAGTGAAATGGGGAAGCAAATATCCCGTGGTCATCGAGAGCTGGCAACGCAACTGGGAACAGCTATCGCAGTATTTCCAGTATACCGAACCTATAAGGAAGATCATCTATACCACAAATGCGGTGGAAGGCTTCCACCGACAGGTCCGAAAGGTGACCAAGACCAAGGGCGCGTTCACGAACGACATGGCCCTTATGAAACTGATATACCTGGCCACAAAGAACATTGAAAAGAAGTGGACCAGCCCATTGCATAATTGGAGCCTGACCGTTCAACAACTTTATATTAAATTTGGGGACCGAATACAGTTCGACCTGAGAACAGGGCCCAAAGAGAACGCCGCTGCCGCGGGGGCGCATTCCAAAACCCGTCGGATAAAAGATCCGACATGTTTTGAAATGGATGAAAAGTGAACCGGACAGAGTTTAAATTACACACCCGTTCATAATATTCTATCTTCTTTTTCAAGGTTTTATAGAAAAAACAATTACCGGTTTAGGCTCTTTCACCACTAATGATACCGTAGGTTTCAAAATTGCTTACATATTAATATTTCTTTTCCTTTCAGTTTATTATGTAACACGTATTCTGAAAAAATACCTTCCTAATCCTGTTGTTACATCAATTATTACACTTGTTCTATGCTGCTACTTCATCTCTAGAATTTCCAATCATTCTATCATGTTTTTACCTCAATTTGACGGCTTAAAGTATTTAGATATAATTTTTTACATCGCCCTATTGCACGTAATATTACTGTTCACAAACAGAAAAAACAAACTCGACAACACCCACAAGGACGTTTTTTTTCTTGAAGACAAAATCCACGACGGCGAAATTGACAATGAACTAGTTCTAAACGAGCTAATAAGAGTAACACACAATCTAAAAACCGAGAACTCATTCACTATAGGCCTTAATGCGCCGTGGGGTTATGGTAAATCTACTTTTTTAAACCGCTTTCATAAGAAGTACTCTGAGCAAAACGAAAATGCAATTATCTTTTGGTACTCAATCTGGAAGAATAAGGGAAGTACTGCAATAATTGATAATTTTTTCCAACTTCTAGCAAATGAGCTAAAACCTTTTTCAGGAGAAATAGATAACGAGATAGACAAATATGTCAATGAAATACTACAAATTGCCCCCAGCGAATATTCTGGTATTCTGAAATCTGGTAAAAAGTTACTCTTCCCTGAAAGAACAACAGAAGAGCACTATGACCGTATCAATGCAATTATAAGGAAAATTGACAGACAAATAGTTGTCCTGTTAGATGATCTGGATCGTTTAGAAAGTGAAGAAATTTTAGACTCCTTTAAATTGATAAGAGCTCTTTCAGATTTTAATAACGTTGTATTCATTGCCGGTTATAATCGTGATTATATCGTGAACACATGTGGTCGGGACAAAAAAGATTACATCAATAAAATATTTCAAGTTGAAATTAACATGCTTCCATTTGATGAAAAAAGAATTAGAGAGGTCATTTTGGATGAAGTCAGGAGGTCATTTCCCACCACGGAAGATGATAGCCTTAACCTCAAGTTGTTTCAGGGGTTTGATGGTTTATTCGATAAAACCAGCAGTTATACACCAAAAATTGAAGATTTATTCATCGGAATGGAAGAAAATTCGAGGGAATACCTAAATCTTAACTGGTTTCGATTTTTAAATACCTACAGAGATATTAAACGATTTACCAACGAATTTAAGTTTAATTATATCTTCATAAATGAAAAGGATATTATCCCCAAAGAGTTTATCCTTTTAAAATTGCTTTTTTTTAAATACAGAGAATTACAGCAAACTATTTTCTTGCATTTAGAAGATATCTTGTCTATTGGTGTGATTGATTCAGTAAATGATAAAATACACCCTGGAAGCAGTGGGTATGGTGGCGTCTATATTTACGATGAGGCAGCTTATAAAAAACTAAGTGACAAATTACGTAATTATAAAACAGAGGATCAAAAGCTAATCGATGCTGTTTTCTTGAAATTATTTGGAGAAAAAGACATTAGCTACTATACATCCAATCAAAACTGTATTGCTCAAATTTACCACACAAACACATATGTAAGGAATAATATAGCAGGTGCGAAATATAAAATTTCAGATTTTGACAAAGCATATGAAGAACAAAAATTGGAAGAACTAATCTCTGAAATAAAAAATTATACACCTCAAACGAAATCTCAGGTATTAAATGAATTAAAGCGTTTTCTTTTAACTCAAGAAATAAAAACGAAGGATCAATTCATTGAATATATAACTGCAGTAAACATGTTTTTTGGCCAAAATACGATTACTGAAGACCAAAATATAATTAATAGATTCGACCATGCTTTAAAAGAAAATTATAATAATAATAAGGCTGAATTAATCAAAGACCTATCCAATTGTATTAACATTTCACAAATTGGTTATTTGGAAAGGCTTTTAAGTGATATCAATATTAATGAGAAAAGAAAATTACGGCCAGATTTATATAACTCAAGCAATATGATTGATTATGAAAACGTAGTCTTGGGCGATGTAGAAATAAAAAATATCCTAATTGAAAAACTGAATTATGCAATATTGG
Source organism: Pricia mediterranea (assembly GCF_032248455.1). Taxonomy (NCBI): domain Bacteria; kingdom Pseudomonadati; phylum Bacteroidota; class Flavobacteriia; order Flavobacteriales; family Flavobacteriaceae; genus Pricia; species Pricia mediterranea. The sequence goes on from NZ_JAVTTP010000001.1 coordinate 2,251,493, forward strand.
AAACTTCACAGGTCGGTTTAATCATTGATTCCTATCATTTGTATACTGAGTTTATTGCAACAGACCACCAGATAATTAGGGCTAATGCAGCAAACGACTTAATTCAAAAAGATATCAAGGCCCGATTCATATATTATTTTTGGAAATACTTTTTTGACTTTCATGAAACCTCAGGAGGTACCTCACCAACCGACTACAGGCAATACGCTCCAAATGATTTTTTATGTCAAATATTTTCCAGATTAGAAACTTTAAATAAGCTAAAGAAGAAACCAAAGGATAAGAAACTCTTTGACCAGTTCGAAAAAGAAGGATGGTTATCTTATTATAGATTTTTGTGTAGCCTTAAGACTCTTTCTGCGCATAGCGGCGAATTTACTTTAGAAAGACTAGAGAAGATTAAGAAACTCCTAAGAGCATTTATAAAGAAAGGTTACAGACCTCTGAATCAAGATGAATACACTAACATTTGGAATACATAAATAGGCTATATCGAATTCATTCTTCACTAATTCTGAGCTGAATGCAGAAAACTCCTGAGTAATTTACCTATATGAAATATAATCCAAGATATTCATTAAAACATTTATCTATCTGAGTTCCATGGCACGACAATGCTTTAATTGGTAGAATTTGCACTAATTCAAAAGCTTTTAGAGCATGTTTGATTAAAAAAACTGAGCACTTAATTGTAACGCTGGATAAGATATTAAAACACATAATTAAACGTGAGCGAATTATTACATAATGTACATTCTATTTTCAAAGATCATGATGGGCTTTTAATTGATAAGGGTTACTACAATATACCTCTATATCAAAGAGGTTACAAATGGTCGCAAAAACAAGTTGAAAAACTTTTGGATGATATTAACCGTTTTCTACCAAGTTCTGGAAAGTTTTATTGCGTTCAAAATATAACCCTAGTACCAGATTCAAATGGTTGGTATAATGTTGTTGACGGCCAACAACGCCTTACAACCATGGTTTTAATACTATCGGCGTTGGGAGAAAAAGAACTTGTGAAAAATAAAGTTCGATTTCCGCATAATTCTATCAGAGAAAAGACTAACTCTTTCTTAAATGATTTAATTGCCAATTGTGATAGAGAAGATATTTTAGACCTCTATAAGACGTGGAATAATCTTATTTCAGAACATCCACATTTTGACCATCAAGATATCTATTACATTTATCATGCATACAAGGCTATAAGTGATTGGTTACATGGATTGGAAGATAAAGATAAGTTCAAGCAGAAGCTTCTTAATGATGTAAAGTTTATCAGCAATTATATAGAGGGACAAGAGGAGGAAAAAATATTTGGGAATTTAAACTCAAAACGTATTTATCTAGATGGTGCGGATTTGGTTAGAGCCATATTAATAACTAGAGTTACCAACGAAGAAAGTAAACGTGAATCCGATATTAAAAATATAGTTAGAGTTAATGAACGTAGGGTTAGGATAGGGTGGCACTTAGATGAAATCAATTATTGGTGGAGCCAGCCGTATATCCGAGAATATTTTAACCCCTGGATTAAATTAAAATCTACTGGAGATACCAAGTTTGATAGAGAAAAACATTCTATTAATAATCTTTTATTCCTATTTGCAGAAATCGACAATCATGATGTATTAAGTCTAGAGATTATTGAAAGTTATAAAAGTGCGTTGCAACTATATAAGAAAATCGACAAGGTAAACAGTACTCTTAGGGACTGGTATAATGACAAAGAGATATACCATTACTTGGGTTTCTTGTTTGCTCAGAAAAGGAGTACTAAGGACTTCAGTTTTAAATCCCTTTGGAGGTTCTGGAATAGCGAGTGCAATTCGAGAAAAGACTTTAAAACTTACCTTTTGAAAATCATTAAAGTTGAGATTTTTGGGAAAAAATCCTTAGAAGAGTTATTTGAAAATGGGAAAAACTGGTATGAGGGCGACCCCCGAAGCCTTGTTCAAATATTATTGCTGCTCGACATAATTGATGCCAACCTGAATTATAAAGATAGATTAAAAAGTCACGCATTTTTTAAATCAGGAAACGACATTGAACACATTTTTCCTCAGAATCCGGAAGATGTAAAGGATAAAAAGGGATTTATAGATTTCTTATTGAATTTTGATGAAGACTTAACCTCAGAAGCGATTTTAACTTCATTTGAAGAAAAAAAAGAGAATGAAGATTATCAAGAAAAGCTTAATGTATTTCTTGATGATTATTTAAAGAATATCTCAGTCCATTCTATTGGCAATCTGGTTCTTTTATATGATAGTTTAAATCGCAGTATTGGAAGAAAACCATATACTCAGAAGCGTAGACGAGTTTTGCAGCATTTCAATGAAGGCAACTATATTCAACCGCATACATTAAAAGTATTTGCGCGATATTTCCAGGATGAAAAAACTTCAGGATTAGACTTAGAACATTGGACCCAACATGATATTGAAGCAAATGAAAACTCTATAATGAACACATTATCAAATTTTTTTAAATTCAACATCGATGATGGCCAAAAGTAAATTAATGCAAGAGCTTTCTGTAGATGAGCTAATGGATGAGCTGAATTTTTTTATCCCTGAGATTCAAAGAGAATATGTTTGGGGACATAATGTAAGAGAAATTTTGAGCGTGTTTTGCGAAGATTTGATTGATGCAAAAGAATCTACCTCTACGAATAAGAATTTAGGTGATCGAATAACAGAACTGAGTAAAGAAGGTAAATTTAAAGAGATTAAAAAGTTAGTTGAATCTGCGGAAACTTCAAACCCACTAAATATTGGGTTTTTATACTCTTATCAGCCTAACTATAGAATGGAGCATTTTCCGGAGAGTGATCTCTATAAAGATGTTTATCTTATAGATGGACAACAGCGATTAACAACTCTTTTCATACTGCTTTTTTACTTTTCGATAAAAGAGAAGAAGAAAGAAAAATTTCTAACCTTATTTAGGTTTAATCATAGCCTTGAGTCCATTGCTTTCGATTACCGAGTTCGCCATCTAACTCATAATTTTTTTATTGATTTTATTTATAATGTAAATATATTACCCGATTTCGACCATATAAGCGAGACAACCTGGTTTTTAAGCGAATACGCTAATGACCCAACAGTAATTGCCGTTTTAAAGGCTTTAGAAATAATAAAACTGCATTTTGAAGGAGATGATAACAACGAGAACTATTTTGACTTCTTAAAGAATGACATCAAGTTTTGGCACTTTAAGACTGAAAAAACTGATCAAGGTGAAGAATTGTATATAACAATGAATTCCCGAGGAAAGCAATTAGAAGACAATGAAACTCTACGGGCAAAACTATTTGAAAAAACCGATAAAATTGAACATTTAGAATGGAGTGAGAGGTGGGAACAATGGCAGGATTTTTTCTGGAGAAACAGAAAACTGAATGCAGATAGCAACAATGCAGATGACGGTTTTAATGAATTCCTAAGATGTATTGCGGCTTTAGAGGCTTACAAACTAGGAGATCAAGATTTTCTTAATGAATTGGAACCTATATATAGCACTAGGTTGGTCAAGTATCTTTCGCTTGGTATCATTAAAAGATATTTTAAGTCTTTGGAATTTCTATATAAAAATAGAGATTTATTTAAAAAGCAATACGAATATGCGTTATGGGTTGACAAATGTTTTGAAACAATTAATGAAATCTTTTTTGAGCAAAAAACCAACTGGTTTATTGACTATAACAACCCAAACAGAGCAACCGAAAGAAGAAGAATGGTATTGCTTTGGTCTATTATAGATTATACATCGTCCTTTTCAAATAGGAATATTGAACTAGACAAAATTTTTCGTTTTCTAAGAGTATATTGGATTAGGTATAACAACTTTATCAGAGGAGTTAGCAATATTAAGGACAGAATTGCTGAAGAGAAAAAACTTGGCGTTTGGTCTACACATATATCAGAAGATGAAAAAGTAAAACATAAATTTTTTAATAAAATAAATAATGGTGAAGAATTAAGGATTTTAGAATCGGCAATATGGAAACTAGAGGATCATCCGCTAAACCTAAACGGCTATCAAGTTCAAAATATAAATATTAGTCATTTAGTTGATTTTGAAAACAAGTTGAATGTTTCTGTAATTAATAATATATATGACAAGTTCGTAAGCTTATTTTCCCATGAAAAAGGCTCAAAAAAGTTAAATACAATATTGCTTTATTACGGGTTCTATGCAATGAAACGAACGCCTAATTATTACGACAACTGGGACTTTTCAAGTTGGCGAAGAATAATAAGAGATATAGATTCAAATGAAGATACCTTTCATAATTTTTTCGAAGACTATGATGGAAATAATCTTGCCGAAATTTTTGAGGCAAAAAAAATTGAATTTCTAACTAAAAATAAAGAAACAATTAATGCCGCAAAAAAGGAAATTGAATGCAGTGATTTGCTTACATGTATAAAATATTATTCATTAGTAGTAGACGACTTATGGCCAAAAGGGAGATATATTGCGGATTCGCATTATGTTCCAAACAAGAGGTTAACCACATTCGAAGAATGGGCATTGTTTAATACGAAAGGTGATTTTCGAGGTTATGGCCATAAAGAGTTTTGTTTCATAATGGATCAAACTCATAAAAATCCTATTCGTTATCTAAAAAAATTGGTTAAGGAATTATAGTAGCCTCTATCTTCATGAATATCTTTTTTAAATCAGGTGAAACAACGCAAATAATTTAAAGACTATAAAAATTTTGCCCCCTATTCTGCCCCCAAATAAAAACCAAACCCCTCTAAATCAGTGACTTAGAAGGGTTTTCCGTGGTCCCACCTGGGCTCGAACCAGGGACCCCTTGATTATGAGTCAAGTGCTCTAACCAGCTGAGCTATAGGACCGATTTTTAAAAGAGCAGGCAAATTTAACTATTTGACGGTAACGGACAAAGTAATTTGTGGGTTAAAAAATAACCGCCTCGCAAAGTAGAACCTCAAAGTCACCTCTTCAAGGCAAAGTGTCCAATACCTAATCCTCTGATGGACGAATTTTCCCGTGAAACCTAGTTGTCAAGGTGCTCCGAGGATGACCGAGACGTCATTTTTGCTTTCAAACCTTCAATGTAGAAACGGGTTTCAAAGGTTCGACCGAAACCCCACACAGCTCCCATCGACCACTTTACGAAATCTCTTGGCACAACTCGACCAACACCCCGCCCGTGCTCTTGGGATGTAAAAAAACCACCCGCTTATTGTCCGCCCCGGATTTGGGCGTTTCGTTTAAAACTCTAAAGCCCTCGGATGTCAGCCGTCCGACCTCCGCTTCGATATCATCGACCGCAAAGGCGATATGGTGCACCCCCTCTCCCCGCTTTTCCAAAAATTTGGCGATGGGGCTCTCGTCGTTCAGGGCTTCCAACAGCTCGATTTTGCTATCGCCCACTCTAAAGAACGAGGTCCGAACCCCTTCCGAAAGAACCTCTTCGGTTTTGTAAGGGGGCGTTCCCAATAAGGTTTCGTAGAGCGTATTGGAGGTTTCCAAATTCTTTACCGCGATGCCAATATGTTCTATTTTCTTCACTTTCTGTCATGTAGGTCCCCAAGGTTCAGGGGAATTTGAATTCTTTTTGATTTGAGTCCCTCTTTCTAGGGGTCGTCAACCGGACGGACTTGACGCCGACCTATTTACTACTAAATTACGTTTAATTCTGCGTATTTTTGCGTTATGGAAACACAGCGACAGAAAAAGATTGCCGGGGTCATTCAAGAAGATATCGCCGAGATTCTTCAGCGTTCCGCCGCTGACGGAGGATTGAAGGGCACCTTGATTTCAGTGACCAAGGTATCGGTGACTACTGATCTTTCCCTAGCCAAGGTCTATATCAGTATTTTTCCGAATAAGAATGCGGAAGAAATCATGGAGGGTCTTACCTCGAATCCAACCCCTGTAAAGCACGAGCTGGCGCAGCGTACCCGCCACCAGCTGAGACGGGTGCCGGAACTGTCTTTCTTTCTTGACGACTCATTGGATTACATTGAAAATATAGAGAAATCGTTGGAAGGGGATGAAAATCCCATTGAAAACCGAGATCTTTTGGATAAAAGAAAGAAAATCTAAGGCTTAGCGGGGCAGGAAAAGGCGCCACGGGATTTGAAAACTTATCCGGAAGATTCGAATTTGGAGTTTCGCGTGCCCCTAATCTTCACGGGAGGCCTTTGAAACCTGGATGGATTCGAAATAAAGGATGTGACCCAAGTTTCAAGACTTTTTAGTCCTTTGTCCTACGTTGGACCTAGCTTGCGAAATAGGTAAGCATATTAACTAAAACACGGCCATCTTGAATTTCCCGTTCTACATCGCTAAACGCTATCTGCGCTCTAAGAGCGGGCAGAACGCGGTGAACGTCATCAATTTTATCACTTTTCTGGTCATCGTCATCGGGTCGGCAGCTTTGTTTATTGTGCTTTCGGGCTTTGCGGGACTAAAAACCTTTAGTCTTTCCTTCACCAATTCCTTTGACCCCGACCTAAAAGCCGTTCCTACGACCGGAAAGTTTTTCTCCATCACCCCCGAACAGGGGCGAAAATTGCAAGAAATCAACGGGCTGGCCGGGTATGCTAAGGAACTGGAAGAAAAAATCTATCTCAAACACCGACAAAAAAGCCATATCGCCATGATCAAGGGGGTCGATTCGAGCTATAATCAGGTTATCGGGGTCGATAGCACAATTCAATATGGTACTTGGCGCATCAACGATCAAGATGCCGTTGCGGGTATCGGCATCGCGAATATTCTAGGCACCACGGTGAACCAATATCGAAATCCCTTGGTCATCATGGCCTTAAAACCGGGCAAGGGCTCAATCAAGCTGCAAGATCTCAAAACCAAACCCTTGGTTCTAAGCGGGGTTTACGGCATCGAGGAAAATCTGGACAAAAAATATGTGTTTGCGGACCTTCCCTCCGTACAGCAGTTGTTGGACAAGGAGAGCAACCAAATTTCCGGATTGAATTTTAAGCTGGACGATGCTGCGGATATTGCCTCCGTGAAAGCTAAAATTCGAGATGTCTTGGGAAAGAACATCGTTCTCAAAAACCGACAGGAGCTCAACAGTTCGCTCCATAGGATGCTCAACACCGAAAATCTGGCCACTTACCTCATTTTTACCCTCGTACTGATCATTGCCCTGTTCAACGTGGTCGGGGCCATCATTATGATGATTCTGGACAAGCGGCAGAACTCCATAACACTGTTTAACCTGGGGGTTACCATCAAAAAACTGCGGCGGATCTATTTTGTACAAGGGGTTATAGTAACCACCGCGGGCGGCATCATCGGGGTCGCCTTGGCATCGGTGCTCATCTGGTCACAATTGACCTTCGGGTGGCTTAAGATTACCCCTTCATTGGCCTATCCGGTGGAATATCAGCTGATCAACGTGGTCATCGTTCTCGCCACGATAATCGTACTGGGGATTATCGCCTCTACAATTGCGAGTAGCCGCATTACGAAGAAGCTGATTGCCTCCTGATCTTTCTGGGGGGAAACCATAATGGCACGTAGGATGTTTTGCTCTGGCGGGACAATACAACCTAAGACTATTGATCTCTCCACAAAACACAACGTTTTTTATGATTTTTTAGTCCTTTGTAATAAGTCTTACAGCGCTACGTCAGGCTTAGGTTTCGAAACGGATAAACATCTAAGTAAACTCTAGGAAACCGCAAACTCGTAATCCCCGAATTTCTCCAAGACCTCGTCGAAGGCGGCGAAGACATCGGCGGCATCGTCACTAGTGACCATTTTCATGCGATATTCCTTGAAGTGGGGGATGCCCTTGAAATAGTTGGTGTAATGGCGACGGGTCTCGAAAACTCCAAGTTTTTCGCCCTTCCAATCGATGGCCATCTGTAGGTGGCGGCGGGCGGCCTCGACCCGTTCTTCCATGCTCGGGGGTGCGGCGTGGGTGCCGGTTTCAAAAAAGTGCTTGACTTCCCTGAAAAACCAGGGATAGCCGATGCTGGCCCGGCCGATCATGGCGCCGTCGAGTCCGAATTCATCCCGCATGCGAACAGCGGCCTCGGGCGAATCGACATCGCCGTTGCCAAATACGGGAATATGCATACGAGGATTGTTCTTGACCTCGGCAATGGGCTTCCAATCCGCATGACCCTTGTACATCTGGGCACGGGTACGGCCGTGGATGGCAATGGCCTGGCAACCTACATCTTGAAGGCGCTCGGCCACCTCAACGATCATAATCGATTTATCGTCCCACCCGAGACGGGTCTTTACGGTAATCGGGAGTTTGGTGCGCTCGACCATGGCCTTGGTCAGGGAGACCATCAGGTCCACATCCTTTAAAATGCCGGCCCCGGCCCCTTTGCTGACCACTTTTTTTACGGGACAGCCGAAATTGATGTCGATGATATCGGGATTTGATGCCTCCACGATTTCTACCGATCGTAGCATCGAATCGAGGTTGGCCCCGAAAATCTGGATGCCTACGGGGCGTTCCTTTTCATAGATATCCAACTTCATAACGCTTTTGGCGGCGTCGCGGATCAAGCCTTCCGAGGAAATGAATTCAGTATATACCACATCGGCGCCCTGCTCTTTGCACAAGGCGCGAAAGGGCGGGTCGCTAACGTCCTCCATCGGAGCGAGCAGCAACGGGAAACCAGGAAGTTGTATGTCGGCTATCTTAGACAACTGTCTTTCTTTTTGGGTTGCAAAAATACGGAATTAAAGCCTGTCTCGCTCGTCGATAGCTTTGGATTTGTAGTTGTCCTTGATTCCCGTATTCCCGAATTTATAGCGAAGCGCCAAAACGAACAGGCGGTTCTCTCCCCTGCGCAACGAAGTACCCTTTTGATCTAGGTAATCGCGGGTACTGAATTCATTGCCCTGATTAAGGATATCCTCCACGCCCATAGAGATGCCAAGCCTTTTCTGCCATAGGGTTTTTCGCAACATCAGGTCTAAAGATCCGAATCCATCCATTTTGACATTATTGGCAAGACCAGGGCCGATGTACGTGAAAGAGAGGTCGGCCGTGAGGGACTTGTCGCGTAAAAACGAGAAACTGTTATTGGATCTCAGGTACACACTGACCCTCTCGTATTCGACGCGCTCGTCGGTTCCTTTATTTTTAAAAACATACTTATCGTCAAAAACGCTGGCCAAAAAATAGCAGTACCAAAAAGCGGTAACGCTCTTGGTGAATATAAAATCGATACCCCACGACCTGTCTCGCATGATATTTTCCTGTACAAAGCGCAACAATTTGGTATCGTTGTCCTGAAAAATAAGCTGCCCCAACCGGTTCTTGTTCGGGCTGTAAAAAACTTCGACCGAATAGCTGTTCTTATAGGTATATCCGGCCGCCATATATTGATAGTCCCCCGGTAAGAGGTCGGGATTGCCCTCGATGGTCAAGAAATTGCTCTGGAAGACCCGGAAGGGGTTGATGTCGGCATACCGCGGCCTTTCCAGCCTTCGGTAATAGTAGGCTTTGAGTTCATGGTCTTCCGCGGGCTGAAATTGCACTGAAAACGTAGGGAACAATTTTAGGTAATCGTTGGTGTTGCCTTGCGCTTCGACGTCGAGTTTGCCCTCGGTCAGGGTATATTCGGCACGTAGTCCAGCTTTTACATCCCATTTGTTCCAATTTCCGCTATAAGAAGCATAGGCGGCAAAGATGGACTCGTCGTACTTGAAATTTCCGGCTTCCGTAGGGTCGATACCGGGTCGGTCGCGGTCGAAACCCTGTTGGGCCACCTCGCTCTCCGAAGTGATGCCCGCATATCGGAGTCCCGTTTCGAACTTGGAAGTTTCCCCCAAAGGAACACCGTAATCTCCCCGTACGCTATAGAGGTCGATGCGCTGTTCGGCATCCGTGGTAAAATCGTTCCGGCCCGTGGGGCTATCGTCCAAGCCGAGAAAAACCGTATTCAGGTTTTGTTTTCTCTCATAGTCGTAATAGGTATAATGGGCGTTCAACGAAAGCTCGGCTCCTTCCTTGTCCAGTTGGCGAACGTAGTCCACATAATACGAAGAGTTCAGGTCCCGTTGTTCGGAATCGTTGAGGGTATTGAAACCGGAAAGGGTATCGCCTGCAATCGAGGTTTCGGTATTATATAGCCGGGCCACATCGGGCTGGTACACGTTTATCGTGGAAAAACTCAATCTATTTTTCGGATCTATATCGTAATCAAAAAAAGCGGAAAGGTTGTGCCTCTTCTTTTGTATCCGGTTGTACTGCTCCGCAATCCAGGTCGAACTAACACTGTTGTTTTCGACAAAATCCGTGACATCGGTGTATTTAACGATTTCCCTGTCGTGATTAAAGCTGTAATTGATCGAAAATTCCGTTTTTTTTCCCTTAAAATAATGATCGGTGCCCACCCTGTGTTTCGGGAGGAGGCCTTGTTTGTATCTGTTGTATATGGCGCCATTGTACCCAGCCACCAAATTGCTTTTCTTTCGGATGTTGATCAGTACGGCATCATCGGCACTGTATTTGGCAGGAGGAGCGGTTATGACCTCGATGGCCTCGACGTCACTGGCCGATGTGCCCGACAGAAGGTTGATGATGTCGCTCTTAGGCAGGTTGACCTTTCGCCCATTGATCAGGATGCCCACAGCAGCGCTTCCCTTGACGGTCAATTGGTCGTTTACGATGACCACGTTCGGGGTGCGCTTGAGGGCGTCCCAGATATCGCTATCGCTCAGGGCGCTATTCTCGATATTAAAAACGAGCCGGTCAACCTTTCTTTCCAGTCTTGGTTTTTGGGAGATGACTACCACCTCTTTCAAGGCCTGCGCCCCTTCGTTCAACCGCAACGGCTCAAGAACCAGCTCAGCGTTGACCTCGATGGGCCGTAATTCGGACTCGTTTTCGATGTAGCTGGCCTTAATGAAATAATTGCCTTGAGGTACCCGTTGAATTTCAAAACGCCCGTTTTCATCGGCCGAGGTACCGTCGATCAAGGTGGAATCGAGACGCTTCAAAAGTTGGACGTTAGCGTAGGAAACTGTCTCGTTGCTTGCGTTTTCGACCGTTCCGGACAGAGTATAGTCCTGTGCGGACAGCATTACGGTCGATAATAAAGTGATTAATATAGGATAATATAGGTTTTTCACTACGGGGGCGATTGGCGCTAACCGATGTCCAGCCACGCCAAGATTGCCGCTCGGCGTAAAGACGGGGAACTACGACAACAAGTTGTAGTCAAAACTACTGTTTTTAAGGTAAAATCCTACTCAGCTCGTGTGTTTTTTATGGAAATCCGAAAATGGCTCCCGAAGATTTTAGATTATCTGAATGTGCACAAATAGGCACCGCCATGAAAATACCCCAATGTCAACATTCTAAAATAACCTATCTTTGCAGGCTCAAACGCAGTTCGCACCTCCATGAAGAATATCCGTAATTTCTGTATCATCGCCCATATCGACCACGGCAAAAGCACCTTGGCCGACCGTCTGTTGGATTTTACCGGCTCCGTTACGGCCCGGGAAAAGAAAGAGCAGCTGTTGGACAGTATGGATCTTGAGCGCGAACGCGGTATAACTATTAAAAGTCACGCGATACAGATGGATTACCTGCACAATGGCGAGCCCTTTGTGCTGAACCTTATCGACACGCCGGGGCACGTCGATTTTTCGTACGAGGTCTCCAGGTCCATTGCCGCTTGCGAAGGCGCATTATTAGTTGTCGATGCCGCCCAGAGCATTCAGGCGCAGACCATTTCGAACCTATATCTTGCCTTGGAGAACGACCTGGAAATTATTCCGGTTCTGAACAAGGTAGATTTGCCCAGTGCCAATCCCGAGGAAGTAACCGATGATATCGTCGATCTTTTGGGGTGTAAGCCAGAGGAAGTCATCCCCGCTAGTGCCAAGACCGGTATAGGTATCGAAGAAATCCTGACGGCCATTATCGAACGGATTCCCGCGCCCAAGGGCAATCCAGACGAGTCATTGCAGGCTTTGGTATTTGATTCCGTTTACAATCAGTTTCGTGGGGTTGAGACCTATTTTAGGGTTATCAACGGCGAAATAAAAAAGGGGCAGAAAATCAAGTTCGTGGCTACCGGAGAAGATTATTATGCTGACGAAATCGGAACCCTGAAATTCAAACGACTGCCGAAGCAAACGATAAGAACGGGCGATGTCGGTTATCTTATTACGGGTATTAAGGATGCCCGGGAGGTGAAAGTGGGCGATACCGTGACCGATGCCGAGAACCCTACCAAAAATCCGATTGGGGGGTTCGAGGATGTCAAGCCGATGGTATTCGCGGGCATTTACCCCGTAGATACCGAAGATTTCGAAGAATTGCGCGCCTCCATGGAAAAACTGCAGCTCAACGACGCCTCGTTGGTCTTTCAGCCGGAGAGCAGTGCCGCCCTAGGTTTTGGTTTCCGCTGTGGGTTTCTTGGGATGTTGCATATGGAAATCATACAGGAGCGCTTGGAACGGGAGTTCGATATGACCGTTATCACCACCGTGCCCAACGTCAGCTATCACGCCTTTACCACCAAAGATCCGGAAGCACCGATTATAGTGAACAACCCTTCCGACCTGCCAGATCCCTCGACCATAGACCACATCGAAGAGCCCTACATCAAGGCCACCATTATCACCAAGGCGGACTTTGTGGGCAATGTTATGGGACTGTGCATCGAAAAACGCGGCATGATCACCAACCAGACCTATCTCACTACGGAACGGGTAGAGCTCACCTTCGACATGCCCTTGGCCGAAATCGTATTTGATTTCTACGACCGGCTCAAGACCATTTCCAAAGGATACGCCTCTTTCGACTATGCGCCCATTGGGATGCGAACTTCAAAATTGGTGCGGGTAGACATCCTTTTGAACGCTCAGCCCGTAGATGCGTTGTCCGCTTTGGTGCATTTTGACAACGCCTACGATATCGGCAAACGTATGTGCGAAAAACTAAAGGAACTTATCCCCCGGCAACAGTTTGATATTCCGATCCAGGCCGCTATCGGCGCCAAAATTATCGCCCGAGAGACCATTAAGGCCTTGAGAAAAGACGTCACCGCCAAATGTTATGGTGGCGATATTTCCCGTAAACGAAAGCTGCTCGAAAAGCAGAAAAAAGGGAAGAAACGAATGCGACAGGTCGGAAACGTAGAAATTCCGCAGCAGGCGTTTATGGCAGTGTTAAAGCTCAACGATTAATAGGCTGTTCGGGACCGCTATTTACAGACATCCTTGACTAAGAGACCAGACCCCCATGCCTATAATAGTGTGCTGGTCGCCATCGCCCTAAGAACAGTCAGTAAATACGACCGTACCGGCCGAGGCCATAAATTAAAATTTTTTTACGATAAATTTTGAAATCCGTCTTGTTCGACAAATCTACAAACCTCAATGCCAATCGTTTAACCTATTGCCAAATAAGCTGCATACTGTTGTGGGTCTCAACGAAACTGTAATAGTATAAGAAGGGATTATTGTTTATAACTTTTCCTACAATTAACACTTATAAGAACAATTTTCTAAGCGGGACGCTGTTTTAATCTGGTACTTGTCCAATCCTATTTATTGTTGAATTTAGTTCCCCAGATCATGACGACCTACATCGCACATTTTACGGCCAAACACGATCAAGTAAACGTTGAGCAGCATTCGGTTTTCATCTGGCAACAAGAGAGCGGGGAAGTCGATAAAACACTATTGATCAATAAAATCAAACGCGAATCTTCCATACACTTTTTTAGAATGGCCTCGGAAAAAGAGTGTATCATCGAACACGATGCTATTTCGGTAAGAGTGAGGCAGGCGCTTCCTTTTTCGGGTTGACCTTAAAAAGTCATGTTTAGACTCCCTAGGAGTTAGATTTCTCATAAATCCACCTAAAGATCTAATCGAGCTTATCGACTTCTCCAGTTTCATTGAGGTCGCCTTCCACGGTATCTTCATCTAGCATTTCCTCTTCATCAGGCCCGGCCTCCTCTTCTTCATCAATGGTTTTTTCGACGTCGATCGTCTTGCCCAAATAGACCAACTTATAGCCCTCGGTAATATCATGGAAATCGGTACTATACGATGAGATAATGGTCAAGTCGCCGTCAGGCTTTTTTAAAAGGATGGGGATAGTGTAGTTCTCGGCCTTTATCATTTCGATCAGCCCTTCGTAATGCTCTTCGTCCTTCAGTTCTATTTCGTGCATCGCAGGATACTTTCTGGCGGTCTCCGTCATTTTTATAAAATCGTCGGTGTGGGAGAAGAGGCCTTTCTTCGGACTTTTCTTGGGGTCGTTCATTTCGTCCGCATTCACCAGCCTGAAAGATCCGTTTTCGCCAAACTCCTTACCAAACTTCTCGATAGCGTATTCGTTGATATCGGAGTTTCCGGTCAAGGCCATCAAATAACCGATGTCGTTCAATTCAATGTTGTCGGTCAAGGTATCGGAGTAGATGTTCGCGGTCAAGGCTTCCAATCCCAATTTTTTTGCTTTGCTAACGTTGTTCTGGTTGTTGTCGATCAGCACCACGTGACGGTTGTTTCTGTGGATGTAGTCCGCAATCAACCGCGATGCCTTCGAAGCCCCAAGAATCAATATCCCCTCGGATTTCGTCAAAAACACGCCAACCATTTTTGCAAAAACCCGTGCTGTTGTAGCGTTCAATAGTACGGTACCCAGCACAATCATAAAGACCAGCGGAGTGATGTATTCCGCTCCCGGCACCCCCTTTTGAATGAGTTTTGATCCGAAAAGCGATGCAATACCGGCCGCTACGATTCCTCTGGGGCCGACCCATCCCACAAAAAGTTTTTCGTTCAATTTCAGTTTTGAACCATATGTGCTAAGAAATACGCCCAAAGGCCGAACGATAAAGACAATGATAAGAAAAAGGATCACCGTGTTCCAATTATAGATCAGTTCCAGGTCCTCTAAATTAATGTTAGCGGCCAAAAGGATAAACAGAATGGAAACGAGTAAAACACTTAAAGACTCCTTAAAGTACAGTAGTTCCTTCAGATTGGGCAAATTCGAGTTGCCCATCACCATTCCCATGATTACTACCGCCAAAAGTCCCGATTCGTGAGCGAAGGCATCTGAAATCACAAACACCAGCAACACGGCGGAAAGGGACACCACGTTCATCAAATAATGGGGAATTAATTTGTTCTTTATCGACAGCATCATTGCATGTGCGAACGTAAAACCGAAAGCAAACCCGAAAAGTAAGATTTTTCCGAAGTCAATAAATGCGGTCTTAGTGTAGGCCTGCCCCTCGCCAACACTGATAAACTCAAAAACCAAAACGGCTACTAGGGCACCGAGCGGATCTATCAGTATCCCTTCCCACCTTAAAACGGCCGAAACATCTTTTTTTAAAGGAATATTTCTTAGAATGGGCGTAATAACCGTTGGGCCCGTAACGATGATAAGCGCCGAAAAAAGGAAGGAAATCTGCCAACTGAGGTCAAAAATAAAGTGGGCCGCAATACCGGCACACAAGAACGTTACAATACTACCTATAGTAATCAATTTGGTAATGACCGGCCCGATGTTCGCAATATCGCCGCGCCGGAGTGTAAGCCCCCCTTCAAAAAGAATAACACCGATCGCTAAAGAAACAAAGTAATAGAGACTTTCCCCGGGAAAAAGTCCTTTTGCACCGTTCCACACCGGTTCTATCAACTTGGTTCCATCTTCGGTAAAGATGGTGGCGATGGGCCCTACCAAAAGTCCTATAAGTATCAAGGGTAGGATAGCCGGTAACTTAAACCGCCAAGCGACCCATTGAGCGATTATTCCAAGGATGACAATTCCGGCCAGTTCAACCATAAAAGCGAATTTTTTCGAAAAATACTCTTTTTATTTCAAAATAGCGATACCGCTGAATTCCTGAGGACAAAATTACTGTTTAATGAACAATTTTTTGACAAGTTGAGGTTCGCACCGAATACCCTCTGAAATGAAGCGCCTATCCGAACTAAAAGAATGCCTGAACCGCGTCCGGTGCCAAGACAGGTTCGGATGTGACGAAAGAAAAGATTCTTTATGATAGGGAACGGAGGGGTACGGGCGGAAGGATGCTACGGGCGTAGTATCATCCATAAGAAAGATGCTCATCGAAAATTCAAATATAGTTTTCTTAATTTGCGGATTCATATCATATATTATGACCCTATACCCCATACAAACCGGAAACTTTAAGCTCGATGGCGGCGCTATGTTCGGGGTGGTGCCCAAAAGTCTATGGCAACGAACGAATCCCGCCGATGCCAACAACATGATCGACATGGCGGCGCGGTGCCTGCTCATCGAGGACGGCGACCGGTTGGCTTTGATTGACACCGGCATGGGAGACAAGCAATCCGATAAGTTTTTCGGCTATTATTACCCCTGGGGCGATTTTTCCCTGGATGTTTCCCTGGCCGAACACGGCTTTCACCGCGACGATATTACCGACGTGTTCCTGACCCATCTACATTTCGACCACTGCGGGGGGTGCATTCAATGGAACAAAGACCGTACGGGCTACGAACCTGCCTTTAAGAACGCCGTTTTTTGGACGAACCAGGACCACTGGGATTGGGCCATCCATCCGAATGCCCGCGAAAAGGCGTCATTTTTGAAGGAAAACCTGTTGCCGATGCAGGATAGCGGAAAATTGCGGTTTATCGGTTCAGATCGCGATGCTTCCGACAGCAAGCCTATTGATCAAACGGCCGAATCCCGCCCGCCTGAAGATAGCCCGACTTCCCGTGCAGGCAGAACGGCCAAACGGCAGGACGAAGCCCCTTCCTTTTTGGAAAATTCGGAACTGGGCTTTGGCATCCGATTTGTTGACGGGCATACCGACAAGCAAATGTTGCCCCATATCGAATACAAAGGAAAGCAACTGGTGTTCGTGGCCGACCTGCTTCCCACCGTGGGCCATATTCCCCTACCCTATGTTATGGGATTCGATACCCGCCCGTTGTTGACCCTCAAGGAAAAATCCCATTTTTTGAACGAAGCGGCCGAAAAAGGCTATTATCTGTTTTTGGAGCATGATGCCCATAACGAGGTCTGTACCGTCATAGCGACCGAAAAAGGGGTACGGCTGGATCAAGTGTACCACTTCGATGAAGTTTTTGGGTAGCACCTGTTAAGCTTAAGCCAAATAGTACCGTTTTTGCCCTTCCCTGATATCGCCATCCCTCATACCCTTTCAAAATGGCAAGGAATTTGTAACTTGCCCACTGTGAAAATCTAGGCTGTGATAGCACCCGAAAAATGATGCCCCATAGTCTATCCAATATCCACTTTAATAGCAATTTACTTTTATGATACGACTGATTCCAAAATTCCTCCTAAGCCTTTCGGCCTCCATTTTGCTAATGGGCTGCGGTGCGACCGCACTGGTCTCCACCCCCATCGAAAACATCGACAGCACCCCGCTCAAGGTGACCGATATGACCGAGGCCGAAAAAAAACACTGGGGCCATCTCGACCTTGTAACCGATACGATTCCCGGGATGAGCGTTGACAAGGCCTATGCCGAAATCATCAAGAACAAAAAAGGAGATAAGGTCATCGTGGCGGTGCTGGATTCCGGTATCGACCTAAAGCATGAAGATCTCAAGAACGTACTCTGGACGAACAAAGGTGAAAAGCCCGGTAACAGCAAAGATGACGACAACAATGGGTATGTAGACGATATACACGGATACAACTTTTTGGGCGATTCGTACGACGAACAGCTCGAGGCCGCCCGTATCGTGAAACTCGGACTGGGCGACGCGGCCACACAGGCCAAGGCCAAGGCCCTTGTCGAGAAAGAACTCGCGGAGGCACAGCAGCAGAAACAGCGGTACCAGCAGATGCAACAGGCGGTCAAGGCCGCGGATGCCGCGGTAAAGCAGGAACTTGGCAAGGAGAGCTATACTCAGGAAGACTTGGCGGGCATACAGGCAGACGATGCGGCGATGCAGCAGAGCGTTGGCATCCTGACCCAAATGCTGAGCTTCGAAGACAGTATCGAGGAAGTATTGGAACAATTGGACAAGGGAATCGAGCATTTTAGCGATCAGATCGACTACAACTATAACGTCGATTTCGATGGACGCAAAATCGTCGGGGACGACCCTTACGAAATTGAAAGCTTAGGTTACGGTGACGGAAATCCACAGAACCGGGTCGAAGGAGAGAGTCACGGCACCCATGTAGCGGGTATTATTGCCGCCGAACGCGGAAATGGCAAGGGCATGGACGGGGTAGCCAATAATGTCGAGATCATGGCCATACGCGCCGTTCCCAATGGGGATGAATATGACAAGGATATCGCGCTGGGTATTCGCTATGCGGTCGACAACGGTGCTAAAATTATTAACGGAAGTTTTGGAAAGGCCTTCTCTCCCAATGCGGAATGGGTGTACGAGGCCATCAAGTATGCGGCGGACAACGACGTACTGATCGTACATGCCGCGGGCAATGATGGCATTGATCTCGACAGCCCCGGCAACTACAATTATCCGAACGACAATGAAAATTCCGACACCGAGATTGCAGACAACGTTATCGAAGTAGGCGCCCTCGCCCCGAACTACGGGTCTGAAATGGTGGCCGCTTTTTCCAATTATGGAAATCGAAACGTCGATATCTTCGCTCCGGGCGGGGAAATCTATTCCGCCATGCCCGGTGATGAATACGCCTTCAGCGGCGGCACGTCGATGGCCGCACCTGCGGTAGCCGGCGTTGCGGCCCTGGTACGGTCCTATTATCCAAAATTGACCGCGGCACAGGTGAAGCACATCATTTTGGAGTCGGGTCTTGCGCCCCAGGCGAAGGTCGTTCTGGGTGGCGACACCTCCAAGACGGCGACATTGGATCAGGTTTCGAAATCAGGTAGAATCGCAAATGCCTATAACGCCTTGATTATGGCAAGCAGGGTCGCAGCGGGAGAGATTACCCTATAATTACTCCGAATGCGGTAATCTGTACGGAAAGGCTGGTAACTTAGGGCAAAAACCCGATACCCTTACCTACGGCCGGAAAAACCTGCCGATCCGGTTCCTTTTTGATTTTGTTGGTTCACTTATGCCGCCTCCCGTAAGGATTCGAAGGGCCCGGTATTGGCGACCAAGCGCTAACTACTTGAAAAACATAGACAATTAAAATGAAAGTTTTAAAATTTTTATCAGTTTTAATAGGGCTTTCGGCCGTAGGCTTCGCCCAAAACAACACCTCGTATTGGCAACAACACGTCGATTACACGATGGAGGTCAATATGAATGTGGAAAACTACCAATATACGGGCACCCAAAAATTGGTCTATACCAATAATTCCCCGGACACCCTAAACCGGGTTTTCTACCATCTCTACTTTAATGCCTTTCAACCGGGCAGTGAAATGGATGTCCGCCTACAGAACATCAAGGATGGCGATAAACGTATGCTGACCGAGGAAGGAAAAAGCAGGATTGCCTCCCTCTCGGAAGATGAAATCGGCTACCTACGAATTTCGTCTTTGTCACAAGACCACCAGAAAGTGGATTTTAACGAAGAAGGCACCGTTCTAACGGTCAATTTGGCCAACCCTTTGGCGCCCGGAGGAAAGACAACCTTCGATATGGAGTTCCGCGGGCAGGTGCCCCTTCAGATACGTCGGGCAGGACGAAACAGTAAAGAAGGCGTCGCGCTCTCCATGAGCCAATGGTATCCGAAATTGGCGGAATACGATTTTGAGGGATGGCACGCCGATCCCTATATCGCCCGGGAATTCCACGGTGTCTGGGGCGATTTCGATGTGAAATTGACCCTTGATAAGAATTATGTTGTAGGCGGAAGCGGCTACCTACAGAACCCTCAGGAAATTGGCCATGGATACGAAGCCCCGAACACGAAAGTAAAGCGTCCCAAAGGAAAAACCTTGACCTGGCATTTCAAGGCACCCATGGTACACGACTTTATGTGGGCCGCCGACCCTGACTACTTGCACGATACTCTACAGATGGAGAATGGGCCCACGCTGCATTTTCTCTATAAGGATGACAAGGAAATCTTGGAAAATTGGAAAAATTTACAACCGAAGACCGCGGACCTGATGCAGTTTTTCAATAAGAACATCGGGGAATATCCGTACGATCAGTATTCCGTGATCCAAGGCGGGGACGGCGGAATGGAATATGCCATGGGCACGTTGATTACCGGCAATAGAAAGTTCGAAAGCCTGGTCGGGGTCACGGCTCATGAGCTGGCCCACTCCTGGTTTCAGCACGTGCTGGCCACCAATGAATCCAAACACGAATGGATGGACGAGGGCTTTACTTCCTTTATCTCGAGCTTGGCCATGAACCAGGTGATGGACCAAGGCAAGGAAAATCCGTTTGAAAACAGCTACAAGGGCTACTTCAGCCTGGTGAATTCGGGACTGGAACAACCGCAGACCACCCATGCCGACCGCTACGATGTCAACTACGCCTACGGCATTGCTGCCTATAGCAAAGGAGCCATCTTTCTATCGCAATTGGGCTATATTATTGGTCAGGACAAGCTAATGCAGACCCTGCGGAAGTATTATGAGGATTTCAAATTCAAGCACCCGGTACCGAACGATGTTAAAAGAACCGCCGAAAAGGTCTCAGGCATGCAGCTCGATTGGTATCTGACGGATTGGACGCAGACTACCAATACCATCGATTACGGTATAGAAGAAGTGGCCGGTGACAGCGCGGGTACCACCATCACCTTGGCACGCAAAGCATCGATGCCCATGCCTTTGGACATACTGGTTATTTATGGGGATGATACTAAGGAAACCTTTTATATTCCCCTTAGGATGATGCACGGTGAGAAGGAGAATCCCTATCCACAAATAAACCGAACAGTATTAGAGGATTGGCCTTGGGCGTACCCAACTTATGATCTTACAATCGACAGGCCTCTAAAAGACGTCAAAGCGGTAGTCATCGACCCCTCCCAGCTCATGGCCGATGTCAAGCCAGAGGACAATGTGTGGCAGCCGGCACCTTAAAAGATTCTACCTTTATTTTGTGCAGCATTCCAGATGCTGTTGCATTGGACCAAAGGACGAAAGGAAGGAGGAACAAAGGTAGCGAAAGACAGGAGATTGTTTTTGGGGGTTGGTTTACCTTTTTAGGTGTTTCCAAATGTGTATCCTTCTTTGTTCCTTGCTCTTTCCTTTTTCCATCGGAGAAGCATTTAAACGGTGGGTACGGACTTAAGTAATACTATTTTCCCATGGACTTCTCCTATCCCAAAAATGAAAAGCTGAAGAGCAGGAAGCTCATCGACCTACTTTTTGCAGAGGGCCGATCGGTTTCCAAGTATCCCGTCAAGCTCATCTATCTGAAGACCGTACTCCCCAAGGACGCAAAAATACAGGCCGGGGTAGCGGTACCAAAAAGAAACTTTAAAAGTGCGGTGAAACGCAATCGCATCAAAAGGTTGCTTCGGGAAGCTTATCGTCTGAACAAACATCAGGTTTTTAACAATAGCGATGGCGGTTTTGCGTTTCTATTTTTATATCTTGGAAAAGAAATGCCCTCCTATCCCGAAGTTGAGAATGCAATGATCAAAGTGCTTGCGCGTTTCTCGGACAGAGTCGATAAGAAGAAATAAAGGTGGCAGTCGCATCGATACCGATTACGACAAAAAATCATACAGATGAAAAATATAGTTAAGAAACGGGTACTTATCCCGATATTCGCGGTAGTTCTACTTGTCGGCGGAAGCAGTTTCGTAAAAAGCGACTTCTTCGAAATCGCGAAACAGATCGAGATTTTTACCACGCTCTTTAAGGAGCTGAACATGAACTATGTTGACGAGACCAATCCCGCCCAATTGATGGATACCGCCATCAAGAACATGCTCGAAGACCTAGATCCCTACACCAAGTTCCTGAACGAGCAGGATGTGGAGACCTACCGCATCAACAACGCCGGTGAATATTCCGGTATCGGGGCCTTGGTGCGAACCTTAGAGCATAAACTACTGATTGTCGAACCCTACAAAGATTATCCCGCCGATAAAGCGGGATTGAAGGCCGGCGATGAAATCCTAAAAATCGGCGAAATCGATGTGGCCGATTTTAAGGATAATGCCAGCGAACTCCTAAAGGGGGCCAATGATACCTCGGTCGAGGTCACCTACCGAAGACAGGGGGAGACCAAGACGACCACGATAACCCGCGGGGCGGTCGAGGTCGATGCCGTGCCCTTCTATCGTATGATCGATGACAATACCGGCTATATCGTACTTTCGCGATTCAATGCCAAAGCCTCGGGCCAGACCAGGGATGCATTGATCGACCTCAAGGGAAAAGGGGCCGAAAAGATAATTCTTGACTTGCGGGACAACCCCGGCGGCCTGCTCTCGGAAGCCATCAATGTGACGAATCTCTTTGTGGACAGGGGCGAACTGATCGTGACCACCAAATCCAAGGTTAAAAAATTCAACAGCGAATATCGAACCAAGCACAAACCGGTAGATACTGAAATTCCCTTGGTCGTTCTAGTCAACGGACACAGTGCGTCGGCCAGCGAAATCGTCTCCGGCGGACTCCAAGATCTTGACCGCGCCGTAATTATGGGCGCGCGCAGTTACGGCAAAGGTTTGGTACAGCGTCCGCTGAAACTGACCTACGGCACCCAACTTAAGGTCACCATCAGCCGCTATTACACCCCCTCGGGAAGGTGTATCCAGTCGTTGGACTATTGGCACCGCGATGAAGAGGGCAATGCCGTGCAAAAATCCTACAACGATTTTACCACCCGCAACGGCCGTAAGGTCCAAGACGGTGGCGGCATCTTGCCCGATATAGAGATTACCTCGGCCAAGGCGAACGCGCTCACTACCGCCCTGCTCAGCAACCATGTCATTTTCGACTACGCCACCGCGTACTACTACAACCACGATATTCAGGAATTGGACAACTTCCGGTTTTCGTCAAGCGATTACGAAGATTTTAAGAACTACGTTTCCAAAAGTGATTTCTTGTATGAGACCGAAACCGAAAAAGTGCTTAAAAAGGCCATGACCGACCGGGAAGAGGTCATTTTTAACGATGCCATCGAAAACGATTTTAGGACCCTGTTGTTGGATATCGAAAAAAGCAAGGTATCCGCCTTGGAGGATTATCAAAAAGAAATCCAACAAAAACTGGAGGATGAAATCGTAAAGCGGTACTTCTACCGCGAAGGCCTGTACGATTATTACCTAAGTAACGATGAAACGATTCTAGCCGCAACCGGGCTGTTGGGGGATGAAGCGAAGTATTTTGGAATATTGAAATAAAAGAAACTATAATAACATTTTTTTGGTATAACAAGGTCCCATCAGACAAAATCCTAGCTTTAGCTTTCTAAAATTAGAATATGGATTCCCCGGTGCAAAAGCATTTTGTATGTCTAATAGCAACTAAATTATATCCAAATTGAAATCCCACAAATCTGAACTTCTTTTTGACACACAATCCGTTCTGGGCGAAGGCCCGGTATGGGATTGGCGTAGGCAACGATTATTTTGGGTGGATATCGAAGGGAAAATGCTACACCGATCGGAGGCCTCGGGCGAAAATCATACCCAATGGGATTTTAACGGGATGCTGGGGGCGGCCGTACCCGCAGGCTCGGGAAACCTGATTTTGGCCCTAGAGTCGGGCTTGGCCTCTTTTGATCCAGAGACCGAAAGACTGACACCCCTCCAAGTCTTGGAAAACAACGATTCAAAAATGAGGTACAACGACGGTAAAGTAGGACCCAACGGCCACTTTTGGATCGGGAGCATGCACAAAGAAACTGCCCCTAAGTCCGGCAACCTCTATCTTGTCGATCAGCGGTTCCATGTCGAGGTCAAAATCGCAAGCACATCAATTTCGAACGGGATGGCCTGGTCATCCGATAACAAGACTTTCTACTTTATCGATTCTCCGACCCACGAGGTTCGTGCCTATGATTTCGATGCGGAAAACAGTTCGATTTCCAATAAAAAATCCATCATACGGGTTCCGGAAGAATATGGGAGTCCCGATGGTATGTCGATAGACGACGAAGGAATGCTTTGGATTGCCCATTGGGGCGGCAGTTGCGTACGCCGCTGGAATCCGGCCACCGGCCAATTCCTTGAAAAAATAACGGTAGATGCCCCGCACGTCACCTCGTGTTGTTTTGGAGGAAGAAATCTGGACACCCTTTACATTACTACGGCAAGAAGCGGTCTCTCCGAGAATCAATTACAGGAGTTTCCGGCAAGCGGCGGGCTGTTCATAAGCCGCCCTGCGGTAAAAGGAACCCTTATCAACTATTTTAAGGACAATTGATGCAATATTCGGGTATAAGGAACAAAACCGCTATAGTCACCGGTGCCGCGGAAGGCATAGGATACGCCATCTGTGAATCGCTGATACGGGCGGGTGCCCAAGTGGTGCTCAATGACCTCGACAAGTCACGGGCGGAGGAAGCGGCTAAACTCCTCGACGTAAATAATCCGGGGAAATGCCTTGCTTTCGCCGGGGATGCAGGCGATGTGCCCACCATCGAGCGCATGGTCGATTTTGCCGTCACGAATTTCGGGAGCGTCGATTTCGTGGTGCCCAATGCGGGGATGTCGCTGTTCGGGGATTTTTTGGACTTTACTCCCGAATCCTTTCAAAAAGTAATGCGCCTCAATTTACAAGGCGCCTTTTTTCTGGCGCAAAGTGCCGCCAAACAGATGATTCGTCAAGGGCAGGGCGGACGTATGATCTTAATATCCTCGCAGGTCGGTATCAGGGCGTATCATCGGCTATCCGCCTATGGGATGACCAAGGCCGCCTTGCGGATGTTCGCACAAAATCTCGCCTACGAACTGGGACAACATGGAATTACCGTGAATGCCATCGCACCGGGCGCCACTCTGACCGAGCGAACCTCGCAGGAACAGCCCGATTACGAGGGCGTCTGGAGCAAACTGAATCCCAACGGAAGGGTCGGAAAACCAGAGGATATCGCCAGAACCTGCCTTTTTCTACTCTCGGACGAAGCCTCCCACATTAATGGGCAGACGATTCCGGTGGACGGGGGCTGGACCACCGCCGGAAAATACCCCGAGGATTTAAGCTGATTTTTATTAGGCAATTTTTGACCGCCCCCCCTCCATTGATTCCTTGTTTTCAAATCTTAGCGCTCTTCAAGAACCTTGATTTTAATATTCTTGAAATCGATGGGCTGTCCCTCACTTTGCAGCGCTATAAAACCTTCTTTTAGCAACTGCCCATCTTTTTTGACTTTGGGATCGTAACCCTCTACTACCCCGCCGCCGATTTGAGGCTTGGTGTACTCCAGTACCTTTTTTCCGTTGATCTTATGGGTCACTAGTGAATCGCCCCGAACGATCAGTTCTGCCTTTACCCATTGGTCTCCAAAATAGGTGTCCGACGTCGAGTTAAGGCAGTGTCCGGGATAGATGTCCCCATCATATACGATTTCAGTGCCGGGAGAGCACATATTACCGGTAGGGCGCTCTTGCCCCTCTTTGATTCCCGCCAGAAACTGCATTTCTACCGAAATCGGCCAATTCTGCTCCTTCGGCATACTATGTGGGTCTTGGGAGTGGAACATGACCCCGCTGTTCTTCAAGGTGTACGAAGGCGCTCCCGGATGGAGTTCGCCCACAAAACGGTATTCCATCGACAAATGGTAGTGGGAATAGGGCGTGTCATAGTACAGGTGTCCGAACCGGTCGTCGAAATCCCCCTCGTAGTTGTCATAGCGGACTTTGATTATGCCATCTTCCGCCCGGAAAGTATCTCCGTGGTTATTGCCCGTTTCATAATGGTGGATTTTCGTGGTCCATCCCTCCAGATCCTTGCCGTTGAACAACGAGACCCATCCCTTGTCTGAACCCGCATTTTTTTGAGCATTACAGTTATGAAAAACCAAAAGGCATAATCCAAATACAACTCCTTTTATCGAAATCATTATCCTGTTTTTCATGCGTATCACTGTTTTTTAATTTGCCTAAAATAAATGTTTCTGGATTTTTGCGGATAATTCTAGATTTGTCACACCTTGAAATACACCTTATGCTTATCTAAAAAATAAGTGATATACCAAAACATGTACAGTACCAGAAGCGCGTTGATCACCGCTATTATCGGTTCTGATAACCCCAGTGGCCCCAGCAGACCCTCCGTCCAAATCATTCCGAAACCGCGGAACCATTGCGCGCCGACGGTTTCCGCAAACAGGTAGATGAATATGGAATTCGTACCGACCACCGAGAAAATCCGTAGCCAGGCCCGTTTGTTATCCTTTATATCGATGGCCCAATAGAACAGGGTCAAAGTTAGAATGGCGAAACCTCCTGAAGCCAAGGTAAACGATGAGGTTGCGATGCGTTTGATAATTGGAGTGATCTGCAGCCAATCCATGGCAAAACCCAAAATCAAGATGGCAGCACCCCAAATAAGAAATGGCCTCAGCTTTTCCCGTACTGGCACATGCGATAGTAATATTTTACCACAGACCACGCCCCATATCGTATGTACAGCGGTCGGAATAAAATTGACGAACACCCAAAACCCGTCATTCACCTTTCCCATGACCAACATATCAACATACGCGCCGAAACTGTCGTGATTTTGGGCGTAGGGAGCTTCGGGATTGTAGGCACGATACAAAATTTCGGTCAGCAGCAGCAATATTATGGATACACCGACTTGTATTCTATTGGGCAGGTGCATGATGGCATAAGCGATCAATATGGTAAAGGCCAACTGTACCAGTACATTCCACAGCTCCCAGACCAATGCGTGACTGTATACACAGTGCAGCATTACCCCGAAAGCGAACAGCAGAAAACAGCGCCGTACGATGTGTCTGGTGACGGCACTTCGGGTTCCGGAGGCCAAACGCTTGCGTAACGAAAACGGCATGGCCACCCCCACAATGAACATAAAAAAGGGTTGAATCAGATCCCAGAATCGGAGTCCGTTCCAAGGGTGATGCTCCAATTGCAGGGCCAGGCTTTGAAATGCGGTGTTCTCCGTCAGATTGACAAAATTATGATGGAACCCAGCGGCCTCGGCAATCAAAAGAAACATAGTCAGCCCACGGAAGACATCCAGGGAAAATAGACGTTTAGAAACGTTGGAGGCGAGTTGTGACATAGGCTGGTAAGGTTACGGGTACGCGTGACGCAATTATTCCCGAATGTAGAAAAAATATCCCTAATGCGACGCGAACTTGTAGAATTGGTTTTTGTACATAATTTGATTTCCCCCGTAATTCGGTTTATTGTGCTCCACATACATAAAAGGCCCTACCCTGAATTTTGTAGATAAATTTAGAATTCCGCCGACTATCGTAAACGCTCGCCGATGCGAAAAGGACGGAAAGAGCAAGGAGAAAAGACGAATGCAATTTCCGGGGCACCCAAAAAGACAAACCAATGCCTAAAAACACCCATGTGCCTTTTGTTATCTTTGTACCTTCTTACTTTCGTCTTTTGGTCAAACGAAATGGCATCCGTTTTGTTTCATGGATATGATGGTAGAACAACCTAAAATGTAAATGTCATGATTATCAAAAGCTGGTATTGCAGCCTTCTGCTTGTAATAGGAAGCCATTTGGTTTCGGCTCAAAAAGAGCCAGGCCATATCTGGTACACCGTGACCGATTCGGTAGCACAATTTGAAAGCCAAGGTTGGCAAAATATAGGAATCGGACGATTGCCCTCAAGTGCCGAGCACAAGGTTCGCAAGGCGGTTTGGAACTTGTCCGGTCACACCGCTGGCCTGGGCGTTCGTTTTGAAACGGATTCAGATCACATCGTAATCCGGTATCAGGTCGATGGGGATCTCGACATGCACCACATGCCTGCCACCGCAGTAAGCGGAGTTGATCTTTACGTCAAATCCGATTCGAAGTGGCTTTGGGCGAGGGGAAAAACAAGCTTTCAGGAGACCGTACAGTATAATTTCAGTCTTGATTCACTTTCCGATGATCCACACGAGCATAAGCTTTTTTTCCCCCTTTACAACAATCTGAAAAATCTTAAAATCGGGGTTAAGTATGGAAGTTCGTTTCGGTTTCTCCCACTACGCCAAGAGAATCCGGTGGTCGTCTATGGTACTTCAATCGCCCAAGGGGCGTGCGCCTCGCGACCGGGAATGGCGTGGACAAATATCCTTTCCCGAAAGTTGGACTATCCGATCGTTAATTTGGGTTTCTCAGGGAATGGCCGTCTGGAGCCGGAGATAATCGACCTGATCAGCGAAATCGATGCTTCGGTTTTTGTGCTCGATTGTCTGCCCAACTTGACCCCTACCGAAGAACGTACAAAAAAAGAAATTCAAAAGCGTATTATTGAAAGTGTTGCATCCCTTCGGGAAAAACATCCGCAAACTCCGATCTTATTGGTGCAGCACGCAGGATATTCCGACGGATTGGTGGACGCAGAACGGCGAAAGATTTACGAAACCTTGAATTCCTGGATGTCGGAATCCTATTCCTCACTTAAAAAAGAGGATTATAAAAACCTTTTTCTGCTGACCAAGGACGAAATCGGACTATCGAACGATGCCTTTGTCGATGGTACGCATCCTACGGACCTAGGGATGCAGCAGTACGCCGAGGCTTACGCCAAAAAGCTCATGCCAATAATTGAAGAAGTCGATTGAATTACCCATCAAAACAGCACCTGGAAAAGTCAATTGGATCGTAAATGAATACGGTATGGATGATGCGATCAAAGACGACGTAGAACGACTGCTAAATACCACGATTAAAGATGTGCGGCCCGTTTCTGGCGGGGATATTTCCATGGCATTTCTACTGGAGACCGGAACGCAGCATCTTTTTTGTAAACTCAACCCTGCCGATAACGCCCACAACATGTTCATGGCGGAGAAAAAAGGGCTGGAAGCCATTGTTAAAACGAAATCCATTGCCGCCCCCAAAGTAGTGCTTTGTGAAGTCATTGAAAAAAACGCTATCTTGATTTTGGAATATATTGAACCGAAAATGGCCTCCTCCAAGGAGATGCGGCGATTCGGAAAGCAACTGGCTGCCATGCACACGAAAGCTTTTGGGGATAACTTTGGGTGGGAACATGATAACTTTATCGGCAACCTACCACAATCGAACATTAATTATACCGACTGGTCCGAATTTTACGTTGCGGAACGCTTGCTACCACAATTAAAGCTGGCCAAAAACGGAGGGCGGCTCCGGAGTAACGAAATCCCATCCGAAGACCAGATGCTCAAAACCTGTCGCAATCTCTTTCCGGAGGTAAAACCATCCCTTTTACACGGAGACCTTTGGAGCGGCAACTATCTGATTTCCCAGAACGGCACGCCCTACCTTATCGACCCCGCTACGTACTACGGGCATCACGAAGTCGATATCGCCATGACCCGTCTTTTTGGAGGTTTTGGACAATCGTTTTACGATGGCTACTACGCTGATGGCTCTAAGGTTGGCGGGGAAGCGGAGCGTAACGACATCTATCAACTGTATTACCTGTTGGTTCACCTGAACTTGTTCGGAGCTTCGTACAAAGCCCCGGTCACCGATATCCTAAATCGGTATTTTTGATTACTTTTAGGGAAACCATCCTATGAACGACCACCTTTTCCACCGCTGCTTTAGGCCAACGCGTACCATGATGGCACACCACAGCACTTCTTATTATAATAGTTTGTGCACTACAGGTGTCTATCGCATCCTGTCACTGCTTTGCTCTCTTTTTATACTCGTAGTCGGCGCTTCATCCTGTGAAACCAAGAATCCCCCTAAAAAAGAATACACCACCTGGAGCTCCTATCTGGGGGATCCCGGACGTAACCATTACTCCACGCTGTCACAGATTACACCCGAAAACGTAAAGGATCTAAAGCTCGCCTGGACCTATGATGCGCCGGATTTTGGGCAGATGCAAATGAATCCTATCATAGTAGATTCTATCCTCTATGGCGTTTCGGCGGCCCTGCGCGCTTTCGCGTTGAATGCCGCTACCGGCGAGGAAATCTGGAGGTTCGGCGATTCGCTGCAGGAAGCCGGGGCCTCGAGCCGCGGGGTATCCTATTGGGAAAAAGACGACGACCGTCGGATCCTGTACGTTGCCGGACCCAACCTATACGCCCTGAACGCCCTTACCGGCCAACCCATTACATCGTTCGGCGATGACGGCAGTATAGATCTGCGTTCGGGAATGCCCAAATCTGCCCAAGACAAGTTCGTAAGCTCGAATACCCCCGGCACCGTGTTCGAAGACCAAATCATCATGCCCTTGCGACTATCCGAAAGCGCGGGGGCGGCCCCGGGGGATCTGATGTCGTTCAACGTGCTTACGGGCGAACTGGAGTGGAAGTTTCACACGATTCCACATCCCGGGGAACTCGGATATGACACATGGGAGGACGAAAACGCCTACCGCAATGAAATCGTAGGCGCAGCCAATAATTGGGCGGGTATGACGGTGGACGAGGAGCGGGACATACTCTATGTGCCTACAGGCTCGGCAGCGCCGGATTTTTACGGAGGGGTCAGAAAGGGCAGCAACTTATTTACCAATTGTTTGCTGGCTTTGGATGCGAACACGGGAAAGTATCTCTGGCACTTTCAGTTTACCCATCATGATATCTGGGACCGTGACCTGCCCGCCCCTCCCAATCTCTTGATGGTCGAACGGAACGGCAAAAGCATTCCGGTGGTCGCCCAAGTGACCAAACAGGGTTATGTCTATGTATTTGATCGGATAACCGGGAACCCCCTCTTCGATATCGAGGAAATACCCGTACCACAGTCGGTGCTAGAGGGAGAAGAGACATGGCCCACCCAACCCTTTCCCGTAAGACCGAAGCCCTTTGCCCGTCAATCGACCGAATTGACCGAGGATGATGTGAGTCCCTTTGCCAAAAATCCCGATTCGTTGCGGCAAATCCTTTTAAATGCCGATAAACGTATCTATGCGCCGCCCAACCTTGATCCCGTGCTGCTTTTGCCCGGTTACGACGGGGCTGCCGAGTGGGGCGGGGCGGCAGTGGACCCCGAAAAAGGCATTCTCTACGTCAATGCCAACGAGATGGCCTGGTTTCTACAAATGAAGGAGAACGATGCTCCCAGCCCGGATATGCCCTTGGGCGAGCGTGTCTATCAAAACTATTGCGCTACGTGTCATCAGCCGGACAGAACGGGGCTTGTAGCCAGTGGCTATCCTTCGCTGATTGGCCTCGAAAAGAGCAAGTCCCAAGACGAAGTGGCCCAAATTATAACCCAAGGTAATGGGATGATGACCGGTTTTCCGGCGCTTCCCCAGAATGAGAAACAATCCCTTATCCGATTCCTGCTCGACCAAGAGGATAGGCAATCGGAAGATAAACAGGAGGTAATCGAAGAGATTGGCGTATCCGGATCTTCGTCAGTGTTATATAAACATGCCGGATATCATAAGTTTCTTGATAGCAACGGCCTCCCCGCCATTTCCCCGCCTTGGGGCACCTTACATGCCATCAACTTAAATACCGGAGAGTATATTTGGTCTGTTCCTTTCGGCAATACACCCGAACTCGGGGACGAAGGCGTGGGTACCGGCACTGAAAATTACGGTGGGCCCGTGGTTACCGAAAATGGACTATTGTTCATTGCCGCGACCCGGGACGGCAATTTTAGGGCGTTCGACAAATATACCGGCGAAGTACTATGGGAATACCAGCTGCCCGCACCCGCCTTTGCCACACCCGCAATGTACGAGGTCGATGGCAAACAGTATATCGCCCTTGCCTGCGGCGGGGAAAAGCTAGGAACAAAAAAGGGAAACCAAATTATGGCGTTTACATTGGACGGGGAGTAGTCCTTAAGGTCTTCTTTCCGGCCGTCTTGAAGTCCAAGCTTTTGGTCGAGGTTTTTAATTGCAAAGAGCGCTACATCTGGACACTTTCGGACCGGCCACGAAGGATAACCCGGCTCAGGGACTTCAACCGTATAAGGTTTGGATTCATGGTTCGCAGGCAAACTCGACAAGATCGCCCCCTTGGCGGACAAGCATTTGGTACTGGTCCAATTTTTCGGAAAGGTCAAAATTATCATGCTGATATTCGATGGTGTACCGGACCTTGTCCCAATATTCCGTTTTGGGTTCGGTGGCACGGCGGTCATCCGTTTCGATCATCCACTGTTGTAAAGCATCCCGCAGTATCGACAACTCTTTGTTGTATTTCGGATTGTCGATTTGGTTGTTCAGGTTATACGGATCTTCGGCCAACACATATAGTTCTTCCCCGGGCCGTTTGGCGAAGGCCAGCTCGAAATAATCCCTGCTCTTGGGTCGGCCTTCCATAGCCATAATCTGAAATTTTGAAATGGAATTGTCCACATCGCCAAACTGCCCGACGGAGCGGTGTGCATTGGGGTCGCCCGCAGGCCACCGGTCCGGTTCAAAATTTTTGATGTAGAGAAAATCTTTGGTGCGCACTGCCCTGGCAGGATAGCTTAGGTCACCCTTTCGCACCTGCGCATGCCGTTCGCGTTCCAAAAAGACCTTGCTTCGGTCGCTTTTCGGGAGTTTCCCTATCCCGAAGAGCTCCAACAGGCTATGTCCGCTAAATGCATCGGGAATTTCAACCCCTGCCGCCATTAAAAAAGTTGGCCCGAAATCGATAAAGTTCATAAAGTCGGGTACACGCCCCCCTCCCTCAATATGACCTTTCCAATACATGGCCAATGGCATTCGGGTTCCGTAATCGTAAAGGTTGGCCTTGGCCCTGGGAAAGGGCATCCCATTATCGCTGGTCATCACGATCAGCGTATTGTCGAGCATTCCTTCTTTTTCAAGTTGGGCAATGATGTTGCCGCATTCTCGATCGAAACGTTCTATCTCATAAAAATAATCCATCATATCGTTGCGGACGCATGGGGTATCCGGCAGAAACCCGGGTACCTGCACCGAAGCGGCATCCATTCCGGTCTTTACCCCGGCATTGGTCTCGTACACACGATGCGGATCGCTGCTGCCGAACCAGTAGGAAAAGGGCTGTCCTTCCTTTTTATCCCTTAAAAACGTATCAAAATCGAGGTAGTCTTTTCCGGCGGGATTGTGTTCGTACCCCCCGGCTTCGAAATCGCCCGGACCCCAGCCCTTGCGGCTCTTTCCGGTGTGATAGCCAGCTTCGTACAATCGGGAGACCCAATTTGGAAATGAATCGGGAATCACCGACCACAGGTTCCCTGCACTTTCTATTTGGTGCGGATACCGCCCCAATAAAATGCTCGCCCGTGACGGGGAACAGGAAGGTACCGCACAGTAGGCATTTTTGAACAAGGCCCCTTCACGGGCCAATCGGTCGAAGGTAGGCGTTCGAACCGTCGGGTCGCCGTACGCGCCTGCATGGGGATACGACCAGTCGTCTGCAATCAAAAAGAGGATGTTTGGCCTTGGTTGGGCCATTTCGGTTGCCGTTATTTCTCCCGTTTCTGTTTCCGAAAAATTTACATAGCCCGTAAATAACAGTGCCAGCAGGCTAATAAAAATAATCAACGAAAAGTTCTTGGAAAATTGGGTTGTCCAGTTCATAAGATTTCTTTACATTCCGATAAATATAGCGAAAAAGCGGTGCTACTTTCCAATGTAGTCAACCGTAAACCGATAATTCCTCAACATATCCTCATGCAAAAACAAAAAATTCTAGTCGTCGGCTGCGGCAACATGGGCAAGTCCCATGCCCGCGCCTATCATCAATTGGACGGGTTCGAAATTGTAGGACTGATCAGTCGTACGCCAAAAAGCCGGGAGAAACTGTCCGAAGAACTGGGCGGATACCCTACTTTCGGTGATTATAAAAAGGCCCTGGCCCAAACAAAACCCGATGCCGTCTCCATCAATACCTATCCCGATACCCATGCGGACTACATTCGGGCGGCCCTGAACGCCGACGCCCATGTTTTTGTAGAAAAACCATTGGCCCTGACGGTCGAAACGGCCCAAGAACTGGTCGATTTGGCCAAGGAAAAAAGAAAGAAACTAGTGGTAGGTTACATTTTGCGCGTGCACCCTGCCTGGTCGAAATTTGTAGAGGTCGCAAGAACTCTTGGGAAGCCTCTTGTAATGCGGATGAACCTCAACCAACAGGCATCGGGTGATATGTGGTACACGCACAAGCAATTGATGAACAGCATGTCGCCCATCGTAGATTGCGGAGTGCATTATGTGGATATCATGTGTCTGATGACACAGTCCGTTCCCGTAAGCGTTAGTGCCATCGGAGCACGCCTTTCCGATGAAATCGATACCAAAATGTACAATTACGGGCAGTTGCAGGTACGGTTCGAGGATGGTTCCGTGGGATGGTACGAAGCCGGCTGGGGACCCATGATGAGCGAGACCGCCTTTTTTATCAAGGACGTTATCGGTCCCAAGGGAAGCGTCTCTATCTCCGATGAAGCCAAAGGGGAATCAGATAGTGTCGAGGACCACACCAAAACCGGTGGATTGCTTCTACATCATGCAGAACTCGACGACGACGGAAACTTTGCAAAGGATGACGAAATCATCAATACCTCCGATGAGCCGGACCACGATGCACTCTGTAAACTGGAGCAGGAATATTTTCTCAAGGCAATCCAGGAAAATCTCGACCTCGGCGATCACATGCGGGATGCGGTCAATAGCTTGAGGATTGTTTTAGCCGCGGACGAATCGTTTAGAACCGGTAAAACGGTCAATCTATAATATCAATCCTTAAACAACGGGGTGTCCAAAAGGCTGATCAGACCTTCGTCCTGCTGCTTTAAAATACGTTTGGTGCGCAGATAGCGATCGCGGTTGAAGTCATCGTAATTTTCGGCGTCCCTGTCCATACTACTGATCCGTACCATATCGGAGGCATGAATGAACTCATTGTTCCCGATCCAAATACCGACGTGCACCACTTTTTCCGGGGTAGAATCGGTCGCCTTGCTTCCGAAGAACAACAGATCACCTTTTTGCAGCGTTTCGAAACTACCCACGGAATCGATGGCCTTTCCGGTATGTACCTGCTGTGAGGCATCCCGTGGGATGACCATGCCGTTGAGAAAATAGACAGTCTTGGTAAACCCGCTGCAATCCATTCCCTTGGTCGAGGTTCCTCCCCAGAGGTAAGGCACCCCTATCAGCGACATCGAAGTGGACACAATACTGTCGATACTGGGCGTCAACTTTTCGAGCCATTGCCTGTAAGGCTCCGATTCTTCCTTGGATACATAGGCCTGTCTGCCATCGGGATAGCGTACAATATAATGTTCATCCACATATTTTACGATTTCTAGAATGTTGCCTGCCACCAGATCGGATACCGGTTGTTTATGGTCCGGTAAGGCATACGAATGCCCGTAGGTTTTTGTGTAAATGACCTTGTGGGTGGTCTTCCAATTGTCCATATATTTCGGTTCCATCGGCACGATGCCCCCATCATCGACCCAGGCCAGGTATTTGTCGGGGGTCTGGATCAGGTACCATCCCCCCTCTTTCTTGAGTATTTTAACGGGAGTGCCCAAAGTCGCCTGGGTGGACAGTTCCGCGGAGTGTTTGGGTTCGCTGCGCAGATTGGCGACCGAAATGTTAATCAGGGCCTCTGTTTTTCCGTTCAACTTTTTCGAGGGCAATATCTCGATGGAATCCCTAAATTCTATGCCATCCGATTTCAACTTGGTCTTCAACGCCTCGACCGCATCCGGCCGATTGCTTTCTCCCGCCAACACAAAATTATTTTGGGCGTCGACCACACTGATATCAAAGAGTGCCGTTCGTTTATCGGGCGCGTATTCGGAACGGACTACCTGGATTTCTGCCAAGAGTTTTCGCTTGTCGTCCATCTTTCCGCAAGTGGCCAACAGCAGAGTCATCAAGATAAGGCCTACGGCTTTCAAATCGCATTTTTTCATGAGGTACTATTTAGTCATAGTGGTTAATTCCACGGGGCTTTGCGCTAGAAGATACACCGTGGGCTACTACCCAAATGCATGGATACATAATTTTTTTGAGATTTTCCCGGATCGGCAGCTCTAACTCAAACGCTGCGTTTAGCTCCAGAACCCAGATTGGCCAAGTCTATGCGACAAAAATCATGGCATCTTTGCAAATTATTTTAGGCATGGAACATCTCGGGGGTCCCCAGTTGAAAAAAAGTACTTTATTGGAAAGCACGACCCAAAATTAGAAATAAAACCTATAATTTGTACAAGAATTCTACGGGAGACGCCAAAACGTCGCAATTTCATCCCAAAACAATAGCAAAATCAAATATGCCAATCAAAGTGATCGAACTTTTTGCCGGGGTCGGGGGTTTTAGAATCGGCCTGGAAGGATATCCCAAGGAAAAAAAATCACCGTACGAGGTCATCTGGAGCAATCAGTGGGAGCCGAGTACGAAGACCCAACATGCGAATAGGGTCTATAAAAAGCGTTGGCCGCACGCGAACCACTCCGAAGAAAATATCGAGGAAGTCATCGAACACAATTTTGATGAAATACCCGATCATGATCTGTTGGTAGGCGGATTTCCCTGTCAGGATTATTCCGTGGCCACTACCTTGAATAATTCAAAAGGACTCATCGGAAAAAAAGGGGTGTTGTGGTGGAGTATCGAAGCCATCTTGAGAAAAAAGAGATACAGGCCCAAGTACCTTTTACTCGAGAATGTCGATAGATTATTGAAATCACCTTCCACCCAACGGGGAAGGGATTTCGCGGTCATGCTATCGTCCCTTAACAATCTAGGTTATGCCGTGGAGTGGCGGGTCATCAATGCGGCCGATTACGGAATGCCCCAACGCCGGAGAAGAATTTTCTTTATCGCCTATCACAGGAATACCCCCATGTACCAAAAGCTGAAGAAATCAACTTCAAAATCGGATTGGTTGGATTCCTATGGGACATTTGCCAAGGCATTTCCCATTGAGACATTGAACGGTACAATAACCATGGGGACATTCGAGAAAGATTTAGTAAAGGTGTCCGACACCTTTAATTTGAACCAAAAGTTTAGTCCCTTTAAAAATTGCGGTCTGATGGTAGAAGGTCAATTCTGGACTGCCAAGCCTTACCCTGCATACAAGGGGGAATTTCAAGTTCTGGGCGATATTCTGGTAGCGCCCGAAGCGGTACCAGAAGCTTTTTTTATTTCGCAGGAAGATGTAGACAGGAAAAAGGGATGGAAGTATTTAAAGGGGGCAAAGAACGAATCGAGATACAATAAAAAATTCGGGTTTCATTACCGGTATTCCGAGGGCCGCATGGTATTTCCCGATGCTTTGGACAAGGCTTCCAGAACGATAATTACCGGGGAGGGCGGCAAATCGCCTTCCCGGTTCAAGCACGTTGTAAAGCAGAACGGGAGATTGAGACGATTGACGCCCGTGGAGCTGGAAAAATTAAATATGTTTCCGGAAAACCACACCGAACACGAGGCGATCACCGACGCCAAACGGGCTTTTTTTATGGGAAATGCCCTAGTAGTGGGCATCATAAAACAACTTGGCAAAGAGCTGTATTCACAAATCGACAGCCCAAAAAAAGCACTGGTTGACTGAAATTTGCTTGAAACATCATCGATAGGCCTTCAGAATACCAATCATTAAACCTACAAACGGACTGATTGGTCGCTAAGCGCAATCAATGCTTACAATTTTCTTCGCCTTGCATTACCTTCATCGTTATATCCCCTATTTTCCGCGGTAATTTTATGGTTTCAGGTTTGCGCCTGAAAGGCTGACCGACAGTGGAGTCAGTTGGCATATTGCAGCTATTGCAGTCCCCCATATTCTTAAACTTTAGTTAATCCAGAGGTTTAATTTGCAAAATCTAACTTTTACCGTATCTTGTGAAGTATGGTAAATGTAGAAAAGTCAGAAAATCAGGAATTTTTAGAAAAGTCCATCAACCACTTGGAAGCTACCGGGTTTGAGGACATCAAGGCAGATTTTGAAGGATATGAGACCCCGAAGTCATACATCAGGAAAGGCCATGATGCTAAAATAACACCGGATATAGTCGCTGTCAAAAACGGTCGAAAATACTATTTCGAAATCAGTTTGAAATCCGATAAGCCCAGGCTGCTCAAAACCAAATGGTTGTTCTTGGATACCTTGAGCCGTATGAATTCCAATCGGTTTCGAATCATTACGACCCGAGGGCATTATAAGTTTACGGACACGATGTTGGAGGACATCAACCTCAGCAATAAAGAACCTATTAAGATTTAAGCTAGGGATAGCAGATTTTCTGTCCTTTAGTTTATTCCATAAAGGGTCGATAGTTACCAATTTTATTGGCAATTGTCGGCTCTTTTCTGGTATATTTTTGCGGCCAGGGTTACTCGGTTATTTCCGGACCGTTACGAATCATTCCAATATGCGGAATACCGTCCTCTAGATAGCCATCGCCTACTTGGTTAAAGCCCAAGTCGTGGTAAAAGCGCTCTAGGTACAATTGTGCGGATACATGAATGATTTTGTCATTAAAGTGCTCCTCTACGGCAAGGACCGCCCGCTTCATTATATCTTTTCCGTAGCCGAACTTGCGTTGGTCTTTTTTGACTACCACGCGACCGATACTGGCCTTATCCGCGTAATCCC
Source organism: Pricia mediterranea (assembly GCF_032248455.1). NCBI lineage: Bacteria > Pseudomonadati > Bacteroidota > Flavobacteriia > Flavobacteriales > Flavobacteriaceae > Pricia > Pricia mediterranea. The sequence goes on from NZ_JAVTTP010000001.1 coordinate 2,290,064, forward strand.
CGGATTTGAAGATTCGGGCGTAGGCCACGATTTCCCCATTTTTCTTTCCTAATATATGTAACGCATTTCGATCCCTACCGTCGATATCCTCATAAATACAATTCTGTTCTACGACGAACACCTTGCTCCTCAAACGCAAAACATCGTAAAGTTCCATCGAACCAAGGGCACTGAAAGCTTTGATTTCAATTTGAATCATGCCATGGGTTTTAAGGCCATAGACCCGCAATATATAAAACTATCGCTATACTATACCGGAGGTCCACCTTTAATCCTGAACTATAATCTGTTTGCTGTCCGGCTTATCAAATTCAGGTTGAATATTAACGTGATTGATTCCGAACTTCTGATACACTACCTCCTCTATTTCTCCAAGAATGTTGTCGAATTCAGATAATCGTATATCTTCGTTAAAGTCAACATGGGCCTCAAAATGTACCTCGTCCTCGTTTAGTTGCCAGATATGTACGTGATGTACGTTCTTTACGGATGTAATTTTTTCGATATCCTTCACAATCCGCTGTACCTGAATGGTATCGGGCGTAAAAAGCATCAAAACCCGGGTGGAATCCTTTAACAGATCGTATCCCATATAAATCAAATAGAGCGCAATGGCCAAAGTGAGGGTCGGATCCACCCAATAGTACTGATAGTATTTCATCAAGAGACCGCCAACCAGCACCGCTACCGATGCCATCATATCGGTAAGCAAATGCAAATAGGCCGATTTCATGTTCATATTGCTGTCTGCATCCTTTTTTAGCAGCAATACGCTAAACCCGTTGGCTACAACCCCAAGTAAGGAAAGCCATATTACAAGATCAGACTCTATTTCCTGCGGATCGAAAAAACGTTCGACAGCCTCTTTTATTAAAATTAACGCTACCACCATCAATGTTGCGGCGTTGACAAAGGCGGCTATGATTTCCGCTCTCTTGTAACCGAATGTCTTTCGATCCGAAGCTTGCTTTTTCGACAAAAGATTGGCGATATAGCTCACGATGAGAGACATCACATCGCTGAAATTGTGTAGCGCATCCGACAAGAGCGAAAGACTTCCGGATATCAATCCACCTATGACTTGAGACACCGTTATCAATATGTTCAATAAGATGGAGATGATAAGATTACGGCCCTTAAGATCTGGATGGGAGTGTCTATGTGAAGAATCGTGGGAGTGAGACATAATTAGTGGAATAATTTTATGTGATAATGCAACAATGAACGAATGTAATAATGGGAAAACGGAATACTATAACAACAAATCGATGTAACACCACAGTTTGCGTTCCTCAATTAAAATTGTGGCAGCGTTCTATGCCTCAACATACGAAATCCCTTACTTTACAACAAAGTACCTAGTATTCGCAACATTGATTTTCGCATCCCGAGAAAGAGATGTTCATTTGTAGGGTACAACTTGTCCTTTGTGTGTTGATAACCTCTCGAAAGAAAACGATTTCCAGATTTGGAATTGCCGTTTAGATTCCACCTTACAAAAATATATACAATAAACAGAAAATAGTTGTTGCGAGTTGATAGCAATCTGTACAACGTATATTTGATCCCATCAACAATTTATTCCAGCCCACTTATTAAATATTGGATGTTAATATCGGTTATCAACCCATTTTGATAACCCATTTAATACCCTCATACCGAACAACATTTCGCTTGTATAAGTTGTGAACAACATAGTGAATCGGTGCGGTGCAAATTTAAATTCATTTTTTTATACCGCTATCAACACCCTATCATAACCATCATTTTTTATTTAAAATTTTAAAAAGAAAAATGGAATATGTTATACTTGTTGATAAGTGATGAAGCTAAAATCACGAAACTATTTTCAAAGTTCAAACCGAGAGTGTTACAATTCACTGCGAACGAACGATAAGTAGTAAAGCCAAGGTAGACCAAAACAGACAACTAAACGCCCGAAACTGTGTGTACTACCTTCAAAATTCGTAATTTTCCGCCCAAATACATAAATAGCATTAATGTCGAAGAAAAAGAAAGCCAGGAACCATAGAAAGAACGAGATTACGAAAGGCATCTTTACTACCCTTGAAAAGGAACCCCAGAAAACATTCAACTATAAACAGATCGCTACCAAACTTGGTATCACGGACACCAATGACCGTAACCAATTGATCAAACGGTTGGGACAGTTGGAAAAAGAAGATCGTATCGAAGAAACGGACCGTGGCAAATACAAGGCCGTTGGCAGTTCTACAAATATGCAGATCGGAAAAGTAGATCTAACCGGGAGGGGCAATGCCTACATTGTGGTTGAGGGAATGGACGATGATGTCTTCGTACCTCAAAATCGCCTAAATAAAGCCTTTCACGGCGATCAGGTTGCAGTTACTGTCTATAAATCTAAAAAAGGTAAAAAGTTGGAAGGCGAGGTAACGGAGATTGTCGAACGGAAAAAGACCGAGTTCGTTGGGATTCTCGACCTTCAGAAAACCTTTGCTTTCGTACGGCCTACGGATTTTAGGATGTATACCGATTTTTTTGTTGCCAAGGGAAATACCATGGATGCCAAGGATGGCGACAAAGTGGTGGTAACTTTCGAGCGCTGGTCTGACGATGACGATTCCCCCATTGGCAAAGTAACCGAAGTACTGGGTAAACCTGGGGAGCATCAGACCGAAATACATGCAATCTTGGCTGAATACGGTCTGCCTTACGAGTTTCCGACCGAGGTAGAACGTTTTGCCGATACCCTGGATACCGCCATCAAGGAAGAGGAAATCGCAAAGCGTCGGGATATGCGCGAGACCTTGACCTTCACCATCGATCCCAAGGATGCCAAAGATTTTGACGATGCCCTCTCATTTAAGATACTCGAGAACGGCAACTATGAGATAGGCATACATATCGCGGACGTATCACACTACGTGCGGCCGGATACTATTTTAGAGGACGAGGCTTACGAACGTGCCACCTCGGTATATTTGGTCGATCGCGTGGTACCAATGCTCCCGGAGGTGTTGTCCAATAACGCCTGTTCGTTGCGCCCGAATGAGGAGAAATACACTTTTTCCGCCATCTTTGAGATGGATAGAAAAAATGCCGGAGTCAAGAACCAATGGTTCGGTAGAACGGTCATCAATTCCGATCAGCGCTTCGCCTACGAAGAGGCACAGCATATCATAGAGACGAAAAAAGGCGATATCCCAAAAGATATTTCCATTCGGGACGACGCCTATTCCGTTTCCGATATTGTTGTGGAAGCTACCTTGGAAATGGATCGACTTGCCAAAATCATGCGCAACAAACGGATGCAGCAGGGTGCCTTGTCCTTCGATAAGGTCGAGGTGAAGTTTGAACTGGATGAGAACAACGAGCCTCAAGGGGTTTATTTCAAGGAATCGAAAGATGCCAACAAAATGATCGAGGAGTTTATGTTATTGGCCAACCGGAAGGTGGCGCAGTTCATTGGGAAGCAAAAACCAAAGAAAACTTTCGTGTATCGGGTACACGACGACCCGGACCAAGACAAATTGATGGCCTTGAACGGTATCATATCGCGGTTCGGACATAAAATAGACTTTAAGGATAAAAAATCCATTTCGACTTCCTTAAATCAACTTTTAAGGGATGTCAAGGGTAAAAAAGAACAGAACCTGGTCGATACCCTTACTATCCGGAGTATGAGCAAGGCGATATATACCACCGATAACATCGGGCATTACGGACTTGGCTTTGATTATTATACCCACTTCACCTCTCCCATACGCCGGTATCCTGATGTGATGGTACATCGATTGCTGCAGCATTACCTGGATGGTGGGAAATCGGCCAATGCGGAGGAGTACGAACAAAAGTGCAAGCATTCGTCGGATATGGAATACTTGGCCGTTAGGGCAGAACGTGATTCCATTAAATACATGCAGATCAAGTTCATGCAAGACCATCAGGACGAGGAATTTGTGGGAATTATCAGCGGGGTCACCGAATGGGGAATCTACGTAGAGATCATCGCGAACAAATGTGAGGGCATGGTACGCATAAGCGATATTAAGGGTGATTATTATATCTTTGACGAAAAAGAGTACGCCATTGTAGGGGAACGTACAGGGAAAACCTATCAGTTAGGGGACGAAGTTGTGGTGATGGTAAAGAACACCGACTTGTTAAAACGACACCTAGATTTTTCCTTGATCGGTAAACATAAGGGCTAGCACTAATGGGCATATTCCCATAGGGTTTCCAGATTGGTATTTTGGCGAAAATAAGGTCCCGATATCGAAGCTATACAATTTAACGGGACGGATTGGGTTTATAGTGTACCGGTCTAAACGCAAATTACGGTGACCTTATGTTCTTAAAACCGGCCTAAATTAACATCCTAAAACGAGCATTAACAAATTTTAAGCACCTGTTCCCAAAAGGAAATATTTAAAATTTTTAATGCGAGAGCGTAGCGGTTGCACCCGTTCTCAATTTTTTAATTATCCTATTTTCAAATAATTACAAAAATTTAAACGTGTGAAACAGTTCATGTTTTTAATGATACTCCTGCTAGGCTCAAGTACGACTATAGCCCAGGAGAACAGCATCCAAGAGCTTAGCTCTTTCACGGAAGTGAAGGTATTCGACGGACTTTCTATAAACCTTATCAAATCAGACGTTAACAAGGCCGTAGTTAAAGGCGAGAGCATAGATAAAGTGGCTATCGTCAACAGTGACGGGGTCTTAAAAATCCGGATGCAGCTCGATAAGATTTTTAGCGGGTACCGTACGTTCGTCGATTTGCACTACAGCGGGAAACTTGTGGTCATCGACGTTAACGAGGATGCCAGGATAAGTTCCGACGGGACTCTTACGCAAGATGTTTTGGAACTTAAGGCCCAGGAAGGTGGAGAAATCAAGATTGACGTCGAAGTGGAACAGCTATTGATCAAGACCGTGACCGGCGGAATAATCGTTACCAGCGGAACCTCCGACTTACAGGATGTAGCTATCAATACAGGTGGTATCTACGAAGGAAAAAATTTCAAGACCAAGTTTTCTACGGTCAACGTAAACGCTGGTTCACGGGCCGAAATATACGCCTCTGACTATGTTAAGGCTACGGTTAAGGCGGGAGGGGAGGTTCTGGTCTACGGGAATCCTACTAAAATGGATAAGAAGACCGTTTTTGGCGGTACTGTAACCCGAATGTAATTTACCGGTGATCAATGTATCGGAGATGAAGTCATGATGGGGTTAGTTTTTTCTTCCTTGAACCTATGCGTGTATCCATTTAGAATGTTAATACTCTACAGTTATTCGTTAACTGAGATTGTTGTTTCGGTTTTAACCGTTAACTTTTGCCTTTCTTCACGCTAAGATGGACTTTAACGAGTAGCTATGTGGCAAGACGTACAGGCAGCGATACCCTTGGGCTTCTTATTGGCCTTTATGATCGGGCCCGTTTTTTTTGTGCTGTTGGAAACCAGCGCGACCAGGGGCTTAAGGGCGGCATTGGCTTTTGACTTAGGGGTAATTTTCGCCGATATTATTTTCTTGGTCATCGCCTATTTCAGCAGCTTCCAACTGCTGGAAAACCTTAGTAATCAGCCGGGACTCTATGTTTTCGGTGGGGTTATTCTCTTGATATATGGTATTACCGTATTCACTAAAAAACCATCAAGAAAGGCGGTCACCAAGTTCAGATCTACCAAAAGCAATTATTTGAATCTTGCCATCAAAGGATTTTTGCTCAATTTTATCAATATCGGGGTACTGGTATTCTGGTTGGGCATTATCATCGTGGTCGGTCCCAGCCTGGACAACGATCCCGACCGCATCCTCATATTTTTTTCGTCCATGGTCGGAGCCTATTTCGCGACCGATATCCTAAAAATCCTTTTGGCCAAACAGCTCAAACAGAAGCTCACTTTCAGGCGCATATTCTGGGTCAAAAAATTCTTGGGACTTATTTTGATAATTTGTGGACTGGTATTGATCGTCAAGGGATTTTTGCCCAAGGACCAATTCGATATCGAGAAAGGGATAGAGAACATCGAGTTGGGATTATCATGGGATTCTGAGCGACCCAAGGCTTCAGGAGAACGTTTTCACCTATGGCTATCTAGAACCCCGCACGAGTTGTGAGGATTAAGACATTGAGTCCCTCTAGACTTTTTGATTACCGTTTTATCTGCAGCTTATGAGGATAGCCTTCTCGAATTATGAGGGTGTGCTGCGACATTGGGCACCTTGTAACATCGGGTGGCCCAATTTACCTATAGCCCATAAAAAACCCCCACAAATTGTGAGGGTCCGGGGAGGCATCGAGCGGATTCGAACCGCTGTACAAGCTTTTGCAGAGCTGCGCCTAGCCACTCGGCCACGATGCCATTTTAGAATTGCAAAGGTAAGGTGTTTTTGTGATTTTGGAAAATTTAATCCCTGCTGCGCTGCAATATGACCGTTACTTTTTCAACATCGCCTCCAATCGGCGGGTTTATCTTGGATACCGCGACCTCAATTTCGACCACCAATCTTATTTCTTCAAAAATACGGTCGATAATCGACTGACCTACGTACTCCAATAATTTAGAGGGCTTGGCCATTTCCTCTTTCACGATATGGTTGATGTGAACGTAATCTACGGTATCCGATAGTTTATCGGAGCGTGAGGCTTTGGTAAGATCCGCTTCCACAGCGACATCTACCCGATATTCGCTGCCAATGGCAGTTTCTTCCTTAAGGCATCCGTGATGGGCGTAAACGCGGATGTTGTCGATTTTTACTTTTCCCACTTCTAAAAGAAATATTCGGCAAAGGTAAGCGAAAACGTCGAAAAGTATCTACCGGCGCTTTTGTTTAATATGTACACCGACAATTACTAAGTCCCTGGAACAGGTCGACCCCAATAGTCACTACGTGGGTTCCTGTACTGTAGGTAATGATTTCGTTGAGGATGATCTGATAGGAATATCCAAAGTAGAAGTTATTTTTTTTAAGTCCCGCAAAAGGTGCAATGTAGAGGGGGTCTCCGATCTGGTCGTTCAAAAAACGATAGTTTACACCGGTATAATAGTAATCCTCAAAATCGTAAAAACGGAATTTTAGGTTGAGGTCGGTCTCAGATCGGCCGTCGCTTTCAAAGAGTTTGAACAAGAGCGAGGGCTCTATTTCGAGGTCGGAATTTTTATTCTTCCGGTAGCGGTAGCCGGTATAGGCGTAATAATTTCTTAGTTCGTTGGGTTCATCGGCGTTAAATGTGAACTTAGTCGGGTCTTTACCTAAAAGGTTCGAGGCGTTCGCGCTGAAATAGAACTTGCCGTAGCGGTACATGGCCCCCACATCAAAGTTGTGGTTGGTAGTCTGACGGTTGTTGACCACTCCGGGGTCTAGATTGGCATCGATAAATTTATCGATATCGATACGAAATTGATTGAAGTTATAGGATAATCCAAAGGATAGAAACTCATCATCATACCGGTCCAGGGTCAAATGGTGCGCAAAGGATATCCTAGCCCCTTGCTGTTTGGTATAACCGTTCTTATCGTTGTATAAAAAAAGTCCGAGGCCCGATTGTTCCCCCAAGCGCATATCCGCCGCAAGGGATTGGGTCTGGGGCGCATCTTTGATACCCACCCATTGGGCCAAGCCGTTCAGCCGTATCTTAACGTGATCGCCGATACCCGCGTAAACGGGGGACAATACGAAGGGGTTGTCCGCCAGATACTGTGATAATTGGGGCGAGTTGAGCTCTTGGCCCCGGGCTGCGAACAGACCGCAGAGCATCAAGAAGGTCGTTATAAAATTACGCATGGTCAAGTAGGTTAAGATTTAGCGATATAAGGTAAAGTGCCCGACGAACTCCCGTTCATCATTTTCTCCGTTGAGTTTGATAATGTACCAGTAATCGCCGCTCGGAAGTTCGGTCTGTTGGTAAAAACCGTCCCATCCGCTGTCGCCCTGGCCCATTCGGTATACCTCCCTACCATAACGATCGAATATGATGGTTAGTATCTGTGGGAAGCCCTCATCGTTACGCGGTTTCCAATTTTGATTTTCGCCGTCTCCGTTCGGGGTAAAGAAGTTGGGAATCTCGATATCGATGAACTCGATAAAGATATTGGCACTCGCCTCACATCCATTTTCATCGACCACGGTCACGACGTAGGTATCGGTTCGGTTGATTCTATAGGTAGTATCCGACCCGTTGTTGTGGTCGCCGAAGTAGATCGTATAGTCTTCACGACCCCCGTTAACGGTCGCGGTCAGCTCGTTGATGTTGCTCTGTTCGACGCTGATCGTCAAAGGTTGGTAATCATCGATTTCGAAAGTATGGGTCAAGATACATCCGTTGGCATGCGAGATGGTGATGTAATGCGTTCCCGGAGCGATATCCCTAAAGAACGGATTGAGCTGCATATCGGCAGGATCCTGGGAATCCAAGGCGTAAAGTACCTCATCGGAAACGTTATCATCTTCAAGTACGATGTTGATATAGTTGGATGGGATGTTCCCCTCGCAGCCATAGACCGGTTCTACCGTAGCATTAAGATCCACACCGGAATCGATGGTAACCGCGATATTTTCTTCACAGCCCATGGCGTCCCTGACAAAGACAAAATAGCCGCCGGATGCCAGATCCGTCAGGATGGTCCTGTCCTGGACGAAGTTGCTCTCGCTGCTCAGCCGGGTGCTATAGGGGGCGGTGCCGCCGGTAATGGTCAGTTCTATCGAGCCGTTTTCCTCGCCGGTACAGACTTCGGGAAGCACTGTGGCCGTTATGTCCAGCATCTCGGGCTCGTCGATGGTATATTCCAGTTCCACAAAACATCCGTTGCTGTCTTGAGCGATAACACGGTAGGTTCCGGGAGCCAGGTCTTCGAAGGTATTTTCGTCGTCGAACTGGTTTAGGTTCGGAGAAATGGCGTATTGATAGCCCCCGGACCCACCGGATAATGTTACGGTAATGCTACCGTCGTTCTCTCCGGCACAGGTGGCGTCGGTGACGCTTTCGGTATAGGTCAACCGATCCGGTTCGGTAATGATGACCTCTTCCGCCGGGGCCGTACAGTCCCTTGTCGTTGCGTTGCCGCTGGTCACGTTTACATAGTAGGTACCCACGGTCAATCCCACGAACTCCCCGTCTGGTTGCGGACCTGCTACCAGAGAGGCCGAGGTCAAGGAAGGATGGGTGTACAAGGCGTACTCGTAATTTCCGAGTCCCCCCGTCGCACTGGCGTAAATGATGGCCGTATTGTCGCCGTTACAATTGATGACGGCTGCAGATTTGTCGACGGTCAGGGCCAAAGGCTCGATGATATCTTCTTCGATGGAATTCGAGAGTACGGAAGTACATCCGTTTGCGGCATCCCTGACGTAATATTGATAAACGCCGGCACTTAACATCCCGCTTAAGGGAAGGTTTACGCTGTTGCTGGTCATGGGGTTCCATGTAGCATTGTCCGTACTGTATTCATAGGTACCGCTTCCTCCGGTCGCGCTGAGTTCGAGTTCGACACCGGTCGCACAGGTCAGGGGACTCGTTCTGATCAGGGCCGCTTGTACCTCGGTGGGGTTGACGATTTCGATAATGGACGTCTCCTCGGAACAGCTGACGTCGTCGCTTACAGTAATGCTGTAAAACCCTGCTGCGAGTCCGTTAAAGGTGGCTGTGGACTGTGCGGCCGAGGTCCGTAGCAAGGTGGTGCCGGCCATGTCGTCGTAGCGGTTCAACCGGTAGTCATAGTTTGGGGCGACCGGATTCGTCCTTGGGGCTAGCGTTGCGGATACCGTTGCGGTGTTCCCATCGAAACATGCCAAAGGCGTTGCGGTGATGGTGGGGACAATATTGTCGGGCCGGATGAGGTCGATATTATCCGATAGCACGCATCCAAGTGCATCGGTAACGGTGATATGGAAACTACCTGCGGATAATCCTTCGAAAATAAAGGCTTCTACGTTGGTCTCGGTAAAGTTCTGTGTGCCGGAATCATCGATAGTTATGGTGTACGGTCCTTCGCCTCCGGTGGGGTCGACCAAGATTCTGCCCTGATCGTTTGAACAGGTTACGTTGGCTTCCTCGCGAATATCTGCTGTTATAGGGTCGCTTGGGGCATTAATGGTGATTACGTTGGAGCCGTCCGCACATTGTGGTGCATCGGTCGCGGTAACCCGGATATAGTAACTGCCTCCGGGGAGGTTCGAAATGATCAACGGGGTCGAAGTATCGGTCGAGACTACGCCGCCAATGGGTGTATCGGCAATGGCGAAGACCTGATAGTCGTAGTTGCCCGTATAATTGTTAATGGCGACACTGAAACTGCCATCGTCGGTGCCGTCGTTGAGACATAGCTCATCGGTCAATTTGGTCGCAATGGCCTCGATGGTATCAGGGTTGTCGATGGTATGGACGGTCTCTATGATACACCCTGTATCCGTATTGGTAATGGACACCCGATAATTTCCAAACCCTAGGCCGGTAAATGATTCGGGATTGTTTGTTGAAGTCCGGGTCTGCGAATAGGTAACATTGATACCGTTTACCGTGTATTCCAGATTGGGTATAGCCGATGACGGAGTAACCGTCACGCCAACCGTGATTTCTGCGCTGTTCGCTGGTGTACAGGCGTCTTCTTGGGTTGTCGTAACTAGCGCATCGCTGATTTCGACATAGGGAATGATTGTGGCGGTAGTACTGCCAACACATCCATTGTCGTCATAGACGTTGATGGTATAGTTGCCACCGGTGACGTTGGTCTCCGTGTAGGTATTGTTCGCACCGTCCTGAACTACGGTCGATGTTGTCATATTGATAAATTCATAGCGTCCGTAGGTGCCGGAGCCGCCGGTAATTACCGTGTCATCGATAGTGATGGTCGCGTTGTCGGGACTGTTGCCAGCGCTACATCCGAATTCCGTAACCGTAGCATTGACATTGGCAATGGCATCCGGCTGTACGATCTGTTGGGTAATATCTGTGGAGCAAGAATTTATTCCCGTTGCACGAACGGTATAGGCAATTCCTGCAAGCGTACCTCTCAATCCGGTAAACGTCGCCGTGGTATTGGTGGTGGAGGCGGGTAGTATCGGTGAACTCGTGGAACTTCCATCCCCTGAGATAATTTCAAAGGTATAGGGTCCCACTCCATTGTCGGATACACTTACGGATATTGTTCCGTCATCGGCACCGTTACAGGTAACGTCGGTAAAGTCATCCACAGAAAGAACCGGTATAACAGCGGTTTCAAGACGTTGTGCGATGGTGGTACTGCAAGCGTGTCCCGTAGCTGTGTCGGTAATGGTAAATACGTAGTTACCCACTTGGGTAAGACCGGTAAAGGTTGCCGAAGCGGCAGCCATACTGGTATCGTCCGCCGGATCGGTCGGAAGGGTGCCAGGGTACCTTACTTCATAATCGAAAGTACCGGAACCTCCCGTTTGTGTTACAGTAATATCTCCACCGGGCGTAACGGAACAATCAATGGTCTTGTCTACCGTCGTTGTAGGTACGATAGGCTCGTAGATGATTTCTGCGGGGGATGTCATGAAAGTACACGTCCACTGGTCGGTAATCCGCACCTGATAATCACCTGCATCCAATCCGGAAAATATTCGGGAGTTCTGTGGGGCACGAATGTCTGCTCCGTCCCTGATCAATTGATAGGTATAGTTACTGCCCTGTCCGCCGGTCGGAAGGGAGACTTCAATTTCCCCTTCGAAATTAGTACAGTTGGCTTGGTTGATCTGTAGGTTCGCGCTGATCGGGATTGGGTCGGCCAAGACGATGCCGCTCTGTATTTGAGTCTGGCAACCGTTTTGGTCGATGACCCAGGACTCATAGGTTCCGGGAGAAAGAGCATCGAATCTGGGCGAAGGATCATAGTCCGTGGCGACGGTAGGTGCAAGGGTACCGACATAGTATTCGTAACCGCCCCATCCACCGAGTACATTGGTGATTTCGATGACACCATCGTTACCGACACAGGTTATCGGATCGACTTGCGTGTTCGCTGTAATTGCGGCACTCGGTCCGGCGACACTAAAATTTTGCTGATTTGTACATGCAGGTGCACCATCTTGTGTAATGGCTACATAGAAATCTCCGGCAGGCAAGTTTACAACCGGCGTAGGCCCAAGGTTGCCATGATTGGCAATGGTCGTTACTGGATTATTGGTAACCTGCTCAAATACCTGATAATCAAATCCACCAGTATAGGTAGCATCTACCATAGAGAAGGTTATGGCACCGGTGTTGGTTCCAAAGCATACCACATTATTTACTATGTTGGTATTAATGGTAAAGGTGTTCGGGTCTGTTACTTCCACCGCAGTTTGAAGGAAACAACCGGTAGTTGTATTGGTAGCCGTTACTTCATAGGTACCAATATCCAAGCCTATAAAAGTATGCGTAGCTACATTTCCGGTAAAAGTGTCGTTATGCACTACATCCAGACCAACAATATCGTACTGAATGTTGTTTGTGCCGATACCGGGATTGAAGGTTGCATCTACCTGCACTTGTCCATCGGCACCGGGGACACATGATGGGACTGTAGGTGCGGCAGTTATTCCGGTTAGTGCCGCAAACGGCGCAATAGTGGCGCTCGTTGTTTGCGAACATCCGGTATCATCGTAGACCGTAATATCATAAGTGCCGCCCGAAACATTGGTCTCCATATAAATGTTGCTGGAACCGTCCTGAACGGTGGTCGATGTAACTGTATTTGTAAATAAGTATCGTACAAAGTTTCCTGAACCACCCGTTGGATTAACCGTAATAGTTGCATTGTCGAGATTATTTCCTATGGTACAGCCGAATTCGGCAACCGCAGGCGGAGGAACATTAATTGCAGCGGGCTCTACAATAGTAATAGGGCCACTATTGGTAGTACATCCGTTGCTGGCGTTTCCGGTAATGGTAACTACATAGCCGGCTGCCGTGTTGGTCGGTACCAATCCGGTAAAGCTGGCCGAAGTGTTCGTCCAACTGGTCGGGGCGATGTTGGTCGCGGCCCCATCCATAGAAGTGATTTCAAAGGTGAACGGACCGATGCCGTTGTCTTCAGCGGAGATAGTGACAGTGCCATTGTTGTCACCATGACAGGTAATGTCCGTTGTGGTTATATTTTCCACTACCGGCTGCAATCTGGCGGGAACGTTTACCGTAAATTCCCTATTACAGCTGGGGTTGTCGGGCGTATTCGTATCGTATATGATAATGGTGTAATCCCCTGCCAAAGGCGCTTGGTGATCGAAGGGATTGGTTGTAATCGCAGTGCGCGCTACTGCAGGTGCCCCGGCGGTATTGGTTATGGAATACTCATAGCTGCCAGATCCCGTCAAAGCTTCGATTTCGATTGTCGCATCCGGCGAACCAGTACAATCCAATGTTTTTGTAAGCGCGGCCCTTGCCGTGAGAACGGGGTGTACATCAAATGCTGTCTGTACGCTGGAACAGCCATTTCCGTCCATCACATACACATCATAGGAACTGGCGGCCACATTGTTGAAGACTCCGCCATTATCGAGATAGGATGTCGGAACCGGGTCTCCCGCGGGAACCAATGCATAGCGAATATTTCCGGCTGCCGAATTGCCCGTTACTGTTAGGCTGATGGGTGCGCTACAGTTGTCCTGAACCACTGAAGTAATGGTCGGATTGGGCGTTAGGCCCAGTGCTACCGGTGCAAGGGTAACCGGACAGCCGTACTGGTCGTTTACGGTTACGATATAGTTTCCTGCGGGGGAATTTACCGGAATTTGAATCGGATTGGTGTTCAGTCCCGTCAAGGCAGTAAATCCGCTTGGGCCCGTCACTTCAAAAGTATAGGGTGCTCCACCACCGCCCGTGATATTTTCTATGGTAATCAGACCGGGCAAGCTACAGGATATGTCGCCAGTTGCGACCGCAGATGCAGTCAACGGTGGTAGTTCGGGTACATAGACGTTTTCACTGGCACCCCTACAGGCATCGGTGTTTGTACCGTCCACCTGAATAACATCGAGATAGTAATCTCCTTCATCCAGCGGTACGGTTGTCGAAATGGTATCGTTGTAGATCACATTGCCACCACTGGTTTGAATTGCTGTTGCATTGCCCACTTCGTAAAGCTCCCACCGCATGTTAGGATAGGCAGTGTCGGGGTTTAGCTCGAAGGTTATGGATCCGTTGGCCGCTCCGTCACAACTTGGTGTAACATCGGGGGTTATTTCAATAGGAATGTTGGTCACAACCTCGTTGACATTAACGTTGCTCTGTCGAATACAGCCGGAGCCATCCTGGACATAGAACACATAGGTTCTTCCGGGAACCAAAAGCGGAAGTCCAGGGGTCGGAGGGGTCGTCGGATCGATATTCGCAAAGGTATGCGGGGTCCCTGCCGGGATATAGCCGGTCCATACCGGGGTCGAGGAGGCAAAATTTGCGGGATCATCGGAGTAGGTATAGCGATATCCGCCCATGGAAATACCGTCTCCCTCACTACCTTGAACGGTTACTTGTAGGTCGTTGCAGTTGTAAATAATGGGATTGATGGTGATATCCAGATCATCCAACGGATATTCAATGACATATCGGTCAAAGTCCCTTTGGCAGACCGTACCGCTCGCCAATGTCACCCGAATCGATGGAAAAACCTCTGTACCGGAAGCATAGCCCCGCAATTCGTTCGAAGCTTGCCAAGAACTGCCACCATCAGCACTGTATTCGACCGTACCAGTCGGGGTTACGACAGTATCGAATTCAAATCCATATTCGTTAATATCCGGGTCATTGCAGGTTGAAGGCAATATCGGCAGGATATCGGCAGTAATTTCGGTGGCATTGTTGACGGTGATAGTCGATGAGGTAATCGTACAGCCGTTCGTATCCGTAATCGTAACCTCATAATCGCCAACACCTATGCCGTTGAACGGCGTAGATGACGCAAATACATTGGTAAGAGTGCTACTGTAATCTATACTGTCGGCGGGGGACAGGTCCGTCAGGCTATAGGTAAAAGGCGCAGTTCCGCCACCTACCGTAGCATCGATGGAACCAAGGCCATTGTAGCATTCCGGGTTGGTCGGGGTGCCGCTGGCCGTTAACGGGGCGACTGGAGTCAGGATGATATCTTCCTGTAAAAACGAGCAGGTACCGGAGCCATTATCGTCAAGCACATAGACATCGTAACCTGCCGGATTGGCCGTGGCCATTGCATTGGTTACTGTCAGTGAATTCGTTGTGGTATAAAGGCCAGAGGGGCTCGTACTGGCAGGTACAATGGCATAGACCAAAGTTCCGTTTCCTCCGGTCGCGTTTATGGTAATCTGTCCGTCGTTACAGGCGCTGATATCGGTCACATCGACCGAAGCGACAAGTTGCGGGGCAATGGTCGCGGGTGTCGGTGCCGGTAGGGGTGCGGGACATCCAAAGGAATCCCGGACCTCGATATTGTAGGTGCCGTCCGAAAGATTGTTAAAAGTATAGGTGGTATTTGAAACAGGGGACGGGATCATCCAAGGACCGCCATCGATCCTGAATTGATAGTTTCCGTTCCCGCCAGTTACGTTTACCTGGATGCTTCCATCGTTGGCTCCGGAGTAACATACGGTCGGGACGACATCAAAGGCAACGGCATCCGTTGGGACCACGGTAAGGGGGCTATCGATTTCATCTCCACACCCGTTAATATCCCGGGTACGTACGATATAATCGCCGGCGGGAAGTCCCGTAAATACAGTATTTGTTCCGTTTGTTGCAAAGTCGTAGGATGCGATGGGGGTTCCGCCGGTATCCTCCAATTGGAATTCGTAGGTCGGTGTGCCTCCTGTCCCGCTGGCGGTAATGGTCGCGCCGCCGTTGGTACAGGTCAGCTCATCGGTTACACTGGCCGAAGCGACCACCACTGTAGGTTCTGTCAAGGTTCGGTTCAGGGTAACGACACATCCGCCAAGTGGCGTGCCCAAGACCGCGTTATCGACATCACGGACCTCGATGGAATAGGCTTGTGCGGCCAGACCGGTAATTTGTTCGGGCGCAGTAAACGGTCCGACAAAAGTAGTCCCGCCGTCAAGGCTGTATTCGTAGCCGCCAGCACCATAGTTATCGGCGTCGATGGTAATCGTTCCGGTTCCATCATTATGACAGTCTAAATTTTCGGAGGCAGTAATCGAGGCTTCAAAGGCGTTGCCGTCAGCCACGATAGCGGTTAGGTCAACCGTACAGTTTCTTCCGTAGTCAACTGTAATGCTATGGCTGCCTACAGCCACGTTGTTGAATACGTTGGCCCCGGGGCCGGATACGGCGGGCGCACCGTTTAAACTGTAGGTGTAGGTCGCATCGTAAGGTGTTACGTTAATGTTTCCACTGCCGTCGCAATTGTAGTCCACCGTCGTGGCCAGGGTCGGCTCCGTGGGCAGGGGATCGATGATGGCATTCGGAAGGTTGACGCTACATCCGGGCGCATTGGCGTCGCGGACACGAATGATGTAGGTGCCGTCGGTCAGGTCTGTAAAGGTATGGGCCGAGGTGGTAGCGGCCGTCCAGGTACCGCCGTTGATGCTGAACTGGTAGTTGCCGGTGCCTCCGGTCAGAGTCGTTCCGCCTACGGTGATTTCGCCCAGCTGGGTACAGGTGTAGTTTTGGGTCAGATCGGTATCGGCATCCAGAATCGCAGGCTCGTCCACGTCGACATCCTGAGGTAGGGTCTCACAATTGTTGGCATCACGAACGATAACAGGATAGGATCCCGCAGAGAGGTTGGGGAAAGAGCTTCCGGTAAAAAAGGTTGCCCCATTGTCGATACTGTAGGTAAACGGACCGCTTCCCCCGGAATCCACCGTAATGGAAATGGCACCATTGGAACCGCCGAAGCAGGTCACATCGGTCGGGGTAACCGTGCTGGTTATCGGGGCATCCTGGACTACGGTCAGGGGGTACATCGCCTGGCAGTAATCCGAAGGGCCGGTTCCACCGTTATTATCGCGAACATAGATGTCATAATCACCTGCCGCGGAAACCGTAACCGGGTTTGCGGTACTAAAATCACCATCGACGACGGCGGCACCGTTGTTGACCACGGCATAGACATAATTGGTGTCCCCGCCTGCAGCGGAAACCGTAATATCGGTATCCGTAGCGCATGCAGTAATGTTAGGGGCAGATGCCGTAACCGTCAACTGGGGGTCGATAGTAATGGTTTGGGCAGCTCCGACGCAGCCCGCACCATCCCGAACATTGATGGTATAGGTGCCATTGGCCAATCCGCTAAAAGTATGCGATGTGGCGGAAGCCGGACTGGGGGTGATCCAAGGTCCACCGTTGAGGCTAAAGGTATAGTCATTGTTGCCATTGGTAACATCTGCCCGAATAGTGGCCGAGCTTCCACCGGAATAACAGGCGGTCGGGTCTAGGTCAAAAGTTACCGGATTGGTATCCGCAACCGGTAAAGCGGTATCGATAGCATCTTCACAGTTGTTGTGGTCGCGTACCCGAACGATATAGTCGCCGGGGAGCAGTCCCCCAAACACGGTATTGTTGCCGTTGGTCGCATAGTCGAAACTTCCAATCACGCTTCCGGCATCGTCTTCCAATTGGTATTCGTAATTGGGAGTACCGCCGCTGACACTGGCGGTAATGGTCGCCCCACCGTTGGCACAGGTGTAAGAGGTAGTAATATTGGCATCCGCCACCAGGGTGCTTGGTTCGGTAATGGTCTCCTCAACAAAAGCGGTACAGCTGTGCTCGTCCGCTCTTCGGATATCGATACGCTGGATACCGGCACCGATTGGTGTGCTAGTGGTAACGGGAGAACTGGTGGAATTGCTCCAAGTTGAGCCTCCATCCAACGAATAATCAAAACCGGCCGCAGTATCAAAGTTCTCGACTTCGAAAGTAATCGTGGCATCGCTTGCGCCGTTACAGCTGGCGTTCGAGGTAGCCGTAACATTGGCGGAAAAGACACGCGCCGCTTCTACGGTTACCGGGGTTTCTACACTGAGTTCGCAGACTTCGGGAACTTGGTACACGGTAATATCGTCGATAGCAACATCGTTACCGTTGACTTCGCTTTCGTTGGTGGTGATGACCAGGTCCAGCGAAGAATTGGCCCCGGGGTTCAACGACAGTTCATATTCGTTCCAATTATTGTTTTCAGGCACCGCCCCTGTATTGGACGAGGCTACAACGACCCCGGCGCCGGGATCACGGAGTTCTATGGTGAGGTCAGGCTCGACCCCATTTCGGCCACTGCGCAACAGATTAATCAACCATAGGGATACTTCGATGGGTTGGTTATGGATAATATCGTTGATCGGCTTTTGATAAATGATCTGCCCGGGATTAGGTGCACCGATATTAATGACCAGGTACCTGCCTTGGGTAGATTTGTCCCCGGAAGTATGGTCCGTTGGGTTCAACCAAGCCCCGAAAGGACGTTCGATGTTAGAGGTCACCGCATATTCGTAGTCGTTGATTGCCCTTCCATTGTCAATGGGCGCACCACTCGGGGAGGTATCGTCTTGCTGATTTTCGTAGAAATAGCCGGAGGTGTTCGGGTTGGGAATGGTACTGCCATATCCGAAATCTTCCTGCAACAACAAACTCGGCGTCGGGGGGGTCGATGAGGTATATCTGGTGCTGACCGTATAAGTTCCCGGGGGAACGTTTGGAAATATATTGCTGGTCGGATCCGGGGAGTTAATGACCCCATCCAAATAATAGGTATAATTATAGCTGGGTATATCGGGGGTAGCCGTTACAACTGCACTACCATCGCAAAGGTAACTGACCTCGGGGGTAAGGGTTACAGTGGGTTCGTCGGGAAGGTCTTCAACGGTAACGGCCATTGGGAACTCGCAGGAAGCGTCGCTCACGACAACGGTATAGTCGCCCGGAGGAAGCACTGCGATGGTTGACCCACCGTAAGTGGCCCCGCCGTCAAAACTGTACTGATACGTTCCGTTTCCACCTACGACATTGGTAATCCGAACCTCGGCCCCGTTCGGGTCACAGGTGGCGTCACGGGATACCCCTGCGGATGCACTCAAAGGAAAAGGTTCGGATAAACTATAGGTCTGGGATACATCGCAACCGGAAGCATCCATCACCATAATTTCGTAAGTGCCGGTGCCTAAATTGACAAAATTTGGGGTGCTTTGGTAGGTAGTACCGTTGTCGATACTGTATTGATACGGGCCTACCCCTCCGGATACGTTAATGGTCAAGGCTCCATCAGTATCGCCGCTACAGGAAGGTTGGGTCTCCGTAATCGAATCGATGGTCGTTGCCCCATTGTCATTAATGGTCACCGGGTTCGAAAAGGCATGACAGTTGTTGGCATCGATGATGACGAACTCGTAGGTGCCATCGTCATTGGGAATATACTCCTCTGTACCGTTACCGTCATCGTCGCGCCATCCGAAATTAAAGGTATTGCCTACCTGATATTGGTCGGCGGGAATCGCGGCAATGTTGGGGTACAGGGCTGTTCCGTCCTTGCTCCATATGGCATAGAGGAAATCAGGATTCCCTAATCCACCCGTACGGGTCAGTTCGATGGTGCCGGCGGAACATCCGATATTAGCGGTGGTGACGGCCGAAAGGGTGGGGTTCGGCGTTCTGCCGACCGTAATGTTTTGAGTATCGATACATCCATCTTCCGTACTGGTCTCCACGATATAGTCGCCCTGGTTTACCGTAAAGGTGTGGGTATTGTCAGGTTGCGCCGTTTCATCGTCGATCAAGGTGCCGTCGGACCGGCGAAGCACATAGGTATAGTCGGGTCTGACGTTCAGTACGTCAATTTGTATGCTGCCCTGGGCATTACAGTTCGCCGGAGTGGTAGTTATATCCACCTGAAAGTCACGATCGCGGATACCAATAGGCTCCGTACTGAAGATACAGGCTCCTGGAACGGGCGTACCGGTGCCGTCCAATTGTACTACCTCTACCCGGTAAGAGCCGTTTTCTCCGGAACCGAAATCGAAAGCTGGTCCGTGTCCGGCACTGAAAGGTACCAAGATGGAGTTATTGGCATGATCGACCAGTTGGTAGCCGTAATTGCTGCCGAGATTCGTAATCCGGATACGCCCGTCACGGGTACAGATGATATCCCGCTGGTTGTATTCAATATCCAGATTGTTCTGGAAGACGTCGAAATAGAACCTGCTGAAGCATCCGTTGGTATAGTTGATGACCAATCGGTATTGTCCTGCGGTATTGACCGTATAATTGTTTCCGGAGGCCACTTCATTCCAGCCACAGCTCGGATTTTTGTTGGAGCAGTCGTTCGGGGCAGCGGTACATCCGCCTGCCCCGATCGTAGCTTCATCGAGGCGTTCCCATATCAGGCTTTGGGCATCGGTAATGTTGATCTGCATCTCTTGCGATTGATTCGCGCCGCAAAGAAAAATTTTGGGCATCGTGTCGCCATCCACGCTACAGGTCACCAGTTCTCCCTGAATGTCATTGGTAGGGTCGGCATCGCCGTTTAAATCGTTAAAATAATCGATTATAGGGTTGGTCTGGGTACTTCCGAAGCGTTCAACGGTAATGATTTCCTTAAAGCCCTTACAGGGGTCGGCGACAATTTTATCGACGATATACGTTCCGATGTCATCTACCAAGAGCGTACTGGGGTCGTTATCGGGGTCACCATCGTTCACGGGCGTATCTATACCGTTATCTATCTCGCCATTAGCGTTTACATCGCGGTACCATTCGTAAGCGTCGAAACCGTCACCGGCATCGAGGACCGCGTTGGCTCCACATAGTTGCACGGTTCGGGTAAAATTGCAATCCGCCAAATCATCCAATAAAAAATTGGTGGCCCCTGGCGTTACGAACCCGCAATTGTCGAAATCGGATACGCTGGGGTCATCGGTAATCACCGCACTGTTAATATCGCCTTGATAGGTAGAATAGGCCAAATTTTGGATTCGGTCGGAGCAGGCATCGACAAAATCAAAGCAATTCGAGGCGACCTGCACCCGAAGACGTATCGTATATTTCGGATCACCGATCTCGACTCGATTATCGGGCACGTCAAAATCAACTTCATTGGTTGCGGTATCGTAGGTGGCCGTAACTCCCGGCGCCCCCGATAGGTCAACGCTCACGTAGCTGGTATTGGTCGGCAGCACATCGCGAATGCTGTAGTTGACGGCGTCATCGTTCCCTAAATTTCTAAAAGAGAGCACATAATCCAAGGTCTGACCGAGGTTGACGCCGGCATTGGTGATGTCGTTCCCGGCAATATCCTCCACCCGTTTTTCTAAAACGATGTTGGGTTCGATAATTTCTACGGCGAAAGCGGCCAGAAATGGGCCATAACCGTCCCCACTGGAGGTAAACCGCAACGTTGCCCCCGTTTCATCATTGGGCAAAACGGATTCGTTGGGATTGTTCAAGTTAAAAAGGTCGAGGTCCGTGCCTAGCGTGTTGGTACCATAGGGCGTACGGGTCGGGACTTGGTTTCCATTGGTAGTAATGCTAGAATTAAAGAAGTTGTTTTTAAGATTGTTGCCCGTCTCCAATTGGGTAAAACCTCCGGTAACGGAATTTGCCCTGATTCTGAATTGATCTCCGTTGATGCTGCGATCTCCTTCCAAGGCACCTACTCCGATTCTGGCCCTGACCGGAAAAGGCGTGGGCAAGGTTCGGAAACCGTTGACGGCTACATCGATGTTACCCGATGACCCTGATACTCCAGCATATCCATCGAAAGTCGAAATAAACTTGCCAGATTCATTGGGGTTTTCGTAGATAATGATCAACACCCATCCGGCGGAGCTCCCTCCGTTTCGTTTTCCTTTGGTTGCGCGAACATTGGCTACGGTATATTCCCCGTTGGGATTGACGTTGCTACGCACCAGATTGGTGACGTTTTTGTAACAAATTACGGGCGCATCCTTAATGAACCTGCTGGGATCGGCGGGCCGATATCCGTTGGTAATAATATCGTCTTCCTGTCCGGGGGCGTCGGGGTTGTTGTCCGCCACTAAATCGACATAATTCCCTCCGGGAATTTTAAACTTAATTTCGTTCCAGCGTTCATCCCTCGGTGTGCCGGTAAAAGGCTCATTATCTGCGGTACTCCTATCGGTCGAATACGTACTCGCCCAATACAGCCCTGCATACCGCACTTGCGAACAACTGGGATCCGCCACGTTCAGTTCCGCACTGCTGGAGCTAAAGGTCGAGGGGTCGCCGTCGATGTCGATGTACTCCATTCTTTGATTGTTGTTGTTCGCATTATCGTTATACGGAACATTGGCATCTACAGCGTTCGTTTGACGGTTAAGGATGTTGTTGCCCACAAAGATGATATCGCCCCTTATTTTGATGTTGTCGCCATCTAATCTTGGCTCAAAGGGAACGTATTCCTGTGCGGACATACATAGCCCGTTTATAAACAGGATAAAAAACAACAGGCGTTGAAAGTGGGTAGGTTTGATCAGTCGCATAGTCATGCCAGCTGGTTAGGTCTGACCCGCATAATCCACATTTTTTCGGAATACGAGTCGTTCAGGTTGGTGTAGTAAGAGAGTAGGGCACTGTTCCAAGAGGCGTGTTTTTTCAGGTAGACGTACCTCCAGTTGTTTTCTGGGTTGATAAAATAGCCTGCGCTAAGTCCGTGGGAATTTAAAAGCTTGACGAAGCGGTTCGCGTTTTTGGGATTGGCGAATACGTTTGCGATGATGTAATATCCTGACCCGATTCCCTCAATCTGATAGGACTTGGCCGAAAGTTCATTGTCGGCAACCCGGTCTTTGACGATCACGTTTTTCTGCAGGACATTCGTTTCGTACTTGGCTGATTTTTGCTTGAGCTTGTCCACATTGTTAGCATAGGCCTCATTGGTATAGCGGTTGTCGACGTTCATGATCCATAGGTCATCGGTATAGGCGCCGTTCATTTTCGATTTATGTGCGGCGAGGGCGTCTTGCCAAGTATCGTAGCGTTTTAGATACACGTATTTCAATCCATTATTCGGGTTATCGACATAATCGGGACTAAAACCTTGGTTGTACATGTCGTTGATGAACTTTTCCATGTACTTGCCACCTTTGTACACATTGGCGACCACGTAATACCCGTCTTTAACCCCGTCGAGATCTCGGAATTTTCGGCCCTTGACCTTGTTTCGCTTTGCGGTCTGTGCGAAGTCATCGGTTTCGGCTTGATTATGGGTAGCGACGATAGCGGAGGTGTTTTTATTCTGGATTTTGTCCTTGGCCACGGTCGGGCGGTTTCGTGCCGCCGTAGCCGAGGTCAATGTATTTTTCCCCGTAGTGATCGTACCGGTTGCGGAGTTGCCGTCGTTGCCAGGGTTAGAAGTGGCCAGGGCGGGGCGTTCCCGGTCTCCCAAAAACAAATTTTCAGCTTCCCTTATGATTTCCGGACGTTTGCCGTTGGTCTCGTTCCGGACCATGTTCATGACCATATTAAAACGGCGTTCCAGGTCTTTCTGACGACCGTTTTCCATGGAATCCTGACGGAACATCAGCTCTTGAATGATGGCATCGTTCTCGGCCAGTTTCCTTCTTAGTTCGGCGATTTCTTCCTGGGCGGCCAAATCGTATGTGTCGGATGCTTCTTCTTCCTCGGCATCTGCCAGCGAATCCTCAAAGCCATCCTCCAACATTACCCGGTCTTCGGTAAGGTTCGGGGTAAAGGAATACGCAAAGGATATTTCGTGGGTAATTCCCAGGTTGTTGAAGTCGGTGGAAAGTCCTTTTTCCATGGTATATCCAAGGGAAAGTCTGCGGTTGATGTTGAATCCGGCCCCTGCGGATGCCCCATAGAAAGTGTCATAGCCTCCCTGAAGCCAGCCAAGCTTGGGCAGGTCTAAAATCATTCCGCCCCCAAAGGAGATTTCCTTTGATGTTTCTGTTTCTGTAGCAAAACGGTTTTGTCCGTTCATACGCACCCGGGCCAACGGCATCAGGCGACTGCCTTCCATAATACCGTCCCCGTTTTGAAACGGATAGGTATATTGCAAATGCCCCGAATAGGTCTTATCGCCGAACTCGGTCAATGACTTGCTGGTCTTCAGGTTATAATCGAACAGGTTTTCGGCGAAGATCCCAAAATCGAACTGCCCGAAAGACAGGTTGAAACCGGGTTGAAAAGAGAATACGTTGCTGTCTTCGGTACCGTTCAAGCGGAAATCGTCGGAATCGATGACATCGACGCTGTTCCGGTCCAATCCGGTACTATAATAGGCCAAGTTGGCTCCGAAGGTAAAATTACTTTTTTCGCTTAGTTTAATGCCGTAGGCATAGTTGGCCAGCACTCCGATATTTGAAATCGGACCTAGTTTTTGGGTGTAGGCACTTAGGCCCAATCCGCTACGATCTCCAACCCTACCGCTATAGCTCAGAAAGTAGGTCTGATCGTTGTCCTGAAATTGTACCGATTGGTTTCGGTGCAATAGATTGACGTACGACTTATCTTCCTGGACCGTGGAAAAGGTGGGGTTGATCAAAAACCGGTTGAACTTCAACAGGTTCTGGGAAGCGGGACTGTACAGCAAGATTGGGTCGTCTTCCTGGGCCTGAACACCCGTTAACGTCAACACGGCAATGAGGAATAAAGCGATATGTTTGACAAATTTCATGACGGCTTTATCTGATGACGGTTATAGTACCCTGTTTCAAGGTTTCAACGGCATTTTTGATGACATAGTAGAAGACCATGTTCTGCTTGGAAAACGAGGTGGAAGACTCCGGCCAGTTGTTCTGATAGTTGGTGGCGTTCATTATTTCCGCACCTTTTGCATTGTAAATAATCACGCTTACATCCGATTTGTTGGAATAGGAGTTCGGAATTACCCACTGGTCGTTTGATCCGTCGCCATTGGGGGTAATAACGTTCGGAATATTGAACATTTCGAGATAGCTTACCTTGATGGGTCTGCTGACCTCACAATTGTCGATATTTGCAATGAGCAGGTAGTTTCCTTCTTCGGTAAAAGTGATCGATGCTCCGGTAGCTATTTCCGTCTGATCGGCGTCAAACCACCGGTATGCGGTTCCACCACCGGCGGTGATGGTTTTCGAGCTTCCCTCAGGAAAAATAACGTCTCCGTCGGTATTCAGACTGATCAAGTCCGGATCCAATGGCGCAATAGTGATGGTGTTCGACGTTATCGGGCAATCTCCCTTTTCGATGATTAATCGGTATATGCCCGGTTGGGTGGCAACGAACTCGGTATCCGTGGTATTGACCGAAACGCCGTTCCGCTCCCACGCGAAAGTCTCTCCTGTTAACACTGTTTCCGTACTCAGGGTTATGCTATCCGAAGCACTACAGTATATCGTACTGGTACTGGAAATAACTAGGTTTTCGCTACTGCCAAGCTGAACCGGAAGAGGGTTCGAAGCAGCCGTATAACTCCCAAAGCTTCCTTTTACTACGTAATTTCCGTTTTCATTGTTTGAGGTGAGGCTGATGCTTTGAGCGGTCTCCCCCGGAATATCCGTGCCGTCTTTTTCCCATGTATAGGCAAAGGTTGAGGCGGCATCTTCGGTGACGTCGATTTCATTGCCATCCGATAGTTCCGCATACACTTTATCGACTTCCAATACGATACTTGAATTGTTGCAGGCGGTATAAGCGGTTCCATAATCGATTTCAAACCGGAAGGCGTTCGGACTTACCACTTCGGTGGTTTCCGAGGCGATGGTGGTGCTGCAGGTTCCGCTGGAAGTGACCGCCGCGTAATAGGTGCCGGCCTGGGTAACGCTGAGGGTGTTGCTGTCGGAAGACGGGATGGCCGTGGTGTTCCTGTACCATTGGTACGTGGGCGATACGGCATCGGTAGTCACGGAAAGGGTTTTGTTCTCCGAGGGCAGGACAACCATATTCGGGGCATTGTTCCTTGTCACCGTAAATTCGCCCGCATTGGTTATCGTAACGGCCGGGGAACGTTCGGTACATACGCCCGTACCCGAGATTTCTACCTGATAGTCTCCCTCGAAGTCCGCCGTGCTTCCGTTTACTGTATAAGAAGTGCCGATCGCTCCGGGAATGCTCGTACCGTTTTTATACCACTGATATGCCCAACTTGGGTCCGTGGTATCGATACTCAGGGTTTCGGCTTCCCCAGAACAAAGTCCCGTTGTAGAGGGAGCTGAGATGGCGACCCCCTGTCCCGATGCGTTGAGGGTCACTTGGGTGCCGTTCGAATCCGTGGTGCCGCTACCGGAGCAGGCCCCATAATCGATCTGTACCGTATAGAACCCGTCTTGGGTCGCGTCAAGAAAATAGGTGCGGGTGGGAAGCAGGGTGCCGCTGCGATACCAATTGTACTGATAGGTTTCCGGAGCGGGCAGATTGTGCACTTCCAAGCGAACACTATTGGTACTGCTACAGACTGCACCCACTTCCCCGTCTCCGTCCTTACTTATAGCGAGGGCGGAGGTGAAGTCCATATAATAAAAGCTATAGGCGTCCGAAGTCTCTAGCCCCGTGGTAGCGGGACTCGTGCTTCTCACCCGCATTTTATACCCGTCGCCCCTGGTATCGGTAGGAATGGCAAATTCAAAGCCGGGATTCCTTACCGTGGTATTGCTCGATTCGCGGGCGATCTCCACGGCGTTGGCGAAATTTCCGTTAGCATCTGATAGTTCTAGAATCCACTCATTGTCACTGTTGGGCGTGCCGGCAAAATTTACGGCCGCATAATATTGGTTAAAGTCGTTGTTGTTCCCGGCGCACACCCTGTCCCATTCGCAAGGGGGACTCGAACATGATATATTGGGATTCTCCGCAGGCTCAGGTGCCAAAATTGTCAATTGGGCCGAAACCTGTGCTGTGCCGAAAAATAAGATTAGTATTAGAAATCCAGGGGCGGTCTGAAGTAGTTTTGCTTTCATAAGTAGGCGTAGTTTTTGGGTTACTACAAGCTTTTCCGGATTTGGGATTCGGAAAAACGGGACTATACATAAGCAAATATGGTATATATGGCAGGCTTACAAAATTTAATGTTGTGGCATGGGGTAAAAGTGTTGTGAAATCAGGTTATTTGTATGAAAAGCATCTGTAAAAAAGCCAAATTCTTCCATTTTCCGTACCTTTGCGAACCTTAAAAAATAGCACGCTATGGCCGAAACCGGGGAATCATTGAACTTTATTGAACATATTGTAGAGGAAGACCTGAAACAGGGCTACTCCCGTTCGGACCTGCGGTTTCGTTTTCCGCCCGAGCCGAACGGGTACTTGCATATCGGGCACGCCAGTTCCATCTGTCTTAATTTTGGACTGGGCGAGCGTTACAACGCCCCTGTCAACCTACGCTTTGACGATACCAATCCGATAAAGGAAGAGAAGTCTTATGTAGAAGCCATTAAGCGGGATGTGGAATGGTTGGGATTTTCGTGGGATACCGAGCGGTATGCATCGGATTATTTTCAGCAACTTTACGATTGGGCGGTGCTCTTGATCAAGGAGGGTAAAGCCTACGTCGATAGTCAATCCTCCGAGGAAATGGCCGCCCAAAAAGGGACCCCTTATGAGCCCGGCACGGAAAGCCCCTATAGAAATCGTTCCGTCGATGAAAATTTGGAACTTTTTCAAGGGATGAAAGAGGGAAATTTCGAAGAAGGCTCGCACGTGCTCCGGGCCAAGATTGATATGGCGGCGCAGAACATGCTCATGCGCGATCCCATAATGTACCGTGTGCTGCATAAAGCGCACCATCGCACCGATACCGATTGGTGTATTTATCCGATGTACGATTGGACACATGGGGAGAGCGACTACATCGAACAGGTTTCCCATTCGCTGTGTACCTTGGAATTTGCGATGCATCGGGAGCTGTACGATTGGTTTTTAGACCAAGTGGTAGATTCCGGAAAATTGCGGCCCAAGCAGCGAGAGTTTGCAAGAAGGAACCTAAGCCACACGGTAGTGAGTAAACGCAAACTGCTTCAACTGGTCGAGCAGGGAGTCGTCGATGGATGGGACGACCCCCGAATGCCAACAATATCCGGGATGCGGAGAAGGGGCTATACCCCGGAAGCGATTCGCAACTTTGCGGATACGGTGGGCATCGCCAAGCGGGAAAACTTGGTCGATGTCTCCCTTTTGGAGTTTCACGTACGGGAACACCTCAATAAAATAGCACCCCGGGTGATGGGCGTTCTCGACCCCTTAAAGGTGGTCATCACGAACTATCCCGAGGGGGAGGAAGAGTGGCTGGAAACCGAGAACAATCCTGAAGATGAGTCCGCTGGTACCCGTAGAATCCCTTTTTCTAGGGAAATCTATATTGAAAGGGCCGATTTTAGGGAAGAGGCGAATCGAAAATACTTTCGCTTAAAGTTAGGAAAGGAAGTTCGTTTGAAGTCCGCCTACATCATCAAGGCCGAGAGCTGCACCAAAGATGCCGATGGGGATATCACGGAAGTTCAGTGTACTTATGATCCTAAGAGTAAAAGCGGTAGCGGAACAGAGGAAAGCAAACGGAAGGTAAAGGGAACCCTGCATTGGGTCTCGATTCCGCACGCCGTGGAGACCGAAGTTCGATTATACGACCGATTGTTCACCGATGAAAGTCCCGATACGCACAAGGACAAAAGTTTTATGGAGCTTATCAACCCGGATTCATTGGATGTAGTAAAGGGATACGCTGAGCCCGGTGTTGCAAATGCCGTAGTTGGAGACCGCGTCCAATTCCAGCGCTTAGGTTATTTTTGTGTGGATCCCGATTCATCCGAAGAAAAAATAATTTTTAATCGCACTGTGGGATTACGGGATACATGGGCTAAACTGGAAAATAACAAATAAC
Source organism: Pricia mediterranea (assembly GCF_032248455.1). NCBI lineage: Bacteria > Pseudomonadati > Bacteroidota > Flavobacteriia > Flavobacteriales > Flavobacteriaceae > Pricia > Pricia mediterranea. Next base: position 2,318,803 of record NZ_JAVTTP010000001.1, read on the forward strand.
TATTGATTAGTCGGTATAAATAGAATTTGTTTATTGATTATAGCTCGAAATAAGCCCTTTTCGCGTAGTTTTTAGATGTTCACAAACTTATCCCCCGCTTAGGGAAAAACGCTTCTAACAATGGCCTCAAAAGACGGCTTTGATTAAATTAATCGCTTGTGTCAATATTTACTTTGATTAGGGCAACCTTACAGCATTATTTCAAGTATATTGCCATTTGATGTTTGAAGAGCACGGAAAATTTTCAGAACATTTCAGCAACAGAAAACCATTTATAACTTTAAAATTCAAAAATTATGTCAAAAGATAGTGGAAGTATCATGTTAGCCTTATTGACCGGAGCCGCGATTGGTGCCGGGGTCGGAATACTATACGCACCTGATAAAGGCGATAACACCCGCAAAAAAATAGGCAAGCAAGCCAAAAAGACCAAAGAGGATATTGCCAACCGGATTTCGCAGGCTACTGACGAACTGACCAAAACGGCCGAGGCCAAGAAGGTTGATTTCGAAGCAAAATTAGACAAGACCATCTCCAACATGAGCTATAAGGCCGATGATATAATTTTAGGGCTAGAAGCGAAGTTGGAAGATTTGAGGAAAAAAAATGCGCAACTTCAGAAATAATGTATGGCGTTCGATGAGTTAAAGGAAAATTTCTCGGAAGCCGAGGCCAACGCGCGTTCTTATATTGAAACGAGCAGCCAATTCTATAAGCTCAGGGGCTTCAAGGTGCTTTCTAAGAGCTTTATAGGTCTTGTGAAGTTCCTTTCGGTGGGCATTGCCTTGATATTCGCCATGCTATTTCTCTCCATCGGTGCCGGATTTTGGGCGGGAAACGAGTTGGGGGATACCTACCTCGGATTTTTAGCTGTAGGTGGAGTATATGTCATCATTGGTCTTCTCTTATATTTGACCCGGAACTTATACCGAAAATCTATGCTTAAGAAGCTTTCCAAATTTTATTTTGATGAAATATGATACCAAAGAAATACAGCTCTTTCGAAGAAATCGATCAAGATCTCAAAATTTTGAAGCTAGAGCGCGATATCGCCGTGGAAAATCTTAAGCTGACCTTTCAGCAAACCAAGAGCAACCTTTATCCGACCAGTTTGTTGGGCGGTGTTGGCGGAATAGTCAAAAAGTTCTTAATTTCCGTTGTCGCCAAGAAGGTGGTCAATCGTTTTAGTAGCAATAAAGGCTAAAGCTAACTCAATTTACATTAAAAAAGCCCGATGATATGAACTTCATCGGGCTTTTTTTTGGGAAAATACCGGTCAATCCCCTTTGCCCTTGGGATTTTTCTTCTTCATTTCTTCCCCGATCATATTGCTGGCAGTAAACGATGCGACCATATCGTTCAGCATATCGCTGCCGGCCTGGGGGGAATTGGGTAAGAGGATAAGGTTGGTATTTGTCTCTTCCCCGATGGACTGTAGGGTATCGTAGTGCTGGGTGACCACGATAAGGGCCGAGGCTTCCTGCGAGTTGATGCCGACCTTGTTCAGCACTTCTACGGACTCTTCCAGCCCGCGGGCAATCTCCCGGCGCTGGTCGGCTATTCCCTGACCTTGCAGCCGCTTGCTTTCCGCCTCGGCCTTGGCTTTTTCGACGATCAGGATACGGGCGGCGTCCCCTTCGAACTGGGCGGCAATCTTTTCGCGCTCCGATGCATTGATGCGGTTCATGGCGTTCTTGACCTGGGCATCGGGGTCAATGTCAGTCACCAAAGTTTTTATGATATCGAACCCGTAATCGAACATGGCCTCCTGCAATTCGGTCTTCACCGCAATGGCAATGTCATCCTTCTTTACGAAAACGTCGTCAAGTTTCATTTTGGGCACCTCTGCACGCACCACATCGAAAACATAGGAGGTTATCTGCTCGTGCGGGTATTCTAGCCTATAGAAGGCCTCATAGACCTTATCCTTCAACACCACATACTGTACCGATATCTTGAGCTTGACGAACACGTCGTCTAGAGTTTTTGTCTCCACAATAACATCCAATTGCTGAATTTTCAGGCTTAACCGTCCCGCGATACGGTCAACAAGCGGAATTTTCAGTTGGAGTCCCGATCCGCGAATACTCTGAAACCGGCCGAAGCGTTCGATGGCCACTGCAGTCTGCTGTTTTACAATAAAGAAGGAAGAGAAAAGGATGACCGCTGCTATAAGGATTACAGGGATAAGAAAGAAACTGCCCATGATGTTGGTTTTATGTTAGATGGAATGAAGATACTGAGACTTTATTATATAGTTGCTCTTTTTTATGGATGTTTATCCCATCAAGGTGCAATCTCCATCTTTTTTGATGAAACCCATGGATTATGAAAGCTAATGGGCCAACAAATCGAGCTGATTTACTCACAGGAGTTCAACTCAAACGTTTCCAGCACTTGATGGTACTTCTAATCGGCTCTTATCGGAACGAGGTTTTGGTGACTCTTAGGCCAAGAAGGACATTTTAGGATTGACGACCACAGTCGTCAATCCAAAACGACAACGGCCTTTTGAATCCGTTGAATACTCTCCTTTTTCCCGATCAGTCCCATGATATCGAACAGGTGCGGACCCTTCATGTCCCCGACAATGACCAAACGCAATGGGGGCATGACCTTTCCGAAAGAGAGCTCTTGTTCGCCAATCCATTCCTTTACATGGCTTTCCAAATTGTTTGATGAGAAGTCCTCTATGGTTTCCAAAAAAGATACCAGTCGGTTCAGAATGTCCGGGGTACCGTCTTTCCATTGTTTTTTCACCGCTTTTTCGTTGTAAGATGTTGGGGCGATGAAAAAATAATGGGATAGTTCCCAAAACTCGGAGACGAAGTCAGCCCTTTCCTTTATCAATGAGACAACATGTCTGACCCTATCAGGTCGAGCCGCTCCCATTAAATCGTCACTGTCTTCATCGCGAAGTGAATCCACGTGCTCGACTAAAATCGGTCTAAACCGCTCGGCTAACTCGTCATCGCTCTTTGCCTGCAAATATTGGTGATTATACCATACGGTCTTATTAGGGTCGAATCGCGCCCCGGACTTGTTGATCCGTGCAAGGCTAAAGGCCTGAACGAGCTCTTTCAAACTGAATAGTTCCTGCTCCGTACCGGGGTTCCATCCCAAGAACGCCAAAAAGTTGACCACAGCTTCCGGAAAATAACCGTTCTCCCTGTACCCCGGGGCATCCTTCCATGTCAACGGAAACACGGGAAAGCCTCCTTTCTCCCCGTCGCGTTTACTCAGCTTTCCGTTTCCGGAAGGTTTTAGTATCAGGGGCAGATGGGCAAATTCGGGAGCCTTCCATCCAAAAGCGTCATAAAGCTGACAGTGAAGGGCAAGGGAAGGCAGCCACTCCTCGCCGCGTATGACGTGGCTGATTTCCATCAAATGGTCGTCAACGATATTGGCCAGATGATAGGTGGGCATTCCATCGCTTTTAAATAGCACCTTATCGTCCAACGTATTGGTGTCGATTTCAATGTCGCCGCGTATGGAATCCTGTAGCCGAAGGGTCTCATCGGGAGGAGAAAGGAAACGGATTACGTGCTCTTCTCCGGCGTCCAATCGCTTTTGCGTATCCTCCGGTGTCAAGGATAACGAATTGTCCAGTTTTAACCGGTTATGCCAGTTGTAGATAAATGTTTTGCCTTTGGCCTCGTGATTTTTTCGATGGGCGTCCAGATTTTCGGGTGTATCGAAGGCGTAATAGGCTTTTCCCTTTTCGACAAGTTCCTCGGCGTAGCGCTGATAAAGGTGCTTGCGCTCACTTTGGCGGTACGGTCCGTAGCCGCCGTCCTTGTCCGGCCCCTCATCGTAAGAAATCCCACACCATTTCAAGGCCTCCACGATATACTGCTCGGCCCCGGCGACAAAACGGCTTTGATCGGTATCCTCGATGCGTAGGATAAAGGCTCCGTCGTGCTTTTTGGCGAAGAGATAATTAAATAGGGCAGTGCGGACACCGCCTATGTGTAACGGCCCCGTGGGGCTGGGGGCAAAACGTACCCTTGGCTTTTCTATCATACAGCAAAGATAACAAATACCGACCGTCCCTTTAGGGTACTGAATCTGAAATTACAAGGAGAATTTCCTACAGGAAAGCCACGATGGATGCATCCGGGGCAATTTCCGTATCTTTGACTACTATGGCCGGTTATAAAATCATATTAAATAAGCTCAGCCAGTTTACACGGAAGTACTACACCAAGATGTTGGTCAAGGGTCTCCTGTTATTTCTGGTACTTGGCCTGCTCTTCATGTTCGTCGTACTTGGGGTGGAGTATTTTTTATGGTTGGATTCAACCGGACGCTTTATCCTGCTTATGTCGTTCGTCGCGATAGAAGGCTATTTGCTGTACCGGTTCATCCTCACTCCGCTGTTCTTCCTTTTCAAACTCCGTCAGGGAATCAGCAACAAACAGGCCTCGCTCTTGATCGGAAAGCACTTTCCGGAAGTCGGGGATAAGCTGTATAACCTGTTGGATTTGGCCGAGGACAAAAGCCAGTCCGATTTGCTAATGGCGAGCATGGTCCAGCGATCGGAAAATATGGCCCCGATTCCGTTTGCAAAAGCCGTGGATTTGCGGGATGCCCTTAAATATACCAAATTCCTGATCATACCGATTGTACTGTTCGGTCTGATTTGGTTGTCGGGCAGCCTAATGTCTTTTTTCGGGTCTGCGGACCGTGTTGTCAACTATGACTTGGCGTATGAACCCCCGGCTCCCTTTCATTTTAGATTATTATCCACAGATTTAAGCGTACTGGATACGGAAGCATTTGCAATTGAGGTGGTTACGGAAGGCAGTATCCAGCCTGAGGAGGTTTATATCAATATCAACGGGACAAGCTCATTGCTACAAAAACAAAACGGGCGGTATCGCTATACCTTAACTCCTCCGTTAAAGAAAGCGGAATTCTTCTTTACTGCCAATGGTGTCCGATCCAAGCCGTATATATTGAACGCGTTGAGCACCCCGTCCATAAAAGGGTTTAAAATGCGGTTGGACTATCCTGACTATACCAATCGTTCCTCGGAAGTGCTTCGAAGCACCGGTAATGCTATATTTCCGGAAGGAACCGAGGTTTCTTGGGAGATAGAAGGACAGTATACCGAGAACATTCAATTGACTGCCAAGGATACCACCATGAGCTTTAACAAGCAGGATGACCGGTTCGACCTTTCGCAACGCATATATGCGGATTATCCGTACGAGCTGTCCACTTCCAATAAAAATGTACAGGATTATGAAAAATTGGAATATCGATTTAACGTGGTCAAAGATGCGTATCCTGTCATAAAGGTCAAACAGGTCAGGGATTCCTTAAATCCCAATATATCCTACTACGCAGGAGAGGCTTCCGATGACTATAAGTTGAGGAATATACGACTGGTCTGTTATCCCGAAGACCAACCCGAAAAGCGGCAAGTTGTCCCGCTCACCAAACCCAATGCGAACTTTGGTCAGTTTTATTACACCTTTCCGTCGGGTTTGGAGCTTGAATCCGGACAGCGCTACAGTTACTATTTCGCGGCCACGGACAATGATGCCCTTCACAAGGGTAAGACTGCAAAAAGTCAATTGTTTTCCACAACATTGCTTGACGAAGGTCAGTTGCGGAATAGCGAGCTTCAGTCCCAACAGTCCCTTATCAAGGGCCTGGGACAGTCTTTGAATACGTTCAAGGAGCAGCAAAGAACCCTTAAGGAAATCAACAGGGAGCAGAAAGAGAAAAAGCGGTTGAATTTCAACGAGCAGGCCCAGATCAAGGATTTTCTGCAAAAGCAGCAACGGCAAGAAAACATGATGCAGAAATTCAGCAAGCAGCTGAAGGAAAATCTGGATAAGGGACAGGAAGACGACCAAATGAACAAGCTGCTAAAGGAGCGTTTGGAACGACAGGAAATCGAGGCCAAAAAGAACGAAAAACTGCTTGAGCAACTCAACAAGGTCGCCGATAAAATCGATAAGCAGGAGTTGACCAGACGCCTTGAAGAACTCGGCAAAAAACAGCAAAGTAGCGAGCGGAACCTTGAACAGCTCTTAGAATTGACCAAACGGTATTATGTGACCGAAAAGGCCGCCCAGTTGGCCAAGGACCTAGCTGAAGAGGCCGAACGCCAGGAAATCCTTTCCCAATTGAAATTGGGGGAGGAGTTTTCAGACACGGAACAGCGGAAATTAAATGAAAAATTCGAGCAATTGGCCAAAGACCTTGAGGAGCTGGAGAAGGATAACGCCAGGCTTAAAAAACCGGTCGAGCTAAAGATCGACCCTAGCAAAAAGGAAGGCGTAAAACAGGACCAAAAAGATGCGCTGGAGCAAATCAACAAACATCAGGGCACCGAACAATCCTCCCAATCCGAAGAGATGGAAAAGGCCGCCCAAGGGGCGAGCAGGAAGCAGAAATCAGCTGCGGAGAAGATGAAACAGATGAGCGAGGAGCTCGGGAAATCCGCTTCTGGAGGATCCGGCGGATCGAGTATTACCGAAGATGCCGAAATGCTGAGACAGATATTGGACAACCTAATCACATTTTCGTTTAAGCAAGAGGCGCTGTACGACAAGCTGGAAAATACGGATGCAGACAACGCCCAATTTTCGGAAACTGTGAGGGAGCAGCAGGAGTTGCGTGAGCTGTTCGGGCATGTTGATGACAGTCTTTTCGCTTTGTCACTACGTCGGGCAGAGCTTTCGGAGTTTGTGAACGAGCAAGTTGCTGAGGTCTATTTCAATGTGGACAAGGCTTTGGAGAGCATGGCGGAAAACCAAATTTATCAAGGTGCATCCTATCAGAAGTATGTAATGAACGCTTCCAACAGCTTGGCCGATTTTTTGGCGAACATGCTCGACAATATGCAGCAGAGTATGATGACCGGGAAAGGGCAGGGACAAGGACAGGATTTTCAACTGCCAGACATTATTAAGGGCCAAGGTGAACTAAAAGAAAAGATGGAAGGAATGGGCCAACAAGGGAAGGCACAGCAACAAGAGGGAGAAGGCAAGGGCCAGCAGGGAGAAGGCCAACAGGAAGGTGCCGGCGAGGGAGACTCCCAGTCCGGGGAGGGAAATAAACAGGGCAAGGGCCAGGAAGGTCAGGGCGGTGAAAACGTGGCGGGGGAGCAAGGAAGCGGCTCTCAAGGCGAAAACGGCAACGGTGGCACACAAGGGCAAGGCCAGCCCAGCGAGGCCGAACTTCAGGAAATCTATGAGATATACAAAGAACAGCAGATGATCCGTCAACAACTTGAGCAGCAGTTGCAGGATTTGATTGACGCCGGCGATAAGAAACTGGGTCAAAAGTTGCTTGAACAAATGGAGGATTTTGAGAACGATCTATTGGAAAACGGCATCACCCAAAGGAGTATATCCAAGATTAACAACATTCAATACGAACTGCTAAAACTTGAAAATGCCGCCTTGAAGCAAGGCCGTAAAAGAGAACGCGAAAGCAATACCAACACCAAAAGCTTTAACAACCCTATCCTTACCAAACCGGATGCCCTGAAGAATTATCGTAACGATATTGAGATTTTAAATCGGCAAGCCTTACCTTTGCGGCCCAATTTTCAAAACAGGGTAAAAGACTATTTTAGTGGCGATGATTGAGTTTCACTACGAAACGGATTTTCGGCTGGAAAACGATTCCAACTATGCCGATTGGATAAATAGGATAATCGCCTCCGAGGGAGGACTGTCCAAGCGGATTGATTATATATTTTGCACCGATGCCTACCTTTTGGAAATGAATAGAAAATATCTGTCGCACGATACGCTTACCGACATCATTACGTTTGATTATAGAGAGGGGAAGCAGGTGGGCGGAGATATTTTTATCTCCATCGACAGGGTCAAGGACAACGCGCAATTTTATAATGTAGCATGGGAAAGTGAGCTGCTTCGAGTGATGGCACATGGCGTACTCCACCTGTTCAATTACAAGGATGGCTCAGATGTCGAGAAGGCGGAAATGCGGGCTAAGGAAGAAGAGAAAATTAAATTGTTCCACGTGGAACAATAATGTGCAGGGCGATTCGTTGTATCGAGTTTTATAATTGTCAGGCAGGCATTAGGGCGTGGCGGCAGACCCTGATGCTTTTTGTCAATTTGTCGGAAACAGGGTATGCCCCTCGCGGCAACTTTAGTTGCGATTTGTTCAATTGGCGTCTTGCCGACAGGCGGTAAAAAATGCAAGCCTTTACGGCTTGAACGTGCAGAGATCGCTCGCCCGAAATGGCAGCGTATCAAAAACAAGACAGAATGTTTGCAGAAAGATATGACATAATTGTAGTGGGCGGGGGCCACGCTGGTGCAGAAGCGGCAGCTGCAGCTGCCAACATGGGTTCTAAAACCCTACTGGTGACCATGAACCTACAGACCATTGGCCAGATGTCCTGCAATCCCGCTATGGGCGGTATTGCCAAGGGGCAAATTGTGCGCGAGATAGATGCTCTGGGAGGCTATAGCGGGATCATAACCGACAAATCCGCCATCCAGTTCAAGATGCTTAACAAGTCCAAAGGTCCAGCCATGTGGAGTCCCCGGGCCCAGAGCGATCGAATGCGCTTTGCCGAGGAATGGCGACTTGCCCTGGAGAACACCCCGAATTGCGATTTTTATCAAGAAATGGTAAGCGGGCTTCTCGTCGAGGGGGGCAAGGTAGTTGGGGTGCGAACGTCGCTGGGTCTGAAGATCAAGTCGAGGGCAGTCGTTCTCACTAACGGCACCTTTTTAAACGGACTCATCCATATCGGCGAAAAACAATTCGGTGGGGGCAGGGCAGGAGAGCGAGCAGCTACGGGAATCACTGAGCAGTTGATGGATTTCGGGTTCGAGGCCGGTCGGATGAAGACGGGAACACCGCCCCGAGTCGACGGCCGATCGCTAGACTATTCCGTCATGATTCCACAACCTGGGGATAAGAATCCAGACAAATTTTCTTATTTGGATACTCCGTTCTTGACACAACAACGGGATTGTCATATGAGCCACACCAGTACCCAGGTGCATGATTTGTTGCGCGAGGGCTTTGAGCGTTCGCCCATGTTCAATGGCCGGATCAAAAGCGTTGGACCACGTTATTGTCCCTCCATTGAAGATAAAATCCATCGATTCGCGGATAAGGAAAGCCATCAACTCTTCGTTGAACCGGAGGGCTGGAATACAGTCGAGGTCTACGTCAATGGTTTTTCCACCTCTCTGCCGGAAGATGTGCAGTTTAAAGCCTTGAAAACGGTTAAAGGTTTTGAAAAGGTCAAGTTTTTTAGGGCGGGCTATGCCATTGAATATGATTACTTTCCTCCTACCCAGCTTAAACATACCTTAGAAACCAAGCTGGTCGACAATCTTTACTTTGCTGGACAGATCAACGGCACCACCGGCTACGAGGAAGCCGCTTCACAGGGATTAATGGCCGGCATCAACGCCCATTTAAAGCTGAACGACAGGGAGTCCTTAATTTTAAAAAGAGATGAAGCTTATATTGGCGTCTTGATTGACGATCTGATTACAAAAGGAACAGAAGAGCCGTATCGGATGTTCACATCAAGGGCTGAATATAGAACCTTGTTGCGGCAAGACAACGCGGACTTACGGTTAACGCCTAAGGGGTATGAGGTCGGTCTTGCAAGCGAGGAACGGCTAAGGAAAATGGAAGATAAAGAGCGCAAATCCCAAGCATTTGTCAATTTTTTCAAGCACACTAGCGTGCTGCCCAAAGATATAAACCCTATTTTGGACCGGCTGGATTCTTCTTTGGTCAAGCAATCCGACAAGATGTTCAAAGTATTTTCCAGACCTAAGGTCAAAATGGAGCATATGTTGGAATTGGAGCCGGTTTCCAATTTTGTTGACGGCAACGCGATGAATAGGGAAGTGTTGGAGCAAACAGAAATCCAAGTCAAATACGCCGGATACATTGCCAAGGAAAAAATGAATGCGGACAAGTTGCAGCGGTTAGAGGATGTAAAAATCCCTGAAAATTTTGATTACTCCAAACTAAAATCCTTGTCCTTTGAAGCTCGGGAGAAGTTGCAGGATGTTCAGCCGGTTACCATTGCGCAGGCCGGTAGGGTGAGTGGGGTGAACCCTTCGGATATAAGTGTCCTTTTGGTTTATTTAGGGCGATGACCAGCCCCATGTTCCACGTGGAACGTAAGGTCTAATACAAATATCCTTTAGAATGCAATGAAGCCATTTTTGAAATTAAAGGATTATTCGGTATCCGGGGAAGCTTTTGAACTGCTACTCGATGAGGATTTGCAAATGTTAGTGACCCGGCCTCAACCGGAGAACCTGAATCCTTATTATGAGAGTGAGACCTATATTTCCCACACGGATGCGGACCAAACCTTGGCTGACAAGCTGTATCAACGTGTGAAATCCTTTAGCCTATGGATGAAGATTAGGCTAATAAATACTTACGCAAACCGCAACAAATCCTTGTTGGATGTCGGGGCGGGTACCGGTGATTTTTTGGTGGCCGCCAAGAACAATGGATGGTCGGTTGATGGGGTAGAACCCAGTCGTGACGCTCGTCTGCGTTCCAGGGAAAAGAAAATGGAGCTTTTGCCTTCCATGGGTGAATTGCCCGAAAAAGAGTTTCAGGTAATAACGCTATGGCATGTGCTCGAACATTTGCCCGATCTCGAAAAACAGATTGCTAAGTTGCTCCGGCATTTGGCGGACGAGGGCGTGCTGATAGTGGCTGTACCTAATTATCGATCCTACGACGCTCGACATTACAAAGAGTTCTGGGCTGCCTATGATGTGCCACGCCATCTTTGGCATTTTTCAAGAACCGCTATCGATAAACTTTTCGCGAAACACGGGATGAAGGTAGTGCGCACTTCACCTATGGTATTTGATCCATACTATGTTTCATTGCTTTCCGAAAAATACATGACCGGCAGACAGCATTTTTTTAGAGCCCTGTACAGAGGCACGCTCTCCAATATTTCCGGCTGGCTTACCAAAGAACATTCCTCCATTATCTATGTGCTGGGAAAGAAGTGACCTAAGAGTACGCCATCAGGTTGCGACGAGCAAACTAAATTAACGAGGACGTATCAGAAAACTAACCGTGCAAAATTGTTTTCGAATAATGAATCTCCGTTACATTACCCCCGTTAGAGAGAGTTGGTAAAATCTAGTGAAGAAATTTTAAAACACTTAAATTTCGACGCCATTGGAAATTATCGGGGGAGGAATTGGTTTTGAAGCTGTTTAAGGCCATTTAACGGGCGTTCTCACCTTTCATCATGTTCCGCTATCGCTGGTTTGATTACCTACAAATTTATGGCGTTTCTACAGCCCTTGTTCAATAGGGGCTGACAATCGTTAAGAATTCTAAGATAGATTATGTTTATGTTATTGGCTTTGTGGCTAGTTTTCCTTTTATAAGAACCCGGTATCTTGAGACCCTCCAAAAATGCAAATTTTTACAAGTGTAGATGCATGTGACAGAACATTGGACGACCGATCATAATCCGGGAACATTCCGGTTTGAGACAGTTTATATTTGTTTGATTGTACGCTATTCAGATTTGCCGATCATGACGCGACCTTTCCCTCTTCCGCATTTAGCGTTTCAATACTCCTACAGACGATTCGTAGCAACCCAACCGAGCAAGGTCGATATGGTCTAATTATTCGCAGGGGGTTGCGCTCCTTGGAAAACCTTTTCTATTTTTGCGCTGCTAACATTTGAACTATAATTACATTAATCAGAATTTATCAAGATGAAAACGAAATTTAAGACGAGAAGGAACCTATTAATGATTTTTGCCGTAGTAGGCCTGGTTTCATGCCAGCAGACGAAAATTGGATATGTTGACAATGTAAGGCTGATGGACGAGTATCAAGGCAAAATGGATGTGGAGGCAGATTTTAAGGTCAAAGCGGATGCCTTGAACAAAAAGCGTGACAGTATATCGCAGGCTTTTCAGCAAGAGGCCCAAGCTTTTCAGACAGAAGCCGAAAAAATGTCGCAGAAAAAAGCACAGGAGCAGTATGCCGAAATGCAACAACGCGGTCAGATGATAGGGCAGCAGTTGCAACAGGAAGACCAACAATTGCAGGCGAGCGGACAAACCGAGATGGACAGTGTCGTGGGCAAGGTGAAAAAAGAGATTGAAGCCTACGGCAAGGCCAACGGGTACACCTATATTTTAGGCGGTGGTGACGGCGGAAGTGTACTCTACGGCACCGAGACCAATGACCTTACCGATGAGCTGGTCGAAATCTTGAACGAGAAGTACACCAAATAGGTTCGAACTCAAAGGTCCACCGTCGGGACGTTGATAGTGGAAAATAACGCCGTGGTTCCGCGTCGAGCATAACTATCGATTAAACACTCCATGCCCTAATTCGTGGGGATTGCGGTTTTGTGGCCAATTGTAAAAAACGTTGGTCTCTTCGCGCTTTGATCAAAAGGGTTTAATCCCCCCTGTTCTAACTCCGAAAAGAGGGACCGAGCTTTTGGGCGGGAGTTTAATAGAAATTCTCCGAAGATTGTTTATGGGCTTTTTCGTCAGGTTAAAGGTAAAACCCTGCAATTTTATTGCCGTTTTGAAACCTATGGAGTTTCAATTCATAGTGGTTTAGCTAAGGAGCTTGTGTTGCGGCAGGCCGGTGCAAAAGACGCGTCAATTTTATCGAAAGGTCGGTCAGTATAATTTTGGAGTTGCCGTTACGCTCGATGTGGTAAATGGCGTCTTCCAGTTCCCTGACGATATCGGTAATGTTGTTCTCGTGCACAAAAGGCGCAAAATTCTTCAGGAGAAAGCCATCGACGTGAAATCGCATAAAAGTAAGTTCTGCCGTGTTGAAGTTAAACAGCAAGGCTTGACGCATGACCGCAAGGCAGTACTGTAAAAAATTCTTTTGGGTCTCCCTGCCGGTCTTTGCCACCTCTTCTCCCCAAAGGATAAGTTCGCGAACCGCGGCTTTGTTGCCCTTGGCCTTAAAGGCGCTGCGGACCCACTGCACGAACCACTTTTCGAATATAAGGTCTTCCGAGTCTTTGTTTAAAAGGTCCAGCGCCTTGTTGAAGTTGCCATCGGCCTCGTGGGCCGTTAGTAAGGCTTCTTCGCGTGATGCTCCTTTTTCTACGAGGGCCTTCGCAATCGCCTCTTCCGCCAACGGGGGAAAATGCAACACCTGGCAACGCGACCGAATGGTCTGGATAATCTGTTCTTCGTCCTCGGCAATCAAAATGAAAACGGTATTGTTCGGAGGCTCCTCGATAAGTTTGAGTAGCTTGTTGGCGGCGGACAGGTTCATTTTTTCGGCCATCCAGATCAGCATCACCTTGTATCCGCCCTCGTAGGATTTTAACGCTAGTTTTTTAACGACGTCCTGGGCCTCGCCGACCCCGATTTGGCCCTGTTTCTTCTCGATACCGATCAGGCGGTACCAGTCAAAGAGGTTACCGTAAGGTTGCTCTTTCAGAAAACTCCTCCATTCTTCGCTGTAGTGGTCGCTGACCGCATGCTTCTTGGCCTTTTCCGAGGTGGACACCGGATACGCAAAATGCATATCGGGGTGAGAAAAGGTAGCGAACTTGGTATTACAGGCCTGGTTTTGGCCGTTATTTTCCCCATCGGTGTTCGAACAAACGAGGTACTGGGCGTAGGCCACGGCCATCGCTAAGGTGCCGGAACCTTCTGGCCCGACGAACAACTGCGCGTGCGGAATGCGCCCTGCATCGGCGCTGGTGGTCAAGTGGTTCTTGATATGGGAGAGTCCGAGAATCTCTTTGAACAGCATGGGGGTAAAGATATGATTTTTACAACGAGCTATCGAAGGGGCGAGAGAAAGAAAAAGGACAGAGGAAGAAGGACAAAAGGAGGATAGACGAAAGGCCGAAAGAGCGAGTACGGAAGACGGAAGGGGAGTACCAGGGTACGGAGTGAAGGAGGATAAGGCGGAAGAATGGACGGATGAAGGTCGCAATAGTGTAAGCCTAAAAGAATAATGGAAGGAATGGGAGAATAGGAGGAAGGAAAACAAAGTAGGGAAGGACTGAAGGAGTCGGGTCTTTTTACGGAATCCAGGCACCGAGAGCACTCCCGAGCCTGTGCACGGAAGCATCCTTAAAGGCTAGGTCTAAAAACAGCCAGATTTGAAATAGAATCGCATATACGCTTTCAGCATCGCGGCCCCAACTCATTTCGAATAGTGGACTTTACTCTTCCAAGGCAGGGTCCTAACTCTTTCAGCGCAGCGGTCTTTCCTCTTTCAGCGAAGCGATTCTTATCCTTTCAGCACAGCCGTCTTTTCATTACATTTGCTATTCCCATAAAACCAGAAAAACATGAAAACGATAGATGATTTTAATTTCAAGGATAAAAAGGCATTGATCCGTGTGGATTTCAACGTGCCTTTGGACGATAGTTTTGAGGTGACGGACACCAACCGCATAGAAGCCGCAAAACCGACCATAATCAAAGTTCTGGAAGACGGCGGGAGTGCCGTACTGATGAGCCATTTGGGACGGCCTGGCGGGGAGATAGATCCTGATCTGTCGATGGAACATATTGCGGATACGGTCTCCGATATCATTGGGGTAAAGGTCAAATTTGTCGATGATTGTGTTGGGAAAAGCGCCGAGGATGCGGTGGCCGGTCTACGGCCCGGGGAAGTGTTATTGTTAGAAAACCTACGTTTTCACGAGGGGGAGAAATCGGGGGATGCCGATTTTGCGGAGCAGCTTTCCAAATTGGGCGAGATTTACGTGAACGATGCCTTTGGAACCGCACATAGGGCCCATGCTTCGACTACCGTAGTAGCCAGTTTCTTTCCGGACAACAAATGTTTTGGTTATCTCTTGGCCAAAGAGATCGAGGCTATCGAAAAGGTGATGGATACTGGCGAAAAGCCAGTTTTGGCGATATTGGGCGGTGCCAAGGTGTCTTCCAAGATTACTATTATCGAGAATATTCTTGACAAGGTCGACCATCTTATTATTGGCGGTGGAATGACCTATACCTTTATAAAGGCAAAGGGCGGACAGATAGGCGATTCCATCTGTGAAGACGATAAGATGGATCTCGCCATGGATATTTTGAAACAGGCGAAAAATAAAAACGTAGAAGTACACCTTCCCGTAGATGTTCTGGCCGCCGATGATTTTGCGAACGACGCCGAAACCAAGGTGGTCGATGTCGATAAGATTCCCGATGGATGGCAAGGTCTCGATGCCGGCCCTAGAACCCTGGAAAACTTTAAGGAAACCATTCTAAAGGCGAAGACCATTCTCTGGAACGGACCTGTAGGCGTGTTTGAAATGGAAAACTTCGCCAAAGGTACGATTGCCGTTGGAAAGGCTATCGACGAGGCGACCCAAAACGGCGCATTTTCCTTGGTCGGGGGTGGGGACTCGGTTGCCGCCGTCAAACAATTCGGGTTCGATGACAAGGTCAGCTATGTCTCTACCGGAGGGGGCGCAATGCTCGAAAGCCTAGAAGGAAAAACCCTGCCGGGAATTGCTGCAATAAAGGGCCAATAAGCGCGTTATCGATAAATGCTCAACTAGCAGATGATTATGACACCAAAGAACAGCACTTTTTTTTCGTTGGTCTGGAGCTTGGTTTGTGCCGTTCCTGCGATAGCGCAACAAGTGGATTATCCCGCGATATCAAAAGCGGATACCCTCGCGACATCCAAAGAAAGCCATACGTATGATTCTAGGGTAGTAATCGATACCATGGCAATGGACATGCACGGTGTCGAACAGATGGAAAAAATGGCATCCGATACCATCCGGAACGACAGTGCGTTAAAATTGGTCCGTGACGGGGCAATTCGTAAATATGCCTTGCAAGACCTTCCCGTGGCGGCAAAATATGATAGCTTATGGATGGAAGTGCTATACGAGAATGCATCCCTTTCCGATGAAATGTTCCGAGAGGTTTCCCAGCTTGATTACGAGAAGACCTATCCTACATCGTTGTCTACGGATACGCTTAAGGCACGCTTAAAGCGTTTGAACCAAAAGACACCTTTCAACATTGCGTACAACCCATCCTTGGAAAACGTTATCAAGTCTTTCCTCTTTCGGAAGAGGGAGCTTATGGAAAGAATGTTGACCGTCAGCCAGTTCTATTTCCCTTTATTCGAACAGGAACTCGACAACCACGACATCCCTCTGGAAATGAAATACCTTGCCATTGTGGAGTCCGCCTTGAACCCAAGAGCACGTTCCCGGGTGGGCGCCACGGGCCTTTGGCAATTTATGTACGGAACGGGAAAGCAATATAAACTTGACGTATCCAGTTACGTCGATGAACGCAGCGACCCGATAAAATCCACTCAAGCCGCCAGCAAGTTTCTTTCTAAACTGTACGACATCTATGGCGACTGGGATTTGGTCTTGGCGGCCTACAATTCGGGTCCGGGCAATGTGAATAAAGCCATTCGCAGGTCAGGGGGATCCACTAACTATTGGCACATCCGCAGGTTTTTGCCCCGAGAAACGGCAGGTTACGTGCCCGCTTTTCTCGCGACCATGTATCTTTTTGAATATGCCGACGAACATGATCTGAAGGGCGAAACTGTTGAACGCGCCTACTTCGAGACCGATACGGTACGTGTTAAAAACCTGATTACCTTCCAGCAGATTTCCGAACTTGTCGGGGTCGGCGAAAAAGAGCTGAGCGTGCTCAATCCTTCTTACAAGCTGAACGTTATTCCTTTTGTCGAAGGCGAGCACCATACTTTGCGTTTGCCCAGATACGCCATAGGAAGATTTGTAGCCAACGAAGCTGCCATATACGCGCATGTCAAAAAGGAGCTGGAAAGTAAGGAGAGCCCCCTTCCGGAACTGGTCGAGGAGGCGGAGCGGAACAAAATACGGTATAAGGTGCGCCAAGGTGACTATCTTGGAAAGATAGCGGAACAGTACGGGGTCGGGGTGAGTGAGCTTAGGCGCTGGAACGGGCTCCGCGGAAGCAACTTAAGGGTGGGCCAGCGTCTTACCATATTCCCGGAGCGCATGCCGCGAGCGAGCGCCGGAAATGCGGGTATCCCTGTAGGGGCGAAGGTGCACACGGTGCAGCGTGGCGACTCGTTGTGGACCATCTCAAAAAAATATCCAGGAATTTCTGTTGAAAACTTACGACAATGGAACGGTATTAGTGGTAGAAATCTCAAACCGGGCACAAAACTGAAATTGTGCGCCTGCCCGTCGTAGATTTGAGTCGTGAGTTCCTCAGGTTTGTTCTGTTTTCAAGTGGTTCGTGCCCAGCAGACTTAAATTCCGAATTCCGATAGGCAAACGACTCGAAATATCAATACCCTAGAACATGAAAAAACTTGGATTTTTAGCCTTATTTCTCGCCATTGTATTGACCTCCTGCAATAGCGGCGCAAACAAGAGCTATTTGCCCAGCTCGATAGGCGCTATAAACTCGATGGTCGTCGTAATCGACAATGATCTTTGGAAAAGCAGGGTCGGCGACTCCATTAGAAGGCATTTTGCCGCCCCCGTGCTCGGGATGCCCATGGACGAGCCTCTTTTCAACATCGATCAGATTGCCCCTAAATTCTTTACCGGATCTCTCCGAAACACCCGTTCGGTGCTTTTTGTCATGAAAGATTCGGTCGATGTGGCCCACGTCAAGAGCGATTTGTATGCCACGCCACAGAAAATAGGGGTGATAAAAGGAGAAACTGAGGAAGATATAATTGAAAACCTGAAAGATGAATCGGACCAGATCATTAAGGCTTTTAAGGAAGTGGAAATCACCGAGGCACAAAAGCGCTTCAATCGCTCATTGAACAAAGAAGGAGTGCTTCAGGAGAAATTCGGGATTTCGCTAAAGGTGCCCTCAATTTATAAGGTTGGGAAGCAGGAAGACAATTTCGTTTGGATCGACCGGGAGATACGAAAAGGAAGTGCGAACATTATCGTTTACGAGATGCCCGCCAACAGTTTCGGCAACGATACCACTTTGGTGAAGGACATTATCGCCATGCGCGACTCCATCGGAAAAAAGTATGTGCCCGGACCCGATGTGACCGGAAAGGTAACCTATATGCGAACGGAACCCGCCTACGCCCCCGCTCTATTTCCCGTAGAAATTGCGGGCATCAAAGGCGTGGAGGTCCGTGGTATTTGGGACATCAAGAACTATCCCATGGCCGGACCCTTTCTGACCTATATTCTCAACGACAAGACCAACAATAGAAAATTGGTCATGGAAGGCTTCGTATTTGCCCCTGCCACCGAAAAAAGGGACGATATCTTCGAGCTCGAAGCCATATTAAAGACCTTAAAACTCGTACCGCAACAGGCCGATGAAGATGCAAAATAGGCTTCTATATCTACTTTCTTCTCTGGAGCTACGTATCTTCCGTGCTGGATAGTGGATTCGGCCCTACGTTCGATTTAGGTTGGAAACGGATAAACAAGAAATAAAAAGCCGCAGCTTATGACTGCGGCTTTTTGATTATATGAAGGCACGGGATCAACCGAAAGCAAAGCCTGTAGAGAGTCTGTAGATGAATGCGTAAACGGTAATTGCAAATAGAGCTAGCCAAAACCAGGTAAGCGCCTTAAAATACTTTTTAAGGATTCTATAAGTCCAGTCCTTAAACGCTTCTACATAAATTTCTCTAACAAGTAATAATTTCTTCATTTTTATATATTTGGGTTTTACCGGAGCAAAGATGGAAATAGATGTCGTTCTGGAAGAATTAATTGGATAAACCGCACCGCATTCTGGACGACGTTCCGACGATTCGACAAATCCCGTAAATGTACGATGTATTACGTCGTAGAAGGTCAAATGAAGGCAATCCCCGAATAGCAGGAAACGTGACTAATCCCGGAACAGGGAAGCACGTGTATTAATTGGATGACTCTTGAGGCCCAATAAAAAAACCGTCACCTTTTATTGGCGACGGTCGGGTTTAAGTTTAAGAAGTTCGTGAAAGCGTGTAGCTTCTACTCCCTTACGATAATAAATTCTGAACGACGGTTGAGCAGGTGGGTCTCCTCGGAACAGGCAACTGTACCGTCACATTCGTTCAGCAATTGGCTTTCTCCATAGCCGATAGCACTCTCGATTCGACTGGCGTCTATACCTTTCGATATAATGTAGTCGCGGGTCGATTTGGCCCGTTTATCGGAGAGGTACTCATTATACGACCTACTTCCGCGGGAATCGGTATGCGATTCGATCTTGATCGCCATGTTGGGATACTCTTTCATTACACTGACCAGCTTGTCCAGCTCTTTGGCCGATTCAGCTCTGACCTCCGACCTGTCAAACTCAAAATAGATCATTTCCGTTTTCAACTTCTTGATGCCTTGCTCTACGGTGATCATTTCATCAAGGCGTTTCATCGGGATGTCAACGTTGATGGTCCGGTTATCTTTTGTGGCTACAGGCCTGTCGTCAACGAAGAAAGATTTTTGTACGGTTTTAAGAGAATACTTGGTGTCGCCGTCCAAATCTTCGAACATAAAACTGCCATCTTCTTCGGTCATCGTTTCCTTAAGTTTGATGCCGTTCTCATCTAAAAGGTGCACTAGGGTCTTGGGCATAAAATCGCCCGTAACCAGCTCGGTAATTACCCCCGCAATGGCATTGTTGTTGGCGGGAACCTCCTCGATATCGGGCCTTTTGAACGAATAGATGTCGTCATCCCCTTTGCCTCCTTCACGATTGGAGGCGAAAAATCCTCTATCGTTCTCCTCGTTTACGATATACGAAAAATCATCCTTATTACTATTGAAAGGGATTCCCATATTGATTACCTCGCCAAAACCTTTGTCTTGTATGTATGCAGTCTCGAATATGTCGAGCCCCCCGAGTCCGGTATGGCCATCCGAAGAGAAATAGAGTTTTTTTCCGTTGAAGAAGGGGAACATCTCCCGTTTCTCGGTGTTGACACCCGGCCCCAGGTTGCGGGGCGTCGAATAGGTGCCATCCTCTAGAATATCTACCACGAAAATATCACTATCCCCGATACTGCCGGGCATATCGGAGACAAAATAGAGCTGCTTGCCATCAGGGCTCAGGGCAGGATGACCGGTGGAGTAGTCGTTACTATTAAAAGGCACTTCTACCGCCTCGGTCCACTCTTGCCCAATTTTATGAGACGTATAGATTTTAAGATGGTTTACCCCTTCTTTATCGCGCTTCAATTTTTTACCGTAGTTGTTGCGGGTAAAATACATCGTGGCATTATTAGGTGAAAAGGTAACTGAAGCCTCGTGATATTTGGTGTTTATTTTCTTTGAAAATTTGGTTGCGTTCTTCAAATCTTGGGATTCCTTATTGATTTCCGCCACATAAAGGTCTAAAAAAGGTTGGTCGTTCCATTTGTACTTGCGGGTCTTAAAAAAGGATGAATCCCTGGCCGATGAAAACACGACCTGGTTGGAGTCGAGGAACATGGGCGAGAAGTCGGAGTATTCTGAGTTGATGGCCAAATTATGAAGTTCAAAATCCTGTTTGGAGTGCAAGATGTTGTCCAGCACCACTTCATTGGGCAATGTATCGTCAATTTCGAAGTCGGAGTTCGTGGTCTTTCCTATTTTTCTGTTGTACAGGCGCATTAGACGTTTGGCGCGTCCATATTTGCCTGTACCCTTAAGAGAATGTGCGTATTTGAACAAGTTGTCATCCGACATCTCCTTCCCATAGGTTTTATAGAGCACGTCGTACCAGTGGCAGGCTTTTTCCATATCGGTGTTAAAATAGTGGGCGTCTGCCGCTTTCTGCAGGTTCTCTCGGATGTAGTATTTTTCGTCTTTCGAGAGGGCCGATTCGTAGAGTCTGGCCGCTTCGGCGTACCACATTTTGTTAAAACAAGCATCTGCCTCCTCGATGATTTTGCCCTTATAAACAGTTTCGGAGACATCGGGAAGATTGGCGTCGACGGGCAGCAATGTTTTCGAATTGGTTTCAATACGGGTATTTTCTTGGTTTGTAACCGTTGTGGTAAAAGAGCCATCTTCCATTACTTCGAGCATAGCTAATGATGGCCCGCCGATAGTCATACTATTTTCAACCTCCAATATCCAGACAGCATCGGTATAGGTCCCGTTCAGTTTTGAGACACAGGCATCGACTGCCTCAAGCCCGAAAGGATAATAAGCTAAGAACACGTAGTTGAGTCCGTTATCGGGATGTTCAATATAACCGGCCTCGTCAAAACCTTTCCGCTTAAGTCTTTTTATGGTCCGGCCAAGGTTTTTCTTCCTGCTGAAAATACCTGATATGATATAATAGCCATTTTCAACGTTTTCGAGTCCGCTGAAACTGCGGTGCGGGACATTGTGGCCATCGGCAACCTCTTCAAATGCTTTGTGAAAAGGAAGCACCGGTGGAATATATAGGTTGGTACTTTCGGCATCTATACTCGCCGTGGTCGGAGTTTCTTCGATTTTAAGGGCCTGATGGGACTGGGCAAAGAGGCCGGACGATAATAGAAAACCAAGTATAGGTAGTAGTTTCTTCATGATTTGGGATGGTCCGGATTTAAGCGGAATTGCAATCTATTAGATAACGTGAAATTCGTCGAACCACTGTTTTCAGAACAGGAATTGTTGTGAAAGCCGGATATGTTGTGGTGAATTCGACTCCAGCGATCCCTTTATCGGAAAATTTGGAGTCTTAAACCTTTGAATTATTGAAGTCGTAGATGCTTAACTACAAGGGTTGAACGAGTCTCGACATTTTGGAGGGATATCTAGTTAATTTCCCAATCTGGGGCCGAGATGAAGTAACGCAACATTCGCCCGCAAAAAAACCCTTGATGTAGAACCAAGGGTTTTGAAAATGCTGATTTTAATCGATCTTATTCTTTTTTGTCTTCGAGCTTATCGTTGACCGGCTCGTCTTCTTTTGAAGCGTCTTTAAATTCTTTGATACCGCTTCCCAGCCCCCGCATCAACTCGGGAATTTTTTTTCCTCCGAACAGTAAAAGAACTACCAGAACGACGATGGCGATTTGCCAAGGTCCGATTGCCAAAAATATGTTTAACGCTGCCATAGTTTAATCTTTAAGGATAACAAATGTACTAAAAAAGAAATGCAATTCACTATTGCAATTATGATAGTTCAGTGATTTTCGAAATCTTTGTGGTTTTCAATACTTACGTAAGGTCGCACTACAGGGTTCTTATTATTTTTGAAAGAATAAGGAGAGAATCCGATTCCATCCTTATATTTGTCCATGAGCTCATTAAGGCTATGTATTTGAAGCCGTGAATTCGGACGTTTCTTGCGCGAATGAAAGCGTTTTTTGAACAGCACGGTCTTGATTTCAATGGCAAAAAGGTGAAAATTGGAGATGGTTTGGAAATATGTGATCAGAAATTGTATAGATTGTTTTTGATGTCGCTTTAGACAGTTTTTGGGTACGCGCCGTGGCCACGGTCTAAACTGGCAGCGGGGCTGCCTATCAGACGTTGGGTGTAGGTGCCAGTAGCTACGAGGGCGCGCCAAAAGGGGCATAAATAAAGTATCGTCATATTTTTAAAACAGTCTCCTGGGATGCCAGATGTAGGATTCGCAGGTAAAAAAGTTGTTTAAATGAGTTCAACGGCCAAAAAAAAGGGGAAGAAGAGGAGGCAGATCAGAAGGAAACTTTTGCACAAGTACCGTTTGGTCATACTTAATGAAAGCACTTTCGAGGAGAAAATATCCTTTAAGCTCAGTCGGCTCAATGTATTTGTTACGGGCTCGTTATTCATCATCGGACTAATTGCACTGACGACCCTTCTGATCGCTTTTACCCCATTACGGGAGTATATCCCGGGATATTCCTCTACAAAGCTTAAAAAACAGGCGACGGACCTAACCTACAAGACCGACTCCCTGGTGGCCAACCTTGAAAACACCAATCGGTATATAGAGACTATCCGGATGGTTTTAAGCGGGGATATCGAAACTGAGGAAACCAACCTTGACTCGATTCGGGAACAGTTCGAGCTGGACCCATCTAGTATCGACCTCACCCCGATAAAGGAAGATTCTATGCTTCGGGCGGAGGTGGAAATGGAAGATAAGTACAATCTATTCGAAAGGGAAACGACGGGCGCCGAGTTGGTACTGTTTCCTCCCCTTAGCGGGGTGGTGTCGAACACGTATGATGCCGGAAAACGCCACTACGCCGTAGATATAACTGCGCCGATGAATACACCCGTCAAAGCCGTGGCCAACGGTACCGTTATTTTCGCGGAATGGACGGCCGAAACAGGCTACGTGATTCTCATAGAACATAAAGAGGGATTGCTCAGCGTGTACAAGCACAACGGTTCGTTGAGCAAGGAACAGGGCGATATCGTTCGTTCGGGCGAGGTAATCGCCTCCGTCGGCAACACGGGAGAATTCACCACTGGTCCACATCTGCATTTTGAACTTTGGAGCGATGGCGATACCGTGAACCCTCTGGATTACATCGACTTTTAAGCAAGTTCCAACTTTTTTACAGGTTCGGGGTCAATTGGAGTACAGGACAGGGTCCTAAGTATAAACACGGCCGCCGACAGGCAGGCAAATAAACCCATAAACCCATAAACTCATAAACTTTCAAAAAATGTCCCTCAAATCCTTTGCCGCCAAGATTTTCGCCAGCTACGTGGCCCGAAAAACGGCGAAATGGGTCGATAACCCCATCGAAACGCAAAACCGGGTCTTTAGGAAGTTGCTTCGAAAAGCTGCCTCCACCAAATTCGGACAAGACCACGGGTTTGACCGAATTACATCCCACGAAGAATTTATCAAGCGCGTTCCGATCCGGGATTATGAGGCTCTGAAACCTTACGTCGAAGAGGTCGTGGCCGGCAAACCGGATATTCTATGGCCTGGCAAACCGGCTTATTTCGCCAAGACCTCGGGTACCACTTCGGGGGCCAAGTACATTCCGATTACGGACACCTCCATCAAACATCAGGTGAATGCTTCGCGAAATGCCATCCTCAATTACATCGACGAAACGGGAAATACGGAATTCGTTAGCGGAAAGATGATTTTTTTACAGGGGAGTCCCATTTTACAGGAGAAAAACGGCATCAAATTGGGGCGACTCTCCGGCATATCTGCCCATTATGTCCCCAATTACCTGCAAAAGAACCGTTTGCCCAGTTGGGAAACGAACTGTATCGAAGATTGGGAAACCAAGGTGAACGCCATCGTCGAGGAAACCGTTGACGAAAATATGACCGTTATTGCGGGCATTCCCTCTTGGGTGCAGATGTATTTCGAACGGCTGCAGGTCCGGACAGGTAAAAAAGTAGGCCAGCTGTTCGATAACTTTCAACTGTTCATTTATGGCGGGGTCAACTACGAACCCTACCGCGCCAAATTTGAAAACCTCATCGGACGGAAAGTGGACAGTATAGAGCTCTTTCCCGCCAGCGAGGGTTTTTTTGCCTACCAAAATTCCCAGACCGAAAAGGGGATGTTGCTGCTTTTGGATGCCGGTATTTTCTACGAGTTCGTAAAGGCCGATGCCTTTTTTGATGAAAATCCGAAGCGTATTACGCTCAAAGACGTTGAACTGGGCGTCAATTACGCCATGGTCATCTCCACCGATGCGGGCCTGTGGGCCTATGACCTTGGGGATACCGTTCAGTTTACTTCCCTGAAGCCTTATAAAGTCATAGTCTCCGGACGAATCAAGCATTTTATATCCGCTTTTGGGGAGCACGTCATTGCGAAAGAGGTCGAAGAGTCGATGCGTTTGGCCATTGCGGACACCGATGCCCGAATTAACGAATTCACGGTCGCGCCGAAAATCGTGCCCGAGGGCGATCAGCTTCCCTATCACGAATGGCTGGTGGAGTTCGAGCAAGAACCATCCGACCTTGAAAAATTTATCGAAATTCTCGATGCCTCCCTACAGGAACAGAACAGTTATTATTTTGACCTAATCGATGGGAAAATACTGCAACGCCTAAAAGTGGTCCGCATTAAAAAGGGTGGATTCAACGACTATATGAAATCCAAGGGAAAATTGGGCGGTCAAAACAAAGTGCAGCGCCTATCTAACGATCGAACGGTGGCAGATGCGCTCTCCAAGTTCAAAATATAAGGGACGCGTTATGATAAGTATAGGTCCAGCGCAGTCAGGTCGAGTCTCCCCACTTCGCTCGAGACAGGCTCAGTCGAGACCTCAGGGGCTGAAATCAAAAAAAACCGTAGCTTTGCCCGAAATTCCGTTATGGGCAAGACGACCAATACCACCCGCGCTCAAGAATCGACCAACGCCATCGAGCGGCTCTATATCACGATGCGGCACCTGTTCAACCGTGGGTTTTATAAGCCTACCGGGGTCTCGGGCGAATCGCTGAAGAGCGCTTTGCTACAGCTTCGTCCTGAAATATACGGTTCCGTAGGGGAAGAGAAGGCCGAGCTCAGCGGCTTGATCTACGTGCTGGAAAGACTTCCCGAGGGCATCGAGCAATGCCGGTTTATCAACCTGACTTCCGACGAGGGCTACGGACGCTCCCATTTCGATCCGATCATTCCCCCGAAACGCCGTCGCAACTGTTATCGCATCGACGAAGAGCAGATGAACATCGAGATTACCCGTGGCCGTTCCGACATCTACGACATCTTGACGCACCTGACCTTCCTGTTCATAGAATCCGAAAAAATCAGTAAACGGGTACTGATCGAGGATACCGATAAAACCATTCGCGATTGGGTGAAATTGGAGGCTTTTGTCAAGAAAGACGAGCTTACCCAGGCCGAAAGGGAAGTTGCCGTAATCCATACCGCGAACATTTTAGGCCGCTCGTTTTTAGAGATTATGGCCGTGCACGAAAGGTTTGCGACCAAAGAGCACCCTGAACGCTTCCTCGAGATTATCTATTGGCTCGGCAAGCTTGCCATCGAGGAAGAGGTGACCGGCGAAAAGCGGGTCATAACCTTTAGCGCCCTACTTCGGGAGCGTTTGGGCCACCACATTCATGGAGAACGCTGGGCCGACATTATCAAGGAAACCTTACGGAAAAACGGACTTCTAGAGCGCCCGATCCATATTATTAGCGCGAACATGCATAGTGTAATGAACTCATTGTTCGCTAGGAATACCCTACTAAAAGATCTACCGACCGGGGAGACCCGATTTCCGGAGGACGAGACCTTAAAAATCTACGAAAACCTAAGCTCTTCGCTGAACCAGGAACTGCGCGACAAGGTCACCGAAGTGGCCAAAAAGAACGGGATGATCGCCATCAACGATTTTTCGGGCACCAATATCGACGTGCAGCTGTTCGACACCGCCAAAATGGGAGATGATGTATGCTGCTACGACTTACCGAAAGATATGCCCCATGCCGAAAAACCTGTTATATTTGTAATGGACTATGCATTTGGCGAACAGGCCTACGAGACCGTCGATGAGCTGTTAAGGCCCTATAAGGAAGGGGATAAAAAAGAAGTATTTTTGAATGTTGCCTCAATTTCTATCATGGGAAAAGCGGGCATTCTCGATGGCGGCAAGGGCGATCTGATGATACCATCTGCCCATATTTTTGAGGGGACGGCCGATAATTATCCCTTTAAGAACGAACTTTGCGCCGAAGATTTCAAGGGCCACGGGCTAAAGGTATTTGAGGGCACCATGGTCACGGTGTTGGGTACATCGCTGCAGAACAAGGATATTCTGAAGTTCTTTCAGCAGAGCACCTGGAACGTTATCGGTCTTGAAATGGAAGGCGTTCATTACCAAAAAGCGATACAATCTGCCTCGAAGATACGCAAGAGCATCCGCGAAGATGTCAAAGTCCGATATGCTTATTATGCCTCTGACAACCCATTGGTGACCGGGAGTACTTTGGCATCGGGCGGCCTCGGAACGACCGGTGTAAAACCGACCTACTTGATTACCGACAAAATACTAAAGCAAATATTCAACTCATAGCAACCGAAAATGGCAGATAACAAACCTGTGAACCCCCGACCCGAGTCCGATGAAATTGATTTGGGACGATTATTGAATATAATCAATAGGGGTTTTAATCGCCTTTTCAGAGGTTTTCTTCTTCTTTTTCTATATTTAAAAAAGAATATATTTTGGCTTTTAGGATTGGTTGCTCTGGGGCTGGTCATCGGAGTATTGCTCAATAGCACGATAGATAAGAAGCTAAAGACTGAGGTTATCGTTAAGCCTAATTTCGAAAGTAAAAACTATCTCTACGATGTAGTAGAAGAGATACAGGCCAATATTGTCGCAAAAGACACCCAAGCCCTAAATAAACTGGGAGTTGACATTGCCGATTTACGGGGATTTGAAATAAGTATCGAACCTATTGAGAAAAGCAAAGAGGACCAAGAAAACCTTAAGGATAAAAATGAGTATCTCGAAATTCTCCAAAATTTTAAAGAACAAGAATTCGTTCCAGAGGTTATTAGATCTGAAATTTTGGATAAAACGGTGCTAACCCACAGGATAATTTTTTTGCATAAAAATCCTTTCAACGGCCAAGAGGTAGTAGCCAAAATAATGGATTATATTAATTCAAACCCCTATTTTAGTGAAGTGAGACAGGTATCGGTGAAAAACGCACAAGATCGGATAGCTAAGAACAGGGAACTTATTGACCAAATCGATATTCTAATTAAAAACTATTCGCAAAAATTGGGAAGGTCTGACGATGTTTCTGGAAGGCAGGGAACACTCTTCTTGAACGCGGAGGAACCTTTGGATATCGCTGGTCTGTTTGCGTTGAAAAACACCTTAATCAAACAGATAGGAGATAAAGAGATTGATTTGGTACAGTTAAAAGAAGCTGTGAACATTGTCAACTTCGGAAAGACTCAGGAAGTAAAAAACCAGTTTTTGAATAAAAGTTTAATTATATTACCACTAGTGTTGGTGGGTTTGTTTTTCCTATGGACCTTGCTACGGTACCTAAATAAGAAAGCGGTCGCATTATAGCTCGCCGAAAGCTTATAGGTCGACAAATACGTATTCAGTAGGTCACCCAAACAATTTAGACATTGATGCATAAGAGGATTTTAATTACAGGAGGTGCTGGTTTTATCGGATCCCACGTGGTGCGTCTGTTAGTGCGTAAATATCCAGAGTATCAAGTTTACAACTTGGATGCTTTGACCTATGCAGGCAACCTAGAAAATTTAAGTGATGTTGAAGAAGCGTCTAATTATACTTTTATTAAAGGCGACATCACCGACGAAGAATTCACAAAGAGAATCTTCACTAAACATCAATTTGACGGGGTGGTGCATCTTGCTGCCGAATCTCACGTTGATCGCTCCATATCGGATCCCCTGGCATTTGTACGTACGAACATAATTGGCACAGTAAACTTGCTCAATGCTGCTCGTGACCTGTGGGACGAACGAATGGAAGACAAGCGATTTTATCATGTAAGCACCGATGAAGTTTATGGTTCTCTTGGTTCCGTTGGTCTTTTTACAGAATCCACCCCGTATGATCCGAATTCGCCGTATTCGGCCTCAAAAGCCAGTTCGGACCACTTTGTAAGAGCTTATGGTGAAACATATGGTTTTCCCTACATTATTAGCAATTGTTCGAACAACTACGGGCCAAATCAGTTTCCGGAGAAATTGATTCCTCTCTTTATCCACAATACCATCGAAAGTAAGCCGTTGCCCGTATATGGAGACGGTAGGTACACTCGAGATTGGTTGTTCGTAGAAGACCATGCGGCAGCTATCGACTTAGTCTTTCATCAAGGCAAAAATCATGAGACCTATAATATAGGTGGATTTAATGAGTGGCAGAACATAGAGCTGGTCGAATTACTTTGTCGCCTGATGGATAGAAAACTAGGAAGATCTGAAGGTAGTTCTCAAGAATTGATCACCTATGTGAAAGATCGGCCGGGGCATGATCTTCGCTATGCCATCGATGCGGATAAAATTCATAAAGAATTGGGTTGGAAACCATCCGTCACCTTTGAGCAAGGCCTTGAGCGCACTATTGACTGGTATTTGGCAAATAAAACCTGGTTAAAAAACGTTACCACGGGAGATTACCAGGCCTACTACGACAAAATGTATGGTTAGTTCCATTGTAGCAAAAAGAGTGGGATATTCATTGAATTTTTTTTGAGTTTAGGACGCATTCTACCGCAGTCCGAACAAATTAGGAAATATGAAAGGAATAATATTGGCGGGCGGTTCTGGAACACGTTTACACCCATTGACTCTATCGGTAAGCAAACAGCTGATGCCGATTTATGACAAACCGATGATATATTATCCGCTATCTACGCTGATGTCCGCGGGTATTCAAGAAATCCTGATAATTTCTACCCCTAAAGACCTGCCTTTATTTGAAGAAATCCTAGGGGATGGCAGAAAATACGGCTGTCATTTTTCGTATGCTGTCCAAGAAGCGCCAAATGGCTTAGCGGAAGCGTTTATCATAGGTGCCGACTTTATAGGTAAAGACAAGGTCGCCCTAATCTTGGGAGATAATATATTTTACGGTTCAGGACTTGCGAAACTATTGCAAGCGAACAATAACCCTGACGGTGGTATAATCTACGCCTACCGGGTTCATGACCCAGAGCGTTATGGGGTAGTAGAATTCGATAGCAACGGAAAGGTTATCAGCATAGAAGAAAAACCGAAAGACCCAAAATCCAATTACGCCGTTCCGGGGATATACTTCTATGATAATGCGGTCATTGATATAGCAAGAACTATTCCCCCGAGCGATAGGGGTGAATTGGAAATAACCGATGTCAATAAAATATATTTGGACCAGGGCAAACTCAACGTCAGCATTTTGGATAGTGGTACCGCATGGCTAGATACGGGGACCTTCAAGTCTTTGATGCAAGCGTCGCAGTTTGTTGAGGTTATAGAGGAGCGGCAAGGCCTGGTCGTAGGTTCGATCGAAGTTGCCGCCTATGAGATGGGATATATTGATGAAACACAGTTTAAGGCCTTAGCCGAACCTTTGGTCAAAAGTGGCTATGGCAAGAATCTGTTGGGAGTTTTAAAAGGAAATATATGAACGTTACCGAAACCGAACTTAAAGGGTGCTTTGTGATTGAACCCTTACAATTTAAAGACGACCGTGGCTACTTTTTGGAAACATACAACCAAAGAAAATTTGACGATTTTCTCGGGAGGCGGGTCACGTTTGTTCAGGACAACCAATCTTTTTCGAGAAAAGGCGTGATAAGGGCACTGCACTATCAGATTGGCGAGCACGCCCAGGCCAAGTTAGTAAGGGTGCTGCAAGGAAGGGTCCTCGATGTTGTGGTCGACCTTAGAAAAGATTCCAAGACTTTCGGTAATCACATAGCAATTGAACTCAGCCATGAAAATGGGAAGCAGCTCTTTATACCGAGGAGCTTCGCCCATGGCTTTGTAGTGCTCAGTGAAACGGCCGAATTTTTTTACAAATGCGATAATCATTATAATAAAGCTTCTGAAGGAGGTATTATATACAATGATTCCAGCCTGTCGATTGATTGGAAACTACCTGAAGAAGAGTTGATACTTTCTGAAAAAGACCGCCAATTGCCCAATTTCGAAAACGCCGGAATATGAGTAATGTTCTAGTAACCGGGGGACGTGGTCAATTGGCAACATGCATCGGGCAAGTCGCCCACATTGATGATGATAACCGATTCATCTATACCGACTATACCGATCTTAACATAACCGAAGAGAAAGAAGTAGAGCGCTTTTTTGAGGATACCAATATCCAATTCTGCATTAATTGTGCCGCCTATACCGCTGTTGATCAAGCGGAAGCGGAACCCAAAAAGGCAGATCTGGTAAACCATATTGGGACAAGAAATCTTGCAACGGCCTGCAAGAAGCATCGTGCGACGCTTATTCATATTTCTACGGATTTTGTATTCGATGGACTTCAATCATTACCTTACAATGAAGAGGCAGCCACTAGGCCTTTAGGAATATATGGCGCTTCCAAACTGGCTGGCGAAACAGCGATTATCGAAATACTGGAACAACATTATATTATAAGAACCTCTTGGCTGTATTCGAACTACGGAGATAATTTTATGAAAACCATGTTGCGATTAGGTCAGGAGCGGGATTCCCTAAGCGTAGTATGTGATCAAATTGGCACTCCTACATACGGAATCGATTTGGCACGCATGGTGCTGAATGTCTTATCTAACAGTACTAATATGTACGGAATTTATCATTATAGTAATGAGGGGGTGGCGAGTTGGTACGATTTCAGCAAGGCCATCTTTGACATAAGCGGTGTCGAATGTCATGTCACCCCCATCGCTGGTGCCGACTTTCCGACATCGGCCGAACGACCTGCGTTTAGCGTGTTGGACAAAACAAAAGTAAAGCGTGATTTCGGAATCGACATACCCTATTGGAGGGACAGTCTAAAAGCGTGTTTAAAGAAATAACTAAGATTTATGTGTGGAATTACCGGAATTTACTCCAAAGAAGAAATCGGGAATTTGGAGACGCGAATTACGAAGATGACGGAATCTATCGAACATCGGGGACCAGATTCAGGGGCGTTCTTTATCTGCAAAAATAAAGTAGCTTTAGGCCACCGGAGGTTGAGTATCATCGACTTAAGAAACGTGGCGAACCAGCCTATGACCTCATCGAACGGAAATTGGCAAATCATCTTCAAT
Source organism: Pricia mediterranea (assembly GCF_032248455.1). NCBI lineage: Bacteria > Pseudomonadati > Bacteroidota > Flavobacteriia > Flavobacteriales > Flavobacteriaceae > Pricia > Pricia mediterranea. The sequence goes on from NZ_JAVTTP010000001.1 coordinate 2,350,405, forward strand.
GGAGAAATTTATAATTTTAAGGAGATTAAAAAGGAACTTTCCTATGATTTTATTACGGATTCGGATACCGAGGTCATTCTAGCAGCTGTTCAGGATAAGGGATTGGACTGGTTTTTAAAACGCGCCAACGGCATGTTCGCTATGGCCGTTTACGACTCGGAAAGTGAAGAGCTATTGCTAGTTCGTGACCGACTGGGTATTAAACCGCTCTATTATTATAATGATGGTACAACGCTCGTATTTGCATCTGAGATCAAAGCTATTCTCAATAGCGGTCTGGTTGAAGCTGAGTTCAATTCTTCAGCGGTCGACGAATACCTTGCCAATAGGTATATCCGTGCACCTTACACTTTCTTTAAAGGAATTCGGCAATTGGAACCAGGTTCTTTCCATAGGTACGGGAAAACTTTAAATCTTACCGAAAGAATATATTGGAGCCTGCCGAAAGCCTTTAACGTTTCAACGGAATTCGATGAGCAGAAGATAAAAAAAGAGTTCGAGGGCGAGATAAAAAATGCCATCGAATATCGGTTGATTGCCGATGTCCCCTTGGGAACGTATCTGAGCGGCGGAGTTGACTCAAGCCTGATAACTGCCATTACGGCATTAAAAAAGAAGGATCAGGTCAATACCTATACCATAGGTTTTGAAGAAATGAACGAATTCGATTACGCCAGAACGGTGGCTGAAAAGTACGATACGGCACATCACGAAATTCTGATGAAAAAGGAAGACTATTTGGCCAACTGGGAACGACTTATTGCGGCCAAAGATGCCCCCTTAGGTGTTCCAAATGAAATACCGCTGGCCATTATGTCTTCTAAATTGAAGGAGAAAATAACCGTGGTGCTATCCGGTGAGGGCGCTGACGAATTGATGGGGGGTTATGGTAGAATATTCCGTCTTCCGTTTGATCATGAAAACCATTCCCCTGAAGATAATTTTTACGACCACTTCATCGCTAAGTATGAATACGTGCCAAGACACATGCGCGATGAACTGATTAATACCCCAACGGAATACCGAGATGAGTTTGACGACATCGTACGTAATCAGTTCAAAGAACATGGAAACAAAGAGAACGTATTTCGTTTTTTTCATCAATACCATGTAAAAGGCTTGCTGCAAAGAGTCGACATGACCACCATGCAAACCTCTGTGGAGGCCCGAGTACCGTTTCTTGATCATAATTTGATCGAATTCGCATACAAGTCCATACCCTATCAACTCAAATTAAAATGGCTGGACGAAAATTCCGAAAAACTGGCAAAAGGCCAAACGGCCGATCAGTATAGTGAGGTGCTGGACATACCTAAATATCTATTGCGGGAAGTATCTTATTCATATCTTCCAGAAGAGATTATAAAGCGGAAGAAGGTGGGATTTCCTGTGCCGCTTACCGAATGGTTTGAAAACTTAGAGGAATTGGCGAACAAATTATTGATAAATTGCTCTTGGCTTAAGAAAGGCGTCCTCACGGATCTGATTGCAAAGAGCAAGACTGAACCCAGAGCGGGGCAGATACTTTGGATGTTTGTCAACATCGAATTGTTTAAAAAACAGTACTTTGCTACTAAATGGCGCTGGTAAAGAGCCTCTGAAACGCGTAACGACTCAACAAAATCTCAAATTTAAGTATACTTATGTACAAACGGGGGGACGAGAAAATAGTAATAGGATATACATCTGGAGTTTATGATTTATTTCATATCGGTCACCTGAACCTGCTGAAAAATGCAAAGGGATTGTGTGATAAACTGATTGTAGGGGTCACCAGCGACGAGCTGGTGGCCTATAAGAACAAAAAGGCAGTTATCCCGCATCAAGAACGAATGGAAATCGTACGGAACATTAGACACGTTGACTCCGTAGTGCCACAGAATGATATGGATAAGTTTAAGATGTGGCAACGTATTAAATTCGACGTTATGTTCGTAGGTGACGATTGGTTCGAATCCGAAAAATGGAAGGTCCTTGATGAAAAGTTTAAGGAGGTTGGTGTAAAAATTATTTATTTCCCTTATACAAAAGGAACCTCCTCTACACTAATAAACGAGACACTAAAAAATCTTAGGAAATAAGAGAGTTCTTTTTTGAAGGGTTTGAAGAAGGTCTCGACTGTTTCATAGGTGCCGATCGGCAGTCTGTTCAATCAAAACACACTTTATTGGTCGTGTTTATCTGCCCTTTTCCAATAGTCATAAGGGTACGAATTGGTAATCGAATTTTTTTAATGTCAATAGGCTCGAATTTTAACCCTCTTTGGCTTGTCCTGAGCGGATAATTTACCCAGTGGTATGAAGAAAAAAACCAAAAACCTTATTGTGTTCGGCACACGGCCAGAAGCCATAAAAATGGCTCCGTTGGTCAAAGAGTTTCAAAAACATTCTGAGTTCTTTAATACGAAGGTCTGCATTACGGCACAACATCGCGAGATGCTAGACCAGGTAATCGAATTTTTCGATATCGAACCCGATTACGACATGAATCTTATGAAGCCCGATCAGAACCTGTATTCTTTGACGGCCGATATTATCACGGGCTTAAAGTCCGTTCTCGACGATTTTAAACCTGATTATGTGTACGTGCATGGTGATACGACAACCACGATGGCCTCCTCCATCGCCGCCTTCTACTCCGGCGCTAAAGTTTGCCACATCGAGGCAGGCTTGAGAACATTCCATAGGAGATCTCCCTTTCCCGAAGAAATAAACCGGTCGATTACCGGGAGGGTCGCGGATTATCATTTTGCACCGACGCCCAAGGCTCGCCAGAATCTTCTGAATGAAAATATAGCCCAGGAGACGATAGAGGTGACAGGAAATACGGTCATCGACGCCCTCCAGATAAGTGTCGAGAAGGTTACACAGCCAGAGTATGCTCATCACGAAATAGAGGAATTGGAAGACGTGTGGACTCCGGGAAAGAAACTGATTTTGGTTACGGGACACCGTCGTGAGAACCATGGGCAGGGCTTCATAGATATTTGCAAGGCTTTGGCTGCAATAGCGAAGCAGCATGATGATGTAGAGATTATCTATCCGGTGCACCTAAATCCCAACGTACAAAAGCCAGTGTATGAACTTTTGGCGGGCATTGAAAACATCAGTCTTATCGCTCCTTTGTCCTACCCCGGTTTTGTGTGGTTAATGAATAGAAGCTATCTTATCATTACCGATAGCGGTGGAGTTCAAGAAGAGGCACCCAGTTTGGGCAAGCCCGTATTAGTCATGCGTGATACTACCGAGCGTCCCGAGGCCGTCGAGGCGGGAACGGTGATTTTGACCGGTACCGACACCAATAAAATTATCGATGAGGCAGGACGTCTTTTAGAGCATCAAAAAGAGTATGATGCGATGAGTCAACGCCATAATCCCTATGGAGACGGCAAGGCCTGTGAACGTATCGTCACATTCATGAAGAACAGGCTATAAACTTTCAAGACCGCCATTGTCCCAGCTTAAGAATACATATAGGAAGTTTAGCAAGAACCAACTGTTCAATAACTTTATCTCGTTATTTTCTTTGCAGGGCGTCAATTTGGTGCTTCCATTTTTGACCCTACCCTATCTCGGTAGGGTTTTAGGCGCAGAAAATTATGGAGTTGTGCTGATGGTCTACGCCGTTATGCAATACCTATTTGTTCTTTGTGATTATGGCTTTAATCTTTCTGCTACTAGAGACGTATCCATTTATAGGGAGGATAAGGCGAAAATAGATCGAATTTTCAGCAACATCTATTACATTAAATCGGTGCTGGTGCTGCTGGCATTCATTGTTTTGGCCGTATGTGTTTATACTGTCGCTGAGTTGAAAGCGCATAAGCTAGCTTATTTCTTGGGTTTTGGTATTGTCGTGGGGCAAGTATTGAATCCAATATGGTTCTTTCAAGGGATGGAGAACATGAAGTATATGACCCGGGTCAATGTCATTGCTAAAGGCCTTTTTACTGCCTTGATCTTTATCGTAATCCGTTCGGAAGGCGATTACTACAAAGTGCCCCTGCTCTACTCTATCGGTTTCATCGTGGGTGGTATTTTCTCGCTGTACTTTGCGTTCCGATATTTTAATGTCAAGTTAGTGCCCCCCGACCTAAAGGAAATCAGACGTCTTCTAGGCAGCAGCACCCAATACTTTTTGTCACGTTCGGCCGCGGCGCTCTATACGTCGAGTAATACTTTCGTTGCAGGTCTTGCACTGGGTAACTACTTCGCCGGCATATTCGGTGCCGCTGAGAAAATATTCATGGCTATGACAGTGATTTACGCTCCATTGGGCGATGCACTCTATCCTTACATGGCCAAAAAAAGGAATTTACGGCTATTCAAAAAAATATTGTTTGGCGTCATTTCGGTCAATACCCTGGTCGCTTTAGTCGTCTACCTATTTAGCGATTGGATTACGTTGTTGGTTTTTGGACCTGATTTCACTGAAAGTGCCCAACTTCTGCGAATTTTTTGCGTACTCGCCCTTATATTCGTACCGGCGGTCATGATAGGATATCCTTTTCTAGGCGCATTGGGCAAGGAGAAATATGCAAATTATAGCGTCGTCTTTGCCTCCGTTCTCCACGTGATCCTATTGATTGTACTGTATGAGCATCTTACGGTGTACCGAATAGTTTACTTATTGTTGTTTACCCAGGCCATTGTATTTATCATTCGTCTGGTGGGAGCAAAAAAACTAAGTGGGGCACTTAAGAGCGGGAACCTCACCTCATCTGATGTGCCGGAAGACCCGGAAAAATAATGTATCAACGAAATAGATTGAACTAATGAAACGTTTGGCAACCTTATTTGTTGAAAAAATTATGTTCGGTATTCTGAGCGTCCTGATACCGACCCAAAAAGGATTGATGCTTTTTGGGTCGGGCTTCGACCGTTTTTCCGATAACCCTAAGTTTTTGTTCCTTCATTTTCAGAAAAACTTTCTCGAAGGGCCAGTCTGGATTTCTTCCGATAGGGAAGAGGCGCGTGACTTAAGAAAAAAAGGATATCGATGCTATTATCGTTGGAGTTTGGGTGCCTTTTGGATGGTCATTCGTGCCCAGTTCTTTTTCGTTTCCCATACGGTCAAAGATATCTACCCGACAGTTCCCCGTCGGGGAACCATCATTAATCTTTGGCACGGCACTCCGATAAAGCAGATAGGTTTTGATTCGCTAAATGAACGGATATGGATTGAAGAAATGATCAGGTCTGGAAGGACGTTGCCGTATGAACGTTGGGATTATCTCGTGACGGCTTCGGCCCAAACCACGTTCATCTTCGAAAGGGCCATGCGTTTGCCAGAATATAAGATTGTTCCCTTGGGGCAACCAAGAACGGACCATCTTCTGGCCATGACCAACGATGCTGCGCTCAAGGAAAAACTTAGTTCAAGATTGGCCTTGTCACGGTCTCTAGAGCAATATACCGTTTTGTTGTACACCCCGACATTCCGAAATAACGAGAGCGCTACCCTGACTATCAAAAGAACGCTTGTAGAACTGGATAGACAATTGCGCAGCGCTGACGATAGTGTGCTTTTTTTTAAACCCCATCCTTTGGACCGCAACATCTTTGACGAAGAATTTTTCAAACCTTTGACGAAGGTGTTGAATGTATCTACTCAAGACACCCAAGAGCTCTTGAGTGTCGCCGATGTACTCATTACCGACTATTCTTCGATACTCTTCGATTTCATGATTACTAAAAGGCCTATAATCGCTTATATATTTGATAAGGAAACCTATATTGCCGAAAACGGAGGACTCTATTTTTCGTTTGAAGATTTGGGCACGCATGTCGCTAGCGATTCTACTGAGCTGCTCAACCTGGTTATGACCTCGAAAAGTCTAAAAAAAGATTACGATTCCCAAAGATTCAATGCACCCAATAGTTGCGCCGCAATTGAAGACTTCGTAAAGCAACTAATGACTTAGCTTTTAGACTCGGGTCGGACCATTTTTGAAGCACGTGGGCCGTACGTACCAAGACCCATAAAAACAGTACCTTTGTGCTTAAATAAATCAAAATTCGCCATTGGAAAACGATAAGACAACTGACTATTCTGTAAATCGGTACAGTATGAGTCGGACAACCATCGAGATTTTATATTTTGTCAAGTTGATAGCCGCAGTTTTTCTCCTTACAAGCTGTGCTAAGGATAATGATGACGTGTTTTATTCAAACTACGGCACGCCGTTGGCCCATCCGTTACCCTTTGAGTATGTCTTGTCCGAGTATGATGCTAATCGCGAAATATATGTAGATATTAACAGCTCGACCGCAGTAGATGCCGAAAAGAGCGCTTTAGTGCTTATCGATGTCTGGCAAAATGAATTTTTAGACACGTTAGTCATAAATTCTATCAACCCATTGATCAGGAGATTCGACGTAATGGGTGCCAAAGTCATCTATGCCCCCTCCATAGAGCCCCACAATGAAAACCTGACTATTTTAGACGGTAGCATCTCATTTTATGAGGAAGAGGAAATGGACGATTATCTAGAAGTCCATGACATCCAAAACTTATTTTACGTCGGTTTTGATACGTTCTACTGTATTTTGGACAAGCAGAACGGCATCTATTCGATGCGCACCAGAAATAAAGACCTCAACCTTTATCTGATCGATCAAGGAGTGCAGTCATATACCAGGGAGATGAAAAACACGGCCATTGAACTTCTAAAAAAGAACGATGTAGGAATCGTGAATTTTCCTGCTTTTGACCAGAAGATGACTTATCCCCAAAATACCAACTTCGATATCTTCGCCAAAACAAAGGACAACATCAGACCAGGAAATACCTTTGTCACGCTCTTTAAAAATGAAGAAAAAAATCATGAGCTGGAAAAGTTCGAAAGAGAATTGGTCGATTTGGACATAAATTATGCAATAGTATCCGACAACAGATTGTATTACAAAGGACGGGAGCTTTCGAAGCCCGATTACATCCGACTGCTCCAAAATTTGGATACCAGCAACCATTATTATGCCGGATTTCACCTTAACAACGAGATATTATGGAGCAATTTTGGTATCAGATCCCTTTATATAGAAGCCAGATATAATAAAGTACCTCTACCATGGCCTTATATTGTCAATGACCTTGCCTTTATGGAACGTTCAGAAGCTATAGATACCGAAATTGAAAAGGCAACTATAATAAATCACGGTCGAATCGCACATAATATAGAGAGTCGCACTCTGATTAATGACTTGAAAGTAGCTGATAAGAGCACGGGTAAGAGTAATAAATAACACTATAAGCTGGATGTTTGTACATATAGCTTTTAAGAGCATGCTCCCTTGAGAAAAATCAGAATTTTTAACGTACTGCATCCAGCGATTTTCTTTTTGGTCGCTTTCGTTTTTTTTCTGATGCTCTATCCGTTTCTCCTTGAGTACTATTTCCCTTTCTTCAACACTACGCTAAAGGTCAGGGCTATTTTGATAGTCTATCTAGTCATTTTCGTTTTAGCTGCCCATTGGGCGCCAAATTATCTTTTGCTGAAGACATTTCCCAATCTAAAGGACATGGTCGCCCAAGTGCGAATGGATATAAAGCACTGGAAACGGGCTTTCTACTTATTTTTTCTGTCGGGCGTCGCCTTGTATCTCTACATTTACTTTTTTCAGATGGGTACGATTCCCATTTTCTTGGATGACCTTGAAAGTGCGCGGGTGGGGGCCAAAGCGGGATTGGGAAAATACATCCTTATCGGAAACGCACTGATTAGCGTAAGCTTGGTCTATCGCTTTGCGGTCGAAAAATTCGTGTTGGGCAAAATCAAACCTATTTCGGTTGTCTATCTCTTGATCGGTGTATTTTTCGTAATGGGTATCGGATTTCGAGGTCCCGCTGCCTATCTGGTGGTCAGTTGTTTCTTGGCCTACCTCATTTTCACTCAAAAATATCTGAACGAACAGGGAATATCTTTTCGTTACATTTTGACGGGAATCATATTTATCATTTTCCTATCCCTGTTAGGATATTATCGGCATACAGGTCAAATTTCGTACCGGGCAATTGGCTCTACGGCATGGACTACAGCGGTCAACGTAAGCAATCTTGCCGACATTGTTCACAATACCGATAAAGAAGGTGAATTCTACTATGGGCAGACGGTCTTAAATGATTTAGGGATGACTGTCGGCTTGCACGAACGTGGTTTTACCGGGGTCATTCTTAAAGAAAAATACCAATTGGAATTTGAAGGAGAAGGCATGACCATCACTTCTCCTGGGGAAGCGTACATGAATTTTGGTTGGTTCGGTATTATTTTGCACGCTGCCTTTCTGGGTACCCTGGCAGGATTTGTTTACGAAATCATAATACGTAGCGGTAAACTGAGTTGGTTCGTAATCCTTGTTCTTTTCAGTTTGAATTTTTCCCGTTTAGCAGTGGGCGGAATCGTGGCACCTGGCCTCTTCTTTTTGGTGCCTCAATTGATACTTTGTGCCGTATTTATCTTTATTGCAAAATTGAAAATTTAATCATGAAAGTATTATTCCAATCCAGAAGCAATCTGTACTCGGCACCCGGCGGAGATACCACTCAAATCGAAAAAACCAAGGAGCACCTCGAAAAGTTAGGGGTTGAGGTCGATATTAGTATAGAGCTAGAGCCCGACTTAACGGGTTATGACCTAGTTCATCTTTTTAACCTAATGGACCCTCAGGAGCTTTATATGCAGATAAAACATGCCAAAAAGCACGATAAAAAGGTGGCGCTTTCTACGATTTACGGGCTGTACACCGAATTTGAACGTAAAGCAAGGGGCGGGTTTGCACAAAAGGTGGCGAACGTTCTTTCTCCATATACGATAAACTACATCAAGACCTTTTTAAGACATCTCAAAGACGGACGAATGAACAAAGGGGTGTATTATATGCTCTATAGGGGATACTATCATCTGGCCAAAAAAGTGACCGAACAAGTTGATGTGTTCCTGCCCAATTCCCTGTCCGAAATGGAGAGGGTGGCCCGGGAATATAAGCTGTCGGATTATAAGTTTGAAGTAGTGCCCAACGCCGTAGACACAAAGTTGTTCGATCCAAATAAAGTTTCTCTCACCGATTTGGACGAAGACTTGCTGCGATTTAAAGATTGTATATTGTCGGTCGCCCGGATCGAAGGAAGAAAATCAACCTTGAACTTAATAAAGGCAGTAGGAGATCGCTATCCGCTTGTACTCATCGGCAATGAGACGAAAAACGACAAGACCTTCACTGACGCTTGCCATGCCGCCGCAGGTGATAACGTCTATTTTACGGGTCCGATTCCACATGACAAGCTACCCATCTATTACAAACTGGCCAAGGTGCATGCGCTGATCAGTTGGATGGAAACCCCGGGCCTCTCCTCCTTAGAGGCCGGTGCCATGGAAACCAATATTGTAATTACCGAGAAAGGAGATACCCGCGACTATTTCGAGGATTTTGCTTTTTACTGCGAGCCAGACGATGTGGCATCAATAAGCGACGCTATCGATAAAGCGTACCAAGCGCCTTTTGAAATGAAACTGAAAGACAAGATCCTGGCGGAGTATATTTGGGAAGAGACAGCCAAAAAAACACTGGAGGGCTATCAAAAAGCTTAGGGTTACGCCTATTTCGATGATACAACATGTTCATGGGGCGTGTTTTCCTACCTCGTTCACCGTATCCAAAATATAAGGCAGACGTCTTTCTACAACCCCAAGTATGACAACATCGGGATCGACCTGGTCTACCCAATACATGTCAACCGGACTTTTTCCGACGTAAACGACCTTTGAATAGTGAAGGGATAAAAATTGAATCAGTGCAGCCCCGTAAGAATCCCTAAAGACCAGGGCCGTTTTATCATTGCCACAATTCTCATTTAAGGTGACCGTTGCATTTTGGTAGATCCCTGTAGGTGCAACGAAACGATATGCCTTGTTACCGTCTTTTAAACGGTAGTTCGGCTTTTCGTCATAGTAATCCATTCCATCTATGCCTAAAAGATTGGTCAAATCACCTTCTCTTATCTTGATGTACGATACCTCAAAGGCTTCTTTAGGAAATGGAGATAGCCCTAGTTCGTCATAGGTCTGCTCGCAGAAAGCACGGTAAGCCCCATAGGCACCATTTAGATTCCAATGCGAATCGAATTTGAAGTACAATTGGTCTTCTTGCTTTTCTTTCAATAGATGCTTCCTAACGTCGAAAAGAGACATTCCCTTTTCATCAAAGTATTCAACGGCCTGATCGGCCAGTGAAGTTTCGCCTTGAATCTGCACTTTCATGGTAAAAGGAAGTAGCTCGTTGTAAATAGTATGTTTGTTAGGCCAAAATCCGACAACATAATCCATACCGCGTGCGGCAAGCTGCTGTTTTAGCTTGAATTGCTTGGAAAAACCGTTTTCAAGCTGCTTTAACGAAGCAAGGTTGGTATGGGAATAACTTGAATAAATACCACCGTCAATTGCGTTGTGTTCATTGAAAAACAAAAAACCCTGTTTACCAAATTGCACTAGTTCGGGCTGTGGCGAATCCCTGAAAACACCGATTTTCAGTTTGCTTGCCCAGTTGATTATGGTGGGTCGCAGTCCGAAATTGTCATTATAATAGGCTTCGTATTCTTTGGGGAAACTTTGGTTGAACGTCCATTCAGGCATTGGGCTCAATTCCCGTTTCTCCTTGCTTTCGGCTTTTTGACCAGCTCCTAGCAGCTGCACTATCGGTGGCGTAGCAATAATCACGATGAATGTGGCGATATAAAAACTAGGGCTCGGACTTTTTGACCTTGAAACCTTCAAATAGTTGGAGATAAAGGCCGCAACGGCAAAGACCAACGCGAAAATAATGGCCACAGTCTTATCTACCAGAGGCTGTGCTTCGGCTAATTTCTTGATTGTCGGGGTGAGGTTGAAATTAGAAATAAAGAAAGGGTCATAGCTATTTGAGACGATTTTTGTAAAGAATTTGCCATCCTTTTCAGAGATGTGCACATTTTTTAAAAAAGACTCCGAAATAGGGTAAGAAAATGAGTGGTCAGGTGTTTTCAAGCGAGCCTCTTGAATGTGCAGGGGCGACTGCCCCCTATTATTGCCGATATCGATACGCAATTTAGAAATGGTCGTGTCGAGAGGTAGAACAAAATCGATGACCTGAGGTTTATCGCTTCCATTTACCTCCGAGATTATGCTATGCTTCTCATTGAAACCACTGTCGCCCTCGGATAAATAGAACACCTGAAACTTGTCGTTCTGTAAGACCGTAGCCGTCAGGGACAAGGTCATTTCGGAGGGTCCTTCCCCCGTCATACCCATAATTAAGCGTGTTGCAACGAAAATCGATAGTGCTACCAGTACCGTGAACGAGTATTTCTTTACCATACTAGAATCTAAAATAAATGAATGGATTGTAGGTTGTCTGCGCAAGCTCCAACAGCGAGAGTATAAAAAGTGACACGTAAATTACATGTTCCATCGCAAAAGCCCAATTCTGATTGGGTAACCTCATGGCCAGATACTTGACTGCGCCCGCCCGTAAAGGTGCCGAGAAGAGCACTCCTAAGATGATGACCATTAAAGTGTAGGTATTGAGGAAAAGATATGGATACTCATAAGTACCTTTGGTAAAAGCGAACATGGTCTCAATATAACCTATGGCATAACCTAAATCTTCGGCTCGAAAAATGACCCAACCCACCATAACGACGAGCAATAAATAAAACCGCTTCAAGAAATTCAAACGCTCGGGCAAGCTGAAGAGGTCCATGCGTTCAACAATAAGAAAGAAACCGTGGAACATACCCCAAACGATAAAATTCCAGCTTGCCCCGTGCCAAAGGCCTGTCAAGAAGAACACAATCAAAAGATTGACATAGGTTCGGATTTTTCCCTTACGGTTTCCGCCCAATGGAATATAGAGATAGTCCCTGAACCAAGTAGAGAGCGATATATGCCACCGACGCCAGAATTCCTGTACTGATCGTGAAATGTACGGATGGTCGAAGTTCTCCTTAAAATTGAACCCGAACATTTTCCCAAGACCAATGGCCATATCCGAATACCCCGAAAAATCATAATAGATCTGCAGGGTGTAGCAGAGTATGCCGATCCATGCCAATGGAGACGACAGTTCATCGACCGCCCCCCCAAAAACCTTATCGGCGATCAGACCCACATTGTTGGCGATTATTATCTTTTTTGCAAAACCGGTCAAGAATCTCGTAATACCGGTCTTGAATAGTGCAGGGGTTACCTTTCGTTTTTCAATTTCTTTCGAAATATCAACATATCTCACAATCGGACCTGCAATAAGTTGCGGAAAAAGTGCAATGTACATGCCGAGGTTGACAATACTTTCTTGGCCTTTTACAGTACCCCGATGAACATCTACTAAATAGGAAATACTTTGGAAGGTAAAAAAGGAAATACCTATGGGTAAGGTGACCCCAGAGATGTCAATATTAAAATGTAGGCCAATACTTTCAAGGTTTTCAACAATAAAATGTATGTATTTATAGTAGGCCAGCACCAGTAGATTTAGCCCTACACCGACACCTAACAGTATCTTGGAAACTATTGGGCGATGCTTATCCTTATTCGTAGAAATTGCTATGCCGACAACGTAGTTGACGGCTATAGAGCCCATCATCAGCAATACTAATAAGCCTTCGCCCCATGCATAGAAAAAGAGACTTGCTAGGAGCAGGAAAAGATTTCTAAGCTTGTTTTGCAACAAGAAATAGATGGCAAGAACGAGGGGAAGAAATAAAAAGATAAAGACGGTGGAACTGAAAACCATAGGCTACTTAATAGGTTAAAGCTATCGGACGACACCGACCGGTATATTGGTTGATCTATGAAACGGGTCAGAAAATAACATAGGTGGACTCCGTCTCCTATTTTATCTAAGGCTCACTTTTATAGGACTTCATATCAGTATTTCGCCATCGATGCAAAAGATAGGAGGTAAAGAAAACAAAAAACACAGAACCCCATTGTCGGATCATAAACGATTCTGTCATTCCGAATAGCAACATAATGGTAAAAAAGAACAAAAGTAAAGTATCCTTTTTCCTGATACCAATATAAAGGATACGAGCATAAATGAGTAAAAGAATCAATAAGCCCAAATAACCGAGGTCAAGCGTAGTTTGTAAAAATTGATTGTGTGCATTGTATGCTTCGACGACCTGGACTGCGTCTCCACCAATCTCTTTCTCATAGCAATCGGTCAGCAAACGGGAAGAATTATTAATTCCAGTTCCAAAAAACCCGGCAGTTTTGATGTGTTGCCAACTACATTCCCAAGAAAGCATCCTGCTGTAAATGCCATTATTGTAATTGACTTGGTCGTTCAGGTCTATTTGAATTACTTCCTTAAACTTGCTCTGAACAATCGGTCGGTTTGCCATCCATATCGTCGTTAAAACGAAAAAAGCAATGAACCCTATTAAAAACTTCCGCCCTCCTTTCTTCTTTAGATAGGCAATAATAAAGAAGACGGTCAATACGAGAGCCACGATAATGCTTGTACGGTTATAGAACACTGCCAGGCTGAAAAAGAGAAAAGGGATAAAAAAATAGTATTCCAATTTGACTACATTTGCCGTAATCAATTCGGAATATAGTATCGCCAAGGTAAAACAGACGAAGATGGCCAAATAGTTCAATTGCAAATCAATTATTTCGGTGGGGTCATGATAGTAAAAAATGTAGCCTTTGCTGCGGATATAGGTTGTTATAATGGATATAAGACATGCAGCAATCACGGTGTACACGAAGACGAAGAGCATCCGCTTTTGATATTTGATGAATGAAAGAGAAAAAGGAATCAATACCAAGGGTAAGTACTTGACCAGGGTCGAGGCACTCTGGGGTTGTTCGATTACGAGAAGGTTGACTGCCAAAATGAAATAATATAAAAAGAACAACAGTGCAGATGGCGAGAAATGTGGGAGAAACCGCTGTCGTGGCGAAAACAGGTACAGCGCGGACAAAACTGCTACGGCGTAAGAGTTGATGTTATATACCCTCGCGAAGGGAATGCTAGCCACTAAGAAAAAGAGTGCTATAGTTTTAATTTTATCTAGTGACACGTACTTTGGTTTGAAGACGAAATTAAAGATTTAAATGAAGGATTTTCCCTTTTAAGCCTGCAAAAGAAACTTAACCTCCCAGACTTTCCGCCTGAAAATCACAAAAGACTTGAAAAAAAACCAAAAAACACGAGTGGCCATTATCGGAACGGTAGGCATCCCGGCCAAATACGGCGGGTTCGAAACCTTGGCCGAAAACTTAGTCGCACAACTTGGAAACAGGTATGAGTTTACCGTGTACTGCAGTGCGCCGAGTTACATCGGCCAACGAAAAGAAAGCTATTTAGGGGCGCGGTTGAAGTACATCCCCCTAAAGGCCAACGGAAAGTCAAGTATCATTTATGATGCCCTATCTATTGTTCAGGCTCTTTTCTTTGCGGACGTAATTCTGATACTGGGGGTAAGCGGGGCATTTATGATTCCGGTTATTAGATGGTTTACCAAGAAGCGTGTGATCACGAACATTGATGGCTTGGAGTGGAAGAGAGACAAATGGGGCGGGACGGCGAAAAAATATTTAAAATGGCAGGAGAAGATTGCGATAAAATACAGTAATAGTATTGTGGTGGATAACAAAGGTATAGAGGACCATGTGATGAAAGAGTACGGATTGCCGAGCAACCTTATTGCCTACGGCGCCAACCACGTTTATAAAAAGCGATTAGGCGAAGCTGTTAAAAACGAGCTTCGACTGCCCGATAGTTTTGCCTTCAAGGTCTGCCGAATTGAACCGGAAAATAACATCCATATAATTTTGAACGCCTTCGGAGAAACCGACTTTGATTTCGTGATGGTTGGCAATTGGAGCAACAGCGAATACGGTAAGCTATTAAAAGAAAAACATGATAGCAGCAACAACTTATACCTGTTGGACCCCATATATGAGCCGGACAAATTGAACGCTTTGCGGTCTAACTGTTCTTTGTATGTTCATGGTCATAGTGCCGGCGGTACAAATCCTTCATTGGTCGAGGCAATGTATTTGGAGCTTCCAATTGTGGCATTTGATGTTAATTACAATCGGTATACCACGGATAATGAAGCTCTTTACTTTAGTACGAAGAACGATTTGACTCAGCTATTGAATAGCGAATTGATGAAAGTCGATAACTTGAAATCCATAGGTAAAAAAATGAAAAACATCGCGATAAGAAAGTATACTTGGAAAGTTATTGGCGAGGCTTACGAACAATTGTTCTCAGCTTAATTTCAAAGTTTTCTTAAAGTCGAATTCCTACTATTTCCATCCAAATTCCGGTTGTTGGTTTAACTTTTGCTACTTTTAAGAAATAAATAGTCGATTTGTTTTTTCTAGAGACCGCCATATCACTTTTTATAGGTGCCTTCCTTCTTACCTATTTGACGATACCGAAGATTATCAGTGTTGTCGAGTACAAAAGATTGATGGACAACCCTAATAAGAGAAGTTCCCACAAGTTGGGAACTCCCACTTTAGGGGGTGTGTCTTTTTTTTATGTTCTTATTTTCGCGCTTTTTTTTATCAATGGCCGAGACGTCTTCGACGAAGGAATGTACATTATTCCGGGACTTACCATCCTCTTTATAGTAGGATTGAAAGACGACCTAGTGGTCATCTCTCCCGGTGCAAAACTTTTATCCCAAGTTTTCGCCATTGTCTTTATTCTTGCAAACCCCAGTTTCACCATCCACTCTCTTAACGGCTTCCTGAACATCAATGAGATACCTTATTACCTATATCTGATCATTGGAGGATTCATGATGATTACAATTATTAATTCGTACAACCTAATTGACGGTATAGATGGTCTGGCGTCGGTGGTTGGCATCGTAATTTTGGTAATTTATACCACTATATTCTATTTGACCGAAGAATATTTTTTCGCTTTGCTAGCTATAGCTCTGAATGCCAGTCTAATGGCCTTTTTAGGGTTTAACCTATCTTCCGATAAAAAGATTTTTATGGGCGATACGGGTTCGTTAATCGTGGGGTTTATCATTAGCATCCTTACTTTGAAGTTTTTGGCATTGCGTCCCGTAGTGTATACCGATCTTCCGTTTTTACTTGAAAATGCACCTCTGATCGCCATAAGCATCCTGATTGTGCCGTTGTTTGACACGGCGCGGGTATTTGCTATCCGAATCGCTAATAAAAAGGGACCGTTTTCTCCCGACCGCAACCACACCCATCACGTACTTATCGATTATTGGGGGCTTACCCACAAGCAGGCCAGCTTTATCATCGGGTGTTTTAACCTGCTTTTCGTAACACTCTTTGTTGTTTTGGGCAGCACGGCAAAGAATCTGGGGATGGTGATCATGTTGGTGTCCGTAGTTATCTTTCTAGGATATATCTTTTTCAAATACAACTACAATTTTACAACCTTGAAGCAAAAGATTTTGCTGAAGCGAAAAGTCGACCGCCTGAAGACGAAGGCAAAGGAGAAAGGTCCCAAGAAGAAGAAACCGAGAAACCCTGGGAAGGATGAATCTGAAGAGGACAGGGAGCTTTAATCGTATACGATTTGCGTTGAGTCCTTTAACCACAAGGTTTGCCGAAGCGCTTTAAATTAAATCTCCCATTTTTACCTTAAATTGTGATCCCCGCATCAAACCGTCACAATTTGCAAAAAGCAAGTTTGTTATTACAACATAACCCCTATTTTTGCGCAAACCGAATTCAACACCGACACTGATGAACATCCTTATCTTGGGCGCGGGGGGACGCGAGCATACCTTAGCCTGGAAACTCCACCAAAGTCCGAAATTATCTAAGCTATACGTTGCACCGGGAAATGCCGGTACGGCATCCGTTGCCGAAAATATACCGATAAGTGTAAACGACTTTGACGCCATTAAAAAAGCAGTTCTTGAGAAACAGATTGAAATGGTGTTGGTGGGGCCGGAAGATCCCTTGGTCAACGGTATTCATGATTATTTCTTGAACGATATGGACTTGGTCTCCATTCCCGTTATCGGCCCCCAGAAAGCGGCCGCTCAGTTGGAGGGCAGTAAGGAGTTCGCTAAAAAGTTTATGGCACGGCACGATATTCCTACGGCACGCTATAAGAGCTTTACCGCAGGAACCTTGCAAGAGGGGTTCGCTTTTTTGGATTCCCTAGAACCGCCTTACGTATTAAAAGCAGATGGCCTTGCAGCCGGTAAGGGGGTTATGATATTGAGCGACCTACAACAGGCCAAGCACGAACTCGAGGCCATGCTCATCGATGCGAAATTCGGCAGTGCCAGTACTACGGTCGTTATAGAGGAGTTTCTTAGGGGCATTGAGCTGAGCGTTTTCGTACTGACCGATGGAAAGGGCTATAAGATACTGCCGACCGCAAAAGACTATAAACGTATCGGCGAGGGGGACACCGGACTGAACACAGGGGGCATGGGAGCGATTTCGCCGGTTCCATTTGCCGATGCAGCTTTTATGGACAAGGTGCATCAGCGCATCGTCAGGCCGACGATAGACGGTTTTAAAAAAGATGGATTACCCTATAGGGGATTTGTTTTTATCGGTCTGATCAAGGTAGATGACGAGCCCAAGGTAATCGAATACAACGTACGGATGGGAGATCCGGAAACCGAGGTGGTGATACCGCGTATAAAAAATGACATGGTATCCCTCTTGGAGGCTGTGGCTAATCAGGGTTTGGACTCCATCACCTTGGAAATTGAAGAGCGTGCGGCCGCCACAGTAATGTTGGTCTCCGGAGGATATCCCGAAGCGTATGAAAAAGGAAAAGCGATAACCGGCCCTGAGAAAATTAACGGCTCATTGGTGTTCCATGCGGGTACTTTAGGCGAACAAGGCAGAATCATCACAAATGGGGGACGGGTCATGGCCATCACATCCTACGGAAAGGACTTCAAAGAAGCTTTAGAGCTATCCTACAAAAATATAGCGCTTATAAAGTATGACGGAATGAACTATCGAAAAGATATCGGCTTCGACCTCTAAAATTACAGAAACGAATGCGAGCTGATCGATTTATCCTCCTCGTTATTGTCGTTGATTTTTTTGAGCTGTAACATCCAATAGATGAACCCGGCGAAACCGATGAGCATCAAAATCCAGTTGAAAAAGTTGGCGCCCCACCAACTGTCCCAGTAGCGCAACTGGTCTAACGGCCAAAACAGGTAGTTTACGAACAAATCTTCTATTCCCCTAAAAAATGAAGTCATCTTAGCTATATTTACCCTACAAAAATATGAAAAGTTGATATGATTTCCATCATTTTTGGCAAAACCAAGCCGATAAACTTCATAATCGTCTTCACGTTCCTGTTAATGTTCTATTGGGGGGTTCATTTTTTTCTGTTCGATAGAGTGTATGCACCTGACGTATTGCTGCAAAAAACCTTGGTTTTAGGAGTCTTGCTTTTCAGTATTTTTTTGGTCAATTTCATTGTAAAACGGAATAAAGTAACCGGCCCGAACTCGTTTGCCATCCTTTTTTACGCGCTCTTGATCGTAGTTTTTCCCGAAACGCTTCTCGATTCTAACGCCATTTGGAGTAGTTTTTTTCTGTTGCTGGCCATAAGACGATTGGTCAGTATGCGTTCTGAGCGCGATACCAAGTTCAAGATTTTCGATGCCACGATATGGATTCTGGTCTCAAGTCTGTTCTACGATTGGGCCATTTTGTATCTCGTCTTGGTATTTGCGGCCATTGCCTTTTACAAGCCCGAAAATTTCAGAAACTGGCTAGCACCCCTTGCAGGCCTTTTCACGGTATATCTGATAACCAAAAGTATTTTGATTTTGACGGGCAACAAAGATTTTTTGCTCGAACACTATGAGTTTCATGTTTCCCCGGATCTAGCCTATTTTTCATATTGGGGGCACAGCACCAAACTTGTTCTCTTTGCTATAGTCACGGCTTTAGCGGGGTTAATGGCGTTCATAAAATTAGGAAAATCGAATTTTGGCAGGGCGATTACCATACGGCTTATCGTATTATCTTTCGTCATCGGGTTGGTAGTGAACCTGCTCAAACTTTCGGACAACGTGTACCCCGTTATGCTCGTTTTTTTCCCTGCAGTAGTATTCTTGACCAAATACGTCGAATCGATACGCCGGGCCCATATCAAGGAAATTGCGCTGGTTGTCGCCATTATTGTCCCTTTTTTGATGCTGTTGACGGGTATTGCAATACGATAAGTCCGTACACCGAAAATCTCCAAGGCTTTATCTAAGCTAGTTTATTCCTGAATAATTTGCATTAAACCTTCCCTAGCGATGGAGTAGGCACTGAACCTTTGATAATTATCGGTAACTTTGTACAAAAGACATTATATGGACTTCAGTGCTCTTGCCTATAAAATTTTTCAGGAAAGTATAACAAAATACCACGTCAAAAACGACGTGGATCAAGCTTTTATCAACCCTTACAAAGAGGATGATATCGACGGATTGCTTTATCGAAAGAATTGGATAGATACGGTGCAATGGCATTATGAGGATATTATCCGTGACCCGGATATTGAGCCCCATGCGGCCTTAAAGCTCAAACGGAAGATAGATGCCAGCAATCAGGACCGGACGGATCTGGTGGAGTTTATCGACAGCTATTTCCTCCAAAAATACCGCACGGTCGAAGTTAAGAACAATGCCACTATCAATACGGAGAGCCCGGCCTGGGCCATCGACCGTCTTTCGATTTTGGCCTTAAAGATCTATCATATGAAGGAAGAGGCCGAGCGAACGGATGCTTCTTCCGACTACGTCAAAAAATGTCATCAAAAGCTCGAGGTATTGCTCGAGCAACGTAAAGATCTTTCCGCCGCGATCGATCAGCTTTTATCCGATATCGAGGCCGGGGATAAATACATGAAGGTTTACAAACAGATGAAGATGTACAACGATGAGGAAATGAATCCCGTGTTGCGCGGCATCAAGTAAGGGAGTCCCTATTCAATCAGGGGACGGTACTCAATCGCGGAAGTTAGCCTATCATCTATGTGTAGACCCGGTAAAACCGATAACGTCAATAGCCCCAACCCCAGCGAGGGCGGAGGGTCCCACATTCTCGTCATCCGGCTCTCCGCCATGGGCGATGTCGCCATGACGGTACCGGTGCTAACGGCACTTATCCAACGATATCCCCATCTTGAGATAACCGTACTTACCAAACCCTTTTTTGCGCCGATGTTCGCCCAGCTAAAACAGGTTGAAGTATTCGAGGCCGAGACCAAAGGCAGGCACAAGGGGGTATTCGGACTGCATACACTCTACAAAGACCTCAAAAATCGCGACATCGATTTGGTTGCGGACCTGCATAACGTACTTCGCAGTAAGGTCTTAAAGCGCTATTTCAACTTCGGGGGTATCCCTTTCGAGCAAATCGCCAAGGGCCGGAGGGAGAAGAAAGCCCTTACAGCCACGAAGAATAAGGTTTTCAAGGCTTTGAAGTCCACCCATGAACGCTATGCGGATGTTTTAGATGCCCTGGGCTTTCCGGTAGATCTGTCAAAAGCGAGCTGCTTGTATAAAGAAAAATTATCCGACAAGGTCTTGAAACTCGTCGGGCCCCACAATAAAAAATGGTTGGGCATCGCCCCGTTCGCTGCTTTTGAAGGAAAGATGTATCCCATGCATTTAATGAAGGAAGTTGTGCACCAGCTTAACAATACCGATAAGTATAAAATTTTCCTTTTCGGAGGGGGGCAGCAGGAGAAACAACAGCTCGAGTCTATGGCCACCGGCTTTTCTTCCTGTATCAACGTCAGCGGAACGCTTTCCTTTTCCGAAGAACTGGCCCTGATTTCCAACCTCGATGCCATGCTTTCCATGGATAGTGGCAATGGGCATCTTGCCGCCATGTACGGCATTCCGGTCATTACGATTTGGGGGGTGACCCATCCCTATGCCGGATTTTATCCGTTTGGGCAACCTGCCGAAAACGCCCTTTTGGCCAATCGTAAAAAGTTTCCGTTTATCCCTACTTCGATTTACGGCAAAAATATGCCCGAGGGCTATGAAAAGGCGATGGAAACGATTACACCGCCTGATGTCGTCAAGAAAATTGAAAAAGTGTTGTCCCAATCCTGATGTCCGTCGAATGTCATTTTTAACGGTGGTCGATATCTCGTCATGTCTTTCTAAGCGCGGCCTGAAATCCTATAGCAACCGTACAACCAAATTTTGTCAAAATGGAGAGGTTAAACCATAGCCATCTTGGGCTCCATCGTCTTGAAGTACGTCCGCACCTGCGACATAAAGCGGTATTTACGGACACTGGGGGCGGTTTCCACCATCAGCGTGCGTATCCCGACATAAGAACTCATCAGAAAAACGGCAACTCCTTCGCTATCGACATGCCTGTCGATATAGCCGTTGAATTTTCCGCGCTGTATAGCGGTCACCAGATTGACTTCCCAGACTTTGAGTATATCGTTTAGATGTTTCATAATCGTAGCGTTCCTACCGTTGAACTCGTTGATAAAATTACCGAGTGCAAAGCCAAAATCCAATTCGTTGTGCACGGCAGTTTCAAGGGCGTCCTCATAGCATTGCAGTAAAAGGTCTAAAGTGTTCTCATTGCCCTCGATAGGCTCTATCAGCAGACTGTACATTTTGCGCATCAAGAGGTTCTCGACAATCTGCACAAAGAAATCCTCTTTGGAATCGAAATGATAGTAAAACGCCCCTTTTGAAAGTGAAAGTTCCTTTAGAATATCATCGATACTGGTGTTGTAATATCCATTTTTGTAAAACAATTCCAGCCCAGTGGCTTGCATACGCTGCATCGTGGCCATGCGCTTGAGACTCTTTTCCATACTATTGCATTTTAATGGTGAACCGACCTAAGGGTCTTATTTATAGAACCGGCAAGTGATGGGTTTATTTAAAAGGAAAGATGTGCTGCGGATTTTTTCGCTGTATCGCAGTATCCTCCATACTTCGTCTTTGGTAGGATGTAGAACACCGACTAAATCGTCGGTTCAAGGATGTATTACCGGTTCGATGATGGAGCGCGAGCTGTGGGACATATATCGGTTGGCCAAGATAGGAACGGAATAGTACCGCTGTTCTGCAGTCTGCCCACCCTTACTCCGTTACCGACCCCTGACAACTGCTTCCGGCCCCGGCCGTACAGCCGTAGCAATGTTGCGAAACGACGATGTTTCTATCGTTGAGCACATCTTCATTGTAATCCTTGATATGTTTGACCTTACTGGCCACCTTTAGATCGAGCATTTGGTTGAAATCGCAATCGTAGAGCCAGCCGTCCCAACCTACGGAAATGGTATTCGTGCACATCAGGTTCTCGACCGCTGCGGGATTATAGGCTTCCACTAGGGCATACATATAGTCCTCATAATTCTCCGAGGCGATGAGATAGTCCAAAAAACGGGCGATGGGCAGGTTCGTGATAGCGAAGAGATTGTGAAAACGGATGTCGAAATCTTCTATCAGGGCTTTTTTAAAGTCCCGCTCCATAGCCGTTTGATTCCCGGGAAGGTAGGCCCCGGAGGGATTGTAGACCAAATCCAGCCGCAGGCTACTATCGGGCATGCCGTATCCGACCGCGTTCAAATCTTGCAGGGCGGTGATGGATTTATCGAAGACCCCGTTTCCACGTTGTTTGTCCGTTTTCCCGCGGGTGTAATGCGGCATGGACGAGATGACGTGAACGTTGTGCTTTTTGAAAAATTCCGGGAGGTCGTAGTATTTTTTGTTGGCCCGGATAATAGTCAGATTGGAGCGGATGATGAAGTCCTCAATACCGGCTTGGGCGGCTTCTTCGACGAACCAACGAAAATCAGGATTCATTTCGGGTGCCCCCCCGGTGAGGTCCAAGGTGTGTGCCCCCGTGTTCTTGATGACTTCAAGGCATTGCCGCATGGTCTCCCGGGTCATAATTTCTTTCCGGTCGGGGCCGGCATCAACATGGCAGTGCGCACATACCTGGTTGCACATATACCCGACGTTGATCTGTAGGATTTCCAATTTCTTCGGCCGAAGCGGAAATTTGCCGATGTTTTCGATTTTATCTTTAAAATATGGCAGTTCCCCATCGGCGAAGACACCTCCGTTCAAAATATCGAGCTGGGTATTGTTCTCCGCAAGCCTGTTATGTCTTGCCTTTAGCGATTTTGTAGCCATTTGTTTTGTAAAAATTAAAATTTCGAGGGATGGGCAGGCGCGATTTCCATACTTTTTCTACCCTATTATAGTGGCCTCGATGGAGTTTTCGACCGCAAACTTCGTGAGCTCTCTGTTTAAAGAGGATGTTTTCCTGGCGGCCGAACCAGAAATTCTGATTAGGCCCCAGTGTTTTTACCTCTCGACTTACATGGAAAGCTTGTTATACTTGTTCATCATCTGCACCCCGTGCACCAAGGTCGCCCCACTTTCTATGGCCGCCCCGGCGTGAACGGCTTCCATCATTTCTTCTTTCGTGATGCCTTTTTCGAGTCCGTCTTTGGTATATGCATCGATACAATAGGGGCATTTGACCACGTGGGAGACGGCTAGGGCAATCAGGGATTTCTCACGGGCGGACAGGGCCCCTTCCTCGAAGACCTTTCCGTAGTAGTCGAAAAACTTTTCGCCAAGCTCTTCGCTCCATTCCGTAATCTTTCCAAATTTCCGCAGATCTGCTGCGTCGTAATAATTATTTGCCATTATCGTTAAGATTTTATTTGCTGCAATTCTTCTGCGTTATGTTTCGGAAAATTCGTCAGAAGGTCGGCAAACCGATTGCTCCCATGTCCTTTTAGGTTTTCTTCCCTTGAAAACTCGATTCCTACCCTATCCTTATCGGATTGGACGGTATTGGGCGGGACCCTGCCTCGGCGGATTGTCCAATCTTGATTTTTGGCAGCTGGTTACCATTGTTCCCTATTCCTTTTGTCATTTGGTCAGAAACGTCCATTTTGCTCCACAAGTTAAGGAAATGGATAGGATAAGGACCTAAACCCAAGTTAAAACGGCAGAAGCCGCTCTGATCTTATAAGGTTTATGCTTCAATTAATATCCCAGTTTCGTCCTTACCCTTTCCAAAACATCGTCCGCGACTTTCCGGGCTTTTGCCGCTCCCACGGCGAGTGCTTCGTCGACCTCATCCAGATGGTTGATGTAGTAATCGTACTTTTCCCGGGCATCGTCGAACCTCTGGAGTATAAGCTCGTACAGCGCTTGTTTGGCGTGGCCGTATCCGTAGTTTCCGGCCAGATAATTGGCGCTCATTTCCTCGATTTGCTCCACCGAGCCTAAAAGTTTGTAAAGCGCGAAGATAGTGTCGTTCGTCGGATCTTTTGGATCTTCCATGGGGGTGCTATCAGTCTGTATCCCCATAATCTGTTTGCGCAACTGTTTGTCCCTCTGAAAAAGGTTGATGAGGTTGCCCCTGCTTTTGCTCATCTTTTTGCCGTCGGTACCGGGAATGTACATGGCCTGTTCCTGAACCTTGCCTTCGGGAAGTACGAAGGTCTCGCCCATCTGGGCGTGGAAACGGGAGGCCACGTCCCGGGTCATTTCGATATGTTGCAGCTGATCTTTACCTACGGGCACGATATTGGCGTCGTACAGGAGTATATCCGCCGCCATCAGCATAGGATAGTTAAAGAGGCCAGCATTGACATCCTCCAAACGATCGGCCTTGTCCTTAAAGGAATGGGCTAGGGTCAGGCGCTGATAGGGGAAAAAGCAGCTCAAGTACCAGGTAAGCTCCGTAGTCTGGGGCACATCGCTCTGGCGATAGAAAACGCTCTGATCGATATCGAGGCCGAAAGCCAGCCATGTAGCCGCAATCGAATAGGTATTCTGCCGCAGTAAATCGGCATTTTTTATTTGGGTCAACGAATGCATATCCGCAATAAAAAGAAAGGATTCGTTGTTTGGGTCCTGCGCCATTTCGATGGCCGGTTTTATCGCGCCCAAAATATTGCCCAAATGCGGGGTGCCCGTACTCTGTATGCCTGTTAATATTCTTGCCATTCCTTATAAAAACATTAAAGATTCCGGCAGTGTCCGCACCGATTTAGGCCACAAAGGGAGAGGCCAAGGTCGTAAGGTCATCTGCCCATCGGACAGGGCCATACCCATTACAATCCTAATGGTCGAGGTTCTGCCAAAATGGAAGCGCAAAGATAATGAAATCGGGCGTACTCCTTAAAATTATTACTTTTGAAGGATGCTTTCCCTTCTTAAAAAAATAGGCTACACCCTATATCGTATTTGGTTCTACGTTCTGGTGGCCGTGCCCATCCTGGTTTTCTTCCCGTTGTTGTTGGTGACTACACTTTCCGAGAAATGGTATCCGCGTTTCTTTTGGTTGGCGCGCAATCTGTGGGCCATCCCTATTTTATATGGGATGGGCTGCCCGCCAAAGGTCGAATGGGAACAGCGGATGCAACGCGGAAAAAGCTATATGCTGGTGGCCAACCATACCAGCATGCTCGATATTATGTTGATGCTCTACATCAGCAAAAATCCCTTTGTATTCGTGGGAAAGAAGGAGCTGGTCTCCATTCCCCTTTTCGGGTTTTTCTATAAGCGTGTCTGTATCATGGTGGACCGGGAGGATACCAGAAGTAGGACGGGTGTATACCGGCGGGCCCAAAGACGACTGAACCAGGGCCTGAGCATTTGCATTTTCCCCGAAGGCGGGGTGCCCGACGACGAGTCCGTTTTACTCGACGAATTTAAGGACGGTGCCTTTAAGATGGCCATCGCCCATAACATTCCCGTGGTGCCGATGAGCTTTCTCGACAACAAAAAACGCTTTTCGTTTACATTTCTAAGCGGCGGTCCGGGAAAGGTACGGGCCAGAGTCCACCATTTTTTTGAAACGGAACTTTTGGGCGAAGAGGATAAGGGCAAGCTTAGGGAAGATGTTAGGGAGGTTATTCTAGAGGAGTTGATGAAAAAAGGCGACTTTTAAGTTCCTTGCTCTGAGCACAAGCCCTTAAAGGAGAATTAGATTTTGTTTGCAGGCCATTAGCCATTAAAACCTAAAATTAAGCCCGCTATAAACCCCGATCGAAAAAGGACGAAAATCGCCCGATACATTCGAAAAGGTGTTCAGCTGATACTTAAAAATCGGCTCAATGTTCAGTTGTACATTTGGCGTAAACCGGTAGTTGACCCCGAAGCCGACGTTGACACTGAAATTTATATCGTTCAGGTTGCGGGCTTCCCCGATTGCCGTTGTCAGCGCCCCCGAGCTAAGGGTAACGTTGTTGTCGATGAGGAACAACGAACTAATCCCGCCGACCAGATGGATGCCAAATTGACGCTGTAATAGGGCGTAGTCGAGTTCCAATGGCACTTCAAGATAGCCGAAGCGTTGGGCAATCCTACCCTCTTGAAACTCGTCCATTGTACTGAACTCGGGAGCGAAATTCTCAGTGACATCTGAATTGGCGATCGGACTGTTCGCAGCAAGGGTTTCTAAGCTACCGCTGCGTTCGATGTTTTGTAAGCGTCCGTTGGAAGAGGCCGCCAAGGTCGGCGAAAACCCTACGTTGTTCGTGTCATAACCGTACTCGGTCTTGTGAAGGCCCGAGCGCACACTCAATTTTTCAGAAAGGGCGTAGGCAATGGACAGGCCGTAGCTCAGATTGGTACTTCCGGACTTGGCGTTCGGCGAAAAACCGGGGTCTATGGGAGAGCCTTCCCCCAAGGCATTAAAGTAAACGGGAGCAACATTCGGCCCGGCCGACCAGCGACTAGGGGATGCGCTGGTTAGCTTTTCTACCTTTTCCCGATCTTCAAGGACTTCGAAAATGGACCTTTTATTGTCGTCAACGCTATCATTGGCTTTTATAGGGTCATCCTTATCCATCGGAAGGCCTAGGGCAATCGCCTTATCGGATTTCTCCAAACTTTTTCTCCGATCACTTTCGGATGTAGCCAGTTTGTTTTGGTCTCCATTGTTAGGAACCCTTCTTAAAGGATTGGCCCTTGAAGCATCTGTTTCTCTCGTGTCGTCGACCTCTTCAGCGCGATTTGCTCGATTGGAGGCGAGCTGGTTTTTGGAATTTGGGGTCGCTCCTAAATCCTGATCGGTTTTCTTTTCAGGGGACGCGGCGTCATCCGCGTTAGATTCATCCGGTTCCGCGGTAATTTGATTTGGAGTTTCATTTCCGCCAGTTGCCACGGCTTGTTTTGTGTCTTGTGCAACTTGTAAGTAATAGTTCTTTGAATTTGTGGTATCACCGCTCCTGGATATTTTTGAATCCCGAGCGGGGACCCCGGGATTATTAGAAATAGAATACTTTCCGCTATTTTTCTCTCTCTCATCTTCCGGACTCGCGACTACGGTGTTTTCGTTGCCTTCAGGAACCCTCAAAGCATCCATTCGCTCTTCTTTGCCATCTGTATCCAAACCATCCCGTACTGCATCTTCAGTCGTTGAATTGTCGGAATCGGTGATCGGAGTTTCATCCGAAGCAGGACTAAGCATAAAAAACGCGAATATCGCAATGGCCAGAACCGCGGCGGCCCCGCTCCATCGCCACCATATCGGAATCACACGAGTCTTCCGCTTTTTGTCCAGCGTATTTTCGATAGCCGTCCATACCCTTTCATCCGGGGTCTCCAGGAGGGACTCCAACCTTTCCCGAAAGAGATCGTCTATGTTTTTTTTATCCATGTAAAAGGCTTAAACGTTTCGCTATAAACAGCTCTCCATGAGAATAAATAGCAATACCCCGATTATCGGGATGTTGCGCTCGGTCTCGATTTTTTCCTTTAGGCAAAGGCGGGCACGGGCCAGGTTCGATTTTGAAGTGCCCGGCGAAGTTCCCAACAAGGCTGCAATTTCTTTATGGGAATATCCGTCCAATACATAAAGCGTAAAGGTCAAGCGATATTTATGGGGCAGCTCCTGGATATAGCCCAAAAGGGTTTCCAGCCTAAGCTGCGAAAAACGGGATTCCACCTCGATCTCGCCTGTGCTTTCGTATCCGTTCGTGCCCTCGTCCTTAAAATTGTCGGAAACAATTTTTAACCGGCCTTCCTCGCGATATTTCTGCATAATCGTGTTCACGGCGATACGCTTGGCCCATCCTTCGAAGGACCCCGTTGCCTTAAACTGTCCGATTTTATCGAAAATACATAGAAAGCTGTCGTGCAGATGATCTTCCGCCTCCGTTCGATTGCGCGAATATTTGAGGCAGGTACCGAACAAGGCCGGGGATAATTCCCGGTACAATCGTTCTTGCGCCTTCCTGTTGCCTTGTTTGCAGCTTTCGATGAGTTCTTCGAGACCCAAAATCCTTAGTTAAGTTAACTGCGGGATTCGCAGTTCAAAGATAATACCAAACTAAATTCGACCTACGCATCCCGATGTGGGTTCGAGAACTACCGGCGGTGCTTTACGGGAACTTCGATTTCCAAGAATTCGGGCTCCCCGTTTTCATCGTCCCCGGTGTAAAATTGAAAAACATACGGGTTGCTATAGATGACCTCGAACTGGAAAGAATCTTGGATCGAATCGTTTACCGCTTCACAGGGTCCCTCGTCCAATACGATACCGATGGCCGCTACCGTTCGAATGTTCGTCGAGTCGGTAAAGGAGCGCCTCACATCGAAGGTTTCGGAATAGGTGCAGTCGTCGGGTCTCAGTAAGTTGACATCGACTTTATAGACCCTGCCCAATTCGAAGGTATCGGGTAAACTGGCGTTGACCGTTTTCAACGTGGTGTACTTGAAATTGGTCTGATCGTCATCGATACTGCAGGATGCGGCAAGTACCGCCAAGCCGATAACGAAAAAAAATAAAAAAGCTCTTTTCATCTGTTAGTTTTTACTGATAAATAAATAAGGTTTTGCCCGAATTTTTGGGCGGTCCTTCGAGCCAATTGACGGGGTCGCCAATGCTCCGAACTCACCTCGTGGTACGGGTTCTTGTCTAATAGATGTAAGAATCTGGGAACGGTTGCGTGGAAAGCGGGACTATTTTCTCTTTACGTGTTCGGATGGATGTCAAACATAATAAAGGCACAATGCCTACAGAAAGCGTTGTGCCTAATTTTAAAAGATGCTTGCCTGCATTCTTACCAAGAAGTAAAAAAGGAGATAAGACTGTAGGACTTAGGAGGTAAGACCTTTAATTTTTTCACAAAGCCGACTGTTTTCACAGCCTTTTAGTTCCTTGTCCTATATATCTTTCAGTCCTACGTCGTGTTTTGGCTCCGTAGCGGCTGAGCCTGAAATTTTATCGCTCACTGGCTTTATGTCTGCTAGCCGTGAGCGGATCAGTCGTTCAACGCCCCAATGGCATCGCGAATCTTGTCGTCGAGTTCCTCTAGGAGCTCGGGATTGTCAAGTAAAAGGCGTTTGACGGCGTCCCTGCCCTGTCCGAGCTTTGTATCTCCGTAGCTGAACCACGAGCCGCTTTTTTTGACAATTTCATACTCCACCCCGAGGTCGATGACCTCTCCGACTTTAGAGATGCCTTCCCCGTACATGATATCGAATTCCGCTGTCCTGAAAGGGGGCGCCACCTTGTTCTTGACGACCTTGACCCGGGTCTTGTTCCCTTTGACGTTGCCATCGGTATCCTTGATCTGGGTCGAGCGGCGAATATCCAACCGCACCGAACAATAGAATTTGAGGGCATTGCCGCCGGTGGTGGTCTCGGGATTTCCGAACATCACACCTATTTTTTCCCGCAATTGGTTGATAAATATAACCGTACACTTGGTTTTACTGATCGAGCCGGTAAGTTTTCTCAGGGCTTGGGACATCAACCGGGCGTGCAAGCCCATCTTTGAGTCGCCCATCTCGCCTTCGATCTCGCTTTTCGGGGTCAGGGCGGCTACGGAATCGACTACTACGATATCGATGGCGCCCGAACGGATCAGATTGTCGGCGATTTCAAGGGCCTGTTCCCCGTTGTCGGGCTGGGATATGATAAGATTGTCGATATCGACGCCGAGTTTCTCCGCATAAAAACGGTCGAAAGCGTGTTCCGCATCTATAAAAGCGGCAATGCCGCCGGCCTTTTGCGCTTCTGCCATCGCGTGCAGGGTCAAGGTCGTCTTTCCCGAAGATTCCGGACCGTATATTTCGACGACGCGTCCACGGGGATAGCCGCCCACCCCTAACGCAATATCCAGTCCTAAAGAACCGGACGGTATCGAATCGACATCTTCTACCACGCTGTCGCCCATTTTCATCACGGCGCCCTTGCCGTAGGTTTTGTCCAATTTGTCAAGGGTCAGTTTAAGGGCTTTTAGTTTTGCATCTTTTTCTTTGTCGGAGCTCATATTGGAGTGGTTTAAATTACAGCTCAAAAGCTATGGTTGATACGTGCTTTTGAGACTTCATTTTAATTGAAAGTGGATGCTTGGAAGCATGTTTTTTAAGGATGGCTAATTTACCATTTCTTTTTGCATTTCTTACTCTTCGGATGGAATTTCTGTCCGTCATTTCGTTCAAAACCACGATAGTCACGTTAGGATACTTCCTTCCTATCCAAAAATCCGGGGATTCCCTTATCTTTGCAGCCAAAATAATTCTTCAAACTTAACTATTGGTATAGCATGCAACTGTACAATACCCTAAGTGCGAAGGAAAGAGCCGCTTTGATCGGCGAAGCGGGGCAGGAACGTCTGACTATCTCTTTCTATAAATACGCACACATTGGAAATCCAAGACTATTCCGGAACCATCTTTTTGTCCGATGGAACGAGCTCGATGTGCTCGGACGTATCTATGTCGCCCACGAGGGTATCAACGCTCAATTATCCGTCCCCGCCGACAACTTCGAGGCATTTAAGGACCATTTGGATAGTATATCTTTTTTGGAAGGCGTACGGTTGAACATCGCTATTGAACAAGACAATCTGTCTTTTTTGAAATTGAAGGTGAAAGTGCGTAAAAAAATCGTAGCGGACGGGCTGAACGATGCCAGCTTCGATGTTACCGACAAGGGAGTCCATGTGAACGCCGAAGCCTTTAACGCGCTGATCGACGACCCCGAGACTATCTTGGTCGATATGCGCAACCACTACGAAAGCGAAATCGGACATTTTAAGAATGCCATCACCCCCGATGTAGACACGTTTCGTGATTCGTTGGATAGTATTGAAAACGACTTGGCCGATCATAAGGAGGATAAAAAACTGGTGATGTACTGTACCGGCGGTATCCGATGTGAAAAAGCGAGCGCCTATTACAAGTATAAAGGTTTTAAGCAGGTGTACCAACTTGAGGGCGGTATCATTGATTATGCTCGCCAAGTGGAAGCAGGGAAGCTTGAAAACAAGTTCTTGGGTAAAAATTTCGTATTCGACCACCGCCGCAGTGAACGTATTACCGATGACGTTATCGCCCATTGCCACCAATGCGGAAAGCCTTGCGAT
The DNA here is from genome assembly GCF_032248455.1 of Pricia mediterranea. Lineage (NCBI taxonomy): Bacteria > Pseudomonadati > Bacteroidota > Flavobacteriia > Flavobacteriales > Flavobacteriaceae > Pricia > Pricia mediterranea. Next base: position 2,381,775 of record NZ_JAVTTP010000001.1, read on the forward strand.
ACCCATGTCAATTGCGCCAATGAAGCCTGCCATTTACTGTTCATCCAGTGCGAAAGCTGTGCCCGGCAGATGGACGATTGCTGTTCGAAGGGGTGTAAGGAGATCCATAACCTACCCTACGAGGAGCAAAAAAGACTGCGGAGGGGTAAAGGGGCCAGCAATAAGATTTTCAAGAAAGGACGTTCGCCGGTGTTGAAATTTAAATCGTAGGAAGCCAATTTGCCCCTACGTGGGTTTAGGTCTCGAAACAGAAAAACCTATTTTTTTTGGCCATTGGGTTGCGATCGATCAAAGTTTGAGTAGCCTCTTGATGTGTTCAGGCCTAGTACTGAGCCTTGCCAAACTTGTGGACGGCCACGAAAGAGCAATTGAACCACGGGGCCTTTTTCGAAGGGCGTCAAAATTTCATTACCTTTACTTTCAAGTAAATTAAGAACCATATCGCAAAAACCGAACGGTATTTTGCGACCAAGATATAACATATGAGCTGTAGTAGTTGTTCGACCGGGAAGGACGGACAGCCTCGAGGATGCAAGAACAACGGAACTTGTGGTACCGATGGTTGTAATAAGTTAACGGTCTTTGATTGGCTTTCGAACATGTCGCTCCCCAACGGTACCAAGCCGTTCGACTGTGTTGAGGTCCGATTCAAAAACAGTAGAAAAGAATTTTTTAGGAACACTGAAAACCTTTCCCTTTCCATTGGCGATATTGTTGCCACCGAAGCGAAATCGGGACATGATGTGGGCATGGTCACCTTGGTGGGGGAGCTTGTCAAGGTACAGATGAAACGGAAAAAGACCGATTTCAAGAACGGCGAAATGCCCAAAGTCTACCGAAAGGCATCCCAGAACGATATCGATAGATGGCAAAAATGCCGGGATAGGGAAGAGGAAATCAAGAAACGGGCGCGGGAAATTGCCATTATCCTCAACCTACAAATGAAGATTTCGGATGTGGAGTTTCAGGGCGATGGCTCGAAGGCCACTTTTTATTACACGGCCGAAGAGCGGGTAGACTTCAGGCAGTTGATCAAGGACATGGCCAAGGCCTTTGGCATACGGATCGAGATGCGACAGATCGGTTATCGGCAAGAGGCCCAGCGGCTGGGCGGCATCGGGTCTTGCGGCCGTGAATTGTGTTGTTCCACCTGGTTGACCGACTTTAGGTCAGTCTCCACCTCAGCGGCCCGTTATCAGCAATTATCCTTGAATCCCCAAAAGTTGGCCGGACAATGTGGCAAGCTTAAATGCTGTCTAAATTATGAGTTGGATACCTATTTGGAAGCCCTAAAGGATTTCCCTTCCACCGATACTAAGATATATACCGAAAAGGGACTCGCATTCTGCCAAAAGACCGATATTTTTAAGGGAATACTTTGGTTCTCGTATAGAGACGATCCTTCAAACTGGCACGAGCTGACCAAGGAACAGGTCAAGGAAATCCTATCAAAGAACAAAAAGAAGGAAAAAGTAGCCAGCTTGGAGGAATACACCGTTGACAACTTCGTTAAGCAAGAAGAAAAGGTTTTTGAGAATGCAGTAGGGCAGGATAGCCTGACCCGTTTTGACCGCCCTAAGCGATCTAAAAGCCGGAACCGTAAACGAAATAAGGGGAAAAAGCGTTCTGGAAACCGCGGCAGCGGTCATAAAAATCAAAAAGATAGCAAAGCACGTACCAACACTAAAGGAAAGGGCGCCAAAGGAAAACCGACAAATAACAAAAGAAGAAGGCCGAAAAATGCGTAACGTATTGTTTATTCTATTCTTCGCTGCAGTCATGCTCGCCTGCAATGACAGTTTGGTGAAATCAGAATATCAAGCTACCGACGACGGAGCCTGGAACCAAGGGAACATCATCACGTTCAGCTTTGCTGAAATGGATACCGTTCAAGAACATGATATGTTTATTAACGTTCGCAACGATGCCACATTTGCGTACAGCAACTTGTTTCTAATTACCGAATTGGAGTTTCCCACGGGTGAAACCCTAAAGGATACCCTTCAGTATCAAATGGCGCTACCCGATGGCACTTGGTTGGGCAAGGGGCTTGGAGGGATGAAGGAAAACAAATTGTGGTACAAAGAAAACATCGTTTTTCCCACTTCGGGCGTATATAAATTACGGATATCACAAGCGATGCGAAAAAACGGTAAAGTTGAAGGAATCGTCAACTTACAGGGTATTACCGATGTAGGATACCAAATCGAGAAAAGTGGGGAATAGGCTTTTACCGGGGGCTATCAGCTGCTGTCAAGAGTTTCCATACCTTCAAAACAGCGGGATAATCGTGACGGGATGCTGGCTATTTTAAACTATTTTTGCATTCGCACGTTGGCATACAATAAAAGTTTTGAATTTCCTGTTATTAAAAGCGATAGAATACCTCGGGAACCATATGCAAGCTGCGTTGAAATTTTGCAGAGGTATTTGGGGGTAATTCGGTCCTAACGGGCGGTAAAAACCGCTATCGAATAGATGTTTTAAAATTTTTTGAGCCCCCAGCCTAGGTTCGGCATTTGTTTTGAAGCACACTTTTTAAATAATCAGTAATTTCCTCCATAATGGCAAAGAAAGCCGCTAAAAAGAAAAAGAATAAGGGATTCTTTAAATTCATCAAATGGTTTTGGATACTGTTCGGTGTCGGCATCCTGTCCTTTGTACTTCTCTTTGCATTCGCTTCATGGGGCGTTTTCGGTCCGATGCCGGAGTACGAATACCTCGAGAACCCCCAGACCAATCTGGCCACAGAAATCATTTCGTCAGACGGTAAGACGCTGGGCAAATTCTATTTGGACGACAACCGTACCCCCGTACCTTTCGATAGCCTTCCCAGCAATCTGGTCAACGCCTTGATTGCTACGGAGGATGCGCGTTTTTATGGCCATTCGGGAATAGATGCGTTCGGGGTAATGCGGGCGGTTGGTTATTTGGGCACCAAAGGTGGGGCAAGTACGATTACCCAGCAACTGGCACGCCAGCTCTTTGTGGGCGTACGGTCCAAGAATAAATTTGAGACCCTCAAGCAAAAAGCGATGGAATGGGTGCTCGCCACGCGTTTGGAAAGGCAGTACACCAAAGAGGAGATAATCGCCATGTACCTCAATCAGTACGATTTTCTCAACAATGCGGACGGCATCCGATCGGCGGCAAAAATCTATTTTGGCAAGGAACCCCAAGAACTCAAGCCCGAAGAATCCGCGGTCTTGGTGGGGATGCTTAAAAACTCATCCTATTACAATCCCCTACGAAGGGAAGAACTGGTGACCAACCGCAGAAATACCGTGTTGGGCCAAATGGCGAAGTACGACTACATCACGGAACAGGAAAAAGACTCGTTGCAAAATTTGAAAATGGCCATCCGCTATAATCCGGAATCCCACAAGGAAGGGCTGGCTACCTACTTCAGAATGTATTTGCAGGGCTTTATGAACCAGTGGATATCCAAAAATCCCAAACCCGCCGTGGAAGGGGCTCGTGATCGATGGAATATCTATTTGGATGGCCTAAAGATTTACACCACCGTAGATTCACGTATGCAGGCCAATGCGGAGAATGCGGTGCAAAAACATATGGCCAACCTCCAGGAGGAATTCTTCCATCAGAACACGCCCGATCGAAATCCGACGGCCCCGTTTTTGGAACTTTCCGAGCCCGAAACCGAACTGATCATGCAACGCGCCATGAAAAATTCCCCGCGCTGGAGAAAAATGAAGGCCGAAGGGAAATCTGAGGAGGATATCCGCGAATCCTTTACCAAGGAAACCGAAATGACCGTCTTTGACTGGAACAGCGACGCCCGGGAAAAAGACACCATCATGACCCCGATGGATTCCATCCGTTATTACAAGACCTTTCTCCGGGCCGCCATGATGTCCATGGAGCCCCAAACCGGCCATGTCAAGGCCTGGGTGGGCGGCATTGATTATCGCCACTTTCAATACGACAACGTTATTCAAGGTGCGCGACAGGCAGGTTCTACCTTTAAGCCTTTCGTTTACGCCGCGGCCATCGACCAACTGCGCTTGTCGCCCTGCGATAAGTTTCCCGATACCCAATACTGTATCGAGGCCGGGAAGCATGGCAATCCAGAGCCATGGTGTCCCAAAAATGCTGTCGGACAATATTCAGGAAACATGTACACCCTGAAAGACGGCTTGGCCAACTCGGTCAATACCATTACGGCACAATTAATCGATAGGGTGGGTCCGCGCTCGGTAGTGTCCATTGTCGAAAACCTGGGATTGACCCGGGAAATCCCCGAAGTGCCTTCCATAGCCTTGGGTACGCCCGATTTTAACGTATATGAAATGGTGGGCGCCTATGGTACATTCGCCAATCAAGGGGTGTATGTTAAACCGGTCATGGTGACCCGCATCGAAGATAAAAATGGTACCGTGCTCTATGAATACGTGCCGGAGACCAACGACGTGTTGAGCAAAGACGTAGCTTACGCCATGATCAATTTGATGGAAGGGGTGACCGAAGGCGGCTCTGGAACCCGTCTACGGCATTCGTCCCAAGAAAACACGACGGTCTATAAAGAAATTATCACGGGTTACCCCTATAATTTCACCAACCCCATTGCCGGAAAGACCGGCACCACCCAGAACCAAAGTGATGGCTGGTTCATGGGCATGGTACCGAACCTGGTCACGGGCGTATGGGTAGGAGGCGAAGATCGGTCCATCCATTTTCCGACGATTACCTACGGACAGGGTGCAGCTATGGCCCTGCCGATCTGGGCGCTTTATATGAAGGCCAACTATGAGAATAAAGATTTGGGGGTTTCCGACGGGGAGTTTAAAGAACCCGACGATATGTCGATTAACCTCGATTGCGATAAACAGGCCGAGGAAGAACCCAAGGCTACCGATGTGGAAGAGGACCTTGATGATCTGGATTTCTGATTTGCAGATTGTTCGAAACGCGATAGGCCGATTATATCCGCTAACGTGTTCATAGGCGTTGTCTATCTATTCCAGGAGCTTTTTGAGCTTATCGAGATCCTGTCTCGTATCCAACAAGGTAATAACTTCTTTCTCTTCCCGCTCAAAATGAATTCTGTAGAAAAGAGTTGCCTGTTTTGTAACCACATCCCGAACTCGTTTAGACTTTTTGTTCGAATCCGATCCCGAAAGCTTTCGGGAGGCTTTTGTGCGCTAATCAAGGCTTTTTTGAGCAGCATATAGCTACGCTGCGATAAAAAGGCAAATCAGGGTGCAAAATATGAAATTTGCAGGTAAAAGGGAAAGTCTGAACGAGTGCACTTATAAATTCCGTCGAACTCCATAAATTTGGGCAACTTTCGTCACGGATGCCCCATCAATTTGACTAAAGGCCGAAGCGACAAAACCTTACCTTCTGTTCCTGCCCGAGTTTGTCGTGTTCTCGTTTTAAATTCGTATTTTAGGAGAAAGCGATGTCCTATTGTAGGAGATTAAATTTACAAGATTATGATTAAAAAGACGGTAGAGAATGTTCAAGAGGCCCTAAACGGCGTAAGCGACGGGATGACCTTTATGCTGGGTGGATTCGGATTGTGCGGTATTCCGGAGAACGCTATTTCAGAATTGGTGCGTTTGAACATTAAGGATATTACCTGTATCTCGAACAACGCCGGGGTCGATGATTTCGGCTTGGGCCTGCTGTTGCAAAAGCATCAGATAAAAAAGATGATTGCATCATATGTGGGAGAGAACAAGGAGTTCGAACGTCAAATGTTGAATGGGGAAATGGAGGTAGAGTTGACCCCACAGGGCACCTTGGCCCAAAAATGTCAGGCCGCTCAGGGCGGTTTTCCCGCCTTCTATACGCCGGCCGGGTACGGAACCGAAGTTTCCCAAGGTAAGGAGACCCGGGAATTCAACGGGAAGATGTACGTGCTGGAGGAAGCTTTTAAGGCCGATTACTCTTTCGTTAAGGCCTGGAAAGGCGACGAGGCCGGTAACCTAATCTTCAAGGGCACTGCGCGGAACTTCAATCCCTGTATGTGTGGATCTGCGGATATTACGGTAGCCGAGGTGGAAGAATTGGTCCCTGCCGGGGAACTGGATCCGAACCAGATCCATATTCCGGGGATCTTCGTACAACGCATTTTTGAGGGGAAAGATTACGAGAAAAGAATTGAACAAAGAACGGTTCGGAAGCGGGACTGATTTGAAAATTGACACCATCAAGCGAAGTAAATTTTCAAATTAACATATCTTCAAATTTTCAAATCGAATTATGTTAGACAAGAACGGAATAGCGAAAAGAATCGCAAAGGAAGTAAAAGACGGGTACTACGTTAACCTCGGTATCGGCATTCCGACCTTGGTCGCTAATTTTGTGCGCGACGATATCGATGTAGAGTTCCAAAGTGAGAACGGAATATTGGGCATGGGGCCATTTCCTTTGGATGGCGAAGAAGACGCCGACCTTATCAACGCAGGGAAACAGACCATTACCGCGCTACCCGGCGCCTCGTTTTTTGATTCGGCCACTAGCTTTGGTATGATCAGGGGCCAGCACGTCGACCTTACAATCCTGGGTGCTATGGAAGTGGCCGAAAATGGCGATATCGCGAACTGGAAAATTCCCGGTAAAATGGTGAAAGGAATGGGCGGGGCAATGGATTTGGTAGCCTCGGCAGAGAATATTATTGTTGCCATGATGCACACCAATCGGTCCGGCGGCTCAAAACTGTTGAAAAGATGCACCCTACCTCTTACGGGCGTGGGCTGCGTAACCAAAATCGTCACCAATCTTGCGGTACTGGAGGTTGCCGAACAAGGATTTCTGCTCAGGGAACGGGCCCCAGGTGTTAGTGTTGAAGAAATTAAGAATGCCACGGAGGGCAAGTTGGTGATCGAAGATGATATGATTCCGGAAATGGAAATCTAAAAAATACAAGTTCTAATCCTTAGGTCCCGACCCTGAATTTTGTTTTTAATCCTGAAACCTCCCGGCAATTGTCAAGCCCACTGATAGTGAAGGGGTCCCCTTTCGTTTTTTGGTCAAATTCAATAGCAGCTTGCCTACGCCCCTGCAGTTCATCGACGAAATGCACCGTTCACATTTTTCACAACACTATTGGGCCGCTTCACAACAATAGTTTTCTTTAGTTCCGACACGGATGTACATTTACAGTGCTATTAATCGAATACCTGACATAATAAACCTGCTGGCAGGCAAATCGGATCCTGAACTAAACCTACAAGACTATGGAAGCCCAAATGAACCATCCCCAAGAAGAGATTCAAGTGTACAAAAACGATTTTATCAGTGGAATCGTCATGCTGACCAAAAAATTATTTATGCTATAGATGAACTTAACCTATTTAAACTTACGCTGAAAAATTGCGGCCTTCCCCCAAAGGCCGTTTTTTTTTGTCCTCTTTCCATGCTCGGCAGTCCTTTTTAGGCCTGCACCCATGGGGCAAAGTCTAAAATTCTCCTTTTCCCCTAGGTCCACAATCCGTGGAGCCTGTCTTTTTACCTATTTTTGACTTGACGGAAAGGAAATGGATTTACACCTGCAGCCATGTACTGATAGCGATCTGGAATTACTTGTTCGTATTTCTAAGACCACCTTTATCGATGCCTTCGAAAAAGACAACGATCCCAATGACTTTAAGTCCTACCTCGCTTTTGCCTTTGACAGAAACAGATTGCTGAAAGAACTCGAGGATCAGGACACCACATTTTATTTTGTCTATTGCGGTTCCGAGTTGGTCGGATACCTCAAACTAAACGAAAACCAGGCCCAGACCGATATTAAATCCGATGAGAGTATGGAGCTGGAGCGTATTTATGTGCTTCAAGCTTTTCAGGGACGACGCATCGGGAAATGGATGCTTGATGAGGCAAAAAAGATCGCAACTGGTAAACGAATGGCCTTTCTGTGGCTGGGCGTTTGGGAAAAGAATCCGCGAGCCATCAAATTCTACCAAAGGCACGGCTTCACAAAATTCGGGACCCATCCCTACTACATTGGAAAAGACCGGCAAACGGATTGGTTGATGCGGGTCGATTTGCGTAACTTCGACTCTGAATAAATTCCGACCGCAATGAAATCCGTACTATTCGCGACCCTGTTGGTACTTGGCTCAATTACGGCCGTTGCCCAAACCTTTTATTTTCCTCAAAGAAATGCCGACTGGGAGCAGCGGCCTCCGGGAGATTTTAAAATCGATGCTGAAGCGCTTGAGAATGCCGTAAGATTTGCCGAGACCAATGAATATTCTGGCTCCCGTGACCTACGGATCGCCATTGTAAAGGGATTTGAAAGGGAGCCTTTCCACGAGATTTTGGGTCCGACCAAAAAGCGCGGTGGACCTGCGGGAATTATCCTAAAGAATGGATACGTTATTGCCCAATGGGGCGATACAAAACGGGTCGATATGACCTTTAGCGTCACCAAGAGTTTTCTATCCACCGTTGCCGGTCTCGCGGTCGACCAAAACCTGATCGCCGACACCGGCGACAGGGTGGTCAATTATATTTGGGACGGTACCTTTGGTGGGGAACACAACAGCAAAATCACTTGGGAACATCTACTACAGCAAAACTCCGACTGGTCCGGTGAACTTTGGGGCGGGAAAGACTGGGCCGACAGACCGCCCAGGGAGGGCGGAATCGATGATTGGAAATTCCGAAAGTTGAACCAACCGGGCACTGTCATGGAGTATAATGACGTGCGCGTCAATGTGCTGGCCTATGCCTTGACCCATGTCTGGCGCAAACCGCTGCCCGTGGTCCTCAAAGAAAATTTGATGGAGAAAATCGGCGCTTCTACCACGTGGCGTTGGCACGGTTACGAACATGCCTGGACGGAAATTGACGGACTACGGATGAAATCGGTTACGGGAGGAGGGCATTCCGGCGCGGGAATCTTTATCAACACCGAAGACATGGCACGATTCGGGCTGTTGTTTTTAAACAAGGGCAGGTGGAAAAGCGAACAGATCGTCAGTAGTTCTTGGATTCAAGCCGCCCTTGAACCTTCCAAACCTAATGTGAACTACGGGTATATGTGGTGGTTGAACAAAAAAGGCGACCGCCATTGGGACGGACTTTCTGAAGACATTTATTACGCGGCCGGTTTCGGCGGTAATTTTATAGTTATTGATGGGGAAAACGACCTTGTTATCGTGACGCGCTGGCTGGAACCCGACCAGATAGGGGAGTTTGTAGAAAAAGTGCACGCTGCGTTGAAGTGAAACGATTATGTAAACCAACACTGACCAGCACATTGTCATCATCTCTTTTGCCGGACGGTTTTAAACATTGTGGCCGATTCGACCGATTTATTCGGTATTCGTCGGCATAGCGTATTGATCAAGAACTTTGACAGGACTACACCTTAGGGCGATAGGATTGTATGAAACGACCTTGTTCCCAGCATCTACGAATCACTACAATCTCCTCAAAATTTCGGTCGCTTGTTCCAGTGTTTCCTGTTTTTTCGCGAAACAGAAACGCAACACCTTGTCGTCACGATGGTTTACATTAAAGGAAGAAATGGGAATACTGGCCAGCTTGTGGTCAACGATCAAACGTTCAGCCAGAGCTTCATCGGCCTCATCGGCCATCGCCGTATAATCCAACAATTGAAAATAAGTGCCTTGGGACCGGGTGAACTTGAACTTGGAATCCTTCAATCCCTCTAAAAAGAAATCCCGTTTTTGTTGGTAGAAGGCGTTGAGGTCCAGATAACGCCGTTCGTCGGACAGATATTCGGCCAAGGCCCGCTGTACAGGGTGGTCGACACAGAACACGGCGAACTGGTGTATTTGTCGGAATTCGTGCATAAGTGCGGCAGGAGCGACGCAGTAGCCTATTTTCCATCCGGTGACGTGAAAGGTTTTTCCGAATGAGGCACAGACAAAACTCCGGGAGGCCAGGTCGGCGAAGCGGGAGGCGCTTTGATGCTCCTTGCCATCGAACACGATGTGTTCATAAACTTCGTCGCTAACCAAGATAATATCAGTCGGGCGAAGTATATCCTGTAATTGCAACATATCATCCTTCGAAAAAATCCTTCCGCTGGGATTGTGGGGTGAATTGATAACAACCATGCGCGTCTTGGGCGTGATTTTGTTTCGGAATGCATCCCAATCTACTTGATAGCCGTCGGCATCCAGCTGTAACGGCACGGGAATGCCACCATTGCTTTTTATGGCCGGTTCGTAGCAATCATAGGCGGGTTTCAATACGATGACCTCGTCACCAGGATGCACGAAGGCCGTAATGGCCGTATAGATGGCCTGAGTCGCCCCGACGGTTATCGTGATTTCGCTTTCGGGATGGTAGCGCGGTCCGTGGAGTTTTTCGATTTTTTGAGAAATGATTTCCCGCAATCGGTAATAGCCTTGCATCGGGGCGTATTGGTTGTGGCCTTCCTGCATGGCTTTTGTGACCAGCTTCATCAGGTGGGTGTCTACCTCAAAGTTCGGAAAGCCCTGCGACAGGTCCAAGGCACCATGTTTTCGGGCGAGATTGCCGACGGTCGTAAAAATGGTGGTCTTTACGTTCGGAAGTTTTGAGGGAATATTTCTAAGGGATGGGCGCATACCCAAAACTACAAAAATTAAGGGTCGCGGAGCTTCGGGAAATAAAAAGGTACTTACTTTCGGAGGTGAGTTAAGTATATTTGCGGAAAACAATCAGCTATGCAAGCTAAAAGACCCAGTGAATCCCGGACTGTAATGACCGATATGGTGCTCCCCAGCGAGACCAATCCCATCAACAACTTGTTCGGGGGCGAACTGTTGGCGCGAATGGATCGTGCCGCGAGTATCGCTGCCCGCCGGCATAGCCGGAGGATTACGGTCACCGCCTCCGTCAACCACGTGGCCTTTAACGAATCGGTGCCCGTAGGTAGTGTGCTAACGGTGGAAGCGGTAGTGTCAAGGGCATTCCGAACCTCGATGGAGGTCTATATCGATGTGTGGATGGAAGATCGCTTTAGCGGCGAACGTTCCAAGGCCAACGAGGCTATATATACCTTTGTTGCGGTTGACGAAAACGGCAGGCCCACCGAAGTGCCACCCCTCGAACCGGAAAACGAACAGGAAAAGCAACGCTATGTAGGTGCACTACGGCGAAAGCAATTGAGCTTGGTGCTAGCGGGCAAGATGAACCCGCAAGAGGCTACCGAGCTCAAGGCATTGTTCACGTGAAAGACTGTTTTTAATGGCGTGATCATAATTTTACAGTTCATTCAAAACGGTCTCAAAAATCATCTGCCATTTACGGATGCCATCGTTGTGCCCTGGGCTGGGGAAGATTTTTAAAAGTAATACCCCGTCCAACCACCTAAAGATCGAAATTATCCGGATCGGCACCGGTACGATGGTGACGGTCCAGTCCATTCAGATACAACATATCCTCTTTCGAGAGCTCAAAATCGAAGATGTCGGCGTTTTGTTCGATACGGTTTTTGTGAACGGACTTCGGAATCGCCACCACTCCTTTTTGCAAATTCCATCGCAGGATGATCTGGGCGGACGATTTTCCGTATTTTTCCTCTAAGTCCGAGGTAATATCCAAATCGAACAATTCGCCCTGCATAAAAGGAGACCAAGATTCATACTGAATGTTTTCGGTGTCACAGAAATCGATAAGCTCCTGCTGTACCAAATACGGATGGAATTCCATTTGGTTGACCATTGGGGCGGTTTGTGCCACTTTTAGCACATCTTCAAGATGGTGTTGTAAAAAATTACTGACCCCAATGGCCCGGACCCGCTTATCCTTATATAATTTTTCAAGGGCCCGCCATGTATCCTTGTACTTTCCCTCGACCGGCCAGTGAATCAAATAGAGGTCGAGGTAATCCAACCCCAATCGGTCCATGCTGGCATCGAATGCTTTCAGGGAGCTTTCATAGCCCTGATCGGAATTCCATACCTTGCTGGTCACAAAAATGTCATCACGCGCGACATTACTTTGGGAGATGGCTTTTCCAACGCCCTTTTCGTTGTGATAGACCGCCGCGGTATCGATATGCCGATAGCCGGTTTCCAATGCATGTAGCACCGCTTCGACCACCTCGTCGTCGTTATCGGCTTGATAGGTGCCAAGGCCTAGATAGGGCATTTCTACACCGTTGTGCAGCTTAAATGTTCCGTTGATGTCCGTAATATTTTTCATATGTATTTAAATTAAGAGGATTCTAGTCAGTTTCGTTTTCGGTAATGCCGGAAAATACGTGAAAGTCAAAAAACTTAGGTTCGGTATCGATACAAAGGATGGCGCAATGAAGGGAATTTAAGTTTTATGGCCAGAGGTTGAGCCATTTTGGGCTTTTATAGCTGATATACCCACTCTTCCGGATTCAGCTTCGACGTATTTTGGTGCAAATAGAATTTTAGTCGGGTCCGACCGTTGGACCGATTGGTATAGATATCTCCAAGTTCGGTCTTGGCCTCGACCCGGTCGCCCTTCTTGACGTAGATGGTGCTAAGGTTGTAGTAGGTGCTGATAAAATTACCGTGCTTGAGCTGTACGGCCTTATTGCCGCCTGGAATGGAGAGAATACCAATGACTTCTCCTCTGAATACGGCCCGGGCCTTCGCCCCGGCATCGGTTGTGATGACTACCCCGTTGCTCTCGTGTTTGATGCCGGGATATATGGCGTCGGCATATACGCCGAACCCTTGGCTCTTAAACCCCTTCTCGACGGGCCAGATCAATCGTCCCTTATTGGCGGAAAAGCTATTGGCCACTATGGCGGCCTCCGGGGTCAACAAAAACTTACTGGGGTCGGAATCGTCTTTACCCGAGGCAGCGTTCTCCGCGGCAATAGCTTCCCGAACCAGCCTTTCGATCTGTTGGTCGATCTCCTTGGCCTGGCGTTGCTTGTCCCGTATCTGCGCGGCGTATTTGGTCTCGTTCTTACGGATGGAACCCAGAAGGGCCTGCTGGTCGCTTCTTTCCCGTTCCATTTGCCTTTGGGAACGGCGATTTTCGGCAATCAGCCTTTCCTTCTGTTTGCGTTGTTCGCTGAGCTCGATGTTCAATTGTGTCAGTTCTTCCGTCTTGACGACGATTTCCTCGCCCTGTTGCCTTCTGAAGTCCGTATATTGCTGGATGTACTGAAAGCGTTTAAAGGCCTGAAAAAAGTTGTCGGAAGACAGCAGAAACATCAATTTGCTCTGCTGAATCTTGCTTTGATAACTTTTTTGAATCATCAGGGCATAATCGTCCTTAAGGTCGGCCAGCTCGGCCCGAAGTTCTGAAATTGCGCTAACGTTGGCGTTGATCTTACGGTTTAGTAAGTTCGATTGCTCGTTGCTCACCGCAATCAGACGCCGACGTACCTTGATTTTCTGATCGAGGGCCTCCATCTGTTCCAAGACATTGCCCCGTTTTTCTTTTGTGTCGAAAAGTAAGTGATTGATTTGTTCGATTTCCTTCTGTAGCTGCTCCCGTTTGGCCTCCAATACTTCCTGTTCTTCGATTTGGGAAAAAACGGAGTAACTTCCCAGAAAAGAGAAGAGGAATAAAATGAAAGTGAAATGCGGTCTACAGGGCATCATCCTTTAATTTGATCTCGTCAAAACCGTTCGGTATTTGATAAGGAAATCGCATGGGTCGGTCGAAGTCGACGTTGCGGTACTCGATGTTGATCGTACTGCGCTCATCATTGTCTATGGCAGCTATTGCAATCCGAAGGGGAAGCAGCCAGTTGTCTATTTTCTGATAGCCGTTGTAATTGATTTGCAACAATCTCTTTTTGAGCGGTTGGGACAATTGCTGGGAGGCCATTTTATAGTTGTCCGGCTCGACCTGAAAAAGTACCTTAAAGAGATTTAAGGGTCTTTTTGGCTTCAAATGATAGTTGCCCCCGGCGACGGTAGCGTCGTACTTGACATCCTTAAGGTCGAGTAAGGCCTGGCCCAGTAATAGGTTCTGTACCTGTTCAAAATCGAGCTCCATGCCTACGAATTTACTGAGATAGGCAAAATCCCCATCAAAATATTCATTCTGTAGTTTGTTATAAAAGCTTACCCGGCCTGGCGTGATATAGGCCTTGACGACCCCAAAGGGCGCACTGATCCAAATCGCCTCATCTTTCTTCATTCGCAAGCTGACGGATACGCCCTGCGAATCTTCCCCATCGGAGTAATCGATGCGCATCTTGCCGCTCAGGGTCTTAAAATCGATGGCATTGTCATAATGGGTGCGGATAATTGCTTTGGCGGAGAGGCTTTCATCGAGCGTACCGTCCGCAATTACTTTTTTCGTTTTACAGGAAAGGGCTAGCATCGCCACAATAGCGATGGAGATATATCGTAGGGATGATCGGCAGCTTAGGTTCATTTTCTGATTTGTCCGGCTTTAAAATCCAGGTTTTATCTTACGAAGGTACATATTTGCCTTTACAGCATTGTCAAGTGCGGTATATCCAAGGACGAGTTCCTGGAATATTTTATTTTCTAGGGATGCGTCATCAATAAGATAGTCTAGTCCGGCCTCCAAAGTTTCAACGGCTCTTTGATGCTGGTCCGCCCTGTTAAGGGCGTATCCTTGGGCGAAATAAAAATAGGCCTGAGCGGGGTAACTTTCCAAGGCTTCGTCAGAAATTTGCTGTAGTTGTTGAAAATCATCGGTTTCCATCAATTCCTGCATTTTTAGCTTGAAATCTTTCAACGGATTGGACGCCGATTCAAAATTGTCCAATGCATCGGGGGACTTTATGGTCGGAACGTTCTGTTTGGCTATGGAATCGTTGATCTTTGAGGTGAGGTTGGAGATAAACGGACTATGCTTGGTCTCCTTTAGGATACTTAATGCGATTTCGTATCGGCCTCTGTCAAAGTAAATTTGGGCTAAATTTTTCTTGAATTCCGAAGAACCGAAAGGGAGGTCGTTTTTAATTTGCTCAACCGATTTTCCTTGGGTGGCCAATATCCGCACCAGGGTTTCCGTAAACCAAAGATTCTCGGGCGCTGAGGTCACGGCAGAAAGTGCATATTCCTCGGCCAATGGATATTGTTTAGTTTTGAGGTACATTTTGGCGAGCTCATGATCCACCACGCGGTTCGAGGCATCCAGCTGTTTGCACTTTAGGAAAAAATGGGTCGCCCTGTCGTAGTTTTCGATGCCCTTTTGTTTGAGGCCCTCGAAAAAATTCTCCTGAAACGCATCGGAATAGTCCTCCAAAAAAACCGCTGCACTGTTTTCGACTTCGGGAACGACCTCAGAATCGGGATCCTCAACAGGTTTCTCTTGGGCATACAGCGGTGAGGCGGACATACCGAACGCCGAAAGAAGAATTACAGATGTAATTTTTATTGTCATGAACACATTCTAGCATTTTTTGACTCCCGGTCGCCTACTCATTACCGGGCATCGCAGGTCTTTTTGGCAAGCGTGTTTACACCAATACACTAATCCATGGTGACATTACCGCGTTCCCGTACTGCCAAATCCGCCTGCGCCCCTCGTAGTTTGGGAAAGTTCTCCTACTTCCTCCCACTGCGCCCTTTCGTGGCGGGCGATGACCAACTGGGCGATGCGTTCTCCGTTTTCAATCGTATACGATTCGTCGGACAGGTTGACGAGTATAACGCCGATTTCCCCTCTGTAATCCGCATCGATAGTGCCAGGGGAATTAAGAACGGTTATGCCCTTTTTGGCGGCTAAGCCGCTCCTCGGCCGTACCTGTGCCTCGATGCCGATGGGAAGCTCTATGAAAAGCCCCGTTTTAATAATGGCTCGCCCCAAGGGCGATAAGATCACCGGTTCGGGAATATGGGCTCGTAGATCCATGCCCGCCGAGGCATCCGTTTCGTAGTGGGGGAGGTTGTGCGGTGATTTATTGATAATCTTGATCTTCATGTAGTTAATTTAATTGTTTTTCCGAAAATGGGGTGCCGTCGTACTGGAATGATCAGTACGGGAGGACTACTTTGAGCTCCCATCGGTCGTAAGTCGACTGCTATCCTTTATTCTTTATAAACACCTTCCTCAACGTATCGCGCTCCAACTTATACACCAAACCTAGAAAAAGTAAAAATAAGGCAGTTCCAAGATATAAATTCCTATGGAAAACATAAAAGGATAGGACGGAGAACAAAATAGATAGGCCCAGATAGAACAATATCTTCCTGAAATTGTAGGGGATGGGGTAGCGCGACTTTCCAAAATAATAGGACAATACCATCATGGTACCATACGCCGAGAGTGTCGCAATGGCAGAGGCCATATAACCAATAACCGGAATAAAAAAGTAGTTTATACCGATTGTTATAATGGCACCTATAATCGAGATAAAGGCCCCGTAGCGGGTTTTGTCGGTGACCTTGTACCAAACGGACAGATTGTGGTAGATGCCGAGAAAGAAACTGGCCAATACTATCAGGGGAACAATATCCATGGCTTCCCAATAGGCCTCGTCGCGCACGATGATTACTTTCAGTACATCGGCGTAGACCACGACCCCCAAGAGGATGATACTGCCGAGTACGACGAAATAATTGGTAATCTGGGCATAGGCCTTCTGGGGGTTCTCGGTACCGGCATGGCTGAAAAAGAAAGGTTCGATTCCCATTCTGAAGGCCGTTGCGAACAAGGTCATGAACAATCCCAATTTATAACAGGCGGAGTATTTTCCAATTTCGCTTTCCGCAATGTCATCGGGCAAAAGCTTTTCCAGCATGATACGGTCGAAGACTTCGTTTATCGTAAAAGCTATCCCCGCAATTAGAACAGGCCAGGCGTAACGCATCATCCGTTTCCATAGCACGCGGTCAAAGAAATAATTACCCCTAAAATACAAGGGCAGCATCACAATCAAGGTCAACCCGCTGGCGATCAAATTCGAAATCAGGATGTAGGAGATTTCAAAATCGGGACGGTACATCCATCCAAACCATCCACCGGAATTTTCGGTGGCGGTCCATGGTAGAACAAGCAGAAAAAATACGTTCAGCCCTAGGTTTATGCCTACATTCCCGATTTTTATTACGGCATATCGTGTCGGTCTTTCAGTGGCCCGAAGCCAGGCGAAGGGAATGATGACAAGGGCATCCAAAGACAATATCATCGCTACATACCATACATATTTAATGTCTATACCGAGCATGTGTGCCAATGGAGCTTGAAACAGCAAGGCAACAACTGCAAAGATCAGGGTGGTTACCAAAATAGAAATCAGGGAAGTCGATATGACCACATTTTCGTCATCAGCCTTGTTAAAAAACCGAAAGAACGCGGTTTCCATACCGTAGGCTAAAAACACATTGAAAATGGCGAACCATGCGAAGATAATGTTGACCTCCCCGTAGAGCCCGGTGGCCATGACCCCCGTATAAAGTGGCACCAAAATGAAGGAAAGCATCCGCGGCAGTACCGTTGCCACACCGTAGATGGCCGTTTGTTGGAAGAGTTTTTTGAGCGGATTCAATACCTGAGCGGATTATTCCCCAAAAGTACCTTTTTATAGGGATGTGGCAAAGTCCATATTCGTCCTCCTAAACCCAGATTTTTCGCTTCGCTTTCGACGACCGATGGTAATCGATATACATTGCAACCCGGTTATGATATCATTTCTTAAATATGTCTGTAAGAAACTCCTTCTGTCGTCTAACTGCCACGGTTAGAATGGTGCGGTCGTCCAGTATAAGCTCTCTGGACTGTCTTCGATAATTTTCAATTCGCTGGGTATTCACCAAATAAGACTTGTTGATTCTATAAAAGTGACTTTCTTCCAATAGCTCCGCGTAATATTTAAGGGTATTGGAGGCAGTGACCTTTGGTTTATCCTCTAAATAGAATTCCGTATAGCTGTTATCCGATTTTAAGTACACGATATCCTTAGTGTTGATTTTGTGGCACATGCCCGTAGTGAAGATATGAATGAATTTATTGCCCATGGTTTCGTGCTTGGCATTGTGTTCGAGACTTTCCAACTGTTTGAAGCGCTCTCGTTTCGACAGGGTCGACTCGACCTTTTGCAACGCGGTATGCAATTCGTTATGGTCAATAGGTTTCAACAGATAATCTAACGCACTGAATTTTATTGCCTTTACAGCGTAACTGTCATAGGCCGTTGTGAATATGATGCTAAAGGCGATATTCGGTCGAACTGCCTCGAGATAGTCGAATCCGGTACCGTTGCCAAGGTCGATATCCAAAAAAACCAGATCAGGCTGCATTGAAGCCGTCAATTCAACAGCCTCTTCGAGGGTTTTAGTGGCCGCACAGATGTGATAGGCATCGTACTTTTTCAAATAGTTGACCAGAACGTTTATGCAATGCTGCTCATCATCGATTATAAGCGTTTTTATCATAGATCCGAATCGTGAATTATGGGAAGTCGTATCTCGACCTGCACGCCTTCACCCTTCTCTACATAGGTGATTTTAGATTCCCCCTTGCGTCGAAGTTGGTTCAATAGGTTCAATCGGTCGGTAACACTGGCCGCTCCGAATGAACCGTTCCGTATATTTTCAGTCCTTCTTTTTTGATGCATGCCTACACCATTATCCTCTATGACGCAGTTTAAATGAGTTCGGTTTTTATGGATACGGATGGAGAGAAAACCACCTTTTCCTTTCCTAGGGGACAGACCATGCCATATACTGTTCTCTACGAAAGGTTGGAGCAGGGTAGGCGGAATCAAGGTGTCTTCTAGATCAAGCTCGTTATCCACATGAATCGTGTAGTCAAACCTATCATCCAGCCTTTGCCGTTCTAGTTCTATATAGCCTTTCAAAAATTCAACCTCTTCGCCTAGGGACACCTCTTCCCGCGTTGAATTGTCCAAGGTCTTACGCATCATTTTAGAAAAACGGGTTAAATAGCTGCTGGCGCTCTCCGTCTCATTTCGTTGGACGAAATCGTTTATTGAATTTAGACTGTTGAAAATAAAGTGAGGGTTCAATTGCGCCCTGAGCGTTTCTAGTCTTGAGGTCGCTATCTTGGCATTGAGTTCGGCCTCCCTTTTTCGTCTTATAAGGACAAACCCAGAGGCCAAGAGCAACATGCCTCCCAATCCACCGCAGATGCTTAGGTTTCGTATCCATATCTGTCGCTTTAAATTCGCTTGTTCAATGGCCTTGTTTTTTTCAAAATTCGCTTTAAGCACAGCCTTTTCTTTGTCATACTTATATTTCGCTTCCAATCTTGCTATCTCATTTCTTTTGTCGTCGGATAATAGGCTGTCTCTTAGATGCATGGTCTCTAATTGCCATGTGTAGGCCTCTTCAAATTCGGAAGCTTTGAAAGCACTGGCGGCCAAGCCTTCGGCGGCTAACATTGAAGCTCTTTTATCCCCCGCTTTTTTCGCGAACGACATGGCCTTTTCAAAATGTGATTTGGCCAGTTGGATTCGGCCCTCGGTCAAGTGAATATCCCCGATGTTCAGATTAACTGTCGAAAGATTGGTTAGATGATCGATTTCTACATACAATACCCGGGCCCTGTCCAAAAATTCAAGAGCCTGCGTATATTGCCGTAGTTCCGCGTATGTAATACCGATATTGGCCAGGGCACTGGCAACTTCATATTTATTTCCGGATTTTTCCTTGATTTCCAATGCGGATCGGAACTTATCCATGGCTTGGTTATGTTGGTCCGACCGGCCGTATAATTGACCGATATGCAGTAATGAGTTACCAATGCGGATCGAATCGTTATTTTTTCTGTCAATGGCCAATGATTTATACTGGTAGTCCAGTGCCTTTTCCATCTCGGACAATTTTGTAAATAGTATCGACAGGTTACCGAGAATGGCGGAATAGAAACGGGTTGCATCCCTGTTCGATTGTTCCAGAACTATCATACCCTTTCGAAAAGCCTCCATCGAGGCGGGATAATCTCCCAAATACATATGGTTCAGTCCCATCAAATTTTGGATGCGGGCAATTTTGACGGTATCCTTTAGCTGTTCATATTCCTTTAGGGATACACCGGCCTCTTTCAAGGAGCGTTTGTACCGTGCCCTATTAAAATAGAAATTTCCCTTGTTAAATGCCAAGGTGGCCAGTCTTTTACGGTGTCCTATTCCGATATAGATGCTACCGGCGGTATCGTACATTTCGACGGTCAACGAATCCTCGCCTAAATTTTCATAATTATATCCCTTTCTCTCGTAGGCAATGCCCAACTGTAACGAATCCTTGGATTTCATGCTTACTTCAATAGCATTATCGGCTATTCCAAGACCTTTTTCGGGGTTGATTGTGGCATAATACCAACTCAGTTCGTTCATTATCTCGCCCATGGTCAGTCCGTTGGTCGGATGTACGAGCTCATTTTCTAAGGAATCAATTATATACTGCTGGGCGTGCAAAGTACCGAATGGCAAGAGCGATAGGAAAGTTATAAGGAGACCTTTAAGGTGCATCGGTGGTAATCAGCGATTTAACAGCAACAAATTACGGATAATTTTTAAAAAAGGCACCGATGACAGAAAAGTCCAGTTTTCAAACGAAAACTAACTGGATTTCCACGGAGACTAATCGGATGATTGAAAATTTGAGGACTTTGCTATTTTTCGAATGCCTTGATAAACAGGTGTTTTATGAAACCCTCAACTTTAGTCCTAATCCTGCTCATCTTATGTTCCTGTACACGATCCGGTGACAATTCACCAGAAGAAATGGTGCCCCCCGTACCGGAGCCCACGTTCGACGGTAGCTTATCGGACATTGAGAAGTACTACACTCCAGAGCTGGTCGAGGCACTAAAAAACTTGGGGTTCGTCATCCATACGGGGAGCAAGCCACCGGAAATAGAAGGGATTTACGAGATAGCACCATCTGTTATCCAAGCTAGCACTACCGGAATTGACAGTATCGGGAAGCGCCTCTCCGATCAAACGCTCACCTTGTCCAACCAAAATAATGACAGTCTGACCATTGACTTCAAAATTACGGGTAACGGTCAGACATCATTGGGGAAAGGATCTTTTATTTCGGGCAATGATGACACATTCTCGATTTTTATAAAATCGGAAACTCAAAATGAGGGTTACCTCGCAGTCGAAACGGCCACAGCGATAACCGGTACAACCAGCAAAACCGGCATTCTTAATTTTCAATTCGCAGGCTTGATGCTCGATGATAAGAGCGACCCCGACAACCAATATATAGAGAACAATACGGGCCGATTGATCTATGATTCCGATAAAGCATCTCCCGAAATAGGATTAATAAATGACCAAGTATCCAGATACCAGCACGCTTTACTTTCGATACATCCTTATTAACCATAGCAGCCCGAAAATGAAAAACTATCTATTCGCAATTACGTGCATCGCTCTATTGATTCTTACTCCCGTAAAGGCCCAAAAAAAGAAACAGAACATTTTTAAGGAATTATTCGGTGTAAGTGTCCAGGAAACTTCAGATAAGTTTGACGGTACCACCACCTACCAAATGGAGGGGAATCGGGTTTTCAGCCAGCTGTCGGGCACGAACGCATTGGGCAATCTCATTTTTGGTACGGACGCGCCCACCTTCAAGACGTTTCTAAATTTGGAAAAACAGGTACTTAAAAATGGGGCCTACGAATTGGCCATTCTTTTCAAGGTAGAGGCCGATAACGAGCAATTCGCCAAGGTCATGGAAGGCGAATCGCTTATTTTTTTATTGGACTACGAACGATTTGATCTGACCACCAAAGGTTCCTACAATTCCGATTTTGATATAGATATCGGCGGGGTAAGCTCCGTGACCAATGCCAGATATGCTATCTCTGAAGACCAGCTGGAAAAAATCAACAGTTCCGATAAAGTAGAATTCCGGATTATTCTAGATTCCTATCAATCGGGCGCAGCTGAAGGAAGAGATAAAAATGAACAATATCTTGACGGGGAGTTCAATAAAAAAAACAAAAGGGTCTGGAACGAGTTTGAAGTGGACTATCTAAATGATTAAACTAATTATGCCATTAAAGATGAAAAATTTCAAATTTATGTTTCTTTTCACTTTACTTCTTTTAACCTCATGCTCGAAAGACGATGAGGAAAAAATGGAAGACGCCGGTGGTATCGGATTAATTAGCGAGGAAGAATTTAATGCTGTCTTACCGCCAACCTATATACAATTTAATGAGACGTACGAGAAAGTTGTCAAGTCAGATAAAGCTTTGCTGCATGATACTTCTAAATTGTCTAGGGCGATTTTCGATGAAATAGCGGATGCGAACACCTCTAGTGAGGCTCCTAAGTCTGATGATACCGATGTTTTTTTCGATTTGTCGTCATCTATGACAAAGGCGGAATGGCGATTGGTTCTCACTAGCCCTTTAGAGGCATTTAACGGCATCCCTTCCATTCAGGTTTCCTATGACCACGCAGTGATGTTCTATCCCTGCGATGAAGACGTGGCGTTCATTGGAGCAAAAGCTTCGGCTTTAAAACACGCTTTATGGAGTGCACTAATGCTGAAGAATACCAATGAGGAATTTGCGGAGAAAATGAGCGCTGCCCGTGAAACCCTGACGAAGGACAAAGATTTAAAAGCCATGAATTTGCATAATAATGCCTTCGGAATACAACTGGGCTCAAAATTTCCCGAAGCGTCGGAAGAGCAACTATTGGTGCTATTGTTAGAGCAGAATTATACCATGGTAAAAAATGGCTCGAACATTACCGATAAATTGGATGCCTTGGTATTTTTAAAAGGGAAAAGACAATTCGATATGGTAATGGAGGGCAGTTTAAGCAACCCTGATTCCGGTGCTCCGTGGGATATAAAAATCAATTTTTCCCATTGCTGGAATACGGTACGCGGTAGGTTTGTTATGGTTAGAGGCGAGGCTCTGTAAGAACGTCGGTTTTCAGGAATCGTATCAGGAAATACTATGACCCTCGATGTGTCCGACCCTTTTATATTTGAGAATCCCGAAGGTCTGCAAGCTTGCGAAAATATGATAATGACCCTTGAGGGCGATACTAATGGCTTGAGCGGTAGTTGGAAGTCTTCCAATTGTTTTCTTGAAGGAGTCGTTAAAATAAATTGACGCCACCTTCAAACACAGGAACAATACCTATACAATACGGCGGTACGGATAATGTCTAATTGTTCAACGCCTCCGCTGTCGCTCCGCCGAATTGCTCAAGGTCTCCGCACCGCTGAGATAATTTGGCTCCGCTTGTGCTCCGCCGAATTGCTCAAGGTCTCCGCACCGCTGAGATAATTTGGCTCCGCTTGCGCTCCGCCGAATTATTGCGCTAGCGCTTCCGCGCCGCTGAGATAATTTGGCTCCGCTTGCGCTCCGCCGAATTATTGCGCTAGCGCTTCCGCGCCGCCAACAATTTCTAAAATTTCGTTGGTGATGGAGGCTTGACGGGCCTTGTTGTATTTCAGTTTCAGGTCGTCGCGGAGCTCGGTGGCGTTGTCGGTCGCCTTGTGCATGGCGGTCATACGGGCACCGTGTTCGCTGGCAAAAGAGTCTCGAATGGCTTTGTACAATTGCGTTTTTAAGGATTTCGGGATCAGCTGCTCCACGATTTCGATTTTCGAAGGCTCGAAGATGTAATCCGCACTCAGGTTTTCGTCGCCCTCGGCGGGGACTATGGGCAAAAACTGCTCGGTGGTCACAATCTGTGTCGCTGCGTTTTTGAACCGGTTGTAAACGATGTCGATACGGTCGTAGTTGCCGGCCGTGAATTCATGCATCAGTTCCTCGGCAATGGCGGAAACGTTTTCGAACGTCAGATCATCGTACAGGTTGCTGTGGTTACGGATGACGGTCGAACGCTTGCCTAGGTAATCGTTCGCTTTTTTCCCGATGGCCATAAAATCGACCTTTTTACCTGCGTAAACTTCATCGGAAAGCACTACGCACTGCTTTAGGACATTGGAGTTGAAAGCCCCTGCGAGCCCCCTGTTCGAGGTTATCGAAACGACCAAGACCTTTCTGACTTCGCGTGCATCCGAGTATTTGCTTCCCGAATCCTCATCTAAACTGGCGCTCAAGCCTTGTAGCAACTCGGTCAGCTTATCGGCGTAGGGCCGCATGGCCGTAATCGCATCCTGCGCTTTCTTCAACTTCGCAGCGGACACCATTTTCATGGCACTCGTAATCTGCATGGTAGAAGATACCGATGAGATCCTGTTTCTTATTTCCTTAAGGTTTGCCATTTTTTTAGTATTTAGTACTTAGTATTGAGTAGTTAGTACGCGAACTTTATAAAATGCCACCAACTATTTACCCATACCAAATACTTTGTACTCAATACATAATACTCAATACTTCCCTACTAATCCCTGTATTTTGCGGAGACATCCTTCGCCGCCTGCGTCAGGGTTTCGATAACCTCATCGGTCAATTTTCCGGCTTTCAGGGTATCCAGCGTGCCACGGTGTTTGGCATTCAGGAATTCCAAATAATCCCTTTCGAACTCCTTTACCTTATCGACGGGCACATCGCGCAGCAGGTTCTTTGATCCCGCATAGATGATCGCGATCTGGTCTTCTACGGTGTAGGGGTCGTTTTCAGCCTGTTTAAGAATTTCAACGTTGCGACGCCCTTTTTCGATAACGTTAAGGGTCGCAGCATCGAGATCGGAACCGAATTTGGCAAAGGCTTCCAATTCCCGGAAGGCCGCCTGGTCCAATTTCAGGGTACCCGCTACTTTTTTCATGGATTTGATCTGTGCGTTACCGCCCACACGCGACACGGAGATACCCACGTTGATAGCGGGGCGCACCCCTTGGTTGAAAAGATCTTGCTCGAGAAATATCTGTCCGTCCGTAATCGAGATTACGTTGGTCGGGATATACGCAGAAACGTCGCCAGCCTGTGTTTCGATAATCGGCAGGGCGGTCAAAGAACCGCCACCTTTTACCATCGGTTTTAACACGTCGGGCAAATCGTTCATTTCCTGGGCAATCTTGTCATCGTTAATAATCTTCGACGACCGCTCCAACAAACGGGAGTGCAGATAGAAAACGTCCCCTGGGTAGGCTTCACGTCCGGGGGGTCTTCTCAACAGAAGGGACACCTCACGGTAGGCCACCGCTTGCTTTGATAAATCATCGTAGATAATCAGGGCAGGTCGGCCGGTATCGCGAAAATATTCCCCGATCGAAGCACCTGCCATGGGAGCGTATACCTGCATGGGCGCTGGGTCGGAAGCGTTTGCGGCAACGATGGTGGTGTAGGCCAAAGCGCCCTTGTCCTCCAAAGTCTGGGCGATAGCGGCCACCGTAGAGGCCTTTTGTCCGATGGCCACGTAGATACAATATACGGGCTCCCCGGCGTCGTAAAATTCCTTTTGGTTCAGGATGGTATCGATACAAACGGTGGTCTTTCCGGTCTGACGGTCGCCGATGACCAGCTCCCGCTGTCCACGTCCTACGGGAATCATGGCATCGATTGCCTTGATCCCGGTCTGTAGGGGTTCGGTTACCGGTTCCCGATAAATTACCCCGGGCGCCTTTCGCTCCAAGGGCATCTCATAGGTTTCTCCCGCGATGGGTCCTTTCCCGTCGATAGGGGTCCCCAAGGTGTCGACCACGCGGCCGGCGATGCCCTCGCCTACCTTGATAGAAGCGATCCGCTGGGTACGTTTAACGGTAGCGCCTTCCTTGATTTCCTTGGATGGGCCCAGAAGAACGACCCCGACGTTGTCTTCCTCCAAGTTCAGGACGATACCTTCGAGACCGCCCTCGAACTCCACCAATTCACCATATTGGGCGTTCGATAAACCGTAGACGCGGGCAATACCGTCACCTACCTGCAATACCGTACCCACTTCGTCCAACGAAGCGGATGAATCAAATCCGGATAACTGTTTCTTTAAGATTGCCGATACCTCGGCGGCTTTTACTCCTGCCATTGTTTTTAGACGTTAGACGTTAGACATTAGACGTTAGACCTGCCTGGCGGCAGAAACCTATCTTTGTTCTTACGTTATTTTAATTATATGGTGTTCGTTAGCTCTCTTTTAATAGTGTTCAATTTGTTCGCTACGCTGGCGTCGTACTGCAAATCTCCGACACGCAATATGAATCCGCCGATAAGGCTCGGATCGATCTTGTTTTCGATAGTAACCTTGTCTTCGGTAATCTTGGCTATTTGCTTTAGGGCCTTTTTCTCCAATTCGGGAGTCAAGGGCACGGCGGTGGTCACGTAGGCAACTCCCTCGCCTTTCAAATCCTCATTGAGGATGATGTATTTCAGGGCTACCTCGTTCAAAAGTCCGATACGTTTGTTGTCGGTCAGGGTATTAATAAGTCCCTTGGTAATTTCACCATTGTCCTTGAAGATTGCTTTCAAAGCTTCTTTCTTGGTCTCTCCATTGACAACCGGGCTGGCCAACATTGCCCGTAACTCTTTACTGTCGGCGATGGTCGCAGTTACGCTGCGCATATCTCTTTCGACGGCCTCTGTCGCTTTATTGTCGATGGCCAGGTCAAGGACGGCTTTGGCGTAACGTAAGGCTGCTCTCTGTTCCATAATCTTAATCTTTCCTAATCACGGCTCGTAGCTATTTTTTACAATCAGTTAAGCTTGACATCGCCCAAAAGATTGTCGACGAGCTTCAGTTGTTCTTTTTTGTTGGATAGCTGCTCTTTCAACACTTTCTCCGCGATTTCTACCGAAAGTTCTGCCACTTGGTTCTTGATATCGGCCATCGCAGCTTTCTTTTCACTTTCGATTGCCGATTGGGCCTGTTTGATCATTTTGTCACCTTCGACCTTGGCCTGTTCCTTGCTGTCGGAAATCATTTTATTCTTGATCTCCCGGGCTTCCTTAAGCATGGCCTCCCGCTCGGCCCGGGCTTCCTTGAGTAACTTATCGTTGTCGGCCTGTAGGTTCTGCATTTCCTTGCGGGCGTTCTCCGCCGCCTTTAAGGCTTCCTCTATTCCCGATTCCCGCTCGTTCAAAGAGGTCAAGATCGGTTTCCAGGCGTATTTCACCAGCAGGAAAATCAATCCAATCAATAAGACGGACTGAACAACGAATAATCCCGGTGAAAAGTCGTTCACTAATGTTTCCATATCGTTTCAAAAATTGTAAGTCGTTCAACTTAAGTCCCTATCCTTTGTCAAAAGGAATTGGCAATTTATAAAACATCCCCTGCAACCAACCGTTACAGGGCGATGTCTTTTCTTGATCGTTCCTTATTTTCCAAGGAACAGGGCACCGAATGCCAAACCTTCCAAAAGTGCGGCGATAATGATCATCGCAGTTTGGATCTTACCGGTAGCTTCTGGCTGGCGGGCGATACCCTCCATGGCCTTACCACCGATCTGACCTAGTCCGATACCTGCTCCGATTACGATCAAACCGGCTCCAATTAAATTGTACATAGTAAAATGATTTATATATTAAATTAAACGAACTCTAGATAAAATTTTCTCGGGCCTCCTCGGTATCGAGCGACTCCCCCGGGGAATGGTCGTGGTCGTGGTCCGCAACTGCCATCCCGATGAACAGGGCAGACAGCATGGTAAAAATATACGCCTGTAAGAAGACCACTAAAAGCTCTATGAGTAATATAAAGAAAGATAAAATGAGCGAGAGGGCGGTCGCTCCCCCGGTGCCGAGACTATCCTTCAGGGTGAACATAATAGCAATCAAGCTCATAAGGATGATATGACCCGCGGAGATGTTGGCGAAAAGCCGCACCAAAAGGGAAAACGGTTTGATGATAAACGCCCCCGCCAATTCGATGATCGCCAGAACGGGACGGATCAACACGGGGACCCCGGGCATCCATAGCATATGCTGCCAATAGTCTTTGTTGCCGCTAAACGTATAGATAATCAAGGTGAAAAAAGCCAAGGCGGCGGTAACCGCCAATTGACCGGTTACGTTAAAGCCGAACGGGGTCATGCCCAAAAGGTTCAATATCCAAATAAAAAAGAACACGGTCAATAGATAGCCCGTAAACTTCCGATAGTGCCTTGGGCCAATATTGGGCTTTGCTATTTCGTCCCGTACGTAAAGAACAAGGGGTTCAAGAACCCGCCCGATACCTTTTGGCACTTTTCTTTTTTTATACTGCCGGGCCAACGATGAGAAGGCCCAGAACATCAAGAGGCCTGCCAATAGAATGCCGACGACGCTTTTAGTAATCGAAAAATCCAGCACTTTTTCGGCATTGACGGGGTGGTGGCTCTCATCAAGGGATAGGCTTCCGGCACCTTCCTCCAGTTCGTAGATCTTGGTGTGGTATTTTACAAAACGTGACCCTCCTTTTTCCACGATAACTTCGCCTTCATCGTCGTGATGGAATTCGGAGGACATAAAGCTGACCAAACCATTGTTAGACCAAAGGATAACGGGCAGGGGAAAACCTACGTGTTTTCGTTCCCCGGCATCATTGTTATAGGAGAAGAGATAGAAGTCGTGCGCATCCTTAATATGGTGATTGATGTAATTCTCGACTTCATTTGGGGTGTTTACTCGGTCCCCTTGTTCCTGCGGAGGGCTGGAAAAGCCTTGAAAACAGGCCAACGATACTAAAAGGATGGTTGTAAAACGCAAACGCGACATTGCTTTTCTCATTGCAGATCGTTCAAAAAGTTGGCTCTTTTAAAGTCGCGCAAAGGTAATCAATAAAATGTTTTCTCAAACCAAAATTCCTTTATTTAAATTTGGTGTCGATCCGGCGTAACAGTTTGGCGATAAAATACACTTCGAGGGATAAGAACAATGCGATCGGAACAAGTAAGGAAACGGAGCTGGCGGTAGATATCGGGTTCTCGCGCAATACAATGTCTTGGAAAATACCGGCGAAGGCCAAAAGCTTTAATAGTAGCCCGCCCAGATAGATGAAGCCGAGTTGAGCGCGGAATTGGGGCAGTTTTGAGAGTGTCAATAGCGAGGTGCAGATTGCGCAGGAGAAAACTGCATGGAAGAGATAGCTATGGAGAAGTGAAAAATCTAGTGATTTCCCGAGGTAATCCATGATGCTTTGATGTGCGGAAAACCCGACCAAGAGCAAGAGACCGAACGAAACGATATAGCTTATGATGATTTTGTGCACGCTATCACTTGTTTAATGCGTTGGCCTGTTTGATGACCGAATACATAGAGAGAAAAATAGCGAAAAGGGTCACGCTAATCTCCCAAAAATCCTGATTGAATTTTTGGTCCAGCCATGACCCCAATAGGTTCCCCAGATAAATGGTGAGTCCCATTTGAATGGCGATACCCGAAAATCGGGCCGCCGTTCGCAATCCACTGTTGCCGTTATCTTCTTTACGAGGCTTTTGCTGGCTCATGCTTGCTGGTGTTCGTCAGCTGCGATTTGAAATTGTTACTAGAGGCGGAGCCATTGCTCGAGCCGCTCGATTTTCCGTTCAGGGAACCGCTTTTGCCCTTCATGGAACAGGTGGCGTTGAAAGTCGCGCCGGGCTCTACCGCCAATTTTACGACCTCGACGGTGCCCTCGATCAGGGCCGATGATTTCAAGGACAACAGGTCGGAGACCAATAGCTCGCCATTGAAACTACCCTCGATGTCGGCGTTCACACATTCTACCTTGCCATTGATATAGCCGTCTTTTCCGATGACGACCTTGCCGGAAGTTTTTACGTTGCCATCCAGTTTTCCGTCGATACGGAAATCAGCCTCGGAGACGATGTCTCCCTTGATTTTGGTGTTTTTTTCGATTCGGTTGGGTTGTCCGCCTATTTCATTCATGGTGCGTGGTTTTTTGTTGTCAGAAAACATGGTTTATGGTTTTTGGGATTAATGAACTTTGGGAATAATCGTTGCAATTTTGCTGTCGACGAGCGGACAACGATAGATTAGGTAAGTTCAACGGAATAAGTTGATGGTTTAGTATATGGAAACACGTTTAATTCACTTGATCATTCCAAAATCCGGTTTTGGTATTCCTGTAGGTTTTTATGTACCTGTATAATTTTATAGTTGGATGATGAAATTACAAAATTCCTATTATCGATACCATAATCTCTGTTAATCTTTAATAGTTCTACAAAACCTAGGGCGTAATCTTTTGAGGGGAAGCCGTGCACCACTACGAATTGATCTTCCAAGGTGTAGACGTCCTTTGACACGATATTGCTATACCTCAGGTCTTCAATCGCAGCTTTCAGGTCCTGCTTGACCCGTAACGCGATTTCATTGTTGCTTCTTCTAAACGGAAAAACGACCTTCCAATTGCCCGCGCCGGTAGCACCTGTTACCGAGGAGAACTCCTTGATTGCCAGTTTGGGCAGTTGTTCGGCTACCATCCGCTCCGCTTTTTTGCCTTCGGGATTGTTGGGATAGGTCAACGCTACATAGTCCAGCTGCTCCTTAAAAGGCTCGAACCCGTTCAACCGTCCGATGGCATTGGCCTTCAGCATTTCGAATTTGGGCACTATCGGGTCGCCGGTAAATAGATCTATATTTTCTTCGGCCCCGGTAATCGTCTTCAGGAATTCCTGTTGACGGTACAGTTTATACAGGGCGGCGTAGCGGGCATCGGGACTATCGGCCTCATTTTCGAGCACCGCGCGGGGGTTGAGCAAGATTTCAGCGTATCTAGAATCAGAATGGTTTTGAAGGATATCGGCTTTCATTTGCGCCATCAAAGGACTGCCGGCAGCCTCATAAATCTTATAAAGGTTGTATTTTGAAGGGAGGATCAATCGCTCTTCGGGGTCGGATGCCAGCACATCTTCGAGCTTTTCGGCCGCCAGAAGGTTCTCTTTGAACTTTTCCTTATAGATCAGCCCTAATTGGTAGTTGGCGAAGTTGCGTTCCGTGCTTAAGCTGTCGATATGGCTTTCTTCCTTCGGAATCCTATCCATATAATAGTCCACCGTCAATTGCTCCTCTTCGGTCGGTGTGCCGTCGAGACTATCATTGGCGGCAACCGGTCCGCCGGTAGCTTCGGAGGGCAGCAACCGTCCTTTTTTGCTCCAGCGCCAGTTGTCTTCCAGTTTTCTTTTGCCCCATCGCTGCATGAAGTCGTTCTTGCCGTAGCCCAGGCTGGTCAGGTTGTAGAAATAAAATTTGCCCTTGTTTTCCTTGCCGCCCTGGCTTTCCGCGAACTGGGCGAAGCCGGCGGTCATACGGTCTTCCTCTTTTTTGGCGGCGGCAAGCTTTTCTGCTTGCAGCTCGGCCACATACTTTTCGAAATAGGCGATCTGGTCGTCGATCGGGAGATTGTACAGCGTGATTACACTATCGGCATACCGTGCGATATCCTCGTATTTGATAACATCCGCTAGGTTGTCGAGCTTCTTCTTGGTCGAACGGTATTTTTGGGTGTTTTCCTGTAGGTTGGTCAGGACACTGTCGTAATAGGCCCCGGACAATTTGTACTCGTTCCGGTCGAAATTGTAGCTCGCCAAATTTTCGTAGTTCAGCGCGTTCAACTTGGGCTCGTTCTGGGTGGCCCGCAACGACTTGTTGAAATAGACCAAGGCCATGCTATCGTTTTTTTGTTCGAGGTGGTATTCCGCGACCTGTCGGTAGATTTTGTCCAAAAAGGGACGGTTTTCCCGGTTTTCCTCCATGTTGGTCAGAAATTCGAGCATTTCCAACTTGTTTTCAGGGGTAACCTCGGTATTCCTGATTTTTTCGATCTCCGCGTTGACCATATAGACGCGCGGCGATTTACGGTTCAGCTCGATGACCTTGTTAAACGCGTAGTTGGCGCTGTCCTTTTGGTCCAGTCGATTATAGAGCTGCCCGATAATATAATAATAACGTCCTTTTTCAGGATTTTTTTTGGTTTGATAGGATGCGATTTTGAGCTGCTGGATCGCCTTGCCCAACGAATCCAAGTTGATGTAGGCTTGAGCCATCATCGCCCGGGCATCGGCATATTCTTGGTCATCGGGGTTTTCATACTTGAAAACACGTTTCAAGTTTTTGATGGCAAGGTCTTCATTCTCTAGGCGGATGTTGACCTTTTCGCGCCAAATATGCGCCTCGGCCAGCTTGTCACTATAGTCGTATTTATTGATTATATAGTTGAAGGCCTCGAGGGCGGGAATGTACCGCTGATCGAAGTAACGCGCCTTGCCCAGTAAGAGAAAGGCCTCGTCGGTCTGCGGGTTGCGTTCCTCGTCCCCGATGTCCATACTGTGTTTCTGAATGGCCTTGCTCGCCTTTTCCTCGGCGATGATAAAGTTGGGATTGTTGTCTTCGGAATCTAGCTTAATATCCTCGGTAACCTCTAGGCGCTCTACAGGTAGTATCTCCCAATAATCGTCTTGATAGCCTGCGTTCAGTCCCTCACGGCCTTCCTCAAAGGCTAGGTTACCGTTGTACAGCGTGTTATACTTGGTGTTGAGGGCATGCCAGTTGCGGTTCAAAAAAGCATCCCTTTTGGTGGAACAGGCGTTGAAAACGATGCCCCCCAAAAGCGTTAAAAGGATGTATTTTTTTCTAAATTTCAAAATTGCCAAGATAATATTGAATTTGCCTTGGGATGCAAGGTCTTGGAGTTACCTGCCCCGAGCTCTATGTAAGCTAAACTAAAATTTAGCGGTATTATTATGTATTTCATCGGGAAATATAATCAAAAAAGGAGGGTTGGGGGGTGGTAGGATGCAAAACACCGATACCAACTGTCTTTAAACTTGGTGTTGACAATGTCAACCTGTTAAAGAATAGCTCAAAAACACCTTTGTCTTACCGACCATCGGGTTCGTGCGGCGGAACGTTCATCGGATCATTCCATGTCTTTGGGGGATTGATGGATGCATTCGCACCGGGCAGGGGGTCGGCCGAAACCTCGTTACCGCCAAAAAACAGTTCCAATTCCTTTAGGGTCTCGGTAGAGGTTTCAATATCCTTAACTATTTCGCCGTTGTTCAAGACGACGATCCGCTCGCAGACTTCCGTAACATGGATCAGGTCGTGGCTCGACACCAAAACGGTTACGCCCTGCTTGGCAGCCAAATTTCTGATAATGTCCTTAAGACGGATCTGGGTGGTGGGGTCGAGGTTGGCAAAGGGCTCGTCCAAGATCACCACCTCGGGGTTGCCGATAAAGGATGCCACAATGCCGGCCTTCTTTTGGTTGCCCTTGGAGAGGTCGCGCAGGTATTTTTTCTGCCCTAATATCTCCCCATGGAAGAAATCCTCAAATTGGGATAGCAAGGCGTTCACATCAGCCTTGTTCCGGCCTCGGAGTTCGCCGATAAAATAGAAGTATTCCTCGGGGGTCAGATAGCCGATCAGAAAGGTCTCGTCAATAAAGGCGGAGGTAAAGGGTTTCCAGGCCTCGCTTTGATCTACCTGAACCTCGTTGTTCACGATACGACCGGTGGTAGGCTGAATCAAATCTAACAAGAGGCTGAAGAAGGTGGTCTTCCCGGCGCCATTGTTACCTACCAGTCCAAAACTTTGGCCCTTGGGAATTTCCAGGTTTTCGATGTTCAATACGGTTTGCGCCCCGTATTTTTTAGTGAGATTCTGTGCTATTATCATTTAGAATCAATTTTATATTGCTAAGCCTCTCTTCGATGCGTTTCGACAGCCCGGGTCGGTCGTTCCGTTCCCAGTAATCATTTATCCTTGAGGCCATTCTGCCAGCCCACTTCGGCCCGTTTCCCGCCGGATTGAATCATTCTCGCCAGCCCGTCAGCCCTACTTCAGTCCGTTTCCCGACGGGTAGGATCTTTTGGGGAGGCCCCTAATTTTGATCTCTTTTATTTCATGCTCTTCAAGCTTTTCCACCGCATCTTTCAGGATTAAGAGGTCTGTTTATACGCCAGCAGGGTCTTGTACTTTTCCTTTTTATAGACCTTTTCGATTTGTTTAAAAACGAAGCTCTTGAACGTAAACCCGGCCAACCCGGCCAGGACTACGAAGATATACCCTGCGGCCGGATTGATAAGATAATGTCCCAGTCCGTAAACCAGCAAGGGCAGAAGCAGTTTCGGAATCGTTAGCAACATGGTCTTTAAGTTAAAGGATTGTTTGTCGCCGAACGCCCTCTTGTTCGAGGTCAGGTCGATCGGGGTTTTGATGTAGGCCCCGCCCCATAATACTAGATACGAGTTGACACCCATATTATAGATGGCACCTACCAAAACGGCCAGATAGGCGCCCCATCCGAAATAGAGATAAGGAAGTGCTAAAATAGTACTGACCAGGGTGGCGATGGTTACCAAGTACCATTTGGAGTTCAAATAGTCTCTGTATTTGATGTTCTGGCTCATCATCAACGGATAATACGAGCTGTCCCAACTCGGCACGAACTGTCCGAACGTAAAAAGAAAGCCCCCGGAGATAAAGATTCCCGCGAAAATCTTCCAAATAGGGCCATCATAGGTTTCGATTGCCCCGGTAAAGAACAATAGACCGTAAAAAAGGAAGAAAACACTGGTCAGTACCGTAGTCTTGGAGCGTTTGTTGCGTTTGATAAGCCGGATGTCGTTCTTGAGGAAGACCCCGAGATTCCCGAAGCGGTCCAGCCACGAGAAATCCTCGGACTTGGCCTCGGTCTTTTTTTGTGCTAGACCGGCATCCAAATACATGTTTTTTTTGAAATAATTGAACGCTGCGGTATAAAGTCCAATTAAAAGAGCCCAAGGAAGTAGTGCCATCCATGGTATCTCGTAAAGAGCTTCAAAAAAGGGAGCCGTCAACCGGGTAATGTCAAAATAGCCGTAGTACTGGGAGATGCCCAGAAGGGCAAAGACTATGGCCAAGGGAATCAAGATACTGTCCTTATTATTTAGGAGGACGTTCAGGAAATTGTTGCAGTAGATAAGCGCCAGGATGCCCAAATGCCATCCTATAACGCCCAAAGGGGCGTATCCCTCGATCAAAAGTACCACCGAAAAGGGAACGAAGAAAAAGGCGTGGGCCAAGTTAAAAAAGGAGACTACCGTCTTGCCCAAGGAGTAACGGACAATCTGGACTTTTTTAATGGGAAGGTAGAGCAAAGGTTTTATGTTGGTGATGGGCATTTTTTGAAGGGCATACCGAAATCCGAGGTCCCCCGCCAAATAATAGATTAGAAACTGGTTGACTATCAGGAGGGGATCGCCCCATCCCGACTTTTCGATAAGATAGAACGCCCCGACCCCCATTGAGAGAAACACCACCATAAAATACAGGGCCATAAAGCCCATAAAAATCTTGAGGATCAAGTTGGTTTTGAAAGAGGCGGCCCTAAAGAACGATTTCCATTGCAGGTTCAGGAAGTGTTTCAGCATCGGATTTGTAAAATTATGGGATAGACCCGTTTAAAAGTAGCGTTTTGTTCTGAAATCAGGGACATGTTTTTCGCTTTTACGTTTTAAATCGATTTCCCAATCCGTATTTTTGCAGTCCTCGGTGAGAGGTGGGCCGTCGCAGTTGCGGATGACGGGCTAGATGCTTTTAAATTTTCAGCTGATATACTATGGCAGATTTCCATCCCTTAACGGTCAAACACATTAAATCGCTTACTCCGAATTCGCTGGCGATTACCTTTAGTATTCCCAAAGAATTGATTCAGACCTTCGATTTTGTTCCGGGGCAGTACATTACCGTAAAAAAAGAGATAAAGGGCAAAGAGCTGCGAAGATCGTACTCCATCTGCTCCTCGCCTAGAAGCGATTGCTTTACCATCGGGGTTAAAAAAGTGGACAAGGGTGTGTTTACCCATTTTGCACATACTCAATTAAAGGTGGGCGACACTTTGGAAGTTATGCCGCCAGAGGGCCGGTTTACGTTCCATGCTACCGATCGTCCCAAGACGATTGCCGCTTTTGCGGCCGGCAGTGGAATTACCCCGATAATGAGTATCGCCAAGGCCGTATTGGATAGTCATCCCGAGAGTAGGTTTGTGCTGGTCTATGGCAATAAATCATTTGAACAGACGATGTTCTACACGGAATTGGTCAAGCTGGAACTGGAGCACTCAGACCGCTTCTTTACGTATTTTGTGACCAGTCAGACCCAGGAAGACGATTCGCGATTCGGCCGCATCGACACCGCTATGGTCAATTTCGTGCTCAAGAACAAGCACGCAGACACGGAGTTCGATGCCTATTACCTTTGCGGGCCCGAACCTATGATCAATCTGGTGTCCGACACCTTGAAGGAAAATGAGGTTCCCAAAGACAAAATACACTTCGAACTTTTTACCAGCAGTGGGATCCTGGACGAACTTCCTGTCACGCCAGAAGGCATGACTCAACTTCATGTTACGGTCGACGACGAGGTTTTCGACCTGACCATGGACAAAAAAGAGAGGGTTCTCGATGCCGTACTCAAAGAAAATATCGACGCCCCCTACTCCTGCCAAGGCGGAGTGTGCAGCACCTGTATCGCACGGGTCACGGAGGGCAAGGCCGAAATGGCCAAAAACCAGATTTTAACGGACGGCGAAATCGAGGAAGGATTTATCTTGACCTGCCAGGCGCACCCCTTGACCTCGGTTTTAAAAGTGGACTACGACGATGTGTAGGCGTCCTCTGGAACGACTTGAGCGATGGAAAGTACGGTAGACTGTATTTTATAAGAACGACAACCTTCCCGTACCGCCTTTTATTTGGCCGCCTTTTCAAACCTATTGCATCAAGAATAATAGCTGTTGGATTCAATCCGTAGGGGAGGTTTCCTAATTTTGAACGAATAAACTGCCTTGAAGAACAAATTATGTCAAATTTAGGATGAGATTATGCCGTCCTCCAGAATGCATTGATATATTGGCAAATAAAAATTCTTCGTTCTCGCCGTTATCTTCAGAAACTATGTTTTTTAAACCTTTTATATCCAACGCATCCGATCCGCTCCTATGGCTGTTTGCCGCAATATTCTTTTTAGGTGCCGAATCGACTCCCTTACGTGCACAGGCATCTCTTTCCAACGCAGGGGACGGGTTAAGTCAGGCAACGAATTCCCAGGATAGCCGGTTCTTGGAGAAAGTCCCGATTAACCTAGTTGTCGCTCGGGTGAAGGAAATTCCTACCGATGCAACAAATTTCGCCATTCCCCGAAAGCCCCTTCACCTCAAGCCGGAATATCCAGTCGCCCGACAAATCGTTGAAAATTACTATAACAGTATAAATAAAAATCCTGGAGGAGATTGCTTGGTCGTCAGTAAAAGCCGTTTTGCAAAGGCCTACGAAGATGTTTACGGCCGGCCGTTTTACAAAGACTTGCCAGATGCCATCGCTACGAAGCAGTTGACGCCTCATCAGGTGTTCAACAACCTGTTCATTACCGCAACGAAATCAGATGCGGAATGGCGTGACCTGCCCTTCGAGTACAGGGCCAAAGGCAACGCCGGTGCAGTTGCGATCGCAGGTCTTGGGGAATTGGTCGATACCGAAGGAATATGGAGCGGAAAACTTCGTCCCGGGGCGCTGGTACAGGTATGGCGGTTGCGGGAAGATTACGAAAAAGTGCGTCATGGAGCCGAGGTGCTCGATTTTGACCCTTACGGGCACTCCTTTATTTTCCTTGGCTACGAACTCGATAAGAAGGGAGCCATAAAGGGACTGAGAATTGCCGATCAGGGCTACCAAAGCTATCGGCCCTTAGTGCCCCGCGATTATGAAGTGTGGTGGGGGGTCAATCTCAAGATATAGAACAACTTATACGTTAAATCTTTACGATTTTTACCGTTTCTATTCAATCTATCTCCAAGTTTTACGTTACTATTGCATAACCATGTCGCTCAAGTACTTCAGACGGTCTTGTTAAAGTACAAGCGATTCCAAATTTATTTTGTTTCAGGAAATTCTGAGTAGAATCATGGGATATTCTTAAGGGTAGTATATGCGATTTATACTTAGCATTCTTTTTTTGTGCAGCGGAATTCAAGGCTTCGCTGTGACATTGAACGATGCTAATTCCCATGAAAGTGATGTCCGGATTTCAGCCTTTGCGGCTGCCGTTATCACAATGAAGCTGGAAGACCCCAAAGCCTACAATAATCCCGATTCCCTCACATATGTGGCCACCAAGGCACAGGCGGATTTTATCAGGATACGCCTGCGCAACGCCTTCAAGGAAAACCGCATCAGCATCGACAGTGTAAAGAGGAGCTTCGGCCGGCACCTGACCGACCGGATCATTCCTTTTTGGTATGGAACCGGATGGAGTTTCGGGGGGCACACATCCATTCCCAAAAAGGGGAAGATTGCCTGCGGCTATTTCATCGCTACGACGCTGAAAGACATGGGCCTAAACCTGAACCGGTTCAGGTTGGCACAAAAATCACCCCTTGACGAGGCACGGGCGTTGAGCTGCGGCTCTGAGATTACGACCATCGCACACGAAGACTCCGAAAAAGCTTTGTCAGAAATAAAAGGGCATGTACGGCCAGGTGTGTATTTTATAGGTTTCGATACGGGCCACGTGGGTTTTTTGGTCAAGAAAAAAGAGAAGATTTTCTTGGTACATTCCAATTATCTTTCCCCCGTCTCGGTATGTATCGAACCTTTGGAGACCGCCAAAATCCTTAAAACCTTCAAGAAGTTTCACCTGGTCGACATTTCGCATAACGATAGGCTGATCGAGAAATGGTTGAACAACGAGGTCGTGTTATGACCCGTCCTAGACGGCCTCGAACATTTTTCCAGGCAAGGGCCGCACGACCCCTTTTATTTCCATGTTCAATAAGGTAGATGATACCTTGAACACCGGTAATCGACATTCCAGCGCAATGGTATCCAGCAATTGTTTGCCGTCCCTAAGCAGATAATCGTGGATCGCTCGCTCGGTATCGTCCAATCCCACGAAAAGCTGCTGTTGCGCATTTTGGTTCTTTTTTTCTTCGACGTCCCAATTCAACAGATAGACCAGGTCGGCCGCCGAAGTCATCATATGGGCCCGATGTCGTTTGATGAGGTTGTTGCATCCCACGCTGTATTTATCATGGGTACGCCCCGGTACGGCGAAGACATCGCGATCATAGCTGTTGGCAATATCCGCTGTGACCAAACTGCCCCCTCTTTCCGCGGATTCTACTACTACCGTAGCCTCGCTCATACCCGCAATGATGCGGTTCCGCTTTAGAAAATGCTCCCTTTCCGGCTGGCTCGTACTCCAGAACTCGGTGTAAAATCCCCCATTTTTCTCGACATCCCTAATGTATTTGGCATGTGCTTTCGGATAGATTTGGTTGAGGCCGTGCGCCAGACATCCGATGGTTTGCAGGCCGTGTTTTACCGCCGCTCTCTGAACCGTAATATCGACTCCATAGGCAAATCCGCTCACGATAATCGGGTTCAGGGGAGCGATGTCTTCAATGAATTTCTCGCAGAAAGCCCTGCCGTAGCTTGTTATTTGACGGGTACCGACAACACTGATAATTTTTCGCCCTGTCAATTCGATATTCCCGCGTTGGAACAACAGCACGGGACTATCGGAGCAGTGTTTCAGGTATTCGGGATGTCGGGCATCCAAGAAATACGTGTATTCGATTTGATTTTTTTCGATGTATTCATACTCCGCTTCGGCAGCCTCCCGATGTTGCGCATCGTAGAGTCCGCTTAGGGTGTAAGAGCCGATGCCGTCTATTTTCAATAGCCGTTGCCGCTTATCGGCGAAGACCGCAGCGGGGCTCCCGCAATAGGATATCAGTTTTTTTGCGGTCACATCGCCTATATTCGGAACATGCTGCAGCCGTAAGACCGATATAAGCTCATTTTCGTCCATTTCGTTCATAAAGAGCGAATTCAAAGTTATTCACAAAGCGCATCAAATATAATGTTAATAAATAGTAAGCGGGCGGCTGGTATCCCCATTTAAATTTTATAATCTTTGTACCAGATGGCACTAGAACACTATATATCTGAACTGCTTTACCGCTACAACTGCGTTGTGGTGCCGGGTTTCGGCGCGTTTTTGACCCAACCGAGGTCCGCCGTCATCCATGAAGAAACCCAGACCTTTTATCCTCCGATGAAAAGGGTATCCTTCAACCAGCAGCTGGTGGCCAATGACGGGCTGTTGGTGTCCCATATGGCAGAAGTCCAAAAAACCACTTTCGAAGACATGCTAAAGCAGGTCGAGGAAGAGGTGGCAGATTGGATCTCAAGACTGCAAAACGGGGAGCGGCTCGAGTTGGCCCAAATCGGTGAAGTCTGGTCCGGTGCCGAGGGGAGGATACAGTTTCAGCCTTCCGGAAAAACCAATTATCTGATGGCTTCCTACGGGATGTCCTCTTTTGCCGCCGTTCCGGTAGCTCGGGAAACCATGAAAGAAGAGGTGGCCGCTTTGGAAGAAAAGACTCCTTTTGCCTTCACGCCCGAAACTCGCAAAAGTGTAGCGGCCCGACCCTATTTAAAATATGCGGCGGTCGTCTTGTTGGCGCTTACTGCCGGGGTGGCAGGCTTCCAGTTCTACCAGGCCGACCGGAACAATCATCAGTTGGTGCGCGAAGAGGCGCAGCAACAGGTTTCCAAACGTATTCAGGAGGCCACTTTTTTCGACACCGACCCGTTAGAGCTGCCTACGATTACCCTGAAAACCACAAAGAAGTCGGTAACGGACAAAGCGGGACAAAAAATACACCACATAATTGCTGGCGCATTCCGCTATAAAACCAATGCCGATAAAAGAATAGCACAGTTGCAAAAGCTGGG
The DNA here is from genome assembly GCF_032248455.1 of Pricia mediterranea. NCBI lineage: Bacteria > Pseudomonadati > Bacteroidota > Flavobacteriia > Flavobacteriales > Flavobacteriaceae > Pricia > Pricia mediterranea. Next base: position 2,422,235 of record NZ_JAVTTP010000001.1, read on the forward strand.
TTTCAACCCCTCCTATATCGGAACCAATCCTTTCGGACTGCATATGGTAGCGTACGACAGCTTTAATGATGCGCAAAAAGCCTTGAGTGAACTTCATCGGGTCAAACGCTCCCAAAAAGATGCTTGGTTAAAGTCCGTCAGGTGACCTCTTCTTGAATTAATCGAAATCCATAGCAAATATAGTAGTCATACCATTGCGTCCTTTTGGCACCATTTTCCTTTTTAAAATGGCTCTAAATACGTAACTAAAATCCCGATAAGTTTGTTAAACAGTCCGCTTTAAAGTAAATTTGTGAAGATTCCAAACTCGTAGCGCATCTTAAATCGTACGTTATGCCCAGCCGGTATCTGTCGGCTGGATCGCATTAAAAACTGACATTGGAAGCGCTTCCTAATTCCAACTTTAAACAATGAGCGGATTGGTTAAATCTTCGATAGCCCGAAAAGTGGTTATGGCCCTTTCGGGTCTTTTCTTGGTCTTCTTTTTGGCACAACATTTCACGATCAACGTCACCTCGGTACTTGCTCCCGATACCTTTAATGAGTGGTCACATTTTATGGGCTACAACGGGCTGGTGCAATTTATATTGCAACCTGTTCTTATTGCGGGCGTTATCGTCCACTTTGTAATGGGTATTGTGCTCGAAATCCAAAACAACAAGGCAAGGGCGATAAAGTATAAAAAATACACTGGGAGTGCCAATGCCAGCTGGATGTCGCGCAACATGATCATCACCGGACTGGTCGTACTCGCGTTTCTAGGACTGCATATGTACGATTTTTGGGTGCATGAGATGGACTATAAGTACCTTTCGGCGAATCCGGAAGATCCGACCCGGTACTTTGAGGAGACCGCGTACAAGTTCGAATCGGTTTGGAGAACCGCGATCTACGTTGTTTCATTCGTATTCTTGGCCTTGCACCTATGGCACGGCTTCGGCTCTTCTTTTCAAAGTATGGGCGTAAACAACAAATACACCCCTGCCATTGTAGGTTTCACCAAAATATATGCGATAGCAATCCCCGCAGGTTTTATTTTTATCGCGCTTTACCATCATTTTAATCCGATAACACAGTAGATAATGGGCAAATTGGATTCTAAAGTCCCTTCAGGGCCGTTGGCCGATAAGTGGACGAAACATAAGAACGAAATCAACCTGGTCAATCCGGCAAATAAACGGAATATTGATGTTATCGTGGTCGGCACAGGGCTTGCCGGGGGATCTGCTGCGGCGACCTTGGCCGAACTTGGTTATAACGTAAAGACCTTTTGCTATCAAGATTCCCCCAGGCGCGCGCATTCCATCGCTGCACAGGGAGGGATCAATGCCGCGAAAAATTATCAGGGCGATGGGGATAGCGCGTATCGATTGTTCTACGACACCGTAAAAGGGGGAGACTACCGTTCCCGTGAGGCGAACGTATATCGTCTGGCGGAAGAATCGGCAAATATAATCGATCAATGCGTGGCCCAAGGCGTGCCTTTTGCGCGGGAGTACGGCGGATTATTGGACAACCGCTCCTTCGGGGGCGTTTTGGTATCCCGGACCTTTTACGCCAAAGGCCAGACGGGCCAGCAGTTGTTATTGGGATGTTACGCTGCCATGAACCGGCAGATCAACCGGGGGAAAATCAAGCCTTACAACCGTCATGAAATGATGGATCTGGTCTTGGTAGACGGTAAGGCGCGGGGCATTATCGCCCGCGACCTGGTATCCGGGGAAATAGAACGCCACTCTGCCCACGCGGTGGTCTTGGCCACCGGAGGCTATGGAAACGTGTTTTTTCTTTCCACAAATGCCATGGGAAGCAACGTAATGGCCGCTTGGCGTGCGCATCGAAGGGGAGCCTATTTCGCGAATCCCTGCTTTACCCAGATACACCCCACCTGTATCCCCGTTTCGGGCGACCACCAGTCCAAATTGACCCTAATGTCCGAGTCCCTTCGGAACGACGGCCGCATCTGGGTGCCCAAACGCAAGGAAGATGCCGAGAATATTCGTCAGGGAAAATTAAAGCCGACCCAGTTAAAGGAGGAAGACCGGGATTATTATTTGGAACGTCGCTACCCCGCTTTCGGTAACCTGGTGCCGAGGGATGTAGCTTCAAGGGCCGCCAAAGAGCGCTGCGACGCCGGTTTTGGGGTCAACAAAACAGGCGAAGCCGTGTATTTGGATTTTGCATCCGCCATTGAGCGCTACGGAAAAGAGGAGGCTTTGACCCATGGAATGAAGGATGCCGATAACAAGACCATCACAAAATTGGGTAGGCAGGTGGTCGAGAACAAGTACGGCAACCTTTTTCAGATGTACGAGAAAATTGTTGATGAGAATCCGTATGAGACCCCTATGATGATCTATCCTGCCGTACATTATACCATGGGCGGACTGTGGGTCGATTATAATCTGCAGACTACCGTCGATGGTTGCTACTGTATCGGGGAAGCCAATTTCAGCGATCACGGGGCCAATCGATTGGGAGCTTCGGCTCTGATGCAAGGTTTGGCCGATGGTTATTTTGTTTTGCCCTATACGATCGGGGATTACTTATCCAACGATATCCGAACCGGTGAAATATCTATCGATTCCCCGGAATTCGATCAGGCAGAGGAAGCGGTTAGGGAGCGTATCGAAAAATTGATGTCCGGCAGCGGCAAGCATTCAGTGGACCATTACCACAAGCTATTGGGCAAGATTATGTGGAACAAATGTGGGATGGCCCGGAATGCGGAAGATCTAACATCGGCCATAGATGACATTGCTGCGTTGCGGGAAGACTTTTGGGCCAATGTTAAAGTTACCGGAGTTGCGGACAGCTTGAACGCCGAATTGGAAAAGGCCGGCAGGGTTGCCGATTTTCTAGAATTGGGCGAACTTTTTGCCAAGGATGCGCTGCACCGTGATGAATCTTGCGGCGGACATTTCCGGGAAGAGTACCAAACGCCGGAAGGCGAGGCCTTACGGGATGATGAAAATTTCAAGTATGTCGCAGCTTGGGAGTTCAAAGGCGAGCCTAAAAACGCGGTTTTGCATAAAGAAAACCTGAAGTACGAGAATATTGAACTGAAAACGCGCTCGTATAAATAATGCATCGATTGAATTAATGTAACAATAGGTCTATTGTTATATTTTCAAATTGTTTACTTTTCAAATGGATAATTCATGAAATTAAACTTGAAAATATGGCGTCAGAAAGATGCCAAGTCCAAAGGAGAAATGAAAGACTACCCTATCAATGGGATTGAGGGAGACATGTCGTTTTTGGAAATGTTGGACGTCTTGAACGAAGAGCTTATCAATAAGGGCGAAGAGCCCGTACAATTCGATCACGACTGTCGAGAAGGCATTTGTGGGTCTTGTTCATTGCAGATCAACGGGGAACCGCATGGTCCCGATCGATTGGTTACGACCTGCCAATTGCACATGCGAAAGTTCAATGACGGAGACACCATCGTTATCGAACCGTTCCGTGCAACGGCCTTTCCTGTAATCAAAGATTTGGTAATAGATCGCAGTGCTTTCGATAGGATACAGCAGGTAGGGGGTTATGTTTCTGTCAACACCTCTGGTAACACGGTCGATGCGAACGCTACCCCTATTGAAAAAGAAAATGCGGACGATTCGTTTTATGCGGCCACCTGTATCGGGTGCGGCGCTTGTGTCGCCGCTTGCAAGAATGCCAGTGCGATGCTATTCACTTCCGCCAAGGTATCGCAATTTGCACTGCTGCCCCAAGGTAAGGTCGAGGCTACCGAGCGCGTGCAGAACATGGTGCGCCAAATGGATCTCGAAGGTTTTGGGAACTGTACCAATACCGGGGCCTGTGAAGTGGAATGCCCTAAAGGTATTTCCTTGGAGAACATCGCAAGAATGAACCGCGAGTATTTATCGGCCAACGTAAAGGGGTAACACGGACCCGAACTCAATAGTAAAACCAATCCCAAATTCCGACGTATGGAGTTTGGGATTTTTCTTGACATTTGCTTAACAAGGTTTCTGAAGGGCTTTCCTTATTTTTAAAAATGCCCAAAGATTATTCCGAAAAGCGCATCAAGGTTCCCCGTTTTAACGAAGAATCGGGTTTTTATACTACCCCGAAGCGCTCCAAGATAATGAGCAAAATAAGGGGCAGGAACACCAAGCCCGAACTCGCTTTTCGAAAAGCCCTGTACGCATCGGGATACCGATATCGTATCGACTACAAAAAGTTGATCGGCAAGCCCGACATCCTCTTAAAAAAGTATAAAACTGCCATTTTTATCGATGGGGAATACTGGCACGGCCATAACTGGTCGGAACGAAAACCCAAGGTCAAAACCAATCGGGAATTCTGGATCGCCAAGATAGAACGCAACATGCAGCGCGATCGAGAGGTAAACGAAGAACTGCGGCGTTTAGGATATACCGTTTTTCGATTTTGGGAATCCGAAATCAAAAAGGAACTCGAAACTTGCCTACGCGAGGTCATTGACCACCTAAAGTCGGTGCAAACGCGTTAAAATAGGATGGAATACCGCACACTTGGGAGGGCTTTAACCTTTGAAACCCCTTATTTAATAGGGTTTTAACGGAGATTGTCGATGATGTAGCTTAGATTGGGGATGAAATTAATCGATAACATTTAAAGATAATAGGATATATGAAAAGGATAGCAATATTAGCGACAAACGGATTTGAGGAGAGTGAATTGAAATCTCCAAAGGAAGCCATGGAAAAGGAAGGTTTTCAGGTAGACATCGTTAGTCCGCAAGCTGGAAAAATCAAAGGATGGTCAGACGGGAATTGGTCTAATTCTTACGATGTGGACGAAACCCTGGACAATGTGAAAGCCGACGATTACAATGCTTTAATGTTGCCAGGTGGGGTAATAAATCCCGATACCTTGCGACATAATGATAAAGCCTTGACTTTCGTACGCGATTTCTTTAAACAAGAGAAGCCGGTAGCGGCCATCTGTCACGCTCCGTGGACGCTCATTAGCGCCGATGTGGTAAAAGGTCGAAAGATGACGAGTTATGTGTCGATCAAAGATGACTTAATTAACGCTGGAGCGAATTGGGTGGACGAAGAAGTAGTAGTAGACCAAGGGTTTGTGACAAGCAGAAATCCAAATGATCTACCGGCCTTTAACGCCAAGCTGATTGAGGAAATTAAGGAAGGTAAGCACGAAGAACAGCACGCTTAATTTAAATAAATCGATAGCACCAAATCTAGAAAAGCCATTCCGCCCCCGCGGAGTTGGCTTTTTGCTTTCTAAACCTCTAAGGATAAATGCTTATTTTTGAACAAAGCCCAAAGCCAATGAAATACGAGCAAATTCCCAATTCCCTTTTTACCAAAAACCGCAAGAAATTTAAGGCCCGTATGAAGCCGAAAAGCATTGCGATTTTTAATTCCAATGATATTTACCCCATCGGTGCCGATAGCGTGCTACCTTTTGAACAGCATCGCGATATTTTCTACTTGAGCGGGGCCGATCAGGAAGAGTCCATCCTATTGCTTTTTCCGGATGCCTCGGATAAAACTCGTAAGGAAATCCTCTTTGTACGCGAAACCAATGAGCACATCGCCATTTGGGAAGGGGAAAAATTGACCAAGGACAAAGCGACCGAGGTTTCGGGTATCGAAACCATCTATTGGCTCAAAGAATTCGATTCGGTTTTTTTTGACCTGATGACTGAAGCCGAGACCATCTATTTTAATACCAACGAGCATTACCGCCAAGCGGTCGAGACCCAAACCCGGGAAGCCCGTTTTATTCAAAATTGTAAGCTGAAATTTCCGGCACACCAGGTCGCCAAAAGCAATCCCATTCTACAGGAAATCAGGGGTATAAAAGAACCGGAAGAGCTCGATTTGATGCAAAAGGCCTGTGATATCACTGAAAAAGGGTTCCGTCGTGTTCTGGAGTTTGTGAAACCGGGAGTATGGGAATACGAGATCGAAGCCGAACTCTTGCACCAGTTCGTACGAAACCGTTCCAAGGGCTTTGCCTATCCGCCCATCATCGCGTCGGGGAACAATGCCAACGTATTGCATTATCTGGAGAACAATAAACAGTGTCAAGACGGCGATATGATTCTAATGGATACCGCGGCGGAATACGCCAATTACTCCAGTGACCTGACCCGTACCATCCCCGTTAACGGCAAGTTCACCAAACGCCAAAGGCAGGTTTATGAAGCCGTACTCCGAGTGAAAGACGATGCCACGAAAATGCTGGTTCCCGGTACATTATGGGCAGCGTATCATAAAGAAGTCGGTAAGCTTATCACCTCTGAACTCTTGGGACTCGGGCTGCTCGACAAGGCCGACCTTCAAAACGAGACCGAAGAACATCCCGCCTACAAAAAATACTTTATGCACGGCACCAGCCATCATATCGGCCTTAATACACATGATTACGGCGCGTTAAAGACGCCTATGAAAGCGAATATGGTGTTTACGGTAGAGCCGGGCATCTATATTCCCGATGAGAAGATTGGCGTACGTTTAGAAGATGACGTGGTAATTCAGCACACAGGCGAACCATTTAACTTGATGGCAAATATCCCCATTGAGGTGGAAGAGATCGAGGAGCTGATGAATGCTTGAGGCATTGCGCTGTAATCTTGACGATGGAAGCATGCGGCTTATCGATAAAATTGCAGTTCATCGAAAATATGCTTCTTGCGGAAGGAATTATCCAATAAAAAAGGACATGGTGACGTTAGTTATTTTATAATATGTCCTGATGCGACATTTAATGACCCAAATCTCTTATCTAACATCAACGGTTCCCAAGGCCGGAGATGTGCTTAAACCTACCACCATGAAAAAAATATTCTGCAATCTGTTCGGCCATCATTACGCCGTTTCAAAAAAAGTAACCCTGCACATCAAGGAGTACAAATGCATTCACTGCGGCAAAGAGGTCACTACCGATGTTAGCGGTAACCTATCGACCCTGACTCCGGAACTGGAGGATATCAATAAAACCTTGGAGGATATTTTCCAAAAAAGACACCGGGCCGCCCAACAGGCCGCCTAAAAAATTATTGCGGTGCCGGAACTTTAAAGTATTCCCGAAAATTAAACAAGCAGTCTTAATTCCTTACGGTCGTTTGCCCCACGACAGTTTGGTAGAGCCTGCCCTTTTTTCGGGATTTTTTGTTTCTATATTTCTATTCAGAATAACGCCACTTTAATCCTATTAAGCTACGCCTTTCCAACCTTTGAACTTTCGTTTTCCGATTCTTACTCCAGCTACCGTCTACATTTCATATCTTGGCGAAAGAAAAAAACATCGGATATGAAAAAGCTGATAATCTTTTTAATCGTGATGGGAAACGGCTTGATGGCGCAAAATGTCACCCAGGCCGGCGTACACTCGCATAATGATTACCTACAAAATGTTCCTTTTTGGAAAGCTTATTCCGCTGGGGCCAATTCCATCGAGGCCGATGTGTTTTTGATCGAGAACGACCTGTACGTGGCGCATACCCGGAAAGAAATAGATACCCTCCGCACTTTGGAGGCACTGTATCTCGAGCCTTTGAAAAAAGCCCTTACCCTGGGTTTCGATGGGGCAGAAGAACTCGTGTTACTAATCGATATTAAATCAGAACCCTATACTACCCTTCAAACCCTGAACGGTATACTCGAAAATTATCCTTCGATTACCGGCAGTGATAGGGTAACCATTGCCATTTCCGGCAACCGACCAAAACCTCCGGAATACCTAAACTATCCCAAATATATTTTCTTCGACCATCAGAATTTGCAGCCTCTCGAGAATCCTGCTATCCTTCAAAAGATAGCTCTTGTCAGCTTGAGCTTCCGGAATTTTTCCGAATGGAGCGGAGAAGGCGCAATGACATCGGAAGACCGTAAAAGGATTATTGCTGTCATTGAAAAAGCCCACGACTTTAACAAACCCTTCCGTTTCTGGGCTACACCGGACTCCAAATCCGCTTGGAAGGCTTTTGTTGATTTGGGAGTGGATTTTATTAATACGGATAAGCCGATGGAATGCATTAAATTTTTAGATACGCTTTAATATAGATAATATCTCGGTTCTATATTTTAGGTGTCCATGAAAATTTAGTACATTCACGGAGTAAATGACAATCAATCAAGCCTTACTATATGAAAAATGCAAAATTGACCTTGCTTATCGCAGGGCTGCTATTGGTTGGTACCGCTTGGGCGCAGACCACGGTAACCGGCACCGTTACCGATCCGGAAAATGTGCCCTTGCCGGGAGCCACAGTAGTTGAAAAAGGGACGACCAACGGAACAACCACGGATTTTGATGGAAATTTTGCAATCGATGTCGGGGACGGGGCCGTTTTAGAAGTCTCCTATTTGGGCTATTCAAGTACGGAAGAGCCAGTTGCAGGACAAACCACCTTGAGGATACAGTTGCAGGAAGACGCCACCCAACTCGAAGACGTAGTGGTCGTAGGCTATGGTACGCAAAAGAAATCAGACGTGACCGGTTCCATCGGTTCCATTAAAAGCGAGGACTTTAATAAGGGAGTGGTCGCCAACCCTGGGCAATTGGTCCAAGGTAAAATATCGGGCGTCAATGTTACCGCGGTCAGTGGCGAGCCGGGTGCCGCGCAAAATATTGTTATCCGAGGACTCGGGAGTTTCCGTTCGGGCACGACCCCGCTTTTTGTGGTCGATGGTTTTGTTATAGATAATACATCCACGGGGGTGGCCTCGAACCCATTGAATTTTATCAATCCGCAGGATATTGAATCGATCGATGTACTGAAGGATGCCTCCGCTGCCGCAATTTACGGGGCCCGGGCCGCTAATGGGGTGATTGCGATTACCACTAAAAAAGGAATGGCCGGCAAGACCGAAATGAACCTCTCCGTATCGACCGCCTTTTCAACTTTTGCCAATAAGGTCGATGTGTTCGGGGCCGATGAGTTCAGGGAGCAGGTGACGGCCATCGGAGGCAACTTGCAGGATGGCGGCGCGGATACCGACTGGCAGGATGCCCTGACACGGACCGGCATTTCCAAAAATGTCAACTTCTCCATGGGCGGGGGAGCCCCCGATAAGTTTTCCTATTATGTATCCACTGGCGTCGACGACCAAGAGGGGGTATTGGAAAACAGTTCGCTGACTCGCTATTCCGGGCGGGTCAACCTGAACCAAAAGGCCTTGGACGGCCGTTTGAACGTAGATATTAATCTGACCGCTTCAAGAACTGAAAACGATAGGCCCGATATCGGGGCTATAGTATCCGATATGCTCCAGTTGAATCCGACCATACCAGCCTTTACCAATGGACAACCGACCTTGTTCGATGATCGGCTGAACCCGGTGGTCCGTAACCGCATCTATAAAGATTTTACCAATAGCAACCGTATTCTGGCCAACATTTCACCTTCTTTGGAAATTGTGGAGGGATTGACCTATAAATTGAATCTCGGTGTTGACTACTCCTCTACAGATCGAGATGTACAGCAGACACCCTATGCATTGCTGGAAGGTCTGGACGAGGGCACTTTACAGACGACGTTTACCCGCAATAGAAATACCTTGATCGAAAACACCCTGACCTACAATGTTTCCAAAGGCGTGCACAACATTACCTTTTTAATCGGACATTCGTACCAAGACATCTATTTTCAACAGAAACGGTTCGAGCTGGAGGGGTTCGCGGATAATGACATCGAACCCCGGTTTCAAGATCAGCTGAGCAGTCAAGAGAATCCTACCAGTCTGAACTCCGTCGCCGAGAAAAACGAATTGCAGTCCTACTTCGGTAGATTGAACTACGGGTACAATGAGAAGTATTTGATAACGGCGACCATGAGGGCGGACGGTTCCTCGAAATTCGGAGCGAATAACGAATACGGTTATTTTCCATCGGTAGCCTTGGCTTGGAATATTAATAAGGAAGATTTTATGGCCGACAACACTGTTTTCAACACCTTGAAGTTACGGGCCAGTTGGGGCCAGACCGGTAATCAAGAGGGCATCGATAACAAGGTCACCTTGGCCAGTTACGTTGACAGCAAGGCGGATAACGATACGTACCCCCTAAGTCCGAGTGCCACCACTTCCGATGGTTATCCCTTTGGAACCGTGCCCGTGCGTACCGCGAACCCCAACCTACAGTGGGAAGTCGCTACACAGATGAATGTCGGGCTGGATTTCGGACTGATGAACAATAGGTTAACGGGTACCTTGAACTATTTTGACAAGGTTACGAGCAAGGTGGTATTGCTATCGAATCGGATAGATCCCATACAGCCCACTGAAAAAATATGGACGAACATTCCCGAATTGGAAATACATAATTCCGGAGTAGAATTCTCTTTGGACTATAATACGCAGATCGGGGAGGACTTCTTTATGAATCTTGGCGGCAACATCACATTTATCGATAACGAGGTGGCCAACTCCCCTTTTCAAATTATAACCACGGGCCAGGCCCAGGGTGCGGGGCAGACCGGGGCTACGATAAATGGGTATCTCAACGGGGAGCCTGCCGGTACGTTCTATATGAAGGAGTTTATCGGAATAGGTGCCGATGGGCTGAACCAATTTCGCGATGTCAACGGCGATGGCGAGTCTTTAGACGATGATCGAATTCCCGTGGGAACGGCACAGCCCGAACTTATTTATGCCATCAACCTGGGTTTCAACTATAAAAATTTTGACCTAGGTTTGAATTTCAACGGAATAGCGGGCACCAAAGTGTACAATCATACGGCCATGAGCCTATTCAGCAAGAGTCAGCTCAACCAAAGCCTGAACACCACAGATTTTGCCATACAGTTTCCCGATGAGGATATCAGCAATTCCAACGAGGTATCCACCCGCTATTTGGAAGATGGCAGTTTTCTGCGATTGAACAATGCCACTTTGGGATATAACCTAGATACCCAGAACATGGGTCTCAGCGACTTGGTCAAACAAATACGGTTTACCCTTACCGGTCAAAACCTTTTTGTGATCACGGATTATACCGGATTCGATCCCGAAGTCAATACCGGTAACGAAATAGACGGTATTCAAACCTTTGGTATCGACCGGTTTACCTATCCGTCTCCCCGCACACTGGTGGTAAGCTTAAACGTAACTTTTTAAATAAAATTGATTCGCAATGAAGAATAAATTGATAATTTCAATTTTGATGCTGGCCACTTTTCTGAATTGGAACTGTACCGACCTAGACGAGGAATTAATCGATGAATCCCTGACCGGATCTCAGGCGGAGGTCGTCAGTGGAGCCATTGCGCCCGCTTATGGCTATGTGTCCTGGACCTGGCGACACACGAATTTTTACGGCTTGCAACTGATTCCCTCCGATGAGGCCATACTGCCCTATCGGGGCGGAACCGATTGGTTCGACGGGGGTAAATACCTAGCGGCCCATGCCCATAATTTTACACCCACCAACGATTTAGTGGCCAGTGGGTGGAACCAATTGACGACCAATATTTCCCGAACTCTGGCGGCCATCGAAACTTTGCGGCCCTTGGCAGACGAGGGAGATGCCGAAGCGGAAGGGGCCTTGTATGAAATGATCGCTCTTAGAGCCTATTTGAATTTGTTGCTTTTAGACAGCTGGGGCCTCGTTCTCGAAAAAGAATCCGCAGGCCAAGAACTATCAACGGTGCTCAAGACCCAGGAAGCCATCGACTATATACGAAACGAACTGTTGTCGGTAGTCGATGTCATCAATACCGATCGAGGGCCGGGCCGAATGACCCAATCGGCCGTTTGGGGCCTGTTGGCGCGGTTGCACCTGAACGCGGCCGTATATCGCGCCCCTTACGGTACCCCCGACTTTACCCAAGAAGATATGGACAAGGTCATTGAGTATACCGATAACATCATCAATTCGGGGAGTTTTTCGCTCTCCCCCGAATATTTTGATTTGTTCAACGATGATAACAACGGCAATCCGGAACTCATATTTGCCTTGGATCAGCGCGGAGTGTTGGAAAGGGAGCACAGCCGGTGGGCGTACTGGTCCATTGCTGGATCTATGTTCCCCAGACCGGAATACCCCAGCGCCGACGGTACCGACGGCCCGGCAATTACGCCCGATTTTTATCGGACTTGGGTAGATGCCTATGGAGATGTCGATCCCGCCGATGCCGATGCCCGGTTTTATAAAAGGAATACTCTAGTGCCCGAAGAACAGCTGCAAGACCTTGCCAATCGCCAGCCTCTCGTCGCCACTGAGACCGAGGACAGTTATTACTGTGTTGAACCGGTTTCCTTTGAAATGGATAGGGGCATTCTACGGGGCATCCAATGGGGTCCCCGAAAAGATGAAAGTGGCGAATTCATAACCTGTGACGACGGGGTCAGAATTTATCCCATAGTGCAGCGTAAGGGAAACGGACCTGACCGTGACGTGGGTTACGTCGACCATACCTTGGAGGTCAACTTCAGCAATGAAGGATCCTTGCATAACACGGGCTATAGGTGCTCTAAATATCAGTTTAGCCGTACATCCGATGATGGAAATAATTTTAGCAGTGTCGACCTCGTATTGATGCGGCTGGCCGAAATTTATTTGATGCGTGCCGAGGCTCAGATGAGAAATGGCGATGTTGCGGGTGCCCTGGCGGATGTAAATGTGGTACGGACCTCAAGGAATGCCCGTCCGGACCAAACTCCCGCCGCCCTAGAGACCATGAACTTGGATATTCTGTACCGCGAACGGGGTTTCGAGCTGTACTGGGAAGGCTTCCGCAGGGGTGACCAAATCCGTTTCGGCACCTATGAAGATACCTGGACGAACAAGACCGACTCCGATGTCAACAAAAGGCTCTTTCCGATTCCACAGAGCGTAGTGGACGCCGCTTCTGGTACAGCGGGCTTCCTGGAGCAGAACCCGGGATATTAAAGTCCGAACAAACTAGGTAGCCAAAGACTTAGGGCCGGAATATAGGTTACCAGTATCAAGGCGATAATCATGGCCACAAAAAGGGGCAACAGCGGTTTTACGACCTTTTCTATGGTAGTTTTGGCTATACCGACGCCTACAAAGAGCACCGAGCCCACGGGCGGGGTGCAAAGACCGATACATAGGTTGAGTACCATGATGATGCCGAAATGTACGGGGTCTAGGCCCAATGCGGTTACCACGGGCAAGAATATCGGGGTAAAGATGAGAACGGCGGGCGTCATATCCATAAAGATGCCAACAAATAGTAACAACAAATTGATTATCAATAAAATGACGATTGGGTTGTCACTTAGCGCCAAAAGTCCAGTACTGATGTCCTGGGGGATATTTTCGTAAGACAAGGCCCATGACATACTGATCGATGTGCCTATAAGTAGCATTACTATAGCCGTGGTCGCCGATGAATCCAATAAAATCTGTGGAAGTTTCGGAAACGTAATTTCCCTGTAGACAAAGCCAAGAATCAAGCTGTAGAGGACTGCGATAGCAGAAGCTTCCGTCGCGGTAAAGATACCGGCTACGATACCGCCGATGACCACCACCAACATGAGCAGACTGGGAAATGCGTCAATGAAGGTCCTAAAAATTTCCCTTAGCGAACTTCGCTTTCCCAGCTTAAAACCTTTTTTCTTGGCCCATAAAGAGGCAACGATCATAAGGAATAGACCGGTAAGTATCCCAGGGATGTATCCGGCAAGAAACAAGGCGGCTATCGAAGCACCGCCACTGGCCAAGGAGTAGACAATCAATACGTTACTTGGAGGAATGACTAGACCTGTCGTGGCCGCGGTGATATTGACGGCCGCCCCAAATTCCTTGGAATAACCTTCTTTTTCCATCTCCGGACCGATGATACTTCCCATGGCAGATGCCGCCGCCATAGCCGATCCCGCAATTGCACCCATTAACATTGCGGAAATGATATTGATTAAAGCCAGTCCGCCCGGAAGGGCCCCTACCAAGGTTTTGGCAAAAGCGATCAACCGATGGGCGATACCGCCTTTGTTCATCAGCTCTCCCGAAAGTATAAAGAGGGGAATGGCCAAGAGAGCAAAACTGTCGAGTCCAGTGCCGATGCGTTGCGATACTGTCGTGAAGGCGGGTGTAAAGGGAATACTCGTCAGCATGGTCAATACCGATGAAATGGCGATGCTCCAGGCTACGGGTGTGCCGATGGCCAATAAGACGACAAAACTGATGACCAGCACCAAGACGGGAATATACTCCATGGAAACTATTTTTTAAATAGGTCGAAAATTTTATAATAGATGATCAGTACTCCGCTAACGGGAATAACCAAATAGACCAAGGCTAACGGAACCTGAAGGGCAGGCGAATGCTGTTCGAGGACATATACGATATAGACTAGCCGAGATCCTCCGATGACAAAGGCGCAGAAAGCAAACAAGATAACGAGCCAATCAACGATGGCACGGAGGCGTCTCTGGGTCTTTTCGCTGAATTTTTTGGGCAGCACATCGATGGCGACATGCAGGTTTTGACCGGAAACATAAGCTGCTCCCAAGATGCCGATCCATATTAATAGATAGCGGGCCAGCTCGTCGGTAAAGGAACTGGGTGCGCCCAAAAGGAACCGGCTGAAAACCTGCCACAGTACGTTCAGGGTCATCACCGCCATAAGAATGACCAAGGCATTGGCCAGGATTTTATCGATTGTTGCCCGTAATCGCATTTTTGATCGGTTTATTGGTTAGTCTTACTTCCTACGTCAATCCTCCTATGCAGATTTTATAAGTTACGTGACGGTTAGGTTATTTTATTTAGTTGCCCTGATATCTTGTATCAATTGGGATAGCTCAGTATCTTCTTTGTACTTATCATAGATGTCCTCGACCTCTTCGGAAAACAATTCCTTATTGGGTCTGATTATCTCCACCCCGGCCTTCTCTACTTCGGCCAAGGCCTCTTTTTCCGACTCCATCCATAGTTCCCTTTGATATCCGATGGAGTTGTCAACGGCTTGTTTTAACCAGCCGCGCTCTTCCTCGGAAAGTTTGTCCCAGAGATGCGTACCCGCCAAAAGCACGTCCGGTAGTACCGTATGCTCGTCCAACGTATAAAATTTACAGACCTCGTAGTGTCTCGAAAGATAAAAACTGGGCGGATTGTTTTCGGCTCCATCTACTACGCCCTGTTGTAGGGCGGTATAGAGCTCGCCCCAAGAAATGGGAGTGGGTGACCCTCCAAGGGCCTTGACCATATTGACGGCAGTAACACTTTCCATCACCCTTATTTTAAGGCCGACTAGGTCTTCTGGACTGTGAACGGGGCGGTCTTTGGTATAAAAACTTCGGCTACCGGCATCATAATATCCAAGTCCCTTGAGCCAATATTGTTCTCCTTCGTTCAGAAGGCTTTGTCCGATGGGGCCGTCCAATACGTTAAAGGAATGTTGTCTGTCGCGAAACAAAAAGGGAAGGCCCAAGACCCTCATTTTGGGGGCAAAGTTCTCCAAGGTGCCTACGGAGACCTTGGTCATATCCAGACTTCCGATTTGCAGTAGTTCAAGACACTGCCTTTCGGTACCCAGTTGCTGACTGGGATAAATCTTTAGGGTCATTTTTCCGTCGGATAGCTCCTCAAGATGCTCTCCCATTTTGACCATCGCCTTGTGCACGGAATGGCTCGTGTCGAGCCCATGCCCCAGACGTACGGTACGCGTTTTTATCAATTCTTCGCAGGAGCTCGTGCCCAATGCGATTATAAGACAAACGATAAGGTTGAGATACGATTTCATTAAAAATCAAAGTATTCTTTAGCGTTAGTATAACAAATATCCTGCACCAGTTTGCCGATCCACTCCATATCGTTGGGCAATTCCCCGTTTTTGATATCCTCCCCGAAAAGATTGCACAATATACGTCGAAAATATTCGTGCCGCGGAAAGGACAGAAAACTTCTAGAATCCGTCAACATTCCGATGAAACAACTGATGAGCCCCATATTCGACAGGGTATTCATCTGATCTTCCATCCCATCTTTTTGGTCCAAGAACCACCAGCCCGATCCCCACTGAACCTTGCCTTTGATGCTTCCGTCATTAAAATTACCGATCATGGTCGCCAAGACGGCGTTATCGGTAGGGTTGAGGTTGTAGAGAATGGTCTTGGTCAGCTTATTTCTTCCGTCCAGGGTATCCAAAAACCTCGACAGGCTTTCGGCTTGCTGGTAATCGCCGATGGAATCCCAGCCCGTATCGGGACCCAATTTTTCGAGCATTCTGCTATTATTGTTCCGCAACGCGCCCAGATGGAATTGTTGTACCCATCCAAAATCATGATAGGTTTCCGCGAGGAACAAGAGCAGGGCACTTCGAAATTTATTCGCTTCCCCTTCCGATAGCTCATTGCCTTCCCGGCGTTTTTTGAAGATGGATTTCACCTCTGCATCGGTAAAGGTTTCAGCATAAAGATGACTCAGACCATGATCGCAGAGTCTGCAACCATTATCGTGAAAGAACGAAATGCGCTTTTTCAAGGTATCGCACAGGGCATCGTAGGTGTCGATGGAAACGCCTGAGACATCCGAAAGCGTGTCTAGATAACCGTTATAGTCATCGCTGTCTATAAGCAGAGCCTTGTCGGGTCGGAATGCGGTACTTACCTTGGTATCAAAATCGCTTTTGGCGAGTCTTTGGTGATGTTCTAAGGTGTCCGTTGGGTCCTCGGTTGTGCACAATACCTTGACGTTCATTTTTGAAATCAGGTTTCGACAACTGAAATCAGGAGTGTTCAATGTCTCCGACACTGATTGATAGATCGACGAAGCATTTTTCTCTGAAAGTAGGTCTTTACGATCAAAATACCGCGATAGTTCCATGTGCGTCCAATGGTAGAGCGGATTTCGCATGGTATAGGGCACGGTGTAGGCCCATTTGTTGAATTTCTCTTTATCGGAAGCGTTACCGGTAATGAATTTTTCCTCGATACCCAGGTTTCTCATCGCGCGCCACTTGTAATGGTCACCATTGATCCAGGCCTGCGTGATGTTCTCAAAGTTCTTGTCATCGGCCAAGGCCTTAGGGGGTAGGTGGTTGTGATAGTCGATTATGGGCATTTTGGCCGCAAAATCGTGGTATAGGGTTTCCGCTTGTTTGCTTCCTAATAAAAAATTGCCTTGCAGAAAGGGATTTTCATACTTCATAGTAGACCTTAGAGATTGAGACTGAGCTTCGGTATGCTCGGACTAAAGTTGACAAACGAAACTTTGCAAATCTTAAAAATAGTTCACTCATCCCGTTTAAGCAAGAAATCTGTCTAAAGATACAGTGGGCTTGTACATAAAGTTTGCGTATGAGACAAGAGAATTTTGGATACCACAACGTTATTTGTACATAAAGAATACCTTAGCGACTTAGGATTAAGAAATATTGGGAAAGGCCTTCAGCCGTTCCGTCAATCTTATTCAAACGACAAACCCACCCTGTCCGGATTTTTTTTTCACTGATCAGGCAACGGTAGGTGGCCAGCAAAAATAAATTGACATCAATAAATCAGCTTAAACAACAAAAACAGAGATACAGATGAAAGATTTGAAGAATAAAGTGGCCTACATTACGGGAGGCTCTAAAGGAATTGGATATGGAGTTGCGCAAAAGCTGCTCGAAGCGGGTATGAGAGTCGCCGTGAGTGGCCGTACCTTGAAATCGGTCAAGGCAGCGGCCGCACACTTAGCAAAAGATGATCAAGTATTGGCCATTGAGTCAGATGTGGCCGATCACGATGACGAGAAAAAGGCTGTCCAGGAAATTTTGGACAAATGGGGGCAGTTAGATGTGGTCTTGGCCAATGCGGGGGTCGGAAACTTTGCCCCGATAGATGAAATGTCGGACAAGGACTGGCATCAAATGATCGACACGAATCTCAGCGGGGCCTTTCACACCCTTCAGGCTTCCGTTGAAGCCCTGAAAAAATCCAAGGGATATTACATGACTTTGGCCAGTCTGGCGGGCTGCAATTTTTTTGCGAACGGAGCCGGCTATAATGCCTCGAAATTCGGGGTCGTCGGTTTTACCCAAGCGGCGATGCTTGATTTGCGAAAGTATGATATCAAGGTGTCAACGATTATGCCCGGCTCGGTCAAAACTCATTTTGCGGGAAATGAGCCTGACAGCTCCGACGATTGGAAAATTCATCCCGAGGATATTGGAGAGCTGGTGATCGACCTGCTAAAGATGCATCCACGGACCTTGCCTAGTAAAATAGAGGTTCGCCCAAGTAGGCCCGATAAGAAGTAGCTACACCTCTTTCTCGCTAAATGGTATATCGGGATTGCAGATTTCCAGTACTAAATTACTCAGCTCTTGACCAAACTGATCTAGGGTCGCCTGCGTAATATTCGTGTCTTTCGCGCGACTTCTTTTTGAGGGCTTGGTGGCAAAACGCATCAGACCGGCACCGAGGTTTTTAAACGAAACAATTCCTGCCTCGATAGATGATATCGGGTCTTGTTTGTGGTACATCAAAGCGTAACATAGTATTTGAAAGGCTTTACTGTAATCGTAATTTGAGGCGATGTCTTCCCAAGCTACAATTTCTACTTGGGCAGGGGTTACTTTTCCCGTTTTATAGTCGATAATCCGTACGTTACCGTCCATTTCGTCGATACGGTCCAGCTTTCCCTTTAAATTAACTGTGAAATCGATTCCAGGAATATCCAGCGATACCTGTAATTTTTCTTCAAGACCCAACAGTTTGATGCGATGGTGCTTGACATTCTCCATTTCCTGATCAATAAAATTTTCGATATAGCGGTGGATGACATGAAAAGCAATAAGGTTCTTACCTCTTGAGATATCCCCGTCTCCGTAGCTCTTTTTGAAATGATGTTCGATTATTCCCTTGCTATCGGCTTTAGCCGTTTTCAGCCCTTCTACGGTGAGATACTCGCCCAAAAATGGACGGTACAGATCTTCAAGGGTGTCGTGCACGATAGTGCCAAAGGTATTGGCCGCTAACGTTTCTTCAACTTCAAGAACATCGTCGATGCCCAATACGTAACGCCGATAAAATTCTAAGGGATTGCGAATGTAGTTGCTGAGCGAAGTCGGGGAAAATCCCTTGGCAGCATGTGATTTTATAAGATCGAGCAACGACGCGTCCTTCTTTATTTGTTTCAGATGTTTTGAGCTAGGGGATATGCTGGGCGAGGCTTGGGTCTCGACAATATGCTGAGGCCTGTTCCCGTCGGTCAGTAGTTGATCGATCAACCTGCTCCGTTCCCCGCCCCCCAATCCGTCATCCGGTTCGGTACTATATAGAATGTAAACTTGCTTGGCACGTTGTAACAGGCGATAAAAATGATAGGTGTAGACTGCATCCTTTTCCTTATAGGTGGGCAGATTGGAATGTAATTTTAAATCGAAGGGAATAAAGGAATTATTTGATTTTCCCGATGGCAAAATTCCCTCATTGACCGAAGTTATAATTACCGTATCAAAGTCCAAATTGCGGCTTTCGAGCATCCCCATGATTTGAAGACCTTGTAAGGGTTCTCCTTGAAAATCGAGGGTCTCGGAGGATAAAAGCTCTCGATATAAGCTCTGTAAGGATTTTAGATCGTCTATAAAATTATAAGTCCCAAGAAGTGTGTCTAGCTGGTTGAATAGTTCGTAGAACCGGTATAGGTATTCCATGCCTAGCCGGCTTGCCCTATTTTGAGGCCTTGTTCTAAGTTCGGCAATGATGTTTAGTCCTATCTGAACAATTTCCTGAGGATTGGGGTTATTTTCATGAAAGACCAGCTTGAGCGTTTTGTCGTTCCGATGCGTGCAAGCCCACAGTCGTGAAGCTTTGATGTAAATCCAATTTTTGCTCTTTATACGGGTTTGAATGGTTTCCTTGATCGGGTCATCTTTTGCATTCAACAATGCGTTGGTACTGGGATGCGCCAAAAAATCAAGTATATCACGGTAGAACCATCCTTGATTACTACGGTTAATGTAAAGGGCGATGAACATTTCGAAAAAAGTTGCCAAGGGCGTCTTGTGCAGTGGATATCCCATGGTAATATTTACTCCCTCGATTTCGGGAGGGATTGCATTCAATAAAGAGTTTAGCAGACTTTCTTCCCCTAGTACTACAGCTGTGCTTTTCAAGCCTCCGGGATGCCCTTGGTGTATATCATGCAACAATTGGCCGGTGTATTTCGATTGGGAAACATTCTTGGGCACCCCAATAATCTTTATTTTTTTTTCGGAGAGGTAATGTTCGCTTACTCCCTTTATGCCACGGGCAGCCAGATAGGGCCATGTTTTACCATGATGACGGATGAAGTAGCTGGCGTCATGAACCGCGTCGTTTAGGAAATGCTTATCAATATCCCAAAAAATTTCAGCGGGACAGGTATCCAGAATTTGCTGAATGATTTGACTTTCCGCCGTATTGAGTGCGTTAAAGCCTAGAAAAATAAAGACCTTAGCGGGCATATGGGTGAGATATTCCTCCAGTTTGTCACAGGCCGTTCGATAGACCAAGCCTTGGTGACCTAACCCATCGCTCAACAGAGCATGGTTAAAATTGCGATATATGGGTTCTAGGTTGTTCCAAAAGCTGAGGTAATCTTCCATCATTTGCGTCTTTCCCGGTCGTAACGACCAATGTTCCATCTCTTGGATATCGGAAAGACTGTCGAAGAGCTTTTCGGCGTCGATGAGGTAACGATCTATCTCATTGATATCCTGTAACAATGTCTGGCCCCATTTTGAAAAACTGTAGAAGTTGTCTTGCGGGTCAGGCTTGCGCGATACGTAGGTTTTATACAGGTAGAACAGCTGCTGGGTTTGGGTTGCATAGGCCAATCCCGAAATTTTTTCGATAAACTCTTCGATGCTGTAAATATCAGGTGCGAAAAAGGTTTTGTCCGCTTTTTCGGCGAGGGCCTTTCTCAGAAATGTGCCAGCGCGCTTACTCGGCAGCACGAATATGAGGTCTTCGAATGTCTCATATTTCATTTCGACCTCGGCTACAACATCCTCCAAAAAACTAGTCATACCCATTCTTATTAAACCTTAAAATGCTTGTCCGTCTATTTACCCAATCGTCCAATAATGACATGAGACTATATGACCTAAGACGCAAGACTACCGATATTTCTCATGAACGAACCACCTTTTAAAATATTTCGTCCTAAGTCCGAAGTCGGGATTAGGCGTCTAAGTAGGTAAACGTCAAATTCAAATGCTAATGACAGCCCGCAAACGACTTCAAAAATAGGGATTAGATTGTTGCCATGATAATGTGCTGTGAATTCGGCATAAAAAAAGCCCTGGCATTTGCCAGGGCTTTTCTAATGATATGGAGTGAAACTTACTCTTTAACCAAGTTGATTTCAACCCTTCTGTTCTCTGCTCTACCGGCTCTAGTGTTGTTAGTGGCGATAGGCTTATCCTCACCGTAACCGATGGCGGACAATCTGAACTCTTGGATACCTTTGTCAACTAAGAACTCTTTTACGGAAAGTGCTCTAGACTCAGATAGACTCTTGTTCAATTTTTCGCTACCCACGCTATCCGTATGACCTTCGACGGTGAACTTAGCATTAGGATACTCGTTCAGGATTTGGATAATGTCGACCATTACTGAAGTTGATTCAGCTTTAATCGATGATTTACCAGTGTCGAAGTTGATGGTACGAGCATACTCGTTCAATTGCTTCTGAACTTCTTCGGTAACTTCTGGGCAACCGTCGTTCGCTACGGTACCGGGAGTGTCAACACACTTGTCATCTTTATCCAAGACGCCGTCACCATCTGTATCGGGCCATGGGCATCCGTTGTTCTCGGCAGGACCTGCTTCGTTCGGGCACTCATCGTCTCCATCGGCAACTCCGTCACCGTCAGCATCAGGACATCCATCAAGCGCAGCTATACCAGCTTCGTTCGGACACTTATCGTCTTTATCGGCAATGCCGTCGCCATCAGAGTCTGGGCAACCGTTCATTTCTTTAGAACCGGCTTCATTCGGACATTCATCGTCTTTGTCCGGAATACCGTCGCCGTCAGAATCTGGGCAACCTTGGAATTCCTCTAAGCCAGCAACTTCTGGACAAGCATCGTCCTTATCGTAGATGCCGTCACCGTCCGTATCGGTGCCGCCGAATTTAACCGCGATTCCAGCCATATGCTGAAAATGCTTGCGTCCGTAATCCTCGAACGCGTGCTTGTAGCTAGTTTGTACGGTAAGACCGATATTGTCGGTAAACCAAAAATTGATACCAAGACCACCATTTACGGTACCGGCACCAATTTCGTCAACCCAAGTATAACCACCACCGATCTCAACGAATGGATCGAGGATAAATTCGGGTGCAAAAGCATATTTTATTGTTCCATCTAAAGCATAGTGGGAAAGATCGTCCACGCCAACATCGCCCAATTTGTCGATCTTATTCAACGAACCTCTAACACCAACGGACAAATTGTTGCCTACGGAGCGGGATACACCAATGTAAGAAATGGAAGGAAGAATGTTCCAGTGGTCGCTCGCGTTGAAGAACTCATTACCAAAAGAGCTGGTCTGAGTAGGGAAGTTGTCGTCGCTCGTCGGATAGACGTCAATGGCGTTCACCCCAAAACTAACCTGCCACGGGTTATTTTCGTCTTGCGCTTGCATGCTGCCAACGCCTACGAATAGCAGGGCGACAACCAATAATTTGCTAAGATGTTTCATGTTCAAATTTTTAAGTTTAAGTGTTTATTAGCTGCAAATGTAAGTTGTTAAACATTATTAACAAAATCAATCAATAAATTTTTTTAACGCCTTTTATGGAAAAAATGATGCATTTAAACGATTTTCATTGCTTTTCCCACTTCAATAAACGCCTCAATGGCTTTGTCTAGATGGGTCACTTCATGGGCGGCGGAGAGTTGTACGCGTATGCGCGCCATATCTTTCGGTACCACGGGATAGAAGAAACCGATTACATAGATTCCTTTCTCGAGCAGTCTGCTCGCCATTTCTTGGGCCAATTTGGCGTCGTAAAGCATTACGGGTACAATTGCGGATTCGCCATCTATGATATCGAAGCCGGCATCTTTAAGTCCTTTTTTAAAGTAGTCCGTGTTATCGTGAAGCTTATCGCGCAATGAGCTGTCCTTTTCCACCAATTCAAACGCCTTGAGGGAGCCGCCCACAATAGCGGGAGCAAGGGAATTCGAAAAAAGATACGGGCGTGAGCGCTGGCGCAATATTTCAATAATCTCTCTCTTGCCGGTAGTATAACCTCCCATGGCCCCTCCCATGGCCTTTCCTAGGGTGCCAGTAATAATGTCGACCCGGTCCATTACCCCTTTCTCTTCATGGGTGCCACGTCCGCGAGCTCCGATAAAGCCCGTGGCATGACAATCGTCTATCATGACCAGGGCATCGTATTTCTCGGCAAGGTCGCAGATTTCGTCCAAGGGAGCCACCAGGCCGTCCATGGAGAAAACCCCGTCCGTCACGATAATCTTGAACCGCGCATTGTCCGCATTGGCCTGTTTGAGTTGTTTTTCGAGATCTGCCATGTCACTGTTGGCGTACCGAAACCGCATGGCCTTGCACAGACGAACCCCATCAATAATGGAGGCATGGTTCAGCGAATCGGAGATAATGGCGTCTTCTTTGGTCAGAATAGGCTCGAACAATCCGCCGTTGGCGTCGAATGCCGCTGCGTACAATATGGTATCGTCCGTGCCATAAAATTCAGCGATTTTCTTTTCCAGTTCCTTATGAATGTCCTGCGTACCACAAATAAACCGTACCGATGACATGCCAAAACCGTGGGAGTCCAACGTATCCTTTGCCGCTTGAATGACTTCGGGATGAGACGATAGGCCCAAATAATTGTTAGCACAAAAATTGATGACTTCCTCGCCGGTCGAGATTTGAATGACGGCGTCTTGGGCAGACGTAATAATACGTTCTTTTTTGTAGAGACCGTCTTCTTTGATCTGGTCCAATTCGTTTTGTAGATGTTCTTTGATTTTTCCGTACATAACTTGCAAAATAGTTAATCCTAGTTGATTAATAGGTTGTTTAGAAATCGAATTTTGATGCTAAAAGAAAATACTTTAAAATAGGATATGACTTTTAGGGCGGTCTTATGACATCCCGATTTCGCGATGCTGCCTTGCTTCGTCAAAAGCCTATTGGTCTTCCCATCCCATGGTCCGTTCCACGGCTTTTTTCCACTTCGTGTAGAGCCGCTTGCGTTTTACCCGGTCAAAAGTAGGCTTGAAAATTCGATCCATAGGACGGTTTTGATCTACGTCCTCCTGTTTCCATAATCCAATTTGAATGCCGGCCAAAAATGCCGCGCCCATTGCGGTCGATTCTATGACCTCCGGTCTGTGAACTTCGGAATCGAGAATGTCGGCTTGGAATTGCATGAGATAGTTATTGGCGCAGGCCCCACCATCGACCCGAAGGTTTTTGAGTTGAATGCCCGAATCGTTTTCCATGGCTTTCAATATATCCCTAGTCTGATAGGCGAGCGATTCGAGTGTGGCCTTGACCAAATGCGCCTTTCCGGTATCGCGGGTAAGGCCGAAGATGGCACCGCGGGCATACATATCCCAATGGGGAGCGCCCAGGCCGGCAAAAGCTGGCACTACGTACACCGGATTCTCGTCTTTTACGGAATCCGCAAGGGCCTCGGTATCCTTGGCGTTCTCGATCAGTTCCAATCCGTCCCTCAACCACTGAATCGCGGCCCCGGCGATAAAAATACTGCCTTCGAGGGCGTAATACACCTTCCCGTCAAGGCCGTAAGCGATGGTGGTCAGCAATCCGTTTTTTGAGAATTGGGGGTCGGTACCGGTGTTCATCAACATAAAGCATCCGGTGCCGTAGGTGTTTTTGGCCGTTCCCTTTTTAAAGCAGGCCTGCCCGAACAAGGCGGCCTGTTGATCCCCGGCGATTCCGGCGATCGGAATTTTAGTGCCTTCCAAATCATAATCCCCAAAATGATAGGCGGAAGGTTTTACCTCGGGCAGCATCGATTTGGGAATTCCTAGGACCTTCAACATTTTATCGTCCCATCGTAGGTTGACAATGTCATAGACCATGGTTCGCGAGGCATTGGTATAGTCCGTAACATGGTTCTTTTTCCCCGTCATGTTCCAAACGAGCCAAGTATCGATGGTGCCCATCAATAGCTCGCCGTTTTCGGCTTTTTTCCTGGCACCATCAACATTATCCAGAATCCACTTGACCTTGGTCCCCGCAAAATAAGAGTCGATGACCAGCCCGGTTGTTGTTTGAACATGTTCCGTCAATCCACTATTCTTGAGATGTTCGCAGATATCGGCGGTGCGTATATCCTGCCAAACGATCGCATTATAGATCGGCTCCCCGGTTTGTTTGTCCCAGACTACGGTCGTCTCCCGCTGGTTGGTGATTCCGATGGCCTTGATGTCCTCCGGGTTTATATTCTCCTTTTTGATCAGCTCGTCGAATACGCCCAATTGGGACTCCAATATTTCCATCGGGTCGTGCTCTACCCATCCCGATTTCGGAAATAGCTGTTTGAACTCCTTTTGCACCATGCCCTTGATTTTTCCGTTTTCGTCGACCAAAAGGGCGCGGGAGCTGGTGGTTCCTTGGTCTAGGGAGATGATATAGTTCATTTTGAAATGGGATTTTAGATGAGATTTGTTTTATTGAGAGTTAAGAGTCAAGCTCACTTTCCGGCCCGTTGGCTTGGATCGTGGACAATGAATCAAGACTCAAGGCGTGCTAGAATCAACAGCATTGTTTAAAAAGCATGTCTTTGGGCCCTCTGATCGTACTGAACGGTCGTTAAATATAGGGTTTAATTCCCCGCATTCAAACTACTCTACGGTAATCATGATTGAAATCTCGTGACCTAGGGCGTCGACGGCGGTAACCTTATGCTCTCCTTGGGATGGAATTACCCCAATTTCATGAAAATTCCGGGTCTTTTGCAAATAAATCTTGTCGAGATACCAATAGACCTCCGTGTCGGGACGGTTATGGGCTAGTTTGAGCACCAATTCATTAATCTTGCCCTCAAAATTCCTGGGCAGGGATATACGGCTTCCATTTTGGGGATAGATGAACTCCATCACCGGCCTACCCGTGCTTCGGCAATCTTCACGAACAGGGGGAAGGGTTTTATAGGTAGGATGCACGCGTTTGTAATAATACTCCATCAAGGGCGGCAGTGTAAACCAAGATTGGGATACGGTCTCGGACAAATCGGCACAGAATGAGTTGACCCGGAATTGTCTGTTGGCATCCAACTGAACCCTATGATGGTACGGACAGGATTTCACGTAATTCTTTTTGTTCGGGATGGAAATGGTCTTAGGGGGACAGGCATCCGTCATCAGATAACCGCTTCCGGAACAGACTGTGATATCGACAAACGCGTCCAAGGGTTTTTGAAACCATCGAGACCTTGGAAGCAAACCAAAAACATCGAAAAGGATGGGGGCCGCACTGGCCACCCCAGTCATATTGGGCCGGCCCTCGCCATCGGCGTTGCCGACCCAAATACCGACTACATAGTCGGTCGTAACCCCGATGGCCCAAGCGTCCTTATTGCCGAAACTGGTACCGGTCTTCCAGGCAATAGGCCTGCTGCTATCGAAGAACCGCCACGATTCGTCGGCCTGAGGTCGATTTACCTCTTTCATGGCCTCGAAGGTCAGATAAATACTGCCGGCATCGAAAAGGGTTTTTTCGATGGATTTTTCCCCGAATTCGACCCTTTGGTCGGTTTGCAGCACGGGATCGGCAAACTCTTTTTCGAAATATTCGCTTGATGTGCGGTTAAAGTGGTTCACGGTGGATGCCAGGTTCGCGTAAGTTTTGCACAGGTCCCAAAGATTGCTTTCGGCGCCCCCAAGGATCAGTGTCAGGCCGTAATGGTCGGCGGGTCTATCGAGTCCCCGTAACCCGAAGGCGTCCAACTGATCGCGGAACTTTTCGAGGCCATATTTCTGCAGCAAACGCACAGCGGGAATGTTGAGCGAACGCGCCAGGGCATCCTTTGCGGGTACGGCACCGCTGTACTCCTCACTGTAGTTTTCAGGAGTATAGCCCGCAATCTGGGTAGGTACGTCGGGTACGAGCATGTCGGGCAACAGTTCGCCGGCATCCAACAGGGCCGCATAAAGCAGCGGTTTTAGGGTACTGCCCGTGCTTCGCGCCGATTGAATCAAATCGACATCCCTTTGATGCTCGGCAGTGGTCTGGGTGTTGCCCACGTACGACAATACCTCCCTGGACCTTACATCCAATACCAAAACGGCGGCATTGTGCACCTGATTCTGCCGAAGGTTTTGATGGTGCTTTTGTACGAGGCCGTTGATGTTGCGCTGCAGGTTTTCGTCCACCGTGCTGGTGATTCGATTTCCGCGGTGTTTCTTGGCCATAAACTGCACCAAGTGCGAGGCTGTTTTCGGAAGGGGATGGGGTTTCTGCGGAAGTTCTTCGAGCAGGGCCAGTTCATAGGTGATGATGTCGATACGATTTTGCTGCAGCAATTTTTTCAGAAGACGGTCGCGTTTGACCCGAAGTGCTGATGGGTTCTTGCCGGGATAGATCAGGCCCGGGGCGTTGGGTAACACAGCTAGTGTCGCCGCTTGCGCCCAGGAAAGCTGGTGCGGCCGGAGTCCGAAATAGCGCCAGGCGGCGACATCGAGGCCGACCACGTTTCCCCCGAACGGGGCGTGGCTGGCATAGAGCTTTAGGATGGCTTCCTTGGGTTCCCGAAGCTCCAATCGAGTGGCCAGGACCAGTTCGATCGCTTTTTCAAGATAGGTCCGTTTCTTGCCATCCCGTGAGAGCCGGATCACCTGTTGCGTGATCGTACTGCCGCCACGTAGGGTTCTGCCTGCGGCAATATTGGCGCCCATCGCTTTGACCATCGAAACGGGGTTAAAACCCGGATGTCGGTAAAAGTACGCATCCTCGAACTGCAACAGACAGCTTTTGAATTTGTACGGGACACTGTCCACTATCGGAAAACGCCACTGTTCGTCGTCGGCGATCACTGCCCCGAGCAAGCTGCCGTGCCGGCTTTCGACCACGGTCGCGGTAGGGGCGTTGAAAAGAGTGGTGGGAAGGCAGAGGTAGTAGGCGATTAGGAGGGTCGCCACTATACTTAGTGTAAAGAAATATTTTTTCGGGAAGGCCGGCATAGCTCAAATGACTGCTTTACGTGTGGAAATCATACCCCCGCTCTACCAAACATATCCGCACATTACACCATTTATACCGATCGGTCTTACCTTTGAATTGTGCAAATAGATGGTCCGTGTTGGCTTTCCAATGGGCGATGGCTTCCAGACTTTTCCAATAGCTGACGGTGATGCCGGTGTCTTCGCGTGCACTTTCTATGCCCAAATAGCCCGGTTCCTGTTGGGCCAATGTTTCCATGTGACGGACCATCTCGGCGTATCCGTGGTCGCCCTCTGCGCGGGACGAGGTAAATATTGCGGCATAATACGGTCTTTCCATTTCTATTGGAATTTGGAATTTGACGCTTGAAGTTTTATCCTATATATTCCAGTTCCAAAAAATACCCGACGATCGCTTCCTTCATAAGCACTGACTGCTCTCCTGCCTTCAAGGGTGGCAGTTCTTCCTTTATCGTATAATGCGGCCATCCTTCTTCATCGAAAAACTCGAATTCGTAGTAGCCGTAAGGCTCCAGCAAACGGCAGATGGCGATATGCATCAGATCCAGCTTGTGGTCCTTTTTAAACTTTCTATCGAACTGACCGAGCTCTTGGATTCCGACCAGATAGATGATCGCGTCCAGATCCAAAGGGTCGCCATCGGCGAATTGTTGGGAGAGCTTTTTAACCAGCGTATCCCAATTCTGTTTTAGTTGCTCGTCTCTTGACATGGCTCAAAGGTACAAATCAAATCACTATTTTTGTAAAAACTGCCGCTCGTGTCTTTTTTGGATATTATTCTAGGAATATTGCTCTTATGGGGCCTGTGGAGGGGGCTTAGAAACGGACTCTTTATCGAACTGGCCTCGATTGCCGCCCTCATCGCCGGTATCTACGGTGCCATTCATTTTTCATATTACATTGGGGACTACCTCTCCCAAAACATGGATTGGAACGAACGTTACGTTAACCTCACCGCGTTTGTAGTTACATTTATCTTAATTGTATTGGTGGTCAGTTTATTGGGTAGGCTCTTGACCAAGGTGGCCGCCTTCGCCCTGCTCGGATGGCTCAACAGGTTGGCCGGCGGTGTTTTCGGCGTAGTGAAGGTAGCGGTCATCCTCGGGGCGCTGCTCGTGTTTTTCGACAGGGTCAATACTTCGGCCGGCCTAATCCAGGACGAAAGTATGGAGCAGTCCGTGCTCTATGAACCCATCAAGCAAATCGGGGCCCTTGTGTTCGATCGCGTCTTAAAGGAGCCGCTGGTGGAGAAGGAGACGTTTATTCTTTAGGTGATCGTCCAACCTAGAAACCGTGACTATTGCGATTCGTGAAGTCCCGTTATGTCAACACGGCATTTGCCCACTCCCTTCGTGAAAATTTGTCGGGAAGCCGTTGATTGATGCTGTCTTATCCTCAAACGGTTTTTTTCGGATGTTTTATTATCTTTAATTGTATATACACTAAACGCCATCAATATGAAAATGTATCGAACACTACTAAACGCCTTACCGGTAATTGCCATTATTTGCTCAGTCAGCTGTAAGGATGCAAAACAGCAGGACCGGAACGAGCACCAGGAAGTATCCAGTGAAAATTCAAATATGGAACTAAAAAAAGACAACGAACGGCAGGCTATGCCCGAAGATGCCGCCGGAGTGGGGCCCGCCGCGCAGACCGGGGGTACTACTGGGGCATCCAACAATTTGAAGATGTCGACCGAACCGGCCCAAACCGGCTCCGGTCTCAATTTGGATGCGTTGTACGAACGTCTGGAAATGACGGAGAAGCAAATTGATAATTTTAAAAATGCGATGGGAGACGACCTCAACAGGGTACAAAATGCCAACGGTGAAATACCCGGTAATATCTATCAGGATATGGAAAGCAAGTTGCAGTCCGTTCTAGACGGGGGGCAGCTCGAAAAATATCGGGAGTGGAAGAAGGAGTGGTGAGGGGAAATGACCGGTCTTGTTGGGCTTCATTGCAGGATAAACCCGTCCTTCATCGGGTCGTTCGGGTCGATAATAAAAATGTGCGTTCCCGTGATATGCGCCGTACCCTCTATTCGGGGAATGACCGCTTTGAATGGCCCATAATCTTGCTCGGATACTACGGACCCCTTGAATACCGATCCGGTAATGCTTTCGATGGCGATGGTCTCTCCAACTTCGATTTCCTCTCTAGCCCAGTGGATGGCCATCCTTCCGGATACGCCAGACCCGGTGGGACAGCGGTCTACTTCCCCTTCGGCGAAAATACAGATGTTTCTACTATGAACGTCCGGTTCGGTGGCATCCTCGATGCGATCGGTTCCCCTGATTCGGGAGGGGTCCCCGATAAAAATCGTTCCGTATAGGAAACTGAGATCTTCCTCGAACGGATGCACAACGCCGGCATCCTGCTGCACTACGGCACGTTTGATATCCATCCCGGCAGAAATTAGGTTGCGATACGAATTTGGGGTCAAATCGAAATCAAAATGGTTCTTCCCCATATCGACATAGGCATAAAACGCTCCACCGTAGGCCAGGTCATACCTTACTTTGCCCAAACCCTCGACCTCGACCGTTCTATCGAGACCCACTGCAAAACTGGGTACACCATGAAAACGGACGCCCGTGACCTTGCCCTGGCACATATGGGCAAAAGCGGTGATCCGCCCGCAGGGGGCATTGATCTTGAGGGTGTTATCTCCTTCCCGTACATCGACCCACCCCATTTCAACGGCCAAGGTCGAAAGGGCAATAATGGCATGTCCGCACATGGTGCTATAGCCTTCGTTATGCAGAAAAATAACTCCGAAATCGCCATTTTCATCGTTGGGAGGCGTTAAGATGCAGCCGTACATATCGGCATGGCCCCGGGGCTCGAACATCAGGGCCGTACGCAAATGGTCAAAATGTTCCCGACAAAACCGACGGTATTCCAGAACGGAACCGCCCTTTAGCTCGGGAAAGCCCTCCACGATGACCCGCAGGGGCTCCCCGCCCGTATGCATATCAATGCTCTTGATCTGCAGCCAATCTTCGGGGGGATAAAGATCAATTTTTTGTCGGATACGCGCGAACACCTTAGCCATCGATGAATTTTTGGTAGTAATAAGATGCGGCCGTGAGGTCCTCAAGAGCGTGGCCGACAGATTTAAAACAGGTGATTTCCTCGGGATGTCTTCTTCCCTTGACCTTATCGGAGCAAAGCCCGAAGAGGTCTCCCTTGATATCCTCTTTCTTTAGGGCACCGGTCTTCAGTGGGATGGCAATATCGCCGCTTTCCTTAAGTCCGCCTTGAAAGGTATCGATATAGACGGATGCCTTTTGGAGCGTTTCGTCATCCGCCTCGCGCATATCCTTTTTATAGGCCCCGACCAGATCGATATGTTGTCCGATTTTGAGATGCTTCCCAAAAATCAGCGGATCGGGGGACAGGGTTGCCGACGATACGATATCGACCTCCGTGATTTTTTCCTCGATGGCCGTCACGGGCCGGCAATCGAAATCCTCTGCCTTTAGGGCATCACATACCAACTGCGCCTTTTCAAAATCACGTCCCCAAACGTATACGTTTTTAATGGGCCTGACGCTGGCGTGGGCAAGGATCAGATTGGTTGAAAGTGCGCCGGTACCGATCATCAACAGCGAAGAAGCATCCGCTCGAGACAGAAACGAAGAGGCCAGGGCCGAGGCAGCGGCTGTACGCTTTGCGGTCAGGCTTTTGGCCTGCAACATCGCCATTACCGTACCCTTTAAAGCATCCAACAAAACATAGACGGCTTGAATGGAAGGCAGGTCAAACCGACCATTTTCGGGACTTACCGTAGCGATCTTGACCCCGGCCACCTTTCCCGAGTGCCATGCCGGCATCAGCAAAAGGGTGGAATCGGCCCCCACCTCTGGGTTCGGAAAATCGTGGTGGTGCCGCATGGGTACCAAGATATCTTCCGAGGCGAATCCCTTTTTCAGGGCAGCGATCAGCTCCGGAAAGTCCGTGTTTTTATTGATAAAATCGTCGGGTATTTGAACCATATCTTCCATAACGCTCAAAAATAGGGAATTAATGAGGACGGCTGCAACCCTGATAATTGACCCTGATTTTTTGATTTACACCTTACTCCTGCACCACCTCGACCCACTGTCCATTGGTCCGCACCAAGTAATCATGGTCGTACATGGCCTCGGCCTGGATGCCGGGCAGATAATAGCTGCCCAGATAGGAAGCGTTCAACAGAATCCTAAACGTTTTGGTCTCGTTCTTTTTCATATCAAAATAAAAATAGGCCCTGTCGTCGCGGAGGTCGGTATGCGTAAGCTCATTTTGGGCGAAATCCCCGAAATCGGTGAAGCGGGTATTGACTATTTCCCAACCGCTGGGGAAGATTTCGGTGAGCGCCATATTTTCTAGGGTCTTCTCCGTGGTATTGGTCAAGGTTACCTCGGCCACGAAGTCCGTGCCCTGATTGAGCTGGGCAACGTCTAATCGAGTGCCGTCACGACCCTTGAAATCCACTTGGGCGGAAAGATTTTTTTTGAGGACCTTTTCCTCGCCTACCGGTAAGACGCCGCTGTTAACGATGTTGACGAAAAGGGTGTTGCTTTCCTGATTTTGGATTTCGATGGTATTACTTCCTTCGTTGAAGGTCAGTCCACGGTTGGCCAAGGTTTTATCGGTACGTACTTGCTCCGATTTGCCGTTCAGTGTTATCGTGGCCTTGATACCTTTCCCGCCGATCATTTTGGCGAATTTAGCCATGGCCAATAGGCTGTAGGCGGTGCTTTGGGTACTCATCCAGCGGTTGTCGGACAAGCCGTCGGCGATCGTCTCGGCAAGACTCCGCGCTTTGGACCTGTCGTTCAAAAGGATATAGGTTTCCAAGGCCATGGCCCGGTTTCTTGCGGGCGATCCGTAGGTGTACCCATTGTATTTGTAGCCGTCAAAGTTCAAGCGGGCCGTAGTTAGAATATCTTTCGCTACACTTGCTTGTCCGATCAGCGCATAGGTAGCCGCCAAGCGAAATTTCGCTTCGTCGGAGAGTCCGACTGTTTCTCGCAAACGATTCATACTCGCGATGTCGGCATTGCCTGAAAGGGCGAGGGTAAAGAGGCGATAGGCTTGGGCGAGGTCCGAGCGCGTACTTGCGGTACGCCATTGCTTGGCGGCGTTGCGTTGGTAAGCAATCCAGCTCGACCTAAACCCGACGGGCAGTACGTAGCCCTTCTTTTCCGCTTCCAACAAAAAGTGTCCCGCGTAGCTGGTGCCCCAGTCATCGGCGTTGTTTTGTCCAGGCCAGTAAGAGAAGCCGCCGGAAGCGTTCTGGTAACTGCCCAAACTTTTTACGGCACGGACGATGTTTTGTTGGATTTTCTTTTTTCGGTTACCGTCGAGGTCAAAAATGTCTTGCAGGTATAGCTGCGGGAAGGCGGCGGAGGTAATCTGCTCTACACCACCGTGCGGATAGCTGATCAGGGATTGCATCCGGCCGGTAAAATCCATCGGGGGAAGTGTCGAAAATTCAATACTGGCGGAACTGCTTCCCGCGATGCCAAAAGTTTCCAAGGCAATGGTTTGCGAGGCCTTTGGCTCTAATACCACCTCCGTAGTTTCGGAGGTTACGGGGTTCGGATTGACCACAACGATGGGGATTTCGAAGGAGGCGGTCTCGCCGTTTCCGTCGGCTTCCACCGTCACTTTTCCGTTCCCGGTGAAATCGGCTACTTCCAATTCGAAATAGGCCATTTTTTCATCGGGGCGGTCAAAAGCGACCGATTGGGAAGACTGGCCCAAAATCCGGAAAGAGGCATCTTTTTTCAACTGTAAGGTTACGTTCTTGATCTTGTTTTCCATCGCAAAGACCGTAACGGGCAGCATCACTTTCTCGCCCGGAGTCATCTTGCGCGGTAAGGAAGCCAATACCATCAGTGGCTTGCGAACCGGTGTGGTTTTTTCGGCCGACCCGTAAGCCTCCTTCTGAAGGTTGCCGGCGACGACCATGGTACGTACGGAGCCAACGTATTTCGGAATCTCAATTTGATGTGACCTGATCTCGCCTGCTTTTAGATGAAACGGTCCGATGTGCACGACCATGGGTTCGAAGCGGTTCGCCTTTTTGTTTTCGGCGCCCGCGAGTACCCCGTCGCCCCCGATGGCGAAAACCTGGTCGATTTTCCCGCCGTAGGCACCGATGACATCATCGTAAACGTCCCAAGTCTTGACGCCTAGGGCTTCATGGGCGTAGAAAGTATTCCAGGGATCGGGGGTTTTAAAGCGGGTAAGGTCCAACAAGCCTTCATCGACGATTGCCAGGCTATAGGTCATGGCTTTGTTGTTCCGCTCGCCCACTTTTACGGTAATCTTTTCCTCGGGCCGTAGGACTTCGGGCATGGCAAGAGTCGGTTGGATCCTGGTTGCGGGATCTTCCACCGCCACCGGCACCACGCCATATAATCGTATAGGATTGTCGTTTAGGGTACTGGCATGTGGCTGTAGCAACGAAATATGGATAAAAACATTAGGCGTATAGATGGCCTTCATCGGCAGCTCGAACTTCGTTTCTCCTTTTGCGGTCTCGACCCAAAGATTTTCCAACACCTCGCTCCCGTTCTCGACAGTGACCAAAGCGAGACCGCCCTCCGAACTCGGAAAAGTGACCGTGGCCGTTTCCTCTGGGGTGTAGGTTTCTTTGTCCGTTGAGAATACCAACATGGTGGCGGCCGATGGGTCACCTTCTTGCGACCGGTCCGCCCAGCCCGGCCAATCGATGTACACCGTCTGTCCGGTCGCATGGCCGCCATCAGTGTCCTCGACCCGTACCAAATACCGGCCCCACGCGGGATATTCCAGTTCGAATTGAAAGCTTCCTTTGCCATCGGCTCCGGTACCGATCGTTGTCTCAAACACCTTTTCATGGAACTGGCTATTGCTAAAGTTGGAAAGGTTGTCCGCCGAAGTATCCCACCACCAGCGCCATTTTACTTGATGAACGCTAACTTTTAGATTCTTGGCTGCTTTGGTCCGGCCTTTTCCGCCAACGGCGACTACCTCGAAAGTGTGCGGGGTATCTGTTAGGAGCATCCCCCGGGTCTCATCGCCCTTTGGCGTTTTCAGTCCGACGTAGGTGCTGTAGGGCGAATAGGGTTTGGTAAACACATCGGTACTAAAGTCGCCGCCGTTTTCATACACCTTGGTGATGAAAGCCGCTTGCAGCATGCCTGGGGCCCGACTTTTCAACTGTGGGTCAATGCTGAAATCTGCCTGGCCCCCTGCATCGATTTGCCCGTCGAAAACGACATGGTCCTCCACCGAAAAACTACGGGTCGGGTCGTCAAATTCAAAATTTGGATAGGCTTCGAATTGTGTATCCGTCGTATTGAACCGGGCTGTAATATCGGCTTTCAAGTTTTTCGCTACCGCACCATGCAGCCATTTTACTTCCATAGCGCCATTAATGGGTTTGGCCCCGTCCAAAAAATCGGCATTGAATTCTGTCTTGATCTTGAGCCGGTTGGGTTTAATGGTCTCTATTTTCAGGGTCTTGGTAAAGGATGCCCCACCCACGGATACCTTGGCCAACCAATTTCCCGTCGGGGCGTTGTCATCGGTCTTGACCTCGAATTGATAGAAATTGTCAAGCTCCACGGTCTTTATTTCCCGATGCATTACCTTGTTATAGGGGTCCATCAGCTCTAACTTGACCGGATGGTTGTCGGGAAGGGGATTGGCGGCATCGTTCAGCATAAAGGACAGAAATATGCGGTCGCCCGGTCGCCAGACGCCACGTTCGGCGAAAATATAGCCTTTCAATCCTTTTTGTAGTTGTGCCCCATCTACCCTGAACTTGCTGAGTGAAAGAGCGTTGCCATCATTGAGCTTTACATAGGTCTTTTGTCGTTTGTATTCCGCGATGGCAAAATAGGCCAATTTTTCAGCATCGTAAATTGCTGTACCGTTGGCCTCGGTAACCACCTGGCCCATCGGCTGTTGCTGATAATTGTAGAATGTGACCTTGGTGCCCGGGACCGGATTGGTTTTCAAGATATCGTTGACCGCCACAAAGTAGCTGTTGTTGAGTCCCTTTTTGACCGTAGCCCCAAGGTTGGAAGCCAGCAGGTTCGTACCGACCGTTTTGTTATAATAGTAAGAACGGGCACACGGATTCTCGCGTTCGTTCCAATTATAGTCCCCATAATATGTATCGGCATATCCGATACCGTCCCAATAGCCGTTTTCCTCGGTCTCGATATTGGTTTCTTCGGATGCGGGTTCCGCCGAGAAATTGCTGCTCTCACATGGATAGTAACTGTCGTGCGGCCCGAAATCGAACTCCACCCGATAGATCGCTCCTGGCTCGGGCGATATAAGGGACTCTAGATCAAGCGCATGGGCGGACCATTTGCCCTCGGGGTTGGAGAGATTGTTTAGAAGAGAGAGTTTTTTACGGGCTATCGGACGCGCCACTGCACGCAGGTTGCCTTGGTCGTTCAGATTGTTGTTTTGTAGGAATTGTAGGATGTTGTTCTCAAAGATTTTAAAGACCGCAACCCGGACGGACTTCAAATTAGCCGTTTCGAAATTGACCTTTAAATTGGTGGAGGACGGAAGGATGGCGCCGTTCGAAAGGAGCCGCACCTGTGGTCGTAACGCCTCGAATGCGATACGCTCGCTGAATTTTTGTTTTAGTTTATATCCATCGGTACTTTCGATGCCTTCAAAGACCTCGAGGTCGACCGTACCTTCGATATCCCTTGACGGATAGACTATCAAACTGTTGCCATCGACCGAATATTTGGGGGCATCGTCGTCTTCCAAATCCACCAAGCCTTTAAAATTCTGTTCCTTTTTGATAGGGTCTGAAAAGTTGATCCGAACGAGAGCGTTTTCCCCGGCTTCGACCCTTGCATCCAGTATGGTAAAATGGCTCTTTCCAGGAATCATGATGGTGTTTTGGCCCTTGTTGTCTAGGTCTAAGGCACCGCCGTCCCAAGCAATTTTAAGCTCGGTATCCTGTTCGTAGCGTTGGATGCTATCGATCTTGAACGAAAATTGTGTGCCTTGTTTTACCGCGGAATCAAATTTTATACCGATTGTTTTCCCATTGTGAGTGGCCGATATCAGTTGTTTGGCCTTCTTCAGGGAAAATTCGTCCGCAAACCGCAATTGTCCGGTGAGGTATTGTTTTTCCTTGGAATAGGATTGCAGGGCATCGGTGTAGATATTGAACTGCTGTTCGAGGGTCTTGACGTTGAATACGAGGGTTCTCAAATCCTTTGGAAGCTCCTCAATAAGTGCACCTAGGTTAAGGGAGATCCGGTATTCCGTATCCTGTGCAAAGCCATTTTTGGGGATAAAGGCAAGGCTGCGTCCGTCTAAAGCGATAAGTTTTCCCGCTACGTTCGGGGATACATCCAGCAGGTCGGAATCGAGTTCATCACCCTTGTTCCATCCCGTTACGGGCTCGATCAAAACAATACGCACCTCGTCTTGTGCGGAAATCATGCCATGGGTTACCTGAGTAACGTGATTTTGAAATCGGTTGAGGTTGTCGCGATGATCGGCGG
The DNA here is from genome assembly GCF_032248455.1 of Pricia mediterranea. Classification (NCBI taxonomy): domain Bacteria; kingdom Pseudomonadati; phylum Bacteroidota; class Flavobacteriia; order Flavobacteriales; family Flavobacteriaceae; genus Pricia; species Pricia mediterranea. The sequence continues at coordinate 2,459,867 of NZ_JAVTTP010000001.1, forward strand.
GACTTTCATCCTTCGAAGTACATCCCAATAAAAGAAAGGACAGAAGCAGTAAACGAAATAGCGGTTTGGCCATCATGCGGAAATCTGTTTGTAGAGGTCAGTTGATAGTTACTCAATAATTATGTTTCACTGTCGCCAATATGTCAGGTCGAGCGCAGTCGAGACCTAATTTGAACGGACATCTCGAATTGTAGTTAAAATCTATCGATCAGGTATTTAAACCAGGCTCATAGTGTCTCAACCTATCCGTACTAATTTTTTCAAAAATACCGCTGTTTTCTGCGATAAGTCCACCGTAAAGCCCAAAAAGTTATCCAAATCGAGTCAAATCTTTAAAGTTCCCTTGATTCTACTCCCGTTTCACGCCGAAATAGTTTCCCAGGTGGGTGTTCAGCCGCAGGTTCCGTTCGGTCGACATGCATGCCTGACCAGGTTGGAATAAATCCTTCGGGCTGGCCCGCTAATCCAAAAAACCGGCATTTTATCGAAAAGAAACAATAAAAGAAGTTAGTTTACGGAATATTTTTCAATATTGCTCCTGTTGATGTTTCCCCTCATCGACTTTAAAGGCACGAGAATTTCATTTGTTGCCGCCTACTGCCGTGAACAGGCCCCGCTTTAGCTGCAAAATAGAACTTTGTATGAAAATGAGGATACATTTAATGGTCCTCGCCGTTTTTACATGTGCCCTGGTCTCTTGCTCAAAAGAGTCAGGGGAGACATTGAACAGCGTCGAGCGCCAAAACGTAAGGGAAGTAGAAAAAGAATTACTGAGCCTCGTCAACGACCACCGGGTTTCGTTAGGAAAGAATGCGCTGCAATTCAATGCGACCGCCTATGACCAGGCCAATGTCCATACCGATTATATGATAGGCAAAGGCGCGATCAATCACGATAATTTCACGATAAGGGCCTCCGCCATTTCCAAGGAGGTCGATGCGCAATTCGTCGCCGAGAATGTGGCAAAGGACTACTCGACCGCCTCGGGGGCGTTCGTCGGTTGGTTGAGCAGTGCCAACCACAAACACACCATGGAAGACGACTTTACCCATACCGCCATCAGCGTGAAAAAAGATGAGAACGGTACGGCCTACTTTACGCAGATTTTTTACCGGTAAATTATACTTGGGCCTGCTTAAGCCCGAAAGCGGTTTGGTTTGATGTTAGGAGGCCCCAATCCATCTCGTGGTCATGATCTAACCGGACGGCTATTGGAGTACTGCTTCTCTTTATTATTTCCTAAGCCATTTTCTTTTCTTATTTTTGGAAGGAACAGTTTTTAGTTTAGGATTCTCTTTGTTGTATGCCTTTTTAACCAACAAATTCCTAAATTTATGAAATCATAACTTTCTAAGCTCTTTTCCGTCATGGCCATTACCCCCCCCTTTAACCTATCGCAATGGATTGCCGAAAACCGCGACACCCTGAAACCGCCCGTGGGCAATAAAAACCTCTACAAAGATGCCGGAGATTATATTGTAATGGTCGTCGCCGGCCCCAATGCCCGAAAAGACTACCACTACAACGAGACCGAAGAGCTTTTTTATCAACTAGAGGGCCATATCGAAGTGCATATCCAAGAAGGTGGCCGTAAGAAAACCTTCGAGCTCGGGCCGGGAGATATGTACCTGCATCCAGCCAAGACCCCTCATTGTCCGGTCCGGCATGAAGGCAGCATCGGCCTTGTCATCGAACGTAAACGCGCCGATATGAACGTTGATGACGGTCTGCTTTGGTTCTGCGATAATTGCAACCATAAGCTTTACGAGACCTATTTTACCCTGAACGATATAGAAAAAGATTTTTTAGGACACTTTAAACACTTTTATGGTTCTAAAGAGTTGCGTACCTGTGACAATTGTGGGACCGTAATGCCCGTAGACGCACGTTTTGTTGCTGCTCCCTAATTTGAGATGTGATGACAAAGGGGCAATTGGCAAAATATGCGGCAGTCAAGGTATTGGGTACCGCTCTTTCCATATTTATTTTCTACTCCATCAATAAAACCTATCAAGACAGAAACAAAGCTACTGTAGAAAATGCCGTCGCCAAGGCGGAGCTGAAATTAGGGGAAGAGCTGAACAAAATAAACCTTGTCATTGAGTCGATGGCTTTTTATTACGAAAACACCTCGGAGGTTTCACAGACGCTTTTTGAACGCTTTACCAACCCATTTTTGAGGGAATTAAATGGTATCAGAGCACTGGAATGGGCTCCAAGAATTGAAGACTCCACTGAGGATGATTTCGAAAGATTGACCGTCATCACCAAAACCAATACGCTCGATAGCTTGGTCGTTTCGACTGCGCGAGGGGTACATTATCCCATTCAAGTATTGAACCCGTTAACATATTCACAAAAGGCGATCGGGTACGATCTCTACTCCGATGATACGCGAAGAAAGGCTATCGATCGCGCCATCAGAACCGAGAAAGTTGCACTCACGGGACCTATAACCCTTATATTGAACGATAATGATGTGCCCGGAGTATTGGCTTTGAAATCGGTATCCGATACCATCTCTAACCAAACAAAAGGGGTCGTGGCGGCGGTGTACCGTATGGATGACCTTATCGGAAACACCCTCGCTTCAGAGTTGAACGTTCTCGATATCTGCATTCACGACGAAACTTCCGATGTCGAACTCTTATATTCCAGTTTCGGCGACACCACTCCCGAAGCTCTTGCTAACCGCTCAATAAACGGACGGATTAATGCGGTCGACCGTTTGTGGGATATCCACTATATACCAAAGTCCGAATATTTAGCCTTTCCCCATGTTTTTGAATCTTATGTAGTCTTGATTTTGGGCTTGATATCGACAATATTACTGACTTACACCGTCAAGAGAAGAGACGAATACAACGACCGGCTGGAAGCTAGGGTACGCTTGCGAACATCGGAGCTTGAGGCTTCGAACGAACTAAAGGAAAATCTGCTGCGCGAGATACACCACCGGGTCAAGAACAATCTGCAGATTACCTCGAGCCTTATGAACATGCAAAAGAGAAAACTGTTCAGCGCAGAGGCCGTAACGGCGCTTTCCGACAGTCAGGCACGAATTTCGGCCATAGCCTTGACCCATCAAAAAATCTATCAGGACAAAGACTCAAAGGCCGTCAACCTCTCCGACTACCTGAACGATTTGATGGAGCACCAGAAGAAAATGTCGTATTCGTTCAGTTACAAAATCGAATGTCCCGAAATCTCCATCGACCTTGATAACGCCGTACCTTTGGCACTCATCATTTCAGAACTGGTTACCAATGCTTTAAAACATGCCTACCCCGATACCACCCAATACAACGAGCTTTTGATTCACGTTGAACGCTTAAACCCCGAAAAGGTGTCGTTATCCATACTCGATAACGGCAAGGGGCTGCCTAAGGATTTCAATATCGAAAAGGCCGAGGGCATCGGATTCGAAATCATTCGCGCGCTATGCAGGCAGATTTCGGCCAAGCTCTCTTACGAATCCAATGGGGGAGGAACACAGTTCAATCTTGTTTTTCCGAACAAGACGTAGAAGTGATGAATCTTTGAATAACCCGACATCCGTTGTTGAGGAAAGGGATTTTGTGTCCTCGTTCGCTATTTAAGAACGACATTGCCCACCGGTGCTCCTCCAAGTTAGTTGAATTCTGGTATCGAACCGGTATATTTGCAAGGAATCTTTCATCATCAATGCTCAAAAATTTTCACCATGTCAAAAATTGCTAAGGAATTCGGTATCGACGCGGCTTTAAAAGCACTCGGAATAAAAAAAATCAATGCGGGGACTTCCACAGGTTCGGAAAACTTCGGTTCAGGTGAAATTATCGAGTCCCGTTCTCCCGTCGACGGGGAGCTGATTGCCAAAGTGAAGTCCACCTCAAAAGAAGATTATGAACGAGTGATGTCCGCGGCCACGGATGCTTTCGTGGACTGGCGTAAGAAGCCGGCTCCGCAACGCGGTGAAATCGTCAGACAGTTCGGTGAAAAATTACGCGAATTGAAGGAGCCCTTGGGAAAACTGGTATCCTATGAAATGGGTAAAAGTTATCAGGAAGGGCTGGGGGAGGTCCAAGAAATGATCGATATCTGCGATTTCGCGGTGGGCCTGTCCCGGCAGTTGCACGGCCTGACCATGCACTCCGAGCGACCGGGCCATCGGATGTACGAACAATATCATCCGCTCGGACCGGTCGGTATAATCTCTGCTTTTAACTTTCCGGTGGCCGTTTGGGCCTGGAATACCGCCTTGGCCTGGGTCTGTGGCGATGTATGCGTTTGGAAACCATCCGAGAAAACGCCGTTGTGTGGTATAGCCTGTCAGAATATCGCTGCCGTAATCTTTAAGGCCAACAATCTTCCCGAAGGGATATCCTGTTTGATCAATGGGGACTATAAAGTTGGGGAAATGATGACCGGAGACTCCCGGATTCCCTTGGTTTCGGCCACGGGATCTATCCGGATGGGCAAAATTGTTGCGCAGGCCGTTGCCGCACGTCTGGGAAAATCCCTATTGGAACTCGGGGGAAACAATGCCATCATTGTCACCCCTGATGCCGATATAAAGATGACGGTCATTGGGGCCGTATTCGGGGCGGTCGGTACCGCAGGGCAACGCTGTACCTCGACCCGTAGATTAATTGTTCACGATTCTATTTACGACAAGGTGAAGAATGCCGTGGTCGATGCCTATAAACAACTGCGTATTGGCAACCCGCTGGACGAAAACAACCACGTGGGGCCCTTGATCGATACCGATGCCGTTGTGATGTATCAAGAAGCACTTCAAAAAGTAGTCGATGAGGGCGGTAAAGTAATCGTTGATGGCGGCGTAATGGAAGGCGAGGGCTATGAAAGCGGTTGTTACGTCAAACCGGCCATTGCCGAGGCCGAACCAGATTTTAATATCGTTCAACACGAGACCTTTGCTCCCGTGCTCTATCTTTTAAAATATTCCGGCGATGTCGAAAATGCCATTGAGATTCATAACGGGGTGGTGCAGGGCCTGTCCTCCGCCATTATGACCAACAACCTTCGGGAAGCCGAACGTTTTCTTTCGGTAGCTGGAAGCGATTGCGGTATCGCTAATGTGAATATTGGGACGTCCGGGGCTGAAATCGGAGGAGCGTTCGGTGGGGAGAAAGAGACAGGCGGGGGTCGAGAAAGCGGTTCCGATGCCTGGAAAATCTATATGCGGCGACAGACGAATACGATTAACTATACCACTGAATTACCGCTAGCCCAAGGTATAAGCTTCGAGCTGTAAAGGGGCAATCCTCTTGGTCGTTTCTCCCTCGTCGATTGTGGGCCTCATCGGTTGCAGGTGCGCAGGGGTAACCTTTGAGCTGTAAAGGTGCAGTCTTTTGGAATAAAAAAACCCGCTGTCTTTCTTTTTTACTTGACTTTCCCCCGAATAGGCAAGCGAAAAATACAGCGGGTCTGAACACTAAACTAACTGACTTCCCTGCCGCATGGCAGGCTCAAACAACTATTTAAATATTCGACGCTTAAAATGGCGTTCTATGGTCTTATATCGTACTCCCCTTTCTGGGGTTCGGTCGGTTTACCCGCTCCGGTCTGTGGCTGGTTGCGCATGTGCAACCAGCGCGATGGCCCAATACGTTTGGATGAATAAGTTAAAGGTTCCCGTTTCCATGACATCTTTATGCTATCTTTCGGTTAAATATAAGGTGCTTGGTAGAGGTAATCCAGTCTAATTGTACGACTGGTCGTTTTTAGTGTATGATTGGAGAACAAATCTTCATACTTGCGCTGTCTATTCCTGTTAATTCCACTTAGAGCTAATAAGGTCGATATCTTGTAGGGGAGATCAACACTGTAAAGCGCTTAAGGTAAGTCGTCCGCTGACCGCTTAGCTCCTTCATCACGCCACAGGCGCGACTGGCTCAAACGGTCAGCAGGGCTTACCGCCAATTGATTCCGATGGTTTTCCGGTTCCGGATGCCAAAATCCCACGGTTGACCATTACTCCATCCAATGTCTGAAAAATTAGTTCTTTGAACAAGCTTCTTTTTACGAATGGCAGCTGAAATTGTATAAATTGCAGAAAGCCGGCCATTTACAGGTCCACTGGCTTAGTTCAACGGATTTTATCTCAAGCTCTGACGTACCTTCTAATTTTTTCAATACATTTATCTTAGAGTCAAGCAGCGGAAGCCCCATGACATCAATGTGTTACTGGCCTGATTTAATGATTGTGCTCCTTTTTGTTAACAATTAACTCAAAAAATATGGATGTTGAAAACGTAGCTGTTGGGTACTGGCTAATTCTCTTATTCGCAGGTATTATTTGCGGGATATTGGGTTATTATATGGGGAAAGGTATAGTGGCGCCTAAAGATATATCCTCTGAATCGAGCCTATTGCGTGATGAAAATTCTAAGCTACGGTCAGAATTGGAGACTTGCAAGCAAAAGTTGCTCTCCCGACCCGGCATCGATGCGAGGTCCTCATCCGAAGGGAGAGAAGCCTTAATGGAAACGGGTCTTACCCCAACTGCTCCTACTTTAGTTGCTTTTGACGCTAAGGCGGCAAGCGACGCCTTGGGAAAAACGATTGAAAAGGACGACTTAACGGTAATAGAAGGCATAGGTCCTAAAATCGCCGGTATGTTTCACCATGCCGGAATCATGACATGGAAGGCTTTGTCGGAGACATCGGTCGCCAACTGCCAAGAAATTTTGAACACCGGGGCAGAACGTTATAAGGTTCATGACCCGTCATCCTGGCCCATGCAGGCGAAGATGTGCCATAAAGGGATGTGGAAGGAACTCTTCCGATGGCAGGAAGAGCATGACCATGGAAAATTGTAATTTACAAGTTCGGATTTCCGAAAACGGGCTAGGCAAGTTTGATTTTAAACTTGAGACATGAACTTGCGCTTCCTAAACCATGCCGTTCGCTTCCACCCACTTAAACCGATATTGGTCCTCCGGAAACTTCATCCGTTCGGCGATACGCTCCAAGCGGTCGGGCAGGTTCACAAGGTAATCCCGTGCTTTTTCAGCCGTTTCGGAAAGGTCCCTTACCTTTTCCATTTCCCAATAAGTATTAAGTTTTCGTAGGATATCCACATAGTCCTGCGCGGTATAGACACCCAGGCGCTGGGCACAGTTCGAAAAGTTTTCAAAGGCCTCCCCGATGGTGCCGCCCGATTCCCTTAAAAAATGGGCGGGCATCACAATTTTCTTTTTCATCATCTCGGCAAAAGCCAGTACCATGCCGGAAGGGTCCTCTCCCATAATAGTCTTAACAAATTCACGGTACGCCAGATGGTGGCGCATTTCGTCACCGGCGATGATGGTGCACATTTTGGCCAAAAGGGTGTTTCCTTTTTTTTTGGCCATCTGCCCCACGCGTTTGTGCGAGATATTGGTGGCCAGTTCCTGAAATGTGGTGTACACAAAGTTTTTATAAGGGTCGCGGTCGGTTCCGATATCGAAGCCGTCGTTGATCAGATGCTGGGTGGTGATTTCGACCTCTCGCATATTCACTCGTCCGGATAGGTAAAGATACTTATTGAGCACATCGCCATGCCGGTTTTCCTCGGCGGTCCAGGCACGTACCCACTTGGCCCATCCGTTCGTTTTATTCTCTCCGTGTTGATCGATACCGACCACGTCCATCAACCATGATTCGTAAGTGGGCAGGGCCTCTTCGGTGATGGTATCCGCCACCATGGTTACCCAAAAGTCATATCCTAGTTCTTTGGAATCGCCCCGAAGTTCGCGAACGGATTCCAAAAAGCCTTCTTTTTCTGAATCGGGCAAAAAATCGGAAGGTTGCCAAATCTCCTCGATAGGAATCAAGAACGAATCCATGAATCCTTCGACTTGCGGCTCTATGGCCTGCATTACCTCTAATCGTATATTTTTTTCAGCCATTGTTCTGATTTGTTAGATACCTGTTTGATAGTAATCCTTTTAAATAGAATTTTTTTTGAAAAATAAGAGTCCTATGTAGTTCCACGACAGCATGTAAGGCAGCATAGATTCGAAATCAAACTAGTATTTTGCTTGTTTTTGTAAAGAACGTTAATAATATAAAGACTATCGATAAAATAAGGAATTTGTTCGAAGTATGGAACGGAAAATACATCTATTTTCAGTTCCGTCCCCGTTCATCGGGATAAAGGGTATGCACCGGATCGCTCTGCCATACCTGCTTCGTATCGACGTCAAGCATCGAGAGGGGTCCTTTAAAGGCTGCCCCGGTATCGAGATTCCATACGTTGGCGGCCTGTTTTGGCTCGGCAACATCGGTTCTCGAAACTGGAGTATGTCCTATAAATATCGTGTTGTAATGGGATAGTCTTTTGGGATAAAATGGATTCCCTTTCTGCAGGTTCGGATCTAGGGATTGCGCAAGTTCCCAAAGAGTGCGGTCCCAGTAAAAGCTTTCGGGAAAATATTCGTACTCGATGCCTTTCAGGTTGGTGAAACCAGCGTGTAAAAAAAGGCGGTTCTCCTTATCGATAAACGTGTTTTTCAGACTGTCAAAAAACAGGATGTGCCGCTCTTTTGTTTTGTCATCCGCTTCGTTGTACGAGGCCAATGTAGCCCCCCCACCATGCTGTAGCCAAGTGGGGTTGTCGTTTGCGCCGCGAAGCCATTCCACACAAAGCTCATCGTGATTTCCTCGGATAAAAATACAACGGTGAGTTTTTTTCAAGGTTATCAGATAGTCGACCGTTTCTACTGCATCGCTCCACCCATCTACATAATCCCCCAAAAATATAAGCTGATCGTTCGTAGAGACCTCCGCGCGCTCCAAAATCTGGTGCAAGGCCTTAAGCCCCGAATGAATGTCCCCGATTACCAATGTCCTTTTTTCGTTCATGCCGTAAAAATAAACAGGATTGCAGGATTACGCGTTGGAAAGCTTGTATTTTCTCTTATGGATTGACCTAAAAAAAGGGTGCCAGGTTTTGTTAGGTCTGGTATTTTGTGATTAGTTTAGTGGGATATTGAAAACTAGACGTATGCAGACCATCTATTGTATCGGAGAACTGTTGATTGATTTTGTAGCCGAAAATCAGGGCAGCGACCTATCCAAAGCGGATGTATTCACGAAAAAGCCGGGTGGGGCCCCTGCCAATGTGGCCTGTGCCGTGGCCAAGTTGGGCGGCAAGAGCAAGTTCGTAGGCTGTGTCGGCGAAGATCCCTTCGGAACGTATTTGCTGGACACACTTGAAAAAAATAGGGTCAATGTTACTTTGGCACAGCGTTCGAAGCATTTTACGACCTTGGCCTATGTTTCGATTGCTTCGAATGGGGAGCGGGATTTTGTATTCAGTCGGGGCGCCGATAAAAAGCTGGAATACGATGCTGTGGTGAAAAATGGTTTTAAGGGGAATGTAGTGCATTTTGGATCGGCTACGGCCTTACTGGGAGGTGGACTCAATGATGCCTACGACCGGTACCTCGTGGATGCCCTGGCCCAAGAGGCCCTGATCAGCTTTGATCCCAATTTTCGCGGCGACCTCTGGAAAGGCGAAGAAGGGACCTTCATAGAGAAATGCCGCCATTTTGTTGAGAAGGCGCATCTGTGTAAGTTCAGCTTGGAGGAAGCCCAGTTACTATCAGGTGAGAATGATGTCGAAAAGGCCTGTGCCGTATTGCATGGTATAGGCAGCCCGATTATTGCTATCACTTTGGGCAAGAAAGGTACATTGCTTAGCACCCCGGATTTTAAAAGAAGGGTCGCAAGCGTAAAGGTTGAGCCTATAGACACTACGGGGGCGGGCGATGCGTTTATCGGATGTTTGCTCTATCAAATCGCCCGACTTAAAAATCCGCATCAGATTTTGGATGATACCGACCAGCTTGTCCCAATGGTGGAAAAAGCGAACTGGGCGGGTGCCATTACGACCACGAATTACGGAGCTATACCTGCTTTACCGGAGTATGACGCTATTTTTTGAGGACGTTACAATCGTTTTGCATCGCAGCGACTGGGGATACGGGCCCGAGAGATTTCTCGGTCGGCTTTCTGCTCTTTGGAACTGCCTTATCAGGCTGAAACTGTAGTTAAATGGCAAACATTCCGAGCCAGCTTTCGGCATTTTGACGGAAAATTTTATCGACCACCGCTTTTGGCAGCCTTAGGCCTATAAAGTTTCCGCTAACCCGCTCGCTGGTCATGGGGTCGTCGGTCACGAAAAAGCGCCAGTCCTGCAGCCATCGGTCATGGATTTCTTTTTGAAGGGCATCAGGGTCATCTTCGCCGGTGTCGGATTTATCGGTGGCGTATAGAATGCGATCTTGGTACTTAATAAAAAAATCACGCACTTTTTCGCGGTCATGTATGGTCTGATAGAACACTTGCCCCATTCTGGCCGCGAGGTCCACGCTCATATTGGGAAATCGGTCCAAACGTTTTGCCAATTCGTCAACGTTCCATTCGAGACTGCCCATATGTGCGCCCATAAATATGAGATCGGGATGTTTTGCGAGCATACGGTCGCGAGCAGCGACCTGTTCTTCATAGGAGGGCAGTTCGGGATGCCTGTACATGTGATATTCGGGATGTTCGCCGAAATAGTCCCGGTCGTTGTTCACGGTCATTTCTTCCAAGGGGAGCCAGCAGTTTTTGGGTTCGCCCAAATGCCCGATCAAGGGAATTCCTTTTTGGGTCAGATGGTCGAATATAGGGTCCAGCCTTGGGTCATCGACCATCACAAGCTCCCCGTTTTTGTCTCGAAATACCATTCCAACGTTCTTCCAGACCTTTACCGCGATCGCCCCTTGGTCAAAACACCGGTCAAGCCAGGCAATGGTGTTTTCTACAAAGTTGGGATTGTCCCAATCCGCTATTGAAAAAGCGGTGGCCATTTCAAAAGCTTTAGGGTACCTTCTTTTCTGGTCGCGGCAATATGCAAACTGTTGCTCAACGAATGCCTGTCCTTTCGACAGGTCCACCGCGATATTGAGCATCCGGAAATTGTCTTTTTTGGCCTGCTCGACAAACGTATCCCGGTCCGTCCATACATGGGTGTGGACATCTATTTTTTCGATTCGGGCAAAGTCTTCCAAGGTATAGAATTCATTGTCCTCGGCTGCGGAAACGGTCAACAGCAAAAGCCAAACAGTGCCCAAGGTTTTCATACTACCAGTTTTAAATTATTCGAAAATAATCTAATTAATAGATTAACAATTGCGATAGCTATCGGGTAACCCCTACGCTCTCGCACTAAATTTTTTAAACATCAATTTTTGTGAAGTAATTTTCAAAATTTGTTGGTGCCCGTTTCACATTCTTGTGATTTTAGACGCGTGACCAACTAGCACTATTTCTTTTGACAAGGAATTTCTAATCCAGTTCTTGAATTTCAATATTTTTCCACCGCACCTTAATTCCACCACCACTGTGGATTTGAAGGGCGATAGAGCCCCTACCTTCCCCTATTTTTTCATCGTTTAGCTCCACCATCTTTTTCCCATTTAGCCAGCTGACGATTTTATCGCCATTGGCCTCGATCTTCATGTGGTTCCAGTCATCGGGCTTGAGTACTTTTTCATCTTCGGGCTCGGGTTTTATTATCCATCCCCTTCCTCCTTCCGTAGATTCGTAGATGCCACCAGTGTGCAAATCGGGAGGCGCAACCTCGACCTGCCATCCGCGAATGGTCGTTCCGTCGTCCCCACCGACGTGAGAGCGTATAAATATTCCGCTGTTGCCGTTGGACTCCAATTTAAAATCGAGGTTCAGTATAAAATTTTTGTAAGGTTTGTTGGTGGCGAGATAGCCGTATTTTTCCTCAGGACCGCTTTCGCAGACCAGTTCACCATCGTCAACATACCAGTATTCATAGCCGTGCTTCGTCCACCCTGACAGGTCTTCGCCGTTGAAAAGACTTCGGGTCTCTTGGGCAATGGCATTCGAGGTACAAAGTAAGAAGGAAAGGAAAAAAAGCAACTGTTTCATACGTTTATCATTTACTATGGTCATCAAATTTGCCCGAATTCGTTCAGGAAGGTAATGGGTCAATAATCAAGCAAGGGTGCCGTCTGCTCGTGCGAGGTTACTCCCGGGGGCAGTTCGATGATTTTAAAATTCCTGAAATGGATTTCCGCGCCCTCCGATTCAAGGCACAGATAGCCCTTCTTCTGGGTCGATTTTGAGATACCATTGACAAATTTACCGTTCACGGCAAGTTTGATGACCCCGTCAACGGCGACTACGTCATAGGTATTCCATTCCCCTTTGCCCTTGGCTCGGTTTTCAATGGATTTACTCCGTTCTCCCCTGGGGTTGTCAGGGTCGGTCACGACACCGCCCACGCCCCATACCTCGCCGTGCACGTAGGCTATGGGCTGCGGAACACCGTCTTTTGCGTTAATGTTCACCCAATCGAGTTCGAGCATTTGAATCTCTACCCCGTCTGGTAGAGGCGAATCGTCCGGCGGGTTGGCTCCGCTCCAGGCGAAAATACCCGAGTTTCCGCCGGCTTCCATGTGTCGCCATTCCACGTGCAGGATAAAGTTTTCATACTGCTTCTCCGAGCGTACTACCCCAATGGGATGGCCCTGGTTCACCAGTACGCCGTCGTCGTTGACCGACCATCCTTCTTTTACGGTGTTGACATTGATCCATTTAAGGGTGGCGCCGTCTTCCGAACTGCCCGCCAAAACATCTTCCAAGGAGGTCGATGTGCCGAAATCGAACTCGAACTTTTCATGTTGGGCGTAGGTGAGACCGCAGAACATAATAAAAAACAAGGCGGAAAGGTTCGCGAAGGCAGACTTTTGTAACTTTTTCATAGTTCAATATGTATTAGAAATGCATGGATATGGACTTTATAGTGAGATGAACTTACACCGCAAAGGCTTCCCGTAACAATTTGTAGCTCTTGGGTACCGCCGTCTCGGGATCTTCATCGCCTTCCATTTCCAATGAAACGTAGCCTGTAAAGTTGGCATCGCGCATAATCTTGGCGAAACGGTCGTAATCCATATCCTTATCGTAATACTTTCCTCCGCCATAGTAGGTTTTGGCCTGAATAATATCGGCATGCCCGATCAGGCGTTCAAAATCATCATAGGGTTCGCCGACAAAATTGCCAGTATCCAGATTAAGGCCCATGGCCGGTGATGAAGACAGGGCGTTATGGATTTCCTCGAGGTAGTCTATATTCGACGATAGCCCCCAATGGTTTTCGAGACAAAGGATGACCCCGGCCTTTTCAGCTTCTTCGAGACATTCCTTCATGCTTTCTATGACCCATTTGATGGCATCTTGGTCGGTGTAGCCCTCTGTCGGTTCCTTTCTGCCGTGCTCGTAATAATCGGCCGGTCTTTTGCCTTTCCAGCTACCGGTATTCATTCGAATGGCCGGAATGCCCATTTGCACGGCGAGTTTGATGCACCTTAGGGTGTGTTCGATATGCTCCTTTCTTTTGGCCGCATCGGGTTCCACAAAATTTTGATGGATGGATAAAAATGGAAGCGCTAGGCCCCTTTCAAAGGCCATTCGTTTCAATTTGTTCATATATTCCACCGATTCGTTTTCCATTTGCCGGTGCAATATCTCCACCCCGTCAAAACCGATTTTGGCAGCATTTTCGATAACCTTTTCGATTGGATATTTTTCGGGTTCAAAATGCCAGTACGAATAGGTGGATACAATTAGACGGATGGGCTGATTGTTGTAGAGGCTGCTATGCTTCTTTTCGTGGTTCGACCCGGCCATGACCAATGAGGGGGCCATCGATGCGGCACCTAACATTCCTACGTTTTTTAGCCAATTTCTTCTGGATGAAGTTGTTTCTGTATTCTTTGTTGTGTTTGACATAATTTGTGTTCTTGATTTATTTGGTAGCCTTATATTCGGAAATGGCTCCCTTTTTTTTGTCTTATCGTGTAAGGGATCTTAAAATGTATGTCGCCAAAATGGCGTAGGGGCGAGGCAGGAGGTTCCAAGAATCCATGCTTACCGCAAAACTAAGCTGTAGTCAGATCAGGTTCGGGATAACCTTGGATTCCTGTCTGGCTTGGAGACGCAAAAACCGGTTTATTTTATTAAAAGAGAAAACAAATAGAAGCTGTTATCCCAAAACCTTGGTAACGCCCGGGATTGCTATATCGGGACCCTTGTATTCCAAATCCCAGTTGTAATCATCCGGGCCCAATGCCTTGGTCGACTTCATGGCCTCGTCCCAAGTGACGGTTTGGCCACTATAGGCCGCCATTCGGCTCATCACCCCGAACAGGGTGCTGCGAGCCGCTCTGTCCCCGTCATTGATTCCTTTTCCGTTGCGGATGGAATCGAACAGGGCATCGTGTTCGGCTTGGTACATATCGTTCTCTTCCCCGCGGTAGCGCCAAGGGTTTTCGCCGGTGATTTCGTGCCGACTACCCTCAAAAAGGGCATTGCCCTCGGTACCCATAATTTCTACTGCGTTTTTGGAGGAGCCCCCGTTCTGTTGTCGGGTAAAGGCGTACCCTCTGACCCCATTGTCGTAATCGTACTCCAGTGCAAAATGGTCGTATATATTGCCATATTTTTCATCTGTACGCCACTGCCTTCCTCCGGTTCCTGTGGCTGATACGGGCATTTTCTCGCCCATGGCCCAGGCCATCATATCGAGGCTGTGGACAAACATTTCCACAAGAAAATCGCCCGAGAGCCAGTTGTAGTAGTACCAATTGCGCATATGATATTCCATATCGTTCCAATCGGGCTGTCTTTCCTTGTACCAGAGTTCTCCCCCGTTACGCGTGGTAGAAATGGCCTTGATGTCGCCGATGGCCCCATCAAGTACTTTCCCGTAAAGGGCCTGTTTGGGCATATCGTACCGAAAACAGTAGCCCGAAACCATTGACAGGTTCTTCTCCTTGGCCTTTTTAGCGGCTTCGATTACCTTCCGAACACCGGGCGCATCGACCGCTACCGGTTTTTCATAGAAGACATGTTTCCCCGCATCCACTGCGGCAGAAAGATGCTGTGGGCGGAATCCTGGGGGGCAGGCCAGTACGACCACGTCGACCCCGGAGTCGATTACCTTTTGGTAGGCATCGAAACCGAGAAACTGACGGTCTTTGTCCACTTGCACCTTACCCGCATGTGTTTTTTTAAGGATATCGAGCGAGCTGTTGAGCCGGTCTTCGAAAATATCCCCCATGGCGTAGAGCACGGTATCGGAATCAGCCGAAATGGCCTGCGAAGCGGCCCCGGTACCCCGACCGCCACAACCTATCAAGCCTACCTTTAACTGTTCCTTGCTTCCTGAGAATAGGGGGTTTGCAAAGCCCATATTGAGAGTGGCAGCGCTAAAAATGGTGGCCGCCCCGGTTGTTTTTATAAAGGTTCTACGGTTGGTGCTGTTTTGTTCTTTACCCGTTTTCATAATATGTTAATTTGCGTAACCAGGATTTTGCGTGATTACATCGTTAATATCCATTTCCCTTTGGGGGATGGGCCAACAATAATCCCTGTTAGGATCGAACTTGGCGATCTGCCCGTAGTCCATGATTTCCCACTCCCCGGTGGCCTCATCAATATAGTACATTCCTTCAAGTAGGCCAGCTTTGATCTCGCCGATCTGCCATCGGTTGATGTCGAACAATCTAAGACCTTCGAAAGCGAATTCCCTAGCCCGTTCGTCCCTGACGGCCTGCCTTAAGTCCGCCTGGCCCAGTCCAGGGGATATGGGCGGCATTTCAACGGTGGGCCTTTCCCTCACCGCGTTGATAGCGTCGAAAACGGACTGATCGATCTCGTTCAATTCTATTTTGGACTCTGCATACATCAGAAGTACATCGGCATAGCGCATGATAATCATGTTGATGTCGCCAAGATCGGGATTATCTGAGAACGCATCATAATCTACCCATTTTTTCAGGTTATGGCCATAGAGCGTGGAAAATTCCGTACTGGCGACCCTGTCGGGCGTAGGGCTCGTGGGCCACGAATTGTAGATGCTGTTTCCAATGGGTTGCCCGGTGTAATAGGCGATATAGTCCCATCTCGGGTCTTTGTTCTCGTAAGGGTCATCGGGATTCTCCGGACCCTTGTATTCGTATATGTCGAACAGGCCTTTCATGGGTTCGACCCCGGAACCTCCGCCTATAGTAGCGGCGGAATAACCGAAATTGTTATAAGTATCGCCTCCGGCCGCGTACTGCCTGTCGAAGATGACCTCTTGGGAATTTTGCCCCTCGACCTGAAACAGTTTTTGATAGTCGGGATAAAGTCCATAGATACCCAGGTCCATTACGGCCTTCGCCGCGTCTCGGGCCACTTCGAACTGACCGTTCCGGATGGCCGCCCTGGCCTTGAGGGTCAAAGCAGCACCATGGGTGGCTCTACCTGTATTGTCCGGACCATAAGTCAAGGGAAGCGCCTCGGCATTGATGATATCGTTCAATTCGGCGATGACAAAGCTGACGATCTCTTCCTTGGAATTGGCGGGACGCTGTTCGTTGACTTCTAAGGGCTCTAAAATTAGTGGGGCGTTGCACCACAGGCTTGCGAGCTGTGTATAGTAGTAGGCCCGGAGGAATCGGGCCTCTGCTTTTAAACGTGCCATTACCTCCTGATCCCCTTCGCTTATCTGGTCAATATTGGCCAGCACATCGTTCGCTTTGGTAATCCCTCTATAGTACCGCACCCAAATGGCTGTTATGGTACCGTTGGAAGCATCAATTTCCCCCAATCGTACATCGTTGAAGGTAGGAACGTTCGAGGCGGAATGAAATCCGAGGTCCGTTACACCATCCAGGGCAATTACCGACTGGGTGCCGTCCAGTTCATTATAAATGGCGTTAACCGCCAATCGGGCGTCCCTCTCGGTCGACCAGTAGGCATTTTGTGAGACTTCGCCGGTCGGTTGTATATCCAGGCCTTCGTCCAGACCATCGCTACAGCCCATTATCAGAATGCCGGCGACCAATAATATATATCTTATGTTGTTATATGTTTTCATAGTCATCTAATTTTAAAATACAATGTTCATGCCAACACTCATGGTCTTGGTGTGCGGGAAAAACTGGCTTCGTCCCCTTGGGGTTTCTGGATCGAAAAGCTCCTGGGGGGTAATGGTCAACATATTCTCCCCGGAAACGTAGATTCGAAATTTGGAAAAGATGTCTTGAGGTAGGGTGTATCCCAACTGGAAATTTTTCAAACGGGCATACTTGTTATCGATCAACCAAAAGTCGGATTTAACGATATTCCACGTATTGCCGGAGGTTACCAATGGCCAAGAGCCGTTGGGATTCCTTTCGGGATGGTAAGCGTTTTCAACCATTTCTTTATGGATGAAGTTCGAAAAGGCGGGCCCTTCGGGAATCGCGCCATCAAGCAGGTGTTTTTGCTTCAGTACGCCCTGCCAGAACATCGAGAAGTCGAAACCTTTGTACGAGGCCTCGAACCGCAGTCCGAACTCATATCGGGGGTCTTCGTTGCCGATAATGATCTGGTCGCCGCCCGGGGCGATGGATTGTGAGATCTGGCCATCGCCATTGACATCCTCGTAAATGATGTCACCGATACCCACACTCGGGTGGAGCGTAACCGGATATTGATCTAAATCTCCTTGGGTGCGATACAGGCCGGGAGAGGTCAGACCGCGCAGGGAGTTCATCGATTCCCCTTCCGTCCACACTGTGAAATTATCGGGGATGAAAGGCCCGGCTCCCTGGAGGTCCTCAATTTTATTAATAACGTCGGAGAAATTGACTCCTACGGAGTAGTTGAATCCGTCGTTGTCTTTAAAGGCCCCGCGATAGTTTAGACTGATCTCATACCCATTATTCGAGACCTTGGCCGCATTCTGAACCGGGGGATCTACCCCGACAATGGTGGAAATGGGCAGTTCGAGTAAGATATCCTCCGTATTTTTCCAGAAATATTCGGCGACCAGGGCCAAGCGGCCGTCGATAAAATTGGCATCGAGCCCCACGTTGGTCATAGTAGAGGTTTCCCAGGTGATATCCGGGTTGCCCGCCTCCGTAATAGCCGAACCCGATACGATATTGCCTCCGAATTGGTAGCCTTCATTTAAATCGTACATGTTCCTAAACCTGTTGAGGCCAATATCCTGATTTCCAAGTTGTCCCCAAGAAGCCCTTAATTTGATGTTGCTTATTGCGGTATTGTCCACCACGCTTTCCATAAAGGCTTCGTTGGTCAGGTTCCATCCTGCAGAAACAGAGGGAAACAGTCCCCATCGGTTCCCATCACCAAAGCGCGAAGATCCATCATATCTCAGATTGCCTTGAAGCAGATAGCGATTGTCGTATGAATAGTCGAGCCTGCCGAAGAAGGATCGCAGTCGCCATTCCTGATTGTATCCCTCTATATCCTGGTTATCGACGCCCCCGGCGTTTAAATCCCTTAGGTCGTTATTAAAGAAATTCTGCCGGCTTGCCTCCACGAACTTGAGCGTGTTGTGAATTTCCTCATATCCGGCCAAGGCTTCCACTTCGTGAGCCCCAAACTGCTGGGAATAGTTCAGGTACAATCTTTGGCTGAATTCTCTTTCCCGCTGGGTGGTTTCGAACAATTCGTTGGTGGCGAACCATCCTGCCACGGTCTGCGGCTCCCCCGTTACATAGTTTTTCATTCCGGCCAAGCTGTTCATAAACCGGGAAGTACCGATATTGTCAAATTTATAGGTTACGTTTCCTTCGAGTGAGAGGGCATCATTAATAGTGTAATCGAAACCTCCTTGGGCCACGACATCATCCGTTTTTCGTTTCGTTTCCCCTTCTTGGCCCATGGCCCGGGGGTTCCAATATCCCGCGACCAGGTCGTAGGTGCCGTCGGGGTATTCCATGACCACGTTCCTGTTGATGTGCAATAGGCCTTGGATCAGCCGTTGACCGGCAACTCCGGAGGCATTAATGGCGTGCCCGGGACCGCTGAAGTTCTCGTTCCGGTACATGAGGCCCGCTTTAAAGGTCAGCTTTTCGCTGGCGAACAGGTCCGCATTGATACGCATCGTAGTCCTTTTATTATTGAAGTTCTTAAGGATACCATCGGTGTCGCTGTAGTTGACCGATGCGAAGATTTTACCTAGGTCCCCTCCACTGGAGATACTAAAGGTATGTTGTTGCATCAGGGCACTTTTATTGAAAATGCCCTCTTCCCAATTCGCCCAGGGAAACTCGAAGGGCTTGGTTCCCGCGACGGCGTTCCTGATGTATTCTTCGGAAAAAGTAGGCGAGCCCCCGGCATTGACCTGTGCTTCGTTTTCCAGGCGCAACCAAGATTCGGTATCCGCTTTTTCGGGGAAAAAGCTGGGATTTTGGACCCCGGCAAAGGTGTTATAGGATAAGATGGTGCCCGAGGAGGTGCCTCGTTTTGTAGTCACTAGAATTACCCCGTTGGCCGCTCGCGAACCGTAAATCGCGGCAGAGGACGCATCTTTCAATACCGAAATGGATTCGATGTTCTGGGGTTCGACCGAACTAAGCGATTGCTCGATACCATCGACGAGTACCAACGGGTCGGAATTGTTCAGGGTTCCGACGCCCCTGATCCGGATTCCCGCGTCCTCGACCCCGGGAGCCCCGCCTTTATTGATAATGGTGAGCCCAGGAGATTGGCCTTGCAAAGCCGTCGTCGTACTGGTTACGGGACGTTGCGCAAGGGCATCACCATCGACCGAGCTGATTGCTCCGGTGACCTTCTCCCGGCTTTGGGTTCCGTATCCGACGACCACCACTTCATCGAGCCCCGCGGCATCTTCGTCCATAGTTATCGAGACGGTGGATTGACCATCAACATTGACTTCTTTGGTGGCAAATCCGATATAGGAAACAACCAACACGGCATTATCTCCGACCTCGAGCGAAAAATTTCCATCGAAATCGGTCTGGGTGCCGTTGGTAGTCCCTTTTTCAACGATATTGGCGCCGGCCAGGGGAACGCCTTGTGCATCGGAAACGGTTCCGGAGACCTGCTGTTGTACATTGGTCCTTGCCGTATCAGGACGGGCCTGAACCTGAAATAAGGGAGACATCAGCGTGAAAATGGTCAATATCGCGGTCAGGGCGATTTTTGAAATACGCCATGGTGGCGCTCCTTTGAGATAGTGTTCTTTCATAACTCGAGAGAGATTAAATGATTAGGTGATTTTGAATGGGGTGGTGAATTTAAGGTTGTATAGTTAAGGTTAAAAAGTTGTCGTAAGGCAAGGTCACCATTTTGCCGTTCGGACGAAAATGAAAGTTAAAAGTAATATAAAATTTAAACTATACAAAGGGCTATTCTATCTTCTTTATATCCCGCTATAAAATCTCTTTGGTCGAACCAGGCTCTACCTACCGTGCAGCAGATCAGGGCGAGCCGCTAGTTCGACTAGGTTCATTTGGTCGGCTATTTCATTTTTTCCTTATAGATATCGATATATTTCTGGTCAAGCTCGGGCGAATCCTTATACTTTATCCGGAGCTTGGTCAGTTCCGCTTTTAGCTTCTCGACCACGTCGGCATAGGCCGGGTTGTTGTAAACGTTATTCATTTCGTTGGGATCCTTCTTGCGGTCGTAGAGCTCCCATTCGTCCACATCGTAATAAAAATGCGCCAATTTGTAGTCCTTGGTCACGATACCGTAATGTCGTTTGACCATGTGCACGCTCGGATATTCATAATAATGGTAATAGACCGCATCGCGATCCCATTCCTTATTGTTCCCTTCGAGCAAGGGCATCAAGCTTTCGCCCTGCATGTCGTCAGGGGCGGATATGCCCGCAGCTTCGAGAAAGGTCTGTGCGAAATCGAGGTTTTGCACCATCTCGTCTTCAGTGGTGCCCGGAGTGATGACGTTCGGCCATCGGACCAGTAAGGGTGTTTTGAACGATTCGTCGTAAATAAAGCGTTTATCGAACCACCCATGCTCGCCCAGATAAAAACCTTGGTCGGAGGTGTAGACGACGATGGTGTTTTCAGCCAGCCCGCTCTCGTCAAGATAGTCCAGCACCCGCCCGACATTATCGTCCACCGAGGATATGGTGCCCAGGTAATCTTGCATATACCTCTGATATTTCCAAATCATTTTTTCACGATCGGTCATCGACGGCCAGTTTTCTTTGAAGTCGGCGTTAATGGCTTCGAGAACGGGCCTGTATTCGGCCTGTTGTTCTGCGGTAGCCCGACCAAAGGGCCCCCAGAACCCCATATCGAATTCCGGTACTTCGGGTTCGACACCTCCCATTTCGGCGATGGTTTGCGGAAACACCTTGCTGTCATGGCTGTATTTCATGTGCTTCAACAGGTTCATTTCGGCGGTCTTGGCGGCGGTGCCCCGGTTCTCGTAATCGTCAAAGAGAGTCTCGGGCAGTGGAAATTCCTTTTGGTAAAACTCCTTAAATTTATCCGCACGCGGCCACCAAGGTCGGTGGGGGGCTTTGTGCAGGTACATCATCATAAATGGCTTTTCGGCGTTGCGGCCGGACTTCAGCCAATCTAACGTCATGTCGGTAATAATGTCGGTCACGTAACCCTGTTTGGTCACCCGACCGCCTTCTTTGGTGATGAACTCCGGGTTGATATAGTTCCCCTGCCCGGGCAAGATCATAAACTCGTCGACCCCTTTCGGACTGTTTCCAAAGTGAAGCTTGCCGAACATGGCCGTCTGGTAGCCCGCTTTTTGAAACAGTTGCGGAAAAGTAACCTGGGTGGTGTCGAATGCCATGTGGTTGTCGATTTTCCCGTTGATATGGTTGTGTTTCCCGGTTAGGATGACCGCCCGTGACGGGGCGCAAATTGAATTTGTGACACTGGCGTTGGTAAAGCGGATGCCCTCCTTGGCCAAGCGATCGATATTGGGGGTTTTTAACAATCGATCGTCGTAGGCACTTATGGCCTGATAGGCGTGGTCATCGGACATAATAAAAAGGATGTTGGGCCGTTCTTTGCCGTTTTGCTGACCCTCTTGGGCCATCCCTGTAATGCCGCCCAGCACAAGGCAGATCAGCAGGATGATTAAGTTTTCGGTCTTCATAGTGTCGATAAAGATTTAATTAGGAATTTATTTAAGGCCGCGATCGGTTTT
This sequence comes from Pricia mediterranea, assembly GCF_032248455.1. Lineage (NCBI taxonomy): Bacteria > Pseudomonadati > Bacteroidota > Flavobacteriia > Flavobacteriales > Flavobacteriaceae > Pricia > Pricia mediterranea. The sequence goes on from NZ_JAVTTP010000001.1 coordinate 2,481,878, forward strand.
CAGGATCCCATGCCGATTTTTCAACGGCCAAGATAATTGAAATTTTGTAGACTGAAGGTTAATGTATTCACCGTGTGCAGTGCATCGGGCATTAATTGTACTGCACCTTTCGGATGATTCGCTGGGCCTCCTTTAACGAGCGATATCCTGCCTCGTCGTATTCTTTCAACAAGGGACGGGCCACATCCATTTGCTCCTTGGCCTCTTCAAATCCGTTCAGATAACATATGAGGTAAGTATCGGGCAGTTGCTTCAGATCTTTTCTCTCCGAATCGGTCAAGACGACGCTTTTTGAGAGTTTTTGAAGTAGGGCGTTGTTGGCGTTGTAAACGTGGTGCAGGTTTTTTGTGTCGTATCTGGGCGGTTCAAAAAGCAACCTGGTCTGAATTTGGTAGGTACCGTTGTTTTCGAACGTGATGACGACTTCCTCCAGGGGATAATGGCTCTGTTGCCTGCCTAATCCCAACTGCACGTATTCCTTGGTGGTAAAGGAATTCTCGTCGTAAGTGATGGTTACCTCGTCTAAAGTGGAATAAAACAGCTTCACCTGTTCGTTGATCAGCTCGATATCTACCCGAGAATAATAGGTTTTGTTGTTTATCTTTTTTTGGTTGCCGGCCCAGCAGACCACGAATTGCTCTTTGAATACCTTGTAGTCGCTCTCCAAATCGGGGTGGCGGTGGTTGAGAAAGTCGATGACCCCGTCAAGGGTCAGCTCGATATTGTTCTTGGCATGTTGTTCGATGGTGGCAACGGCCTCGGCATTGATGTCCTTAAGCTCGATATCGAAGGCCTTGGGCATGCTCATACTGCCGTCGCGGAAAAAGACCATGCCGCCGTAATATTTCCAAATGTTCCTGCGCAATGCACAGACCTTTCCGGTCGAGGTGATCGTGACCAGCCCCACCACCTTGCCTTCGGGCAGATTGGGAAAGGGAATGTTTTCATAGCTGATCAGCGGCGGGTTGTCGAGGTACGCGTTGACCAGGTTTTGGATCTTACTGTCATCGAAGAAGTCCACCCCGACAATCTTATTGTCCTCATCTTTGACCCCGATTACAATGAACGATCGGTTCTTGGGGTTGCTGTTGGCCAGGGCACAGACGTGTTTTAAAAATTTGGCCTTCCCCTCCCGGCTTCCGATATCGACAAAACGTTTTTTGTCATAGAAGCTGTTCTCGTCGTTATGGGCGAGCAAGTTTTTGACAAGAAGGCGTTTGTTGATCATGGTTCAGTCCTTATTCCATACCATCGCCGAAGCTTGGGCCGTCGGGGTAACCACCAGATCGGCTATGTTGACGTGCGGGGGACGGGTAACCACAAAAAACAGGGTCTCGGCGACATCTTCCGCCAACAGGGGTTTGAATCCGTCGTAGACCTCGTCGGCACGGTCGTCGTCGCCCTTAAAGCGAACATTGCTGAACTCAGTCTCTACCGCCCCTGGGTTTACGGCGCCCACTTTGATGCCGTAAGGGTTGAGGTCCATTCGCATGCCGATGGTCAGGGCATCGACGGCGTGTTTGGTGGCGCAGTACACGTTGCCCTTCGGATAAACTTCCTTACTGGCCGTAGAACCGATGTTGATAATATGGCCGGATTTTCGCTTGACCATTCGCGGGGAGACCGCTTTCGATACGTATAGGAGTCCCTTTACGTTAATATCGACCATGGCATCCCAATCATCGGGATTGCCTTCATCGATGGGGTCGAGGCCGTGGGCGTTACCGGCATTGTTGATGAGGATGTCAATATCCGCGAATTCATCCGGAAGCGAAGCTACGGCGTCGAAGACGGCATCTTTATCGCGGACGTCGAAATTAAGGGTATGTACTTTGGTCTGCTTCCCCAATTCGGATTTCAGACCGTTTAGCCGATCTTGGCGTCTTCCACAAAGAATGAGTTGAATACCCTCAACGGCAAAGAGTATCGCCGTGGCTTTTCCGATGCCACTGGTTGCGCCGGTGATCAAGGCTATTTTGTTTGTCAATGATTTTTTGTTTTCTGGTGCGTTCATATTTAGTTCTTTGCGTTATTTTGATTGCTGTTTATCCGTCATTGCCCACTCGTTAAATAGGACTTAAGCCGGAATGAATTAAGAAGTGAAATTGTTGAGAGTTTTAAAAATCGACCGGTTTTTGAGATTTAATAGTCTTTGCCCCTAGGTCACCGCCCTATGTCAAGGTTTAGGTCCGTTCAAAGTTAATCAGATAATTTGAGGGCTTCCTGTTTTAATGAGATCTGTTTGTGTGCCACAGTTCGAAAGAAACTGTAAATCCCTTAAACTCTTGCTAAAACTCAGGGTCCCGCCGCTTTTTTAACCTATCATTAACAGCGGGGCAAGCAATAAATTTTCAATTTGCATGCTTGTTATACCAACCCGCTTATCCAATATAAATTTATAAAAATACTATGGAAGAGAATACGGCTGTCGACATCAGTGCGGTAAACGAAAAAATAGAGCGTGAAAGCGCTTTTATCGATCTATTGACTACCGAAATGAACAAGGTGATCGTCGGGCAAAGACACATGATCGAGCGACTATTGATCGGTCTTTTGGGACAGGGCCATATTTTGCTCGAAGGGGTGCCCGGACTGGCAAAGACCTTGGCCATAAATACTTTGGCAAGGGCCGTAAAGGGTAGCTTCAGTCGTATTCAGTTTACTCCCGATCTATTGCCCGCCGATGTGGTCGGGACGTTGATCTACAATATGAAGCTCAACGATTTCTCCATCAAAAAAGGTCCGATTTTCGCCAACTTCGTGCTTGCCGATGAAATTAACCGCGCCCCGGCCAAGGTGCAGTCCGCGCTTCTGGAGGCCATGCAAGAAAAACAGGTGACCATCGGCGACGAAACCTTTATTTTGGACAAGCCCTTTTTAGTGATGGCCACACAGAATCCCGTTGAGCAGGAAGGGACCTATCCGTTGCCCGAGGCGCAGGTCGACCGTTTTATGCTCAAGACCGTTATCGACTATCCGAAAATGAACCAAGAGCAATTGATCATGCGTCAAAATCTTTTAGGGGCATACGATACGGTAAATCCGGTGGTCACGTTGAACCAGATCTTGAGCGCCCAGAAAGCGGTGCGCGAGGTGTATATGGACGAGAAAATTGAAAAATACATTCTCGATCTGGTTTTCGCCACTCGATATCCGGAGAAATACAACCTCGAAAGCTTGGAGCATTTCATCAGTTTTGGAGCGTCCCCGAGGGGAAGCATCAACTTGGGCAATGCCGCCAAATGCTACGCGTTCATCAAACGCCGGGGCTATGTGGTGCCAGAGGATGTACGGGCCGTGGTGCACGATGTGCTAAGACATAGAATCGGTATCACCTATGAGGCCGAGGCCGAGAACATCACTTCCGAAGAGATCATCAACAAGATCGTCAACGAAATCGAAGTACCGTGAAAGTAGAGGGCAGTTCCGGTGGCTGTAGGCAGGAGTGTTAGAAATACAACGGTGACTGCCACTGTCGACCGCAACTGCCACTACCGATCGAAACAGCCACTGCCTACTGAAAAAATGGATACTAAAGAACTACTTAAAAAAGTACGCAAGATCGAGATCAAGACGCGGCGTCTCTCCGATCATGTTTTCGGGGGGGAATACCATTCCACCTTCAAGGGCCGGGGAATGGCATTCAGCGAAGTGCGGCAATACCAGTTCGGCGATGATGTTCGCAGTATCGATTGGAACGTTACCGCCCGGTACAACGAACCGTACGTGAAGGTTTTCGAAGAGGAGCGCGAGCTCACGATGATGCTTATGGTCGATGTGAGCGGTTCGGAGCTTTTCGGCACAGCGAACCAATTTAAAAAGGACATCATTACCGAAATATCGGCCACTCTGGCCTTTTCGGCCTTGCAGAACAACGATAAGGCGGGCTTGATTCTGTTTTCGGATCAAGTGGAGCTGTACATCCCCCCGAAGAAAGGCAAGAGCCATGTGTTGCGTATCATAAGGGAGTTATTGGAATTCAAGCCCGAAAGCAACCGTACCGATATCACGGAGGCCTTGCGGTTCTTGAGCAGTGTCATGAAGAAAAGGGCCATTGTCTTCGTTTTGTCCGATTTTATAGCCGACGACTACGAAAAGACGTTAAAGATTGCAGGCAACAAACACGACCTGACGGGAATACGTATCTACGACGAACGCGAAGAGAATATTCCCAATTTAGGAATGGTACAGTTTTTGGATGCCGAGACCGGAGAGGTGCAATTGGTGAACACCCAGTCAAGGAGCGTCAGGAATGCCTATGGTGACTACAATCGTCAGCGGGTCGATTATTTTAGGGAAACCTTTACGAAATCCGGCTGCGGGACCCTGAGCTGTCGTGTCGATGAGAGCTATGTAAAAAAGTTGTTGGGCTATTTTAAACGAAGGGGATGATCGGTGTTATGGATTCAGGGTTATTTAACTTGGATGCCCCCAAGTGCTTATGAATCAGTGTCCGTCGAAAAAGGAATGAGCAACGCATGATTTGGGATTTGGAATTTGGGATTTGGAATTTTTCGTCCGTGAAACGGGGCATCCTCCTGTGTCTATTATTCTCGGTTTCTATAGGATTTTCCCAAAAAGTTCCCTCGATAACTTCAAGGACCGATACCACCGATATCAAGATCGGGGAACAGGTCAATTTTACGGTGACGGTCGAGGCAGATAGCACGGCACAGGTCATTTTTCCGGAGGGACAGACCTTTTCCCCTTTGGAAACGGTAGAGGCCTTTGCCACGGATACCACCCGCAAGCAAGCCAGGATGACCTTGCAGAAGACCTATGCCCTAACCCAGTTCGATTCGGGGGCCTATAATCTGCCCGCCCAACGCATCGAGGTCAATGGCAAGGCCTTTTTTACCGATTCGACCGTAGTGAACGTGGCGAACGTTCCCGTCGATACGCTCACCCAGAAAATGTACGACATCAAACCCCTGATGGAGGTCGAAAAGAGCCGTACCGAGCTTTGGTTTTGGGTGCTGGGCATCCTGTTGGGATTGGCCGTGGTCGCAGGCCTGCTCTATTGGTTCGTTTTCCGTAAGAAACCCTTGTCCGAAGAAGAAAAAGTAGCGCTATTGCCCGCATATGACCGGGCGTTGCTGGAACTGAAAAAACTGGAGAATTCCAAATACCTTATCCAGGAGGAGTACAAAGAATACTACTCCGAACTCACCGACATTGTTCGATCCTATCTCGAGGAAGACGTGAACGTGTCGGCCATGGAGAGCACCACCGATGAGCTGATAACCAAATTGGAACTGCGTAGGGACGCTGGGGAACTGCGACTTGAAGACGATACCCTCAAGCAGTTCAAGCGAATTTTACAAACGGCCGATCTGGTAAAATTTGCCAGGTCACGACCGGAGTCATCCATCGCACGGAACGACAGAAAATCCATCGAGGAAATCGTTACCAAGACCCATGATGCCCTGCCCGAGCCTACGATAGAGGAGCTCATGGAGCAGGAGGAATATAAAGAGGAGCAGGCGCGCAAACAGCAGCGACGAAAGGTCGCGATCAGTATTGCCGCGATTTTTGGCTTCCTGGTGTTGACGGCCGGTATTGCTGTCGTTCGTTACGGTTTTGACCCGGTAAAGGATACCGTCTTGGGCCACCCCACCAAAAGTCTGCTCGAGGGAGAGTGGGTCGCCAGTACCTACGGATACCCTCCGATCAGTCTTGAAACGCCCGAAGTATTGAAAAGGCAATCCCCCGTCGTCCCACCCGGGTCGAAGACCGACATCCAAGAGTTACAGGCCTTTGAATACCAAGCTCCCGATGGAATTTTCGCAATCGGGGTGGCCTCCAGTTTGTACGCCCAGCAAACCGAACCGGACTACGAACGGACCATCGATGCCTTTGTTCGCGGGCTGGAAAGCAGGGGTGCCAAGAATATCATTACGAAAGACGAGGAATTTACCACGGTGACCGGGGTCAAAGGTGTAAAAATATACGGTAGCGCCAATTTTGCCGTGCCCGATGCCAAGGAGGAGGTTCCCGGCAAATACGCCCTACTGCTTTTCGGCGGCCCGGGCTTCCAACAACAGGTCATGCTGACCTGGCGGGACGGGGATACCTATGCCGAACAGATCGTGGAGCACGTGTTGAACACGGTCGAAGTCAAAACAGACGTATAATGCTTGAGAATATCACCTTCGCGAACCCGGAATTCTTTTGGTTGCTATTGTTGCTTCCCCTGGCCGTGCTGTGGTTTTTCTATAAACGTCGGGAACAGGTGGCATCCCTGAAAATGCCGAGCATTAAGGGGTTTTCGCAATCGGGATTTCTACCGCGGTTGAAGCCCTTGTTGTTTGTACTTCGGCTCTTGGCCTTAGCCGCCATAGTTGTGGCCATGGCGCGCCCCCAGACCGAGGACATTTCCACTCGAACGAAGACCACCCGGGGCATCGATATCGTAATGGCCATCGACGTCTCGTCAAGCATGTTGGCACGCGACCTGAAACCGAACCGCTTGGCAGCGTTAAAGGAAGTGGCCGGTGATTTTATCAGGGAACGCCCGAACGACCGTATCGGTCTCGTGGCCTATGCGGGAGAAGCCTATACAAAGACCCCGATCACGAGCGACAAAGCTATTGTGTTGAGTGCCCTACGTGAGATTACCTACGGAGAGCTGAACGACGGGACGGCCATAGGAATGGGGCTCGCCACTGCCGTCAACCGTTTGAAGGAAAGCAAGGCGGTGAGCAAGATTATCATCCTGCTTACCGATGGAGTCAACAATTCCGGATTTATAGAGCCCCAGACCGCCGCCGATCTCGCCGTGGAATACGGAATCAAGACCTATACCATCGGTATCGGCACCAACGGTAATGCACTGTCGCCGATTGCCTATAATGCGGACGGATCTTTTCGCTATGGCATGCGACAGGTCGAAATCGATGAGCCGCTTTTGAAAGATATCGCCAAAGTGACCGATGGAAAATATTTTAGGGCAACGGACAACGAAAAACTCGAGGCGATTTACGAAGAGATCAACAAGCTCGAAAAAACCGACATCGAAGAGTTCAAGTACTTTAGGTACGAAGAGAAATTCCGTTCTTGGGTGCTTTTGGCAGGGGGTTTGTTATTGTTGGAATGGATATTGAGACATACCCTTTTCCGGAGTTTTATTTGAGACCATGATTCAATTAGACGAAAAAATATACTTCTATCTGCTGGGCATCCTCCCGGTGCTCATCGTCCTATTCTTGTTGCTGCAACTTTGGAGAAAGCGCACCCGGAACAAGTTCGCAGATACGGAACTGTTAAGACGCCTGACGCCGGACAGATCGAAATTCAAGTCGGGATTAAAGTTGTTCCTTTTTTTATTGGGACTCACCTTTTTGACCCTGGGGCTGGTCAACCCGAAAATCGGTACGAAACTCGAAACGGTCAAACGCGAAGGGGTCGATATCGTATTTGCCATTGATGTCTCCAAGAGTATGTTGGCCGAAGATATTGCCCCCAACCGGTTGGAAAAATCCAAACGCCTGGTCTCCGAGATTATCAACCAATTGGCCAGTGACCGAATCGGCATAATCGCCTATGCGGGACAGGCGTTTCCACAGTTGCCCATTACAACGGACTACGGGGCGGCCAAGATGTTCCTACAGAACATGAACACCGATATGCTCACCTCCCAGGGTACGGCGATCGATCAGGCCATCGAATTGGCAACCACCTATTACAACGACCAAGAGCAGACCAATCGGGTGCTTTTCATCATTTCCGATGGGGAAGACCATTCCGGTGGGTCGACCATCGATGCGGTGGAAAAGGCCACCGACGAAGGCATCCGAATTTTTACGATCGGTGTCGGCCAGGCCAAGGGAGCCCCCATCCCCATCAAACGCAACGGAGTGGTCGAAAGATTGAAGAAAGACAATAAGGGGGAAACGGTCATTACCAAATTGGACGAGTCGTTTCTCAAGGAAATCGCGGATGAGGGCAATGGCGAATACATCAACGGTTCGAATACCGAAGAGGCAGTGGAGTTTATAAAGGAACAGTTGTTACAGATGGACAAAAAGGAATTCGAGGCCAAACAGTTCGCAGAATTCAAAGACCAGTTCCAATGGTTTTTGGGACTCGGACTCCTATTTTTGTTTTTGGATGTGCTGACATTGGAAAAAAAGACCACCTGGCTGCGAAAATTGAACTTGTTCAACGAGAGGGAAGTGGAGTAAGATGAAGGAAGAAAGAAGTAAAGAAGAAGGACAGTTGAAGGAAGACGGGTGACGGGAACCATCGATTTCCCTGTCTCCAAACTTAAACCTTGAACGGCTGCGCAGCAGCGATTAAACCTTGAACCAAATGCGGACTTGGCTGAAGTTCAAAAGTATCGATTGAAAAATACAAAGATGAAACTAAAGGTAACATATTTTTTTATTCTAATAGGATGCTTGGCCTTCGCCCAAGACGATGAAAGCGCGAGAGAGAAGGCCCTTACCCAATCCAAAAATTTGACCTGGGAAGGGAACAAACAGCTTTCCGAGGATAAATTTGTAGAAGCGGAGATGGATTACCGCCGCGCTATCGCCAAAAGCGATGAAAATGCGGCTGCCCGCTACAATTTGGGAAACGCCTACTACCACAACGAAACCTACAGCGAGGCCTTCGGACGCTTTAAAGAGGCAGGGGAATTGGCCACCGATAAGGAAGAAAAGCACGTGGCCTACCACAACATGGGCAATGTGTTCATGAAGCGAAAGGATTATCAAAAGGCGGTCGAGGCCTATAAAGAGGCCCTGCGGAACAATCCGACCGACGACGAGACCCGATATAATCTGGCGCTCGCCAAAGAAATGCTGGAAAAAGAGGAGCAGAAGAACGATCAGAACGAGGAAAACAAGGACGAAAACGAAAACAAGGACGAAAAGGACAAGGATAAAAAAGAAGGAGATAACGAGGACAAGGACAAGGAGCAGGGCAACAAAGACGAAAACGATAAGAACGAGGAAGGAGACCAGAACGAAGAGCAGAAAGACGAGGACAAAGAAGGCGAGGGCAACGATAAAAAAGAAGAGAATAAATCCGAACAAGACGACCAAGAAAAACAGCCCCAGCAACGCCGTCCGGATCAACTGAGCAAGCAGCAAGTGCAGAATCTGTTGGAGGCCATGCAGAACGAGGAGAAAAAAGTGCAGGAAAAAATTGACGCCCAAAAAGTCAAGGGCGCCAAGGTCAAGAATGAAAAGGACTGGTAGCCTTGGAAGAAATAGTCTCACGTCCAATACATCGCTGTATAGAAGAAAAATGATTTTGATAAAGAGCTACATCACCCTAATTCCCCTAATGCTTTTGGCCCTTGTGCTAAAGGCCCAGGACAGTGATGCCATCACTTTCGAGATGCAGCTCAGTAAAGATAAGCTGGGCATCAATGAAAGGCTGCGGGTCGATTTTGCCATGAACAAAGACGGCGACAATTTCAATCCCCCGGATTTTACCGGTTTTCGAGTGCTTCGGGGGCCATCACAGTCCATCAGCTCATCATGGGTAAACGGGGTGCGCAGTTATTCCAAGACCTATTCTTATACCTTGGCGCCGAGATCTCAGGGTACGATTACGATCAAACAAGCGACCATCGTCATCGACGGCAAGACCTATAAATCCACTCCCAAGGAAGTCGAGGTCACGGCGGCCGTGGATAAGCCCAGTGACCAGATGACCGCAGATGATGTGGCCGACGAAAGCTTGCATCTGGTGGCCGAGGTCTCGAAAACGGCTCCCTATCTCAACGAGGCCCTGAGCGTGGTCTACAAACTATATGTAAGCCCCTCGATCAGTGTTTCGAACTATCAGCCCTTGGACAATCCGAAGTACAATGATTTTTGGAGCCAAGACATTCCCGTTAAACGCCTTTCCGCCGAGAACGGCACCTACAAGGGCAAGCCCTATCGTTATGTTATCTTGAAAAGAGTGGTGCTCTATCCGCAAAAATCCGGAAAGCTGGCCATCGAACCGCTGTCTCTGGAGGTCACCGTTGACGTGCCCACGAACAAGCGCGATTTCTTCGGGGGCCGTATCTATTCACAGACCACCAAGACGGTCTCCGCGGGCAATCGTACGATTAACGTGAAACCCTTGCCGGAAAAGGGCAAGCCGGTCAATTTTAGCGGAGCGGTAGGGGCGTTCGATTTTTCGGTGACGACCAGTAAGACGGAGCTCAACGCGTCGGAATCATTACAGGCCAAGGTAGAGGTAAGCGGCAGGGGCAACCTAAAGCTTTTTCAACTGCCCGAACCCACTCTGCCCAGTGCGCTAGAGGTGTACGAACCAGAATTTGAGGAAAACGTGAGGACCACGCTATCCGGGTCCCGGGGCACAGTAAGTAATAATTATACGATTGTACCCTCCTATCGCGGAAAATACCCCGTGCCGTCCGTTTCGTTCACCTATTTTGATCCCTCGGCCGAAACCTATAAGACCCTCACTTCCGATGAGATCATGATCAATGTGAAGGAGGGGCCGACGAGTGCGAGCGCCAGCTCCGATACCACTCCGGGCTTCCAGGGAAAACAATCCGTGACGACGGGCAGTCAATTTAATTTTATAAAATTGAAGTCCAACTTCACCGCTATCGGCACCAAGCATTTTTTCGGGTCCACCCGATTTTATCTATGGCTCTTGTTGCCCCTCTTGCTGATTCCGATAGCCATTGCCCTCGGAAAGAAACGGGAAGCGATCGCCAGCGATGTGGTCGGCAACCGCATACGAAGGGCGAACAGGCTCGCGCGGAAATATCTCTCGAAGGCCCGAAAAGAGCTAGGCAACAAGGAACCCTTTTATATTGCCTTGGAAAAAGGCCTGCACAACTATCTAAAGGCAAAGCTTAAGATTGAGACCTCGGAATTCAACAAGGAGAAAATAGCATCGTTACTGGAGGAGAAGAAAGCGGACGAATCGACCAAGGACGGTTTTATAGCCCTGCTCAAAAACTGCGAAATGGCCCGTTACAGCCCGTTTTCCGAAGTGCAGATGCAGCAGGATTACGATAGGGCCAGTGAGGTGATCTCGCAATTGGATAAACAATTGTGAAAGCATCAATTTAAATAACATCCATTGAAAAAACTAGGCTACATACTGATTTTCATCATGTCGTTCACGGCCTTTGCACAAAGCGACGCCCTGTTCAATCGGGCGACGGATGCCTATAATGACGGAAAGTATCAGGCTGCCGTTGACAATTACCTTGAAATTCTCGATAATGGCAAGCATTCCGCCGAACTGTACTATAATTTGGGGAATGCCTATTACAAGCTCAACCAGATTGCGCCAAGTATTTATTATTATGAGAAGGCCTTGCTATTGAAGCCCAACGATCCTGAAATAAAAAACAATTTATCGTATGCGCGGAACATGACTCTTGACGCCATCGATACGATGCCGGAAACCGGATTTGCAAGAATCTATAACAGTTTTCTCGATGTGCTTTCCTTTGATCAATGGGGCTACGTTGCCGTTGTTTTTATGATACTGTTCGTGCTGCTCTATATCGGCTTTTACTACTTCCGCTATTCCTCGCGCAAACGTTTGGCCTTTATATTGAGTACCGTCTGTCTTTTCCTTTCCATTGCGTCGGTCGTATTTGCCTACATGGAATATAAAGCCTTTCAAGCCGACCGGCCTGCCATCGTATTCGCGGAGCAGACAAGCGTTAAATCAGAGCCCAACAAAATAAGCCAAGAGGCTTTTGCCCTTCACGAAGGCACCAAAGTGAACGTACTAGACGAACTGAACGATTGGAAAAAAATCCGTATCGCCGACGGCACATTTGGATGGATTCCCTCGGAGGACATTAGGTTAGTGAAGGATTTTTAATATTTTCTTAACGTGCCACAATTAGAATTCCCTTATTTTTACCGAAATTTCAAGCTTACCATGTCGAAGTCCCGCATGCATTTTATTCTCCTTGGTCTCTGGCTTTTTGCCATTACCGCGCCTAGCGTGACTACTTTGATTGATGTCGATGAACCTGTAATGGTCACGAACCTTACCGAGGAAGAGCACCAGGAACAGGGCAAAAAAGGTGCTGATGAAAAAAAGGTAGTCAATAGCGGATTATCCGATCTTTCGTTGTTATTCCTAAGACAACAGTCTGCTTTATTCAATCCCTATCTACTTCGAAACTCCGATCACAAAGCGGAAATCATTCTTCCGCCACCGGAACGGATCGCCTACGGGAAAGATTGTCAAGCTTAATAGTCTTTTGTTTAGAACATAACCGGTAGAAATACCCGTGCTATTTTTTGAAAGATTCCCAGATTCCGTCTGGAAATATCGGCCATACTTTCCCGAATTTTTTACCCATTCTTACAGCTTCATTAATTTTATATTTCATCAGGTTATTGGATTCCATCTGATAGGAACTCCGGTATTCACCTATTTACTTAAAATCAAGATATATGGATCTCAACAAGGTATTCAAAAACAACAAAAATTGGATCAAGGAAAAACTATCCGCAGATGCCGACTTTTTTGATAAGCTGGGCAAAGGCCAAAGCCCCGAACTGCTTTACATCGGCTGTTCCGACAGTAGGGTGACCGCCGAAGAACTCATGGGCATGGGCCCCGGGGAAGTTTTTGTACACCGCAACATCGCCAATATGGTCACCAGCATCGACCTAAACGTAATGTCTGTAGTGAACTACGCGGTCGACCATTTAAAAGTGGGCCATGTCGTGGTCTGCGGACATTATGCCTGTGGCGGGGTAAAGGCCGCTATGCAATCCGCCGACTTGGGCATCCTCAATCCTTGGTTGCGGAACATCCGGGATGTTTATCGCCTACATAAAACCGAATTGGACGAAATCGATGACGAGAATAAAAGATACGATCGCCTGGTGGAGCTCAATGTTCAAGAACAATGCGTGAATCTTATCAAGACCGCGGCCGTTCAAAAAGCCTACCGCGACCGGGGCCTTAGGGTATACGGGTGGGTTTTCGACGTTCGTACGGGCGAGCTTGTCGACCTCAACATCGATTTTGAGGGTATCCTTGACAACATCATGGAAATCTATCATTTGGATTGATGTTTACCACGGTTTTTTTATAAGGCCGAGATTAAAAATTTTGTAAACCTTGAAACATTCCAAATGAAGAATATATTCTCAAATTTCAAGGGCGATCTGTTCGGCGGAATCACGGCCGGCATAGTCGCCCTGCCCTTGGCCCTTGCCTTTGGCGTTAGTTCGGGCATGGGCCCAAGTGCCGGACTTTACGGTGCTATTTTTATCGGTTTTTTTGCCGCACTGTTTGGGGGCACCAATACCCAAATATCCGGACCCACGGCACCGATGACTGCGGTAAGTATGGTCGTAATTGCCGGTATCGTCGCGGCCAACGACGGAAGCCTCGAAAAGGCACTTCCCGCTATTCTTATTGTTTTCCTTTTGGCAGGTCTTATGCAAATCGGACTCGGTCTTATGGGTATCGGTAAATACATCCGGTATATTCCTTATCCTGTGGTGTCGGGGTTTATGACGGCCATTGGTGTCATAATTCTGGTCACACAGATTTTGCCGGCATTGGGCTATTATCCCAAGGAAGACGCCGAATTTGTTGCCCGATATAAGCCCATGGCAGAAGAAATCATTCTCGAAAATATCCTAAAGGAAGAGGCCGGGGAAGGCATTTTGGTGCTGGAAGATTTTGAGGAAACCATCGAACGGGCCGGTACAGTCACTCAAGAAGACATTCAAAAGGAAGCCGCAACCCTCGCCAATAAAGAGGCCTCAGGGGTTCTTGGAGCTTTTAAGGTATTACCTAGGGCCCTAAGCAATATTAACTGGTTGGAGTTGATATTGGCCTTGGCCACGATTTTTATAATTTATGGTTTTAAGCGGATTACCACCACCATTCCGAGCGCTCTTGTCGCCTTGGCGGTAGTTTCGGGAGTCGCTTATGGTTTTGGTTTGGATTACCGCCCCATTGAGCAAATACCCGGCGGATTTCCGATTCCCCACTTGGAAATTTTTACCAATTTCGAACTGGGCGCGCTTACGCCCTATATTTTTACGGCTTTGACTTTGGCTCTTTTAGGTGCCATCGACTCGCTGCTGACTTCTGTAGTGGCCGATAACATGACCAAGACCAAGCATCGCCCGAACAAAGAACTGGTCGGTCAGGGTATCGGTAATAGTATCGCTGCTATTTTTGGAGGGATTCCCGGTGCGGGTGCGACCATCAGAACCGTAGTGAATATAAATGCGGGCGGGAAGACAAAATTGTCGGGTATGATCGCAGGCATACTTCTGCTAGTCATTCTTTTGGCCTTAGGTCCGGTAGCATCGCAGATACCGGCGGCCGTACTTGCTGGAATTCTTGTAACTGTTGGCATAGGTGTAATGGATTACAAGGGACTCAAAGCGATACCAAGTCTTCCCAAGGACATGAGTATCGGACCCGTAAAACTCAGTTCCGAGGTGGTGATAATGCTTATAGTCTTGGTACTATCCTCAGTATGGAACCTGGTTTACGCCGTTGGGGTAGGATTGGTCATCGCCTCGTTGATGTTTATGAAAAAAATAGGCGATATGACCGCACAGCGCTCCGATGTAAAAACCTTAGAAAAGGAACAGGGCTGGGCAGACGAGGCGGGCTTTCCGAAAAAACTAAAGGAAGAAGTCTTTATTAAACATCTTAAAGGTCCATTGTTCTTCGGTTCTACCAGCGATTTTCAGGCCTTGGCAAACCAGGTGCCAAGAACGGCCTCTACGGTAATCATAAGAATGGACCGTATGCAGTATATGGACCAATCGGGGCTGTACACGCTCGAAGATGTGCTTATCGACCTTCGAAAATCTGGTATCAGTATATTGTTGGTCGATTTGCTCGATCAGCCGCGATATATGATGGAGCGGGTAGATGTCATTCCAGAACTGATTCCCGAAGAGCATATTTTCGAAACGTTCGCCGATTGCCTGAAATGGATAGAGCTCAATATACAGGACAAGTACGATAAGGTTGCGGTGCCGGCCTAATTGCTTCGTCGTTAGGTTTTGACGTGATCTGCCAGAAAACGGGGGTAATTGACGGAAGGTTTTGGGCGAAATAGACGGGGAATTTTATTTTCGTTGGTACACCAAAACCGTATCTTTGCAGAAATTTGGAATCAGCCGGCGAACGATATTGCCCGCTGATTCCAAATACAACAAAACTTTCTATGGGCAAACTTCTTATCGTAGGCACCGTTGCCTTTGATGAAATCGAGACTCCTTTCGGCAAAACGGACAAGATTCTTGGGGGTGCCGCCACATTCATCGGACTTGCCGCATCGCAGTTCGATGTAGATTCGGCCATCGTTTCCGTTGTGGGTGACGATCTGCCCCAGGAGTACCTCGATTTGCTCAAAAACAGGAACATCGACTTGTCCGGCCTGGAGGTCGTCAAGGGAGGCAAGACCTTTTATTGGAAGGGAAAATATCGCAATGACCTGAACTCAAGGGATACCCTCGTCACAGAACTGAATACTTTGGCGGACTTCAATCCTGTTGTTCCAGATAGTTTCAAGGACGCCGAGGTGGTCATGCTAGGTAATCTGCATCCTTCCATTCAGATGAGTGTCATTGAACAGATGAGGGCCGACCCCAAGTTGATTGTCCTGGACACCATGAATTTTTGGATGGATAATGCCCTCGAAGAACTCAATCGGGTCATCGAACACATAGATGTCATCGCTATCAACGATGAGGAGGCAAGACAGTTGACCGGGGAATATTCGTTGGTCAAGGCGGCGGAGGAAATTCAAAAAATGGGACCTAGATTCGTGGTCATAAAGAAAGGCGAACACGGAGCTTTACTGTTCCACGGCGAGAAGGTGTTCTTCGCTCCCGCACTCCCCTTAGAGGAGGTTTTCGACCCGACGGGCGCCGGGGATACTTTCGCGGGGGGATTTGCCGGCTATCTGGCGGCCACGGGCAGTATTTCGTTCGGAAACCTGAAAAATGCAGTAATCCACGGATCTAACTTGGCCTCTTTCTGTGTAGAGCGTTTCGGTACGGAACGGATGCAAGACCTCCAAAGGAAGGAAGTGAACCAACGCTTGCACCAATTTAAGACCTTGACCCAATTCGATATAGAATTAAGTTGATTTTACGCCCTAACGAAATTGTTAGGGCTTTTTTGATTATAATCCAATGAGCGACGCGATCAAGCACGAGTGTGGTATTTCTTTGATACGGTTATTGAAACCCCTGGAATACTATAAAGAAAAGTACGGTACGGCCTTCTACGGGGTAAATAAAATGTACCTGATGATGGAAAAGCAACATAACCGTGGGCAGGACGGGGCCGGCTTTGCCAGTATAAAATTGGATATGAGTCCCGGGGAACGCTATATGAGCCGGGTCCGTTCCATAGCCCAACAACCCATTCAGGACATTTTTGACCAGATCAACGCCCGTATCAACACGACCTTGAAAGAGCATCCCGAATACGTTGACGATGTTGCACAGCAGAAGAAGCACATACCCTATATCGGGGAGGTACTGTTAGGCCACGTGCGATACGGCACCTTTGGTAAGAACAGTATCGAGAGCGTACATCCCTTTTTGCGGCAGAATAATTGGATGCACCGCAACCTTATCGTAGCCGGGAACTTTAACATGACCAATGTTAACGAACTATTCGATAACCTTATCCAATTGGGGCAGCATCCCAAGGAAATGGCGGATACGGTGACCGTCATGGAAAAAATCGGTCATTTTTTGGATGATGCGGTTGCCAAGCTCTACAAACAAATTAAAAAAGAAGGCCATACCAAACAGGAAGCCTCACCTTTGATCGCCGAGCGGTTGAAAGTGTATAAAATTTTAAAAAAAGCGGCCAAAAACTGGGATGGTGGGTATGCCATTGCCGGACTGTTGGGCCACGGTGATGCTTTCGTGATGCGAGATCCTGCGGGAATTCGTCCGGTTTATCATTATCAGGACGATGAGGTGGTGATTATTGCCTCCGAGCGTCCAGCGATACAAACGGTTTTCAATGTGCCCTATGAAGAGGTCAAGGAGCTCGATCCGGGGAAGGCCATCATTGTAGAAAAAAACGGAAAAACATCCCTAAAGAAAATACTGCCCCCGGTAGAAAGAAAGGCTTGTTCTTTTGAACGTATTTACTTTTCGCGCGGGAGTGATAGGGAAATCTATCAAGAGCGAAAATTGTTGGGAAAACTGCTTTTCCCGCAGATATTAAACTCCATTGATCACGATTTGAAAAACACGGTGTTTTCCTATATTCCCAATACTGCCGAGACTTCCTTTTTTGGCATGGTCATCGAGGCACAGAACTACCTGAACAAGCGAAAGGAAGAGCAGATACTTTCGATTGGCGCCAAAATCACCAGTGAGCAGCTCCATGAAATCCTGGAAGTTCGCCCTCGCATCGAAAAAGTCGCCATCAAAGATGCAAAACTGCGCACCTTCATCACCCAAGACAGTAGCAGGGATGACTTGGTGGCTCACGTTTACGATATTTCATACGGCTCGGTGGATAAAGGGGATAATTTGGTTATCATAGACGACAGCATCGTTCGGGGCACCACCTTGAAGAAAAGCATCCTGCGTATTTTAGATAGGTTATCCCCTAAGAAGATTGTTGTAGTTTCTTCGGCCCCGCAAATCCGCTATCCGGATTGCTATGGGATCGATATGGCCAAGTTGGAAGATTTTATAGCCTTCAGAGCGGCTTTGGCCCTACATCAAGAGCGTAAAACCACGGACCTAATCGACGATATCTACAATAAGTGCCTTCAGCAGACCGATTCGAACGATGCTGAGGTAATAAACCATGTTAAGGAGTTCTATGCACCGTTTACAGCCGCCGAAATTTCGGAAAAAACGGGCGAATTATTGAGTTCCGACGAGGTCCAGGCCGAAGTGCAAATTATCTATCAGACTATCGAAAACCTCCACCAGGCCTGTCCGAAAAACCTGGGAGATTGGTATTTCACTGGAAATTACCCCACCCCAGGAGGGAATCGGGTGGTCAATAACGCTTTTATCAACTTCTATGAGGGCAAGAACCAACGCGCATATTAAAATCGCTCCAATTGCTGCTTTGTATGATTTAATCGATAAAATGCACCTAAAAACCGCGTTTCGTCGATCATTTTGGTTCTATACCGTTCTCTGAACTTCTTATCGATCTTTCCAAAGTAAATTTGAGCTTACCATAGCATAAGTAGGTTAAGTTTATGGTAAGATTTGGGGCAAAAAAGGTGGAGATTTCTCCACCTTTTTTATGGTATAGAGCTACATTTTAACCATCTTTTGGAATTCTGGGTTAATGTACTCGTTGACTTTCTCTTTTACCTGCCAGTTTCACGTTTTGCACCCTAATTTTGTCTTTTGATCGCGTCGAACTATGGCCATGCTGCTCAAAAAAGCCTTCGTTAGGGCACAAAAGCCGAAATTCTCGGTTTCAGAAAAAAGTTTAAGTGAGTTCACTTCCCACCATTGTTCCCACTTTTGAGGCTTCCCCCCCCCCTTCTTTATGAACTACTTTCTAGTATTGGCCATTGATTTCCGCAGTTCAGCCGAAGAAACGTCCTTTGGTCTAAAACCTTTTTTTGACAGGCGGCCTTGGCCTATTTTTGGACCACCATAGCATAAGTAGGTTAAGTTCATGGTAAGATTTGGGGAAAAGGCGGAACAAGTTGTTCCGCCTTTTTATTGGCAAGACCCGAATTTTAAATAAATACGTAAATTTCGAGGTAAATTCTTTTTTGTTTGTCGTAATACCAGTATTTTTACATCGCCATAGCATAAGTAGGTTAAGTTTATGGTAAGATTTGGGACGAAAAGGGTGGAGACTTCTCCGCCCTTTTCTATTTAATCAGGCCCCATTTTGCAACTGCCAAGGCAGATTACAAAATGGAAGGCGGAATTAACCCCGCCGCTGGGCGGGGTCATAATATCGAATGCAAGTTGGTGCAATAAGATTTAGAAGATAGTTTGTTAAACGGAAAAGGCCTGCCGCAACTTAATGCGGCAGGCCTTTTTTCATGAGATAATTTCCTAGTTCATAACTTGTGAGCTCGGCTTACTTATTGTCGGCGTACAGTTTAGAAACTTCGTCCCAATTGATAACGCTGAAAAACGCATCAATATATTCGGGTCTCTTGTTTTGGTATTTTAGGTAGTAGGAATGCTCCCAAACGTCGAGTCCCAATATCGGACGTCCGCCACAACCGGTGTCGGGCATCAACGGACTGTCTTGGTTGGGAGTGGAGCAGATTTCCAACTTACCTCCCTTATGCACACACAACCAAGCCCATCCCGATCCAAATCGAGAACCGGCGGCATCGCTGAACTTCTCTTTAAAGTCATTGAAAGAGCCGAAGGCATCGTCGATAGCTTTAGCGACATCTCCGGAAGGTTTGCCACCACCGTCGGGTGACATCATTTTCCAGAAAAGGGAGTGATTATAGAACCCACCTCCGTTGTTGCGTACGGCAGTATTCGACATGTCGAGATTTTGCAGAATGTCCTCTATTTTTTTGTTCTCCAAGTCCGTTCCCTCAATCGCGGCATTCAATTTTTTGGTATAGCCCGCGTGGTGCTTATCGTGGTGAATTTCCATGGTGCGAGCATCTATGTGGGGTTCCAGCGCGTCAAAATCGTATGGTAATTTTGGTAAGTCAAAAGCCATTTTATAGTGTTTTAGATTAATAGAAAGTTGTTTGAGCACGTAATGTGCCTAACAGCTAATATACGTGTATTAACAGGTAAATCTCCCTAATTATTTGTTAAGAACAGCGATAGAATCCGTATTTTGCGTAAAAAAGCACTTGCATCCAGCACCCTTCAAAATTTTCGATGCCTCTGCTGGTTCGGGTAAGACCCATACCCTTACCAAGAGCTATCTAAAGATTGCCCTTTCGACGCCGGGTCGTTTCAAAAAGATCCTGGCCATCACCTTTACCAATAAAGCGGTGAACGAGATGAAACGGCGAATTCTCGACAGCCTGTACCAATTCGGTACCGTGGACGATATCCAATTGGCACCGCCACTGTTTCGGGATTTGATGCACGAGCTGCAGATCGATGCGCCAACCCTTCGGGAACGGTCTAGAAAGACGCTAAAGGAAATTCTGCACAATTACGCCTTTTTCGATGTCTCCACCATCGACCGGTTCACCCATCGCCTGATCCGTACCTTTGCCAAGGACTTGAAGCTTCCCCAAAATTTCGAGGTAATTCTCGATAGCGACCTTTTGCTGGATGAGGCCGTAGCACGGCTGATTTATAGAGCGGGTACGAATAAGGAGTTGACCAACGTGCTTTTAGATTTCGCCCTCGAAAAAATAGACGAGGATAAGAGTTGGGATGTCAGCATCGATCTTTTTAATATCGGGAAACTGCTTTTCAACGAAACCCATACCCCACACCTTGAAAAACTCAAGAATAAGGAAATCGACGATTTTCTGGAATTGAAGAAAATACTATATGGAAAGTCGACAACAGTAGGGGGACACTTAATCGAGACCGCTTCAACCACTTTGCGACTGATCGAGGAAGAGGGCTTGCAGAATTCCGATTTTACCGGAAGCTATTTCCCCAAGTTCCTGAGAAAGATTGCGGATGGGGACCTCAATATGGATTTTAGTGCTGGTTGGAAGCAAAATTTTGAAACCGCAACACTATACAACAAATCCGCACCCGACGATGTCAAGTCCAAACTGGATGGGCTGCATACGAGACTCACCACAATCTTTGACTCCCTTAAAACCGGGTATTTCGAGTTGGCGTTCCTAAAGAACGCCGCCGGTAATATCGTGCCCCTAACGGTCCTCAATGCCATCCAACAAGAGGTGAAGGCGGTGCAGTCTGAAAATGACCAATTGTCGATATCGGAGTTCAATGCCTTGATATCCAAGGAAATCAGAAACCAGCCTGCTCCCTTTATTTATGAGCGTCTGGGCGAGAAATATCGTCATTATTTTATCGACGAGTTTCAGGATACTTCCGCCCTGCAATGGAATAATCTTGTGCCCTTGATAGGCAATGCCCTTGAAAGTGAGGACATGCAGGGGCGACGCGGTTCGCTCTTCCTGGTCGGCGATGCCAAACAAGCCATTTACAGGTGGCGAGGCGGAAGGGCGGAGCAATTTTTGAACCTCGCCAATGCGGTCGAAAATCCGTTTGTCGAGACGCCACTTACCGAGATGCTGCCTATTAACTATCGCAGTCATGAAGAGGTCATCAAATTTAACAACGACTTTTTTACGGCTACAGGCCCACTTTTGAACAATGAACTGTACCATAAGCTTTTCGTCGAGGGCAACCGGCAGCGATACAATGCCAAAAAGGGTGGAAAGGTACAGCTGAGCTTTATAGCACAGGACGAAGACACGGACAAGAACGATCGGTATTGCGGAGCGGTGCTGGAGACTATCCAAGTCCTGACCGATAAAAAATATGGGTATGATTCCATCTGCATATTGGTCCGGGGCAAAAAAGAAGGCGTCTTGTTGGCCGATTACCTGGCGCAACAAGACATCCCCACCATATCTTCCGAAAGTCTGCTTTTGAACAGTAGCGACAAGGTGCGGTTTTTGGTCCATCTTTTGGAATTCGGCCAAGATGTGACCAATCTTGAAACGGCTTATGAAATTTTATCCTTTTTATCATCTGAAAAAGAAAATCCACACCATTTTATCTATAACAATCTGCACAACACCGCTACCCTCTTGCGGACCGGTTACGGCTTCGATATAAGGATTCTTCAACAGATATCGATCTATGATGCCATGGAATTGGCCATCAAACAATTTGATCTGGTTCCGTCATCCGATGCCTATATCACATACTTTATGGATGTCGTTTTTGAAACTGAGCAAAAGCAAGGTATCGGTATTTCATCCTTCTTATCCCATTGGGAAAAGAAAAAGGGCAAACTCGGCATATCGGCCCCTGACAGCATCGATGCGGTTCGGATCATGACCATCCATAAGGCAAAGGGACTCGAATTTCCCATCGTTATCTTTCCCTTTGCTAACGAGAATATCTACAAGCGGACGGACAAAAAGATGTGGCTCCCCGTAGATCCGGATCGTTTCAACGGTTTTGAAGAGGTACTGGTCAACGAAAAAAAGGAAGTCGAAAACTACGGCGAAGTGGCGGCGGAATTGTACCGCGAGGAGGAACATAAGATGGAGCTCGACGCGTTCAACGTACTTTATGTTGCCCTGACCCGCGCCGAAAAGGCCCTGTACGTTATCAGTGAAAAGGACCTGACCAAAAAGGGCGAACCTAAGACAGATCTGTATTCGGGACTTTTTATAGCCTATCTGAAAGAAAAAGGACTGTGGTCAGACGATGAAAACAGCTACAGTTTTGGCCAATTAAACGTAAATACCGAGGCTTTGCCCGTTGCTTCCCACGAGCAGGTGGCCTATCGTTATACGTTTAAGAACCGTCCCGGATTCCGTATCCTGACGAAAGCGGGAATGCTCTGGGATACGGGGAGGGAGGAAGCCCTGACCAAAGGGAACCTCATCCACCATGCTTTGGGCCTTGTAAAGACCGAAAGAGATATCGAGACCGCATTGGAAGGATTGTTTCGGAACGGGGATGTGGCCAACCACGAAATTGAAAACGTGGAGAAAAGTATACGTCAAGTAGTCAATCATCCGGAATTGACTGAATATTTCCAGGAGAATAGAATAGTCAAAAACGAAAGGGATATCATCACCTCCAATGGGCAAATCCTGAGGCCGGACAAGGTGGTACTAGAAGGGAACGAGGCAACCCTGATCGATTATAAAACGGGCAGGCCCGATCCAAAGTACAAGGAGCAACTCTATACGTATGCCGATGCGCTACAGGCCATGGGCTATAAGATCAACAATCGTTTGATTGTCTATATCAACGAGTCGGTCACGGTCGAGAGGGTGTGATCCATAACAATTCGTACCTTGTGGCCACAGCTAAAAATTAAAAAAAAGAAAATGGCGAACAGCATAAAATTTTCGTACCTGAATAGGGGTAAAACCGTCGAAAGTCTATCCAATACCAACTATGACCTTGTTGTCATCGGCGGTGGAATTACGGGCGGGGGAATCGCCTTAGACGCCGCTTCGCGTGGATTAAAGGTCGCTCTTGTCGAAAAGGGCGATTTCGCGTCGGGCACGAGCAGCAAATCCACTAAACTGATTCACGGCGGGCTACGTTACCTGAAACAGTTCGATTTTTGGTTGGTCAAGGAGGTCGGTTCCGAACGAGCCATAGTTCATAAGTTGGCCCCGCATCTGGTGCTTCCCGAAAAAATGCTGTTACCGTTGATAGAAAATGGTTCTTACGGAAAGTGGTTGACTTCAATCGGCCTAAAGGTGTACGATATCCTGGCCCAGGTCGAAGGAGAAGACAAAAGGCAAATGTTGGATAAAAAAGAGGCCCTGAAATTGGAGCCCTTGCTGCCCAAAAAAATATTAAAGGGCGCGGGCTATTATGCCGAATACCGTACCGACGATGCGCGGCTGACCATAGAAACGATCAAGACCAGCTTACAGTACGGGGCGGAGGCCTTGAATTATGCCGCCGTCGAGGACTTTATTTATGAGGATGGGAAAGTAGCGGGAGTCGAGGTCAAGGATGTCCTCTCAAATGAAACGTTCGGTATAAAATCAAAGTATGTAATCAGTGCCGCCGGGCCGTGGGTCGATGAGTTGCGAAGCCGTAACAATTCGAAAAAAGGGAAGCAACTGCATTTGACCAAGGGCGTGCATTTAGTGTTTCCCTACGAAAAACTGCCTGTAAAACATTCGGTATATTTTGATGTGCCCGATGGCCGGATGATGTTTGCCATTCCGCGGGGCAAGGTTACTTATATCGGTACTACCGACACCAACTTCAACAAGGACAAAGATGATGTACATACGGATCTTGCGGATGCCATTTACCTGATTTCCGCGGTCAATAATATGTTTCCCAAAATCGAGTTGGAGATGGAAGACATCATTTCATCCTGGGCGGGACTACGGCCCTTGATCCATGAAGAAGGAAAGTCCGCCTCCGAACTGTCTCGAAAAGACGAGATTTTTACCTCCGATACGGGCCTTATCAGTATTGCCGGGGGCAAGTTGACCGGATACCGCAAAATGGCCGAACGGGTCGTTGACCGTATCGCCAAGAAGATAGACGAAGACGAGAACGAAAGCAAAAAACTCAAGGAGTGCTTTACCGACGACATTCCCCTCTGCGGCAATGAAGGGTTTAAAAAGTTCAAGGACGTTACAAAATACATCGGCGAGGTGTACAGACGTATCAAGCCGGAGGGCTTTACCGAACACGACGCCTGGGTTTTGGTCACCTGCTACGGAAAGCAAACGGAAATCATTTTGAAAACCTACGCATCCTTAAGGGATGGCGATAAGAACGTGCGTATGGCCAAAGCCGAACTTCGATTTTGCATCGACTTCGAAATGGTGCAGAATCCTATGGACTTCTTTATCCGAAGAACGGGCCGACTGTACTTCGATATCGACAGCGTCCGAAATTTAATGGAGCCGATTTTGGAAGAATTTAAGTCCATCTACGAAGCCGACCATGCCCAGATTTCGTCCTGGCGCGAAACTTTACAAAAAGAATTGGAGGAGCATTCCGATTTTTCATTGGAGCGGGGACAATCTCGGCAGTAATTGCGAGGAGTGGGGACTAATGGTTCAACTTACCGACAAGTTCAAAGCGACGCGGCAATCCGTTGAACACGCTATGATGTTGAACGGATTGCTTCGCTTTGCCCGCGATGTAGTTTCAATCCAGCTCCTCCGTCAATTCCAAGAAAACCTGTTTCGCATTTTTCCCTTCGTATAGAATGGCGTACACCGCATCTATGATGGGCGTTCTCGCCTTCTTTTTGAATTTGGACTTGATTTCGTAGGCACTTTTGGCGGCATAGTATCCTTCCGCGACCATGCTCATTTCCATTTGAGCGCTTTTTACGGTGTAGCCCTTGCCGATCATATTGCCGAACATCCGGTTGCGGCTGAAGGTGGAATAGCCCGTCACCAAGAGATCACCAAGGTAGGCGGAGTTGTTGATGTTCCGGTCGATTTTATGGATACGCTTGGTAAACCGCTTCATTTCGCGGATGGCGTTGCTCATCAGCACGGCCTGAAAGTTGTCGCCGTAGCGGAGGCCGTGGGCAATCCCCGCTGCAATGGCGTATATGTTTTTGAGCATGGCGGCGTATTCTGCTCCGATGATGTCTTCGGTTACCCTGGTGTTGATATATTGGCTGCGAAGGTTTTCTGCAACGTACTCGGCCTTTTCGGTATCGGCACAGGCAATGGTAAGGTACGACAAGCGTTCCAAGGCGACCTCTTCTGCGTGACAGGGACCGGTAATTACTCCGATATTCTCGAAGGGAACACCGTATTCCGTGTTGAAATGTTTTCCGACGATCATTCCCGATTCGGGAACTATTCCCTTAATCGCCGAAAAAATTATTTTTTCTTGAATGCCGACGTTCAGTTTTTTGAGTTCGCTACCTAAAAATGCCGACGGCACGGCAAAGATTAGGATATCCGCCTCGCGAACGGCGACGTTGATATCATCGGTCAGTTTGAGCTTGTCCGTATCAAAAGTGACCGAGCTCAGATAATTGGGGTTGTGCTTTTGGATGTTAATATATCCTACCGCATCCGAATTGCGCATGTACCATCCTATGCTGTCCTGATTGACACAAAGCATTTTAACAATGGCTGTCGCCCAGCTTCCGCCCCCGATGACTGCAAATTTTCCGTTCTTTTCCATATTTGACAAAAATAGGGCTAAAAATGAAAGCTAAAGAACCGTACGGCGTGGACCTGGAGCCAGCTTTCCAGAGCGAAATTCTGAAGGATTGGTTCATTTTAAAGTGAAGAACGGTCCTAAGTCTTTGGATCGGCCACGACCGTTCCGGATGTAATGGTCTTTATGTAAGCTTAAAAAAGTGCATTTCAATCCCATTGATCGATGAATGACTTCTTTTTGGGACAAATACGATGAAACGCACAATACTTTAACATCCGCTAAGTAAGCCCAAGGCACTATTTGCGTACTATGCTGCGTTAATAGTAGCAGAACAGCACTTTGAGAAAATCACGATTTTTGGTTGGTTATTTAGTTAGAGACCGCCCTGGCTTAGTAAAGCTAGGGCGGTTTTGTTTACAAACTTAAGAGAAATCTGTTAGCAATGCTAGCCATCCATCGAGGGCAGGGGCTAGGCTGATTTTCCGGAGTTGCACTTCTACACCATTGGAAATAAGGATTTTTTTGAAATCTCAATTTGAAACATCCTCCATGATTACCTCTTCCAGTTCCGTGTTTTCGGTGGTGTGTAATACCGAGATATCGCCAGTAGTCTCGAATACTACCGCTCTAACTTCCGAAAGTTGTAGCACATTCGCTTCCCGCAGTTTTCCCATCAGGTCAGCCCTACTGACCAAGGCCTTATTAAGGTTTTTCTCAAAGATTTCTCCATCCTTCATCAATAAAATGGGGGTGTTGGTAGCCAAATTCTCGACTTTGTCGGAAGATGAAAGTATCTTGGCGAATAGCACTTGTAAAAAAGCCAAAAGGGCCAAGGAGACAAACGCCGGCATTAAGCTAGATACCGGTTTGTTCACGGCATCCGCCAAAATCGACCCCATCGCTATGGTCACGGCAAAATCGAAACTGGTCATCTTGGCGAAAGTCCGCTTCCCGGCGATTCGCGTAACCAACATGATATATATGTAGATACATAAGGCCGCAACCCCCATTTGAACAATGGTCCACGGTTCTAAGGATGTAAATATTTCCATGCTACTTATTTTAATGATGAGGCTTTCACCAAAGCTTTGCGGCGATACCTACTCCGACCAATCCGGAGACCTTCGATCTTGCATTTTGGTGCTTTGATCTCTATTGCTTCACCAGTTCCAAGGTCTGTACCTGGTTCTTGCCATCGGTAGATTTCCACTGTTGTCTCTTTCCCTTGTTTTCCACGAATATCCAGGTTTTCGACAGGTCGGAATCCTCGCCGTCAATGGTGATATAGCTATCAGTGGCCGACCATTGGAAAGGGGTGCTGTCGTCTTTCTCGACCCCCAGTACCGTATAGTTCATTTCCTTCCGGCCCGTACCATCCTTATCAAAGGATATCGAGCCGACATTCTGAACTGAAATTCCTTTATTCCCGTGGCCTACGGATTCGTATTTCTGCACCGTCCACGTGCCGACCAAACGATGGGCGCATGAGGACATAAAGAAGAGGGCGACAAGAGGTACTAGATAGGAGAATTTAGTTTTCACTGATGGATTGTTTTAAGATTTTCAAGTGGTAATGCTCATATGAACCATACTTGTTCCTCTATTATGGGATTTCCGATTTTGAAAAATTAAGCACTTTCATTATATTTCAATTGACGAAATTACGTAATTTATCGCTATAAAAATTCCTACTCCATGAAGTCGAAGCATAAAATGGAAATGGCCAATAAGGCCCACAAGGAAATACCGGGGAATCCTTCTACGGCCACGAGCAGTCAACAAAAGTTGAACGAACGCAGCAATAAGGAGCCTTTACGTGTTTTGAGCGAAGACGATTGGAAATTCTGGATACACAACGGCTATATCGTGATAAAGAACGCCGTGCCCAAAAAACAGGCACAGGCAACCGCCGATTTTCTTTGGGAGTTCGATGAAAAAGATCCCGGCGATTCCAGAACTTGGTATGCCCCGCCCCGTGCCGAAATGAAAATGAAGGAGCTGACCGGTACCGGAATGGTCGAGGTCTACAACCATCAGCATCTTTGGAACAACCGGCAAATGCCCCGGTTGTACGATGCTTTCGTCGATGTGTGGGGTACCGAAAAGCTTTGGGTGACCATTGATAGGGCCAATCTCAATTTCCCTTTGCCGCCAGATTCGGATAAAAGAGGTTTTATCCATTGGGATTATGATCCCGAGACGAGACCCCAAAACGTACAGGGCGTCTTGGCCCTTGCCGATCAGATGGATGAAAATATGGGCGGTTTTCAATGTATTCCCTGGTTGTACCGCAATTACGACACATGGAAAAAAACCCAGCCGGAAGATAGAGATCGTTTCCAGCCCGATATTTCCGACCTCAAGGATAAACTGGTGAAAGTTAAAATGGAGGCCGGCGACCTGCTTATTTTCAACAGCACCCTGCCTCATGGTATACGCCCGAACAAATCAAGGGATAAGGTGCGCATCGCCCAATATATTTCCATGATGCCCGCCGAAGAGGACAACGAAAAGTTGCGGCAATGGCGTATCGACTCGTGGAAACACCGTATTGCGCCTGAAGGATACGCTTTTCCCGGTGATCCCAGGAATTGGGAACAGGAAAAATACGGTAGGGCCGAACTGACTGAACTCGGGAAAAGATTGTTGGGCTCGTCCAAATGGGAGACAGGGAACTAGTAAAGATGCACCCGTACGACTGAAAAGCGGTCGCATTGGGGGCAAGGGGCAGATTCGTGATGTCGGAACAACAGCTCTTTCAAATCATTGGCTTTCTACGATTGTCGGAATCGGGCATTGCACAGGGTCATATACGTCTTCTCAACGGATAAAAATTAGGGCAGGCGCGAAAATGTCCGTGCCCTGAGCAAAAAAATGTCTTTTGTATTGTTCAGAGGCTAGACCTCAGGTTTTCAGCATTAAGCCATCAGTATTGGCTAATACCATTTTATGCCGTATTTTTGCCCGCTCAAAAAAACCGACCCCGTGAAAAAGTATCTCAACCTCTTCGACTTTAGGCAGAAAGTCGATTATAAGACTGAAATCCTCTCCGGTCTGACCGTTGCCCTGGCTTTAGTGCCAGAGGCTATTGCGTTTGCCCTGATCCCTGGATTCTCTCCCCTGACGGGACTCTATGCCGCCTTTGTGCTCTGCTTGATTACCTCGATTTTTGGAGGTCGACCCGGAATGATTTCCGGTGCCACCGGGGCCGTGGCGGTAGTCTTTATCGGATTGATCTTGGAGCTTAAGCGGAATTTTCCCGGTATCGAACCGGAAACCGTCCTCAATTATGTTTTCGCAACGGTGATCTTAGCGGGTGCATTGCAGATTACGGCCGGGCTGCTTCGTTTGGGAAAGTTCATCCGCTTGGTGCCGCAGCCCGTGATGTTTGGCTTCGTAAACGGACTGGCCATTATCATTTTTATGGCCCAGTTTCCTAACTTCTATCAGAAAGGTACGGAAGAGCTTTTGCCAGCGGGTCCGTTTTTGACCATGCTGGGCTTGGCCTTGTTGACCATGCTGATCATTTGGGGACTTCCGAAATTGACCAAGGCGGTACCTTCCTCTTTGGTGGCAATAGTGGTGGTCTCGGCGATTGTCATCGGGTTCGGGGTCGACACCCTGACCGTGGCCGGAATCATGGGCGAAGGAGAATCCATAAAGGGCGGATTCCCACCCTTGTCCATCCCGCAGATTCCCATAAACCTCGAATCCCTTAAGATTATATTCCCCTATGCGGCCATTGTGGCTGGCGTCGGTCTGATCGAAAGCCTTTTAACGCTGAACATCATCGATGAGATTACGGAGACGCGGGGCAGAAGTAACAAAGAGTGTGTCGCACAGGGTACGGCGAATATCTTTTCCGGTTTTCTTTCCGGGATGGGCGGATGCGCCATGATCGGGCAGAGTCTGATCAATGTATCCGCAGGGGCGCGGGCCCGCTTGTCCGGTATTACCGCGGCGATTATGTTATTGGTGTTCATCATGTTCGGTTCCAGCCTGATCGAACGTTTACCGATGGCCGCTTTGGTCGGCCTGATGTTCATGGTCGCCATCGGCACCTTTGAGTGGGCCAGTTTTAGGACGTTTCGAAAAATGCCGAATTCCGATGTGGTAGTAATGGTACTGGTCACCCTGATTACGGCAATCACCCATAATTTGGCTATCGCCGTATTGCTAGGGGTAATCATCTCCGCCTTGGCCTATTCCTGGGAAAATGCCAAGCGAATCCGGGCACGAAAGCGAATCGACGGGAATGGCGTTAAACATTATGAGATTTATGGTCCGCTATTTTTCGGTTCGACTACCCTGTTCGGGGAAAAATTCGACGTTCAGAACGATCCCGATGAGGTTATCATCGATTTTAGGGAAAGCCGCGTCGCCGATCAATCCGGTATCGATGCGCTGAACAAAATCACCGAACGCTATGCCAAGGTCGGCAAAAAGGTGCATCTGCGCCACTTGAGTAGGGACTGCATTCGGTTGATCAGAAATGCCGACGAGATTATCGATGTGAACGTGCTTGAAGACCCGACTTACAAGGTGATGATGGACAATGGGAACAAACGAGACGATGACGAATTAAAAAACCCTTACAATATTTGGGGATTCTAGGGTTGGAGTACAGTGTATAATCCAACAGCCTCACGTGGTTGTCCGATTCGTTCGCTTGTTTTTCTGCCTATCCAAATGGTGTCGTCCAAGCCGTTTACGTCGACATTTGCTGTTGAAACATCTAAAGCACCTGCTGAATTTTGCAAGGATTTCCATACGCCAAGACGTTGTCGGGGATGTCTTTTGTAACCACACTTCCCGCTCCAATGGTTACATTATTCCCAATGGTTACGCCGGGAAAGATAATCGAATTCCCTCCAATCCAAACTTTATCTCCAATGCTGACAGGTTCGGCAAAAGTGCGGTAGCGAGACCCGTTATCGGTTTCGATAATCCTCTCGGTAGCTTTTAGGGGATGGTTCGCGGTATAAATCTGTACGAAAGGTGCTATCAAACCGTCCTTTCCGATGGTGATTCGGTGGTTGTCCAAAAACATGCAGTTCGCATTGACGAACGTATTTTCCCCGATGGATATGTTTTCTCCGTAATCACAGAAAAATGGAGCTTCGATCCAAACGCCCCGACCCTTGTAATCGAAGAGTTCACTTAGGAAACGCTCACGTTCTTGAGTCTGTTCCGAATCAAGGTGATTATATTTTTTAATTAGTTTCCGGGCCCTGTGGTACATATGTAACAATTCCGGATCTCTGGAATCGTAGTAATCCCCCTGAAGCATTTTCTCTTTTTCGGTCATGAACAAGTATTGATGACAAGACTGATTTTAACATAGTTCCTTGGAGAGATCGACTTCCAAATACATTGCTGCCATACCAGTAGGAAGAATCCGCCAGGAAAAAAAGTACTTTTACCTCACTGGTCATCGTAGGGTAAAAGTACTCTTTGACACACTCTTTCAGTGAAAGAACCGAGGTCTATAGCGTTCGTAGATACTCCGCAATGTTTCGGGTTTCTTCTTCGGACAGGTTTTGATTTAACATGATGGCGTTGTTATATTCCTCGAGCAGGGCCTTGGCAATCGGATCCTCTTTCAGCATGCCATCGGGATTGATGATCATGTTCATCACCCATGCCGGGCTTCTCCTTTCATAAACGCCTTTAAGGGCGGGACCGATCATACGCTTATCGACCATGTGGCAGGCCGTGCAGATGGCACTGAACTTGGCTTCTCCCGCGGAGGCCATTTCCTGGTCGATGTCACTGTCGAAGGAGATGTCCTTGAACGGACCTACCCCTTGATTGTCCATATCGACCGGCACGCCTTCGCTTTTGGCCTCTGTCGTCTTATCCTCTTTTTTTGTGCGGTTCATTTCAAAACCTTCTTTCTTTTCTTCCTTTTTTGATTCGCCACAGCCGATGACCAATCCGCCTAAGGCAAACAATACAAGTAACTTTTTCATTTGTGTATTTTTTTTACGCCTGTCCCCACCGAGGAATTAAGGCATTTCAATTTGCAGCCCCTAATATAATGAATCGATCAATCTAAACGAGCTCTCTCAGGAATTTTATTGCTCTTTTTTCGGAATAATAACGATTCCTTGAATCGACGAATCCCACGTGACCGCCGAATTTTGGGGTTTCTAAATGAATCATTTTGTACTTTTCAGCTTCCTTGACCGGATAGCATTCGGGGCCCAGAAACGAATCGTTCCCCGCATTGATAATCAGGGAGGGCACCCTTACTTTCGGTAAAAATTGACGGCAGCTGCATTGCTCGTAGTAGTCCAGTGCATTCTTAAATCCGTGTGCCGGAGCGGTATAAATTTCATCAAAATCTCTTAGGTTCTTTATGCTTTTGATGTCCTCCGCTGTAATTTTATCGGGGAAAAGGGGCAACTTTAGCAGCAGTTTGCCTACCAGATGGTTCCGAAACCGTAGAGCATAAGCAAAGTTTTTGGGCTTCAATAGTTCCTTTAAGGAGCTATGGAGGTTGCAGGGCGTCGATACGGCGATGACCGCCTTTATTCTTTTGGATATTTCTCGGTCCTCCCCAACGTACTTTAAGGCCATGTTCGCCCCTAAACTGATGCCTTTGATATAGATATCGCTATATTTTTTCTCGCTTAGGATATGTCGTACCACGGCATCCAAATCTTCGGTAGCCCCGGAATGGTACGAGCGGAACAACCGATTGGTCTCTCCGCTACAGCCCCTGAAGTTGACCGCGCAGACATCGATGCCCGCCTCGGTGAAGATCTTAGCGCTTCCGACAATATAGGGGCGTTGGGCATTCCCTTCCAACCCGTGAAGAAGAATGGCCACCATATGGGATGTTTTTCCTTGGGATGCCTCTTTCTCGGTTGCAATTCTACGGGACGGCATTTCCTCGGATGGTATTTCTCCCGACCTCATTTCTCTTGATGCTGCGCGATCCGCAAAGCTCCAGTCCAAATCCAGAAAATCGCCGTCGGGCAGTTCGAGCCGTTCACGTTCTTGGTGGAGCCCGACTACCCTTCGGAAGAGCCCAGAGTAGATGGTAGATAGGTGCCCGCTTCTGCTCCAAAATGGGGGATTGTAGTCTGTTGGTAGTAACGGCATAAAAAGGGTGTTGAACAACGGTCAGGGAGGTTCGAATGTATGTTTTGGCTTATTTGAGGTTGAAGGTTTCAAGGTTCAGAGGGTGATAGTGATCGACCTTGAACCTTGAACAGCCGCAAAGCGACGATTAGACCTTGAATTTTTCCAACAGCTTGGCCTGCTCTTCAATAGAGGTCTTAAACTCTGATTTTAAACGCTCGACCAGTTCCGCGACGGGTAGGGTATCGTCGATAAGCGCGGAACCCTGCCCGGCGGACCAAATGGTTTTCCAGGCCTTGGCCTCGGTGTCGAGCTCTTTTCCGAAATCGATTTTGGTGTCCTTTTTTAAATCTTCTGCCGTGATGCCGGCGGCCTGAAGGCTAGCTCCCAAAAAGTTGGCGTGTACCCCGGAAATTGCTGCGGTATAGACCACATCGCCGGCTCCTGCATCTATGATCATTTTACGGTAGGCATCGGTAGCTTTGCTTTCCTCGGTATTGATAAAGCGGGTGCCGAGATAGGCGAGGTCCGCCCCCATTTGAAGGGCCGAGGCGATATCGCGACCGGTGGAAATGCATCCGGCAAGAATGATTGTCTTGTTAAAGAATCGCTTGATTTCGGCCACCAGAGTCATCGGGTTGGTGGTTCCCGCGTGACCGCCGGCTCCCGCTGCCACCAAGATCAATCCGTCCACCCCCGCTTCCTGGGCCTTTTCCGCATGGCGTTTTTTAATGATGTCATGAAATACGAGTCCCCCGTAACTATGTATCGCATCCACCACCTCGCTGACCGCGCCCAATGACGTGATAATCAGAGGTACCTGATGCTTTACGCAAAGTTTAAGGTCGGCCTCGACCCTAGGGTTGGTGTTGTGCACGATCAGGTTGACTCCGAAAGGGGCGGGCTTTCGGCCGGTTTCCTTTTCGAATTTTTGAAGTTCGGACTTGATTTCGACCAACCACGCCTCGAAACCTTCGCTGGTACGCTGGTTCAGGGCTGGAAAAGTGCCTACTATGCCCGCCTTACAGCATTCGACGACCAATTTCGGACAGGAAATCAAGAACATGGGGGCGGCAATGGCGGGAAGTGAAAGATCTTTAATAAAAGATGGGCTTGCTACTGATTTAACGGACGGCTTCGAAGACATGGAATCTGATTTTAAGATATCCTACAAATATAAATGTAAAACACGGGGCGACCAATTTCTTGGATGGGCGGGAAGTTCAGCTTGGGAAGGTCCGATACCGTATTTTCGATTTGCCCGAATCTTGCTGGGAGGAAGAGCGACTTCCCAAAGGAAAAAATGCTTGTACCGAAGAACACCCAATCGATCAACTTGAGTTAAGAATGTCCCGTCGATTACTTCGACTGCACTCAGTACAGGTTGGCAGTCGAGACGTTTCGGTTTGACCTTTCGACTATACCTCGGCTGCGCTCGGTAGAACCGCCCAAGGCAGCAAAATGCTCTTTCGGTTTCTAAGCGGACAAGCATTAAAAAAAATCGCACTTAGATGGATTCATTGCAAGCCTTTGTCGTTGAGCTACACTCAGATGCAGACTATCTGCAATGAAAAATTTCTTCTTCTTCCGGGACCTAAAAGCCTAACGGTCTTTTATCTTTGTCGAATATTTGTTGGAAGAAAAATGTAAACTTCTGCTGAACACCATTAAAATTCTGATTATCCATGTTTCTAAAAGAATTCGAAATCCGTTGGAGCGACCTCGACGCCAATCGCCACATGGCGAATTCGGCCTATATGAATTTCATGAGCCATACCCGTATGGCTTTTTTGTTCGAATTGGGCTTTGACCAGAAAACCTTGGCAGAAAACCAGCTCGGTCCGGTAGCGTTCCACGAGTTAATTTATTATTTTAAGGAAGCATTTCCGGGAAAACCTATCAAGGTTTCCTTGGAGATTAAAGGGATGAGCGAGGACGCCAAGTTCTTCGAGTTCCGTCATAACTTCTACAACCACAAGGGAGAGAACTTTGCCCGCTGCGAGATGATGGGCGCCTGGATCGATCTTAGGACTCGTAAGCTCACCGGACTGACCAATGAATTTTTGAAAGCTTTCAGCAGTGCGAAAAAAGCTGGGGATTTTAAGGCGCTTACCAAAGAAGACACGCGGAGGTTTGCCGAAGTGCCCAAGGACTTAGGTGACGTTCATTAGATTATATCTGGAAATTTAGAACCCAGGGCCGGTCCATTCTTGCTTCATTGTTCCGCGCTGGCGAATACTTCGTCAGGTCGACAACCATGATGCGCTTAGTCCTGTAGGGCTTCCCGGGCCCAAGCGGCGGTTTTTTTGCTATTTCCGATAAAAATTTGGTCATTGACAATGATAACCGGCCGTTTCAGAAAAGTATAGTGTTTCAAGATCAGGTTTTTGTAATCGGTCTCGGAAAGCTCTTTCTCGTGCAATCCTTTTTCGCGGTATAGGCGGGCCCGTCTACTGAAAAGGGCCTCATAACTTCCTGCAAGACCCTTCATTTCATTGAGTTGCGACTCGGTAATGTTTTTTGTTTTAATGTCCTGTAATTTCAGGTCGTTCACAGGTTGCAGTTCTTTAAGGATACGTTGGCAGGTGTTGCAGGTGCCGAGGTGGTAGATTTTTTTCATGGATGTGGATGTTTTTTCTGTTTCTTTGGCGGGATTTCGCTGGAGGGGGAAACTGGATAATTGCTGGATACAGCTTATTTTACAAAGAAAGCCATTTTTAAACCGATTGTACTATTTTTGAAACTTGAGAATCCGAAATAAAATTAGGCACATATGGATAAAGTATTCGACACTACCTTACAGCACCGTAAACTCCTTCATAAAATATTGGACAACACGCCCAGGGAACAACTGTTGGAGATCCCTTCCGGGTTTCGCAATAACATTTGGTGGAACATCGCCCATGTGGTGGCAACCCAACAATTGCTGGTCTATAAATTCAGTAATCTGCAAATGCGGGTGCCGGATGGGCTCGTGGAAAAGTTCAAAAAAGGAACCGTACCCGACGGCACCGCCACCGACGAGGAAATCAAGGTTGTCGGCGATTTTCTGATCTCTACCGCGGATTGGGCAAAAGAGGATTATGAAAAGCGTCTGTTCGAGGACTACAACGAATATACCGCCAGTGTGAACGTCACCTTGAAAAATGTAGAGGATGCCATGACCTTCAATATCTTTCACGAGGGAATACACTTGGGTACGATACTCGGACTGCAAAAAGTGGTCAAAAAGTAGAAAAAGACCGTTACGATTTTGTGTTGGATGTCAAATAAGGTTTGACTTCCTTAAACGGAAGGGTCAGAACAATCGGTCCGTCGGCATATGAAGCGACTTCGTAGGGGTTGTACAGCAGCTTCACACCTTCTTCGCTAAAACCGATGTTTTCAGGCAGGTAAAACCTATTTTGTTCGAACATTAGCCCAGTCTGGTTTATAGGGGCTTCGGAGGAAATACCCTCCTGTTCGCGAAATTTGGTCTCTGCGTATTTCTGGAAATCCTTTCGGTTTTGAAAGAGCTGCCAATTTTCGAGTTCAACGCCTCTTTGTTTGTCGAAGTTCAAAAAGCGTTTGGCACTATAGCCGTGGGCGCCCCCGGTAAAAACATACGAATCGAGCTGTACGGTCAGTATTTTAGGGTCTTCATAAACGATTTCCCCATCGATTTTAGCTTCCCACGGGGTGGTCTCGTCCGCGTACCTTTTTTGTAATTCCGCATATCCATTGGAAAAAGAAATCAGGGCGTCGTCAAGGTCCGATACTTCCACCTCATCGTCGAATAGCAGCATGGCAATAATCTCTTCCCGTAAGGCCGTGTTGATGGCCGCCGCTGTCTTGGTACGTTCAATGGCCCGGGGTATCTCGATCGAGATTTCGGGGCAATCCGTACACGGGTTTTCATCCAAACGCAGCCGCTCAAAAGTCAGTTTATCCTCTTCTTCCTGACAGCTGATAAGGGTTAAAAGAATCAGAAAACAGGGGAGTAAGGCCTTCATAAATTGGGGTTGTCGGGTCGGTTTATGGCAGAAACAAGCGTTCCATGCCTTTGTATGCTACCAAAGATAACGATACATTTGCAGGAATAATTGTAGCACATGGACGAAAAAAAGTTAAAATTCAATACCAAGACGATTCACGGCGGACAGCATCCCGATAAGGCGTATGGGGCCGTGATGCCGCCCATCTATCAAACCTCGACCTATGCCCAGACCACGCCGGGCGGCCATCAGGGTTATGAATATTCCCGAAGTGCCAATCCGACGCGTACCGCATTGGAAAACGCCTTGGCCAGCATAGAAAACGGCAAGTTCGGCCTGGCTTTTGCCAGTGGTTTGGCAGCAATGGACGCTGTTATCAAGTTGTTGAATCCCGGCGACGAGGTAGTATCGACCAACGATCTATACGGCGGCAGCTACCGGCTTTTTAAACAGGTCTTCGAAAAATACGGTATCAAGTTCCATTTTGTTGGCATGCAAGACGCCGATACCATAGCAACGTATATCAACGAAAACACCAAGCTCATCTGGGTCGAGACGCCCACCAACCCGATGATGAACGTGATCGACATCGAAGGGGTTTCGCAAATCGCGAAAAAACACGATGTTTTGTTGGCGGTAGACAATACCTTCGCGACCCCGTACCTGCAGACACCACTGGATATGGGCGCCGACCTGGTCATGCATTCGGCCACGAAATACCTTGGCGGGCATAGCGATGTGGTCTTGGGGGCGTTGGTGGTCAATGAAAAGGAGTTGGCCGACAAACTCTATTTTATACAGAACGCCAGTGGTGCCGTTTGCGGGCCGATGGACAGCTTTTTGGCCTTGCGTGGCATTAAGACCCTGCACGTTCGCATGCAGCGGCACTGCGAGAACGGTCGGGCGGTCGCCGAATATTTGAATGGCCATTCCGAGATAGACAAGGTCTTCTGGCCGGGTTTTGAAACCCATCCTAATCATGGGATAGCCAAACGACAGATGAACGATTATGGTGGTATGGTCTCCTTTATTCCAAAAAGCGGGAACAAAAAGGATGCGATCAACATCGTCGAAAAATTGAAGGTGTTCACGTTGGCCGAATCATTGGGCGGGGTAGAGAGTTTGGCGGGCCATCCGGCAAGTATGACCCACGCCAGCATTCCGAAAGAAGAGCGTGAGAAAAGTGGCGTTGTCGATGGCCTGATTCGATTAAGCGTTGGCATCGAGGATGCTGGAGACCTGATCGCAGATTTGGAGCAAGCCCTAAAAGCTTGATTTTTTCTTGTCAGGTTGCTCCAAGTTCAATATATTTCGCGGCGTCAAAAATAATAAACTAAACCAAAACAACCCTATGAAAGCAAATGTTCAGGAATTCATGGCCAACCTCGAGAAGCGAAACAGCCATGAACCCGAATTCATGCAAGCGGTGCAAGATGTAGCAGAATCGGTGATTCCTTACATTGCACAACATAAGATCTATAATGATAAACGGATTTTAGAGCGGATGGTAGAGCCGGAACGCCTTATATCCTTTCGTGTGGTCTGGTACGACGACAATAACCAGATTCATGTGAACCGTGGATATCGCGTACAGATGAATTCCGCTATCGGACCGTACAAGGGTGGGTTGCGGTTTCACCCCAGCGTGAATGCGAGTATTCTAAAATTTTTGGCATTCGAGCAAGTCTTCAAAAATAGTCTGACCACCTTGCCCATGGGCGGGGGCAAGGGAGGGTCCGATTTCGATCCAAAGGGGAAGTCGAATGGCGAAATCATGAGGTTCTGTCAATCATTTATGACCGAGCTTTGCCGCCATATTGGTCCGTTTACCGACATTCCTGCCGGGGACATTGGGGTCGGTGCCCGGGAGGTAGGTTTTATGTTCGGCACCTACAAAAAGATTAAGAACGAGTTTACCGGGGTACTTACCGGGAAGGGACTTTCGTGGGGCGGATCGAAAATACGGCCTGAATCGACGGGATACGGAACGGTTTATTTCGCGCAGAGCATGCTTCAGACCAAAAATGACGATATTGAGGGTAAAACTGTGGTAATTTCAGGATCGGGGAACGTGGCACAATACGCCGCGGAAAAGATTATCGATTTGGGCGGTAAGGTCGTAGCCCTTTCCGATTCGGGGGGGTATATCTATGATTCGGAAGGCATCGATACGGAAAAACTAAGCTTTGTGATGGACCTTAAAAACGAAAGTTACGGACGAATTTCGGAATATGCCGTAGAATATCCGTCCGCAGAATATCACGAAGGGCAAAGACCTTGGGCGATACCCTGTGATATAGCATTACCCTGTGCCACGGAGAATGAACTCAATGAGGATGATGCCAAGACTCTATTGAAGAACGGTTGTACCTGTGTTTCGGAAGGTGCCAATATGCCTTCCACCCCAGGGGCTATGCGCGCTTTTCGGGAAGCCAAAATCCTATACGCCCCCGGGAAGGCCTCGAATGCCGGTGGCGTCTCTACCTCGGGCCTCGAAATGACCCAAAATTCATTGCGTTACAGTTGGGTTCGGGAAAAAGTAGACGATCGACTCCGTGGAATCATGGAAAATATCCACGCATCCTGCGTGGAATATGGGATGGAGGAAGATGGCCATTGCAACTACGTAAAGGGAGCCAACATCGCCGGATTTGTAAAAGTCGCGGAAGCTATGCTAGCCCAAGGGGTAATATAGGAAGCGATAGTGGGAAAATATGCCAATAACTACGAAGGCCATAGTGCTGACCTCCTTGAAATATGGCGACACAAGCCTTATTGTAAGGGCGTTCACGGCATCCGATGGCATGAAAAGTTACTTGCTGAAAGGAGTGATGTCCTCAAAAAAGAGGAAATTAAAATCCGCTTATTTCCAACCCCTTGCACAGTTGGAAATTGTCGCAGACCATAAGAATAAAGGCACTCTAGAGCGTATTCGGGAAGCCCGGATCCATTACGCATACCAAACGGTACATAGCGATATGGCCAAAAATGCCACGACACTTTTTTTGGCCGAGACGCTAGGGTATTGTATTCGTGAGGAAGAACGGAACCAGGGGCTCTTCGAGTTTTTGGAGGCTTCTTTGCAATGGCTGGACACCCATAGCCAAACTGCCAATTTTCACTGTCATTTCTTGATTCAACTTACCAAATACCTGGGATTCTACCCCGACACCTCCGATATGCATGCCTCGTGCTTTGATTTGATGGAGGGCGAGTTTACTGACACCCCATCACTGCATCCGGTACTGACGGGGGAAAATCTTGGGAACTTCAAATCGTTCATGGGCATGCATTTTGATGCGATACATACTATCAAAATGAACAAAACCGGCCGGCGGGAGCTTTTGCAGTCCTTAGTCCTGTATTTTGAACTACATTTACAGGGCTTTCGAAAACCGAAGTCCCTTGCCGTCTTAAACGAAGTCTTCGGGTAATATGAAATGGAACTTTCTCGTATTTTCCTTGGTTTTTATCCAGGTATTATCCGCACAGCAGATTACGGTCATGGATGAGGAAGATCAACAGCCCATTGCCAATGTGGCCGTTTACAATACGGCACGCTCTAAAACCGTGCTGACCAACAGCAACGGAAGATGTGACCTTTCATCTTTTGATGGCAAGGAACGCATAACTTTCAAACGCTTAGGCTATACCCCTTGGCGTACTACAAAAAACCGGATTCTTAGACATTCAAATGTGGTATACCTCACGATGAAGGCCGAGGAACTCGAGGGGGTGATACTTTCGGTCTCGAAATGGGAACAACAGAAAAAAGACATCCCCAACAAGATAGTGGCCCTCGATGCGCGTGATATTTCCTTTACGCATCCGCAAACCTCGGCAGATCTATTGCAAAATAGCGGAAAGGTATTCGTTCAAAAAAGCCAATTGGGTGGTGGAAGTCCCACGATTCGGGGCTTCGCAACCAACCGTTTGTTGCTTTCGGTGGATGGAGTGCGTATGAACAACGCCATCTTCAGGGGCGGCAACCTACAGAATGTGATTTCGATCGACCCCTTTACGGTCAAAAAGACCGAAGTGATCTTCGGACCAGGTTCGGTGATTTACGGGAGCGATGCCATCGGGGGCGTGATGAATTTTTATACCAATGACGCCGTTCTTGCCCATGGGAACGATTTGGCCGTTTCTGGGAATGCCGCTTATCGGTTTGCCTCCGTTAATACCGAGAATACCTTGCACTTCGATCTCAATCTTGGCAAGAAAAAATGGGCTTCTTTGACCAGTGCCTCCTATACCGATTTTGGCAACCTTTGGATGGGCGGACACGGTCCGGATTCCTATCTACGAAAAAACTATGTGACCCGGAGCAACGGGGAAGATGTTTTGGTCTCCAACAAGAACCCTAGGGAACAACGTCCGACGGGATATCGTCAGTTTAACCTGATGCAGAAAGTGCAGTATCGGCCGAACGCGAGGTGGAACTATAAATTGGGAATTCATTATTCCGAAACTTCCGACTACGCCCGATACGACCGTTTGATCCGACCCAACAAGGAGGGCAGCGGGTTGCGGTCTGCGGAATGGTACTACGGCCCCCAAAAATGGTTTATGGGGAACCTGCAGCTCGAAAAAAAAGGGAAGAATGTCTTTTATGACGCCTTCAAAGTGACCACGGCCTATCAACATTTTGAGGAAAGCCGTAATGACCGGGGGTTTCAAGATCGAATTCGTTTTACGACAGAGGAAGTGGTCGATGCCTTCTCCCTCAATCTCGATTTCGAGAATAAAAAAATAGGGGACTTAAGGCTGTACTACGGTGCGGAGTATATTTTCAATAAAATCCGATCCGACGGTAGCCAACGGAATATTGAAACCGATCAGTTGGCCGATGCCCCCTCGAGATATCCCGACGGTTCGAGCTGGCAGAGCGCTGCTGGCTATATCAATGGGGAATACAAGGCCAGGCCCAATTTCACGTTACTTACCGGGTTACGCTATAACCATGTATGGATCGATGCCGTTTTTGACACGTCATTCTATCCTTTTCCGTTTGACAATGCGAACTTGGACAACGGAGCACTAACGGGTAGCGTTGGGTTGAGCTGGTTTCCTAAGGAAAACCTTCAGCTTACCTTGAACGGATCGACCGGATTTCGGGCGCCGAACATCGACGACACCGGCAAGATATTCGATTCCGAGCCCGGCGGGGTTGTCGTGCCCAATCCTGATCTAGAACCCGAATATGCCTACAACCTCGAATTAGGAGTTTATAAGAATTTCAACGATAAACTGACCTTAAGGGGGGCCACCTATTATACCTATTTGGTAGATGCTCTAGTAAGAAGGGATTATCGCTTCGATGGGGCTTCCCAGATTGAATACAATGGGGAGCTTAGCGATGTTCAGGCGATACAGAATGCTGCCATGGCCTTCGTTTACGGATTCGAGTTCGGGCTGGAAGCTTTTCTCTTCGAACAGTGGTCCCTCGTTTCCAACCTTACATTGACCGAAGGGATGGAAGAAGAGGAAGACGGCATCGAATCTCCCGCCAGGCATGTGCCTCCGACTTTCGGGGATTTTCATGTTATTTGGACTGAACAAGGGTGGAAGTTTGATCTGTTCTTGAATTACAACGGGGAGATATCCTATGATGACCTTGCGGCATCCGAACGTAAAAAGACCTACATCTACGCCACCGATAAGAGGGGCAGGCCGTACTCCCCTTCGTGGTACACCTTGAATTTTCGTTCCCAGTTCGCGATTTCCAATGCCGTAAAAGCTTCCGTCAGTCTTGAAAACATCACAGATCAGCGCTACCGCTCGTATTCCTCTGGTATTACCGCGCCGGGCAGAAACCTGGTGTTGGGTTTGGGATGGCGGTTTTAGTCCCAACTCATTCATATTCGAAGTATCTCGATGACGTCTGAGCTTCATGGTTTACGTCAAATAAGGTCCGGGACGCATCCCTCCCTTCACAAAAAAGCCCCGATTTTTCCATCGGGGCTTTTCCTGAAACCACTAGATTGTTTAAGAACTATTGAATACTTTTCCGCCTCATCTACAGTCCTACGTCAAATATAGGTTTCGAAATGAATCGGCATAATGCTTTAGTTATCGTCAACGGCATCCTCAATGGCTTCACCGGCGTCGTCGGCAGCATCTTCCACATTGTCCGCGGCCTCTTCCGCACCATCTTGAATGTCATCGCCTACCTCCTCCAATCGATCCCCGGCGTCATCAATGGCGTCTTCGGTCTCTTCCATGGCATCGTTGGTCTTGTTCTCGGCATCCCTGCAGGAGACGAAAGATGCACTCAGGGCAAGCATTAAAAATGAACTTAAAAGTACTTTTTTCATGATTTTGGTTTTTTTTGTTGCAAAGATATACGAATGGTTTCAGCATCTGGACGTCGTTTAGTCCCGTTTTACTGATAAGGTGAATACCCATGGTCCCCAATCTTCAAAATCCCACGAAAAATCCCTAGTTTTGCAGCCTAAAAATCACGCAATAAAAGACCCTTACCAATGAAATTTGCCGAATATAAAGGATTGGACTTGCCCAAAGTAGCCGAGGAGGTGCTCGCTTACTGGAAACAACACGGCATTTTCGAAAAAAGCGTCTCCACAAGGGAAGGCCATCCCAATTACGTTTTCTATGAAGGGCCGCCGTCCGCCAACGGCATGCCGGGTATCCATCATGTAATGGCCCGTACCATCAAGGATATTTTCCCCAGATATAAGACCATGAAAGGCTTTCAAGTCAACCGAAAGGCCGGATGGGATACGCACGGACTGCCCATTGAACTCGGAGTCGAAAAGGAACTCGGTATTACCAAAGAGGATATCGGCAGTAAAATTTCGGTTGAAGATTACAACGCCGCCTGCAAAAAAGCGGTCATGCGCTACACCGATGTGTGGAACCGAATGACCGAACAGGTAGGCTATTGGGTCGATATGGACGACCCCTATATCACCTATACCCCCAAGTACATGGAATCGGTCTGGTGGTTGCTGAAGCAGATTTACGACAAGGGATTGATATACAAAGGATATACCATCCAACC
Source organism: Pricia mediterranea (assembly GCF_032248455.1). Classification (NCBI taxonomy): domain Bacteria; kingdom Pseudomonadati; phylum Bacteroidota; class Flavobacteriia; order Flavobacteriales; family Flavobacteriaceae; genus Pricia; species Pricia mediterranea. Next base: position 2,525,695 of record NZ_JAVTTP010000001.1, read on the forward strand.
TTATTCCCCCAAGGCCGGAACGGGACTGAGTTCCCACGAGTTGAACCAGCCCGGCACCTATCAGGATGTCACCGATACGACTGCGGTAGCCCAGTTCAAGGCAGTGGAGTCATCGTTGCCGGACTTCCTGCAGGATGAGGGCGATATTTATCTGCTCGCCTGGACGACCACCCCTTGGACGCTGCCCTCGAATACAGCCTTGACCGTCGGTCCGAAGATCGATTACGTCTTAGTCGAAACTTACAATCAGTATACCTTTAAGCCTCTGAACGTAGTCTTGGCCAAAAGTTTGGTCTACGAACAGTTTTCGGGCAAGTTTAAGCGGGTCGATACCAAGCCGGAACTGTTGGAATACGTTTCCGGCGACAAGAAGATTCCCTATTACGTGGTCAAGGAGTTCAAAGGGACAGAGCTGGTCGGGATCAAATACGAACAATTACTTCCTTACGCCCTACCCTACCAAAACCCAGAAAACGCTTTTCGGGTGATTGCGGGAGATTTTGTGACCACCGAAGACGGTACGGGTATCGTGCATACCGCCCCGACCTTTGGGGCCGATGATGCCCAGGTCGCCAAACAGGCCGATCCCGAAGTACCCCCATTACTGGTGTTGGACGAAAACGATAATCCTGTTCCCCTGGTTGACCTTCAGGGCAGGTTTAGGCCCGAAATGGGGGAATTGGCCGGAAAATACGTTAAGAACGAGTACTATGATTTGGGGGAGGCTCCGGAAAAATCGGTCGATGTCGAGCTTGTGATCAAGTTAAAGGAAGAGAATAAGGCCTTTAAGGTCGAGAAATACGTACACAGTTACCCCAACTGCTGGCGTACCGATAAGCCTATTCTGTATTATCCGTTGGATTCGTGGTTTATCAAGGTCACTGAGGTAAAGCACCGCATGGCGGAACTGAACGAGACCATTAACTGGAAGCCGAAATCCACCGGCGAGGGCCGCTTCGGCAATTGGTTGGCCAATGCCAACGATTGGAACCTATCTAGGTCCCGCTACTGGGGCGTTCCGTTACCGATTTGGCGGACGGAAGACGGACAGGAGGAGCTCATTATCGGCTCTGTGGCCGAGCTGAAGTCCGAAATGGCCAAAGCCGTGGAGGCCGGGGTACTTGAACAGGACATCTTCAGTGATTTTAAGGTGGGCGACCTGTCCGATGAGAACTACGGCACCATCGACCTGCATAAAAATATCGTTGATGAAATCACCTTGATCTCTCCAACCGGGAAGCCCATGAAACGCGAGGCGGACCTGATCGATGTCTGGTTCGATAGCGGCTCGATGCCCTATGCGCAGTGGCATTTTCCTTTCGCCAGTGCCGATCAGGGCTCCGAAGGGGAGGAAAGTTCCGGCACATCGGAATCGACCGGAGCCTATGCGGGGGCGGTAGGTGCATATTCCGATAAGGTAGGCGGTACGGTACGCGACCTGCTCGAACAAAAGAATATTCCCTTTCCCGCCGATTTTATCGCCGAGGGCGTCGATCAGACCCGTGGCTGGTTCTATACCCTACACGCCATCGCCGTGATGGTTTTCGATTCCGTAGCCTATAAAAACGTGGTCTCGAACGGCCTAGTGCTGGACAAGGACGGCAAAAAGATGTCCAAACGCCTGGGCAACGCCGTCGATCCCTTTGATACGATGAACGCCCACGGTGCCGATGCGACCCGCTGGTACATGATCTCGAACGCCAATCCATGGGACAACCTCAAGTTCGATATTGACGGAATCGTTGAGGTCAAACGAAAGTTTTTTGGCACGCTTTACAATACCTATTCGTTCTTCGCGCTGTACGCCAATATTGATGCCTTCGATTATTCGGAGGATGACATTCCGCTAAGCGAAAGACCGGAAATCGATCGGTGGATCTTATCCGAACTGCATTCCCTGATCAAGGTCGTTGACGGGGCATATGCCGATTACGAGGCCACCAGGGCGGCTCGGGCGATATCCGATTACGTACAGGAAAATTTGAGCAATTGGTACGTTCGCTTGTGCCGGAGACGTTTTTGGAAAGGGGAATATCAAAGAGATAAGATTTCGGCCTATCAGACGCTGTACACCTGCTTGGAGACCGTAGCGAGGCTTTCCGCTCCCGTGGCTCCTTTTTTTATGGATCGGCTCTTTAAAGATTTGACGGCCGTCACGAAGAGGGAAGCCTTTGAAAGCGTTCATTTGTCCGATTTCCCTGAATATGATGCATCCATTGTCGACGAGGGGCTGGAGAGCAAGATGAAAATGGCGCAGACCATATCTTCGTTGGTGTTGTCCATCCGTCAAAAGGAAAAGATCAAAGTACGTCAGCCGTTGCAGAAAATTATGATTCCCGCATTGACCGAAAAGCAAAAACAGGAAATAGAAGCTGTTGCCGACCTAATCAAATCAGAGGTCAATGTAAAGGAAATCCAGATGTTGGACGATGCTTCGGGAATCTTGGTCAAACAGATTAAGCCGAATTTCAAGCGTTTAGGTCCGAAATACGGCAAGGACATGAAGAAAATCGCCCAAGCGGTGGGCCAGTTTCAGCAAGAGGATATCCAAAAAATAGAGCGGGAGGGAAAAATATCCTTCCAAATTGAAAATAAAAGCGTTACATTAGAGTTACAGGATGTAGAGGTGTCTTCGCAAGATATCGAAGGTTGGTTAGTCGCCAGTCAAGGTCCGCTTACCGTAGCCCTCGATGTTTCAATCGATGATGCACTTAAAAAAGAGGGCATTGCCCGGGAGTTGATCAATAGGATTCAGAACCTTCGAAAGGACTCGGGATACGAAGTGACGGACAAGATTGATGTAAAGATTATGAAGGATGGGCGTGTTGAAACGGCCGTAGAAAGTAATCTCGATTATATCAAGGCGGAAACCCTGACCGCCGAGCTCGACCTTGTAGCGCAATTGGAAACAGGTGCCGAAGTAGCTTTCGATGAAGTAAAGACAAAATTATTTATCGTAAAACATTAGGTTATGTCACAAGAATTAAAAGTAAAGTATTCAGATCAAGATCTGGCCGAATTTAAGGAGCTGATCGAACAAAAGATTGCAAAGGCCAAAAGCCACTTAGAGTTGCTTAAAAGCTCTTATATGAACGATGGCAACAATGGTACCGACGATACGTCGCCTACGTTCAAGGCCTTCGAGGAAGGGTCGCAGACCATGAGCAAGGAGGCGAATACGCAGTTGGCCATCCGCCAGGAAAAGTTTATCCGTGACCTCAAGAATGCCCTTTTGCGTATCGAGAACAAAACCTATGGCGTATGTCGGGTAACAGGCAAGCTCATCGCAAAAGAGCGGCTTAAATTGGTGCCGCACGCTACCCTCAGCATCGAAGCGAAAAATATGCAGCAGTAAGAAGTACAGGTGCTACCTATCTTTTTTTGGCTCCACCATTACTACTGTGAAAAAAGGGTGTATTATTTAATCTCACAAAAAGACGAAAGGAAGAAGGAACGAAGATTGCTGAAGACAGGAGAATGCTTTTTATCGATGGCCTGCCTTATTGCAGGCATAAGAAAGGTTAGTCGTTTTCCTTCCTTGCTCTTTCCGTCTTTTTACAATCAGCGAGCCGTTTAAAGGGCTGGTAAGGCCTTGCGATTGCCCTAAAATCCCGTGGCAGAACCACTTTTCTAAGCCCCTATACGTGGCATTGCGAATAATATGCCCCTATTTCCCTATTTTTGCACCTAATTTCTAACCGAAACTATGAGTTTAAGGAAATCGGTGCTGATCATTGTATTGCTTTTACTGATAGATCAGGTGAGCAAATTCTACATCAAGACTAATTTCGTTCTGGGGGAATCCATCGACGTGTTCAGTTGGTTCAAAATACTGTTTATCGAAAATTCCGGGGCCGCCTGGGGGGCTAAGCTCAGCGATTTTTTTCCTATTACGGATCGGATGGGGAAACTAGTATTGACCGTTTTCAGATTATTTGCTGTTGCAGGTATCGGATACTGGCTCTTTGACACGGTTCGGAAAAAATCTTCGAATACCTTGATTTGGGCAGTTTCCCTGATTTTTGCAGGTGCCCTGGGAAACATTATAGACTCGGTTTTTTACGGGATGATCTTTAACGACAGCTATCAGCAAGTGGCCACAGCTTTCTCCGACCAACCTTATGCCGATTTATTTCACGGAAGGGTAGTTGATATGCTGTATTTTCCCTTAATCGATACTACGTGGCCGGAATGGGTGCCTTATTTTGGGGGTTCTGATTTTCGGTTCTTTGAGCCGGTCTTCAACATTGCCGATATGGCGATCAGTACCGGGGTGGGCATCTTGATCGTTTTCAACAAAAAAGCCTTTGGGAACGATGAAGCGGAAGCGGAAACCGATAGCGGTAAGAATTACGGCCCCCCCCCGCCTCCGGAGAAATAATAGATTTTTTCGGGGGTAACACAGTAGTCCAACGGAACATCGTTGATATGGACATCCTCGATGCTGTCTTCTGCCTTAAAGAGGGAAACCCCTATTTTCAGCACATCGTTTCGACATTTTCTAAGAAAGATATCATAGAACCCCTTTCCGTAACCGACCCGATTACCTTTCTTGTCAAATGCCAATAAGGGGATAAAAACTACGTCGATTTTGTCGGTAGGGATTTCTATGCCATCGACAGGCTCTGGTATGTTCCACCGATTGATTCGAAGTTTTGTTGCATCGGTGAGTAAATAATGCTGTAAGTTTCCTTTATAAGAGACCTTAGGAATAATAATTTGTTTGTCTTTACCGTGTAAAATGGATAGTATAGGGGTGGAGTCTACTTCCCTGTTTTCCGCAATGGACATAAATATATGATAGTATTCATGATGCCAAATGGGCAAGTCGAGCAAGGCATTGGCGATAGCCAGGCTTGATTTTAGAAGATGATGGTCGGATATAGCTTTTCTACGCTCGACGTAAGTCGATCTTAGATTTTTTTTCAGCATATCTATTCTGCCCTATGTTGGGACGAAATGGGTGTTCTCTACTCCTTTGCATTGACGTAGTAGTACACCTTAAAAGAAATCATCAATAGTAAATATAATACTAGGGTTATAATGTATTTATCCATGGGGGTAGTTGATTTTGATACGTTAAAACTAGATAAATAAATTGTTAATTTCACCGCCAATGGGAATATTTTATCGATGAAATGCATTTTTTAAGTAAAATTTAACTTTTTTCAGGAAGGGTAGCAGGGTTCGGACACCGAATTTCTGAAATTTGGGCGCGTATGTATTAACAATCAAAGCCCTACACTCTACCCTTACATAAAATTATGATAAGCTTAGGGATCCTATTAGCGAGTAACCATCTAACTTTGCGATAGTGTCCACAGCTAAATAAAGGTTTTTAATCCGAATGTCCCAGGTAGCCATAGATATCCAACTAAGTACTCTGCCCAAAAGTGCGGGAGTTTACCAATTCTATGACGCCGACGGTAAAATTCTGTACATCGGCAAGGCAAAAGACCTTAAAAAACGCGTTGCGTCCTACTTTTCCAAGATCCACGAAAATGGCAGGACCCGGGTCATGGTCAAAAAAATCCGGCAGATCAAACATATCGTCGTTCCGACCGAGTCGGATGCGTTATTGTTGGAAAATAATCTAATAAAAAAATACCGTCCACGTTATAACGTACTGCTCAAGGATGATAAATCATATCCATTTATCTGTATTAAAAACGAACGTTTTCCAAGAATTTTTCCAACCCGTAAAGTAATCAAGGACGGATCGGAGTACTACGGACCGTACACCAGCATGAAAACGGTACGTACCTTGCTCGATTTGGTAAAGAGTGTTTACCCGTTGCGAACCTGCAACTACGACCTCTCCCACGAAAAAATCGATGCGGGCAAATACAAGGTTTGTCTTGAATACCATCTGGGCAATTGCAAGGGACCTTGTGAGGGGATGCAAACCGCGGAGGAATACCATGCGCAAATTGATGATATCCGGGAAATTATCAAGGGTAACTTTAAATCGTCGTTACATTATTTCAAACGGCGGATGAAAGCTTTGGCCGCCGATATGCAGTTCGAAAAGGCCCAGCTCATGAAGGAGAAAATCGAGGTCTTGGAAAATTATCAGGTGAAATCGACCATTGTAAACCCCAAAATCAACAATGTAGATGTGTTCTCGATTATTTCCGACGAATCACATGGTTACATCAACTTTTTGCAATTGTCACACGGGTCGATCATCCGATCGCATACCATGGAAATAAAAAAGAAACTCGACGAGAGCGATGCAACCCTTTTACAGTTGGCCATAACGGAAATACGGCAACGCTTTAAATCCACTTCCAAAGAATTATATCTCCCGTTCGAGGTCACGGTAGAACCAAACTTGAAGGTGACCGTACCGATATTGGGCGATAAGAAAAAGATTCTCGATCTTTCCGAACGCAACGCCCGCTTTTTTAGGCAAGAACGATTCAAACAGATCAAGATCGTCGATCCCGATCGGCACGTGAACCGTATTATGGCGCAAATGCAAAAGGATTTACGACTTTCGAAGGAACCACGGCATATCGAATGTTTCGATAACAGTAATATTCAGGGCAGCAACCCCGTAGCGGCCTGCGTGGTCTTCAGGAACGGCAGGCCTTCAAAAAAGGAATACCGTCATTATAACATTAAGACTGTCGAGGGCCCTGACGACTTTGCGTCGATGGAAGAAGTCGTATATAGAAGGTACAAACGTCTCTTGAACCAAGAAGAACCCCTACCGCAGTTGATTGTTATAGACGGGGGGAAGGGGCAGCTATCATCCGCTGTCAGGAGTCTGGGGGTGTTGGGGCTACGGGGTAAAATTGCCATCATAGGTATTGCCAAGCGGCTGGAGGAGATCTACTTTCCCGAAGATCCCATTCCTCTGTATTTGGACAAGAAATCCGAATCCCTGAAAATCATACAGCAACTCCGTAACGAGGCACACCGGTTTGGCATTAACTTCCACCGGAACAAACGTAGCAAAGCGGCCATCAGCTCTGAATTGGAAGGTATAAACGGGGTAGGGGAAAAAACGGCACGTGAATTGTTGAGAACATTCAAGTCGGTAAAGCGAATCAAGGAAGCTTCATTGGAAAGCTTGGCGGAGACCGTGGGCAGGGCCAAGGCCAAAAAAATCTATGAGACTTTTCGCTAATGGGGAGCGCCTTCTAACAACGAGCCTGAAGTAAAAATCCATTGCTAGTACAAATGAAGTATTGTGTTGTTCTTTTAGTAGTGCTTTTAGGTTCGGGAATCTTTGCCTTTGGCCAAGTCGGTGATAGCAGTAGTCCGAAGGTAGGGTTGGTTCTGAGCGGGGGTGGGGCAAAAGGCCTGGCCCACATTGGGGCCTTAAAAGTCATTGAAGAGGCGGGGGTCAAAATCGACTACATCGGGGGCACCAGCATGGGTGCTATTGTGGGCGCGCTCTACGCAGCTGGATATACGGCCACCGAGCTCGATTCCATTTTTCGTACTACCGATTTTACCAACCTGATCGATGATAATCTGCCCCGCAGCGCAAAGACTTTTTACGAAAAGGAAGATTCCGAGCGCTACGCTGTTACCTTGCCCTTTAGCAAGTTTAAGATTTCCGTGCCTTCCGCATATTCAGGAGGACAGAATGTGTACAATGAGCTGGTAAAATTGCTTTATCCCGTAAAGAATATCACCGATTTCGATAAGCTGCCGATTCCCTTTCTATGCATCGCCACGGATGTGGAAAACGGCGAGGAGGTCATTTTAAAAGAAGGCTATCTGCCTCAGGCCGTTATGGCAAGTGGTGCCCTGCCCTCGCTGTTCGAACCTGTCAAGGCAGACGACCGCTTATTGATCGACGGGGGAGTGGTCAACAATTACCCGATTGAAAAAGTAAAAAACATGGGGGCCGACGTAATCATCGGAGTCGATGTGCAGCATGGACTCCGGGATCGGGAAGGGCTTATCTCGGCCACGGAAATCCTGCTGCAGATCAACAATTATAGGACCGTGAATGATATGGTTGAAAAATCGGAACAGACCGATGTCTACATCAAGCCGGAAATCGATAAATTTTCCGTCATCGACTTTAATCTTGCCGCCCGTATTATCGAAAGTGGTGCCGTGGCCGCAAAAAAAAGCTACGGTGACCTGCGGAGACTGGCTAAAATGCAAGGCGACGTCAAAGGCCAGGTTCCCGTTATAAAACCCGTAGAAAAATTGACCATTGATCATTTGACCGTGACCGGTAGCGCCAATTACCCCCGAGGCTACGTAAAAGGTAAATTGCGGCTGGGTAAGGATGGGGAAACTACGTTTTCAAAACTGGAACAGGGAGTGGGTAATCTCGCGGCGACCAGAAACTTTAAGACCATCCATTATAAATTGAAAGATAGCGGAGGCGAGCAGGAATTAATTCTGGATCTCACCGAGAACCCGGTCAAGACTTTTGTGCGAATCGGTGCCCACTACGATGACCTTTATAAAACGGCCGCGATTCTCAATGTAACCAGAAAACAGCTGTTGACCCGTGACGATGTAGCCTCCTTTGATTTTATTATTGGTGATAACGTACGGTATAATTTCCAATACTACGTGGATAAAGGATCGTATTGGAGCTTTGGTCTGAATTCAAGGTTTAATGACTTCCGTAAAGAAATCGATTTTGATTTAATACGGGGCAACTACGAAGTGCCTTCCGGCATCAATCTAGGTACAATCAACCTTGATGTTTCAGACTTTACAAATCGGGTTTATGTGGAAACGGTTTTACGGGAAGAGTTCGCTTATCGAATGGGTGTCGAGCATAAATTACTGAAATATAGTACCAGAACCCTGGGCCAGTTAGGCGAAGATGAGGTTCGTGCCGATCGAAGAACGTCTGACGGAAAAACGTATTTCGAAAACAGTAATTTCTACAGTGTTTTTGGGAAGTTGACCCTTGATACCTACGATGATGCGTACTTTCCGTCAAAGGGTCTATATTTTGATGGAGACTTTCACTTTTATCTTCTTTCTTCGGATTTTAACGATAATTTCAAGGAATTTTCCGTTGCAAAGGCCCGGATGGGCGGGGCGGTGCCCATTTCAAAATACCTTTCCTTGAACATAGAGACCGAGGGAGGTTTTAAACTGGGTACATCCGACGTTACTTCTTTCGATTTTATCCTAGGCGGATTTGGAACGGACTTGATCAATAATAATATTCCGTTCTTCGGCTATGACTTTATAAGCTTACCGGGCAACAGCTTTGTCAAGGCTTACGGGAGGCTCGATTATGAGTTTTGGCCCAAAAACCATCTAATGTTCACGGCCAACTTCTCGAACGTCGACGACGACATTTTTAGAACCGGCGAATGGTTCACACTTCCCGACTATTCCGGATACGGAATCGGTTATGGTTGGGAATCTTTTCTAGGGCCACTACAAGTCCACTATTCCTGGTCTCCGGAGGGCAAAACGAATAACTTCTTTTTCAGTTTGGGATACTGGTTTTAGGGAAACCCTCTCTTCACTAAAGTCCGTTTTACCTCCCTCCGCAAGTAAAATCCCGTGACAATGGTGGCCAGGGTATCGGCAATCGGAAAGGATATCCAAACGCCGAGTTCACCTAAATAATGGGGCAGGATCAAGATCAGGGGGATGAAAAAGAACCCCTGTCGTGCGAGGGTTAGCAATAACGCCGGGACAGCTTTCCCAATGGCCTGAAAATAGGCGGCACCGATAAGCTGGAGCGCGATGATGGGGGTTGCCGCGAATACCAGTCGCATGGCCAAGGGAATATGCCCCAGTACAAAAGTATTGGTCGCTAGGTCTTCTTCCGACATTTCCGGGCCAGTGCCCAAAAAGAGGCCCGCTATCTCATCCGGAAAGAGGAACAATCCTACGAAAACGATACTGGCCAGGATGGCTGCGTACTTAATGGCCGTATTGATGGACTCCCGTACTCTTTGGTATTTTTCGGCGCCGTAATTAAAACCGGCAATGGGCAAAAACCCTTGGGTAACCCCGAACACCGGAAACAACGCGAACATCAGCATCCGGCCGATAATGGCGTAAACGGCCACCATGGCCTCCCCGCCGAGGCCGAAGAGAATGTTATTCATTAAAAGATAGGTAATGCTCACCACCGCTTGGCGGGAAAGGGTAACGAAGCCCAAGGAACCGATTTCCTTCAAAATGTCCCCGTCCAATCCGAAATGTGGCAGGCTGATCTTTAATTCGGAGTTTTTTGATAGGAAAAAATAGAGAATATAGGCGAAACATACCAGATACCCAGCCGTGGTCGCCCATGCCGCACCGGCCATGCCCCAATCGAAGATGTAGATAAAGACATAATCCATCAACAGGTTGCCCACCGAGGGGATGATCATGGCGATCATGGCGAATTTTGGCTTTCCCTCGGCCCGGATGACGGTATTGCCCATCATACAGAGCGCCAAAAAGGGTACTCCGTACAGTACGATTTTGTAGTAGGTCTTGGCAGGATCAAAAATGGCGCCCTTGCCCCCAAAGGCGGGGATGAGCGTATCGACATAGTAGAGTCCTAAAGCGACCATCGCCACGGTGACCAATAGCGTCAGGGTAATCTGGTTGCCAAAGGTTTTTAAAGCCTTTTCGGGGTTGTTCGCACCAAGTGCGCGCGATATTATGCTAGATCCCCCGATGCCTATGGCCATTCCAAGGGCGGCGATAAAAAACGACACGGGCAGTACGACATTGATGGCGGCGATGGCAATGGAGCCGATCCAGTTGCCCACAAAGATCGAATCGACCAACACGTTCAATGACATCACCAAAATACCGATGGAAGCCGGTACGGATTGCCTGATCAACAATTTGCCGATCGGTTCCGAACCGAGCTGTTCTGCAGATACTTTTGCCATTTCAAATTGCGGATGTTAACGTCTAAAGAAGCTCAAACGGCACCTTTTGTTCAATTTTATCGATGTCTAACATCTCACGAGGGAAGCCGCCCCGTAGTTTCCCAATCCTTTACCCAGTTCGCCATTACCTGCACCCATGCATCGGAGTCATTCAAACAAGGGATGTGGGTGTAGTTTTCGCCGCCCGCTTCGATAAACTGGTCTTTGCCTTCCATGGCGATTTCCTCCAAGGTTTCCAGGCAGTCGGCCACAAAGGCAGGGGTGATAACGGCCAAGCGCTTGACACCTTCCTTCGCCAAACGTTCGAACTCGTAATCCGTATAGGGTTTAAGCCAAGGGTCGCCGGCCAAACGGGACTGGAACGACAAGCTCACCTGTTCGTCTTTGAGTCCGAGCGTCGCTTTCACAAGTTCGGTCGTTTTATAGACTTGATGCCGGTAGCAGCTATGGTGGGCCACGGAGTTGATAGTGCAACAACTGCCGTCGATTTTGCAGTGGTAGCTGGTGGGGTCCGATTTTCGGATGTGCCTTTCGGGAATGCCGTGGTATGAGAACAGGATGTGGTCATAATCGAAATTCTTCAGGCCATCGGCTATACTTTTCGATAATACTTTGATGTACTCTGGATTGCGGTAAAAGGCCGGAAGTGTGGTCAATCGCGTCTGCGGAAAAAATTCTTTTTGAACCTCCATCGCCTTGACCACTACGGTTTCATAGCTAGACATGGCGTAATGTGGATATAACGGCACCAATAATACGTCCTCGACGCCCTTGTCCCTTAGTTCCTGTAACGACTTTTTGATGCTCATCGTACCGTAGCGCATCCCGAGGGCCACGGGCATGTCGGTCTGCTTCCGAAGTTTGTCGGTAAAACGTTCGGATATAATGATTAGTGGCGAGCCTTCGTCCCACCAAATCTTGGCGTAGGCCTCTGCCGATTTTTTGGGTCGGGTCTGCAGGATAATCCCGCGTACGATGATATTGCGGAGCCATAGGGGTGCATCGATGACCCGTTCGTCCATTAAAAACTCGTCGAGATACGGTTTGAGGTCCTTTGCAGTGGGACTTTCGGGGGAACCTAGATTGACCAATAGAACTCCTTTCATCTGTATTTTTTTTTCAAGGGTCAGATGTAATGCGCCAGTACTCATCTCGGTTGGTATCAAGATTTATTATGGCTCATTTCATAGCTAGAAATTTTTCATTTGCAAAAATAGGCCTTGAAACTCATCTTGGCGACATATTCCCTGAATTCTTTCCTTGCCCGTCCGCTCGACTTTGTGTCCAAAAAAAGGAAATCGTAAAATACGGAAAATGATTGGCCAGTATAGCCTGGGATAGTAGGGGGGTCTTTAACTGTTTTGCAGGATTGATTTTGTACCATATTTCGGATGAGTGGGCGAGGCCTTTCTGCTCAAAGACCAGCCGCGTGCCCATGTGTTCCGACCGAACGGTTTCGCGCATTACGGGTATTGCCCAAATTATCATTACCTTCATTTCCGATTTATACGAACAGGTACGAATTGCAAATGGTGAATTCCCATATTATAAGGTGGACCAATAGCGTTCATAGCCAATACTTTTCCGTAAGCCATGTCGTTGGGCTTCCGCACTTTATAAAATTGTGGCACCACCATCAAGAACTGGAGCTGGTACTTATCCCTCAGGGGAGAGCACCCGCTTTGTGGGGGACAATACGGACCCTTTTGGGCCCGGGAACCTAGTGCTATTGGGAGATTTTTTGCCCCATAAAAGGCAAAACAATCCAGAGTATACCTTGGAAATCGAATCGGATTGGACCTGTCGATCAAGGAGTTGCAGAAGGAATGGAATTCCCGTCCGTGGCCAAAATCGACCCAGAAAATCGGTACAAGTTGGGCAAGGGCGATGAGAAGTGTGGCGCTTAGAATCCCGTCGGCCAGATTGAACCTGTCCGTCTATCCGGAGGAGCATAACCTGCTTATCAATCCCTTGCGCCCTGATTTCCTAACAGCGGTTTCGATAGCGAGTACGGAAACCTTCAATTTAAATTGAACCGTTGACTGCCGAGTTCCTTATCACGGATAAAATCAAACCACGTATGGATTGATAATCCGTAGTGTTCATTAGGCACTGAAATTGCGAACGGTTATTGGGTTGTTAAGTTATTGGATTATTTTGTAAGAAATCCGGCATAATCCAATAACCGAGTAACTCAGTAACTTTGGCGACTAAATTGTTTATAGAAACTAAAGGAGCTGCAATAAAATTGCAGGGTTTTAACCATTAACTTGATAATAAAAAGAATGAAAAGCATATTTCTTGCCATAGCACTGATTGTAGTCCAAACTTCTTTTTCGCAAGCCATCACCTGCTCCCCCGTGGACAGGCAAGCGGTCGAGAACAAGCTCAAGGAAATCGACGTTTTGGCTAAAGCAGATTTCGGAGAAACTTTGGTCGCGATCGGGAAGACCTTCAAGGGCACGCCCTACGTAGCAAAAACGCTTGAAATCGGGGACATCGAAACCCTGGTCGTCAACCTGCAAGGTCTCGATTGTACCACCTATGTTGAAAACGTGCTGGCCTTTGGTCGGATGCTCGAGAAGGGGGAATCGGACTTCGACGACTTTATCGCAACCTTGGAAAATATTCGCTACAAGGATGGCGAACTCGACGGTTACGCTTCCCGGCTGCATTATTTTTCAGAGTGGATTGCCAATAACGAAGAAAAGGGCCTGTTGAAAGATATCACCGCCGAAATCGGAGGAGAGAAAATTACCAAGGATATCGACTTTATGAGTACCCACCGCGACCTGTATCCTTTTTTAAGCGATGAAGGAAATTTTGAAAGGATAAAGGCATCCGAAAGAGCCTTGAACGACCGGGGCATTTACATCCTCCCGCAAAAAGATATCGCTGATAAGGAGCATCTCATCCAAACCGGTGACATTATTGCGCTGACCACCTCCATCGATGGCCTTGACATTACCCATACCGGTTTCGCCACCCGGGAAGACGACGGGCGCATCCACCTGCTACACGCCTCCACCGGCTCCATGGAAGTAGAGGTAAGCGAGCTTACACTGACGGACTATCTCAAAAAGGTCAAGAAAAATTCCGGAATCATGGTGGCGCGGCCAAAACTCTAGCTCCAATCTTCCGAAACAGATAAGATACGGTGCAGCGGAGAACCCTGTTTTTCATAAACGGCTATGAGCCTGCCATAGCCATCAGATATTTCTTCGGAGTAGTACCGTACTTTTTTTTAAATGCGGTTATAAAATGGCTCGCCGTGCTATAACCCACTTTAAGACCGACCTCGTTAACGTTATGTTGGCCGGTCTCGAGCATCTTTCGGGCGTATTCCATCTTATAGTCGAAAAGAAAACTGAACACCGAATCCCCATAAATTTGTTTGAAGCCCTCTTTCAATTTTTTAAGGGACAATCCGATTTCCTCGGATAGCTCTGCCAGGGTGGGAGGCTCTGCCATCCGGGTTATCACAATTTCTTTGGCCTTGCGGATGCGGCGGACATTGTCTTCATCGACCAGAAACGGGCATTGCTCCACATCGGCATCCTCCCCCCTGTTGAAGTAGAGCGAGATGAGTTCGTAGGCCTTCCCCTTGATGTACAGTTCCTTGATGGAGGGATGCAGGTTGTAGTTCATTATCTGACTGAGAACCACGGCAATAGCGGGGCTGACCTTTTCTTGCGAATAATATTTTTTATCCTTGTTTTCCGCACTCAAGAACGGGATGTATTCCGCTTCCCTTGAGAAAAGGGAGTGGAAATTCCGGATAGTCATGACTACCGAAACCAGCCACGAATTGGGAGTTAGTTCGAGATTGATGGGAAGGTCCAACTGAGGATTGTACAAAAGAAGGGAATTCTCTTCGGAAACCTCCAAAGCGTAGGTTCCCTGACTGAAGACAAATTTGGCGCCACCCTTCAAACAAAAATGGAACTGGATAAAACTGCTATCGATTTCTCGGGTAACCCGTTGTATTTCCGGGGTGTCGTTCTGTATCTTGAGAACGAAAAACCCGTCTTCGATAAAGACTTCCTGAAATGAACCTTGAGCGATATTTTTTTCCTCCATAGCCTTTGCGATATTCCCTGTGGTTATTTAGAAAGGTTCTAAATAAATCCGCTGTAAAGCGTTGTATTTCCTACAAAAATAAGGATTTAGAGCGAATCACTATCCAAATTCAGCCAAAAATCGGGTATCGATACTAATTGTACCGCTAGCGTTACTTTTTACGGAGTACACCCTTTATTTTTGCCCAGGTTCGTTATTTCCATTCCAATTAATGAAAGACTACCATATTTCTCGACATAACTCGTTCTATAGCATTGGTCTCAATTACCAGAAAGCCGATGCCGAGACCCGGGGCAATTTCAGTCTCGGAAAAGCCGCCAGTGAGAAATTGCTGATGCAGGCAAAGGCACAGGGCATCGACGGACTTTTGGCGACTTCGACCTGTAATCGTACCGAGCTGTACGGGTTTGCCCAACATCCCTTTCAGCTAATCAAACTGCTTTGCGATAATACGACCGGTTCAATCGAGGAATTTCAGGATGTGGCCTACGTTTATAAGAACAATGAGGCCATCGGACACCTTTTTCGGGTCGGAACTGGTCTGGACAGTCAGATTTTGGGCGATTTTGAGATTATCAGTCAATTGAAACAGAGTTTCAACCGTTCCAAAAAATTTGAACTTGCCAATCCGTTTATAGAACGTCTTTGCAACTCTGTTATTCAGGCCAGTAAACGTATAAAGAACGAAACCGAGATATCGTCCGGGGCAACTTCGGTAGCTTTTGCCTCGGTTCGCTATATTTTGGAAAACGTTCCCGATGCTTCGGAGAAGAACATTTTGCTCTTCGGAACCGGGAAGATCGGTCGCAACACTTGTGAAAACCTGATCAAGCATACCAAGAACAATCACATAACCCTTGTTAACCGTACGAAGGAAAAAGCAGAAAGAATTGCCGGGAAATTCCAGTTGACGGTAAGGGACTATGGCGACCTGCAGACCGAAATCCGGAATACCGACGTGCTAATCGTGGCCACAAGCGCCCAATCGCCAACTGTATCCAAGGAATTGATCCACACAAAGAAGCCGCTGTTGATCTTGGATCTGTCCATTCCCAAAAATGTGTCCGATGAGGTGTCCCAATTAGAGAACGTTACCCTCATACACCTTGACCATCTCTCTCAAATGACCGATGAGGCTTTGGAACGACGAAAACAGTATGTGCCACATGCCGAAGAAATCATCGCCGAAGTGCGACACGATTTCGATCAATGGTTGGAAACCCGAAAATTCGCACCCGTAATCAAGGCGCTGAAAAAGAAACTAAAGACCATGAAAGAGGAGGAAATGGACTACCAGTCCAAAAAACGCTCCGATTTCAATGAACAACAGGCCGATATCATTTCTAACCGCATCATTCAGAAAATCACCAAACAGTTCGCCAACCACTTGAAAGGCGATGATGTTGATTCCGATACCAGCCTTCAACTTATTCAGAGCGTCTTTCAACTCGAAGTAGACACCCCATGAACAAAATCATACGCATCGGTACCCGCGATAGCGAACTGGCGCTGTGGCAGGCGACCACCGTTAAGGATAAGTTAGAGGCTCTGGGCCATCGGGCCGAGATTGTTCCCGTTAAGTCCACTGGGGATCTCGTACTCGACAAACCGCTTCACGAAATGGGGATTACCGGTATTTTTACGAAAACGCTGGATGTTGCGATGTTGCGCGGTGAAATCGATGTGGCCGTGCATAGCATGAAAGACGTGCCGACGAAACTTCCGGTAGGCATCGTTCAGGCGGCCGTACTCGAGCGCGGCAATTTTCTTGACATCCTTGCCTTTAAGAAAAATGAGGAGTTTTTGGCCGAAAGGGAGGCCGTTATCGCTACCGGAAGCCTACGGCGAAAGGCCCAATGGCTGAACCGTTACCCCACCCATACCGTGGTCGATCTGCGGGGGAACGTTCAAACACGTTACGAAAAATTGAAGAAAAATGATTGGAACGCCGCTATTTTCGCCGCGGCGGGGCTGGAGCGTACCGGTCTGGAGCCGGAGAACACTGTCGGTCTAACCTGGATGATGCCGGCCCCCGCCCAGGGTGCGATTATGGTGGTGGCCCTAGAAGACGACGCCGTCGTTCGGGAAGCCTGTGCCCAGCTCAACCACGAACCCACCGATATCTGCACCCGACTGGAACGGGAGTTTTTACGTATTCTCGAGGGGGGCTGTACGGCACCTATCGGGGCTTTGGCCACTATCGACGAAAACGAGGTCACTCTAAAGGGAGTGCTATTAACGGTCGACGGGAAGAAAAAACTGCAATCGGAGTTCAGTGCGCCTTTAGGCCGTCACGAATTCTTGGGGCGTGATTGCGCCAACAGCATTTTGAGCCGTGGGGGCAAACTCTTGATGAACGAAATTCAGGGCGCTATCTTGAAGACGAATATTTTCTCCACCAAAGATCTGAGTCAAAAGCAGCTAGCGCTGTTTGACAAGTCCGTCCGTGTAAAATCCAAAGACTTCATAAAGGTGAGTCCCAATCGCATTTCGGCCTATGAGCTTAAAAAGCCAAAGCACAATGTAATTGTAACAAGTCAAAACGCGGTAGAGGCACTGTTACAGAATGTAGACGCCGCCGACTTGAGGTTCGAAAACATCTATTGCGTCGGCAGAAAGACCAAGCGCCTGATCGAACGCCGTATCGGCCCCGTAAAACATCAGGAGAAATATGCCGAAAAACTGGCAGCTTATCTGGTGGAATATATGGAAGGCCTTGAGGTCACCTATTTTTGCAGCAGCCTACGGCTCGACACGATCCCGACGATTTTGGCGGAAAACAATATCAAGGTCAACGAAATCGAGGCTTATGAAACAAAACACGTTTCCGAAAAAGTAGACGACGACATCGAGGGGGTCATGTTCTATAGTCCCTCTACGGTCGAGAGTTATCTGATAAAAAATGCACCTGATAAAATCGCATACTGTATTGGTGAGACCACGGCAGCGGAAGCACGAAAGCATTTTGCCGATGTGCGGGTGGCGAAAACGCCGATTGTAGAGAGCGTCATCGAACTGGTGAACGAGCAGTATGTTAAATTACACGAGTAATTGCCAGAGCCAACACAAGATTTACACTTTGGTACTTTGAACGGATTGCCGCGTCGCCAACACTTGATTGACACTAAATTAGTTTAATCGGATTGCCGCGTCACACGTTTTGCCTTCGCTAACGTGCTCCTCGCACTTTAGAACAAAATGAAACTATGATAAAAAACGACTTGTTCCTCCGTGCCCTTACAGGCGAGACCGTAGAGCGCCCGCCCGTGTGGATGATGCGCCAAGCCGGCCGTTACTTGCCGGAGTTCATGGAAATCAAAGAAAAATACGATTTCTTTACCCGTTGCCGTACCCCCGAACTGGCTTCCGAAATAACAGTACAGCCCATCCGCAGGTTCGGGATGGACGCGGCCATTCTATTTTGCGATATTTTGGTCATTCCACAAGCGATGGATATCGAGGTGCAGATGAAGCCCAATTTCGGACCGTATCTGCCGAATCCCGTGCGTACCCAGAAAGACATAGACCGGGTCATCGTGCCCGATGTCGACGATGCGCTCGATTATGTGATGCAGGCCATCAAGGCTACCAAGGAAAAGCTGAACGACGAAGTGCCGCTGATCGGTTTTGCGGGATCACCTTGGACGATACTTTGTTATTGCGTACAAGGTCAGGGCAGCAAGAACTTTGACAAGGCCAAGGAACTCTGCTTTACAGAACCCGCTGCGGCTCATGAAATGCTTCAAAAAATTACGGATACGACCATTGCCTATCTAAAGGCGAAAGTCAAGGCGGGCGTAAATGCGGTACAGGTCTTCGATTCCTGGGGCGGTATGCTTTCCCCTAGCGATTATCAAGAGTTTTCCTGGCAGTACATCCAACAAATTATCGAAGCCCTCAAAGACGAAGCGCCCGTCATCGTGTTCGGCAAAGGATGCTGGTTCGCCTTGGGCGACATGGCGAAATCCGGAGCCGCCGCTCTCGGTGTAGATTGGACCTGCTCGCCCAAAAACGCACGCTATCTATCAGGCGGAAACATTACATTACAAGGTAACTTCGATCCTTCGCGCCTACTTTCCCCGCCCGCGGACATTAAAAGAATGGTGACCCAAATGATCGACGAATTTGGAAAGGATAAATACGTGGTGAATTTGGGACATGGTATTCTGCCGAATATCCCCGTCGAGAATGCGAAGGCATTTGTCGATGCGGTAAAGGAGTATAAAGTACAAAGCAATTAGTATTAAGTACTGAGTAAACTTGATGGGTGGTTAACGAGACATCGGGTTTTATAACGTGGAAGCGGTTTTATAACTAAATTCTTATCTACCTAAAATTACCCAATCGTCAAATAAGACAGAATACAATGGAATTTAAGACGGTGGACTTTTCTATAAATGGATAGTACTTTACTTTATATCAGTCCCCTTAACATTGGACTTACCGTCCTAGGTCAGGCTATGTTTTTTAAACGGATATACATGATACTTAATACTTTGTACTAAATACTAAAAATATGAGGGATAAATTCCACTCCTACATAAAAGTCCTGCAAGACACGATTACCGCAAAGCTCGAAGAAGTTGATGGCACGGCCAGATTTCGCGAAGATTTGTGGGAGCGTCCGGAAGGAGGCGGGGGTCGTACGAGGGTTATCGAGAACGGAAATGTTTTTGAAAAGGGCGGGGTGAACATCTCATCGGTTCACGGTGAGCTTCCCAAGAGCATGCAGGCCTATTTCGGGGTGGAGGATGCCGACTTCTTCGCCTGTGGATTGAGTTTGGTATTACATCCTAGAAGTCCCATGGTGCCGACCGTACACGCCAATTGGCGGTATTTCGAGATGTACGATAAAAGCGGGAGTATTGCAGATCAATGGTTCGGTGGGGGTCAGGATCTGACTCCCTATTACCTGTTCGAGGAAGATGCGGAACATTTTCATGCGGTCTGTAAGGCGGCCTGTGATAAACATGACCCGGAATTTTATACCTTGTACAAAAAACGATGCGACGAATATTTTTGGAACGGACATCGGAACGAGGCGCGGGGGGTCGGCGGACTCTTCTTTGATTACTGTAAAGCAACCGAGGAAATGGGAATGAACGATTGGTATAATTTCGTGACCGCGGTGGGCGACAGCTTCCTCGACAGCTATATACCGATTGTTTTAAAGCGGAAGGACATCGACTATACGGCCGATCAGCGCGAATGGCAGGAAATACGCCGTGGCCGTTACGTGGAGTTCAATCTAGTACACGATAAGGGCACTTTGTTCGGCCTGAAGACCAATGGACGTATTGAAAGTATTCTGATGAGCCTGCCACCCTTCGTGCAATGGCGGTATGATCATCGAGAGCAGGCAGGCAGCGAGGAAGAAAGATTGTTAGATGTACTCAAAAACCCTAGGGAATGGGTTTGAAGAACCGAAAATATGGGTCTGTTTCACACCTTGGCATTAATGCTAGGGCGCAGGCACAAAATAGATCAGGTTCAAATAGGCGGGGTCCGAAATGCCCATTGCATAGTCTATGGGCCCCGATCCTGATGCTTCTGCTTTTGGTCGCGATTACCTCCTGCAAATTTGGCAAAAAGCGAAAAAGTGACCTTAATATCGAATTTATGCTCGACACTTTAGATGTTGGCTACACCTACTGGTGGCCGGAAGCCGGACCATTTGTCGGCAATTGCGGAGACGAGCTGTCACTGGTATTTACGGGCGTAGTTAAGAATTTGGAAGCTCCCACCAACGAAGCCGGTCCTTTGTATATCCCGCAAAAAGGGACCATAGCCATTGAAGAAGTCTTCAAAATCAAAGATTTGGGAGACAGTACCTATAAAAACCAAAGGTTTTTTACAACGGATTGCTTTTACGAATCCGGAATCGGTACGGGTGATACGGTACTGGTGGTCTGTTACGATTACGACGGGGCCTACACCATTCCCGGGAACGGCTCCCTCATGAAAATCGATGCCTTCGATGCCCCGGCCGTAGCGTCGATTAGAAACTATATCGACGCCGAGGAGAATCCCGAAAAAATCAAAAAGGATGTTGGGGTCTGGGCCAGTTATGGGCATGGTCGTGCCTTACAGCGGATAATCGAGTGTCGGGAAGAAACGGAGAATACCGATCAATCCATTTCTCATGATTCTAAATAGAATTTTGAATTAATTGTTATTACTATGTATCCTTTACGAAGAAATCGAAGACTGAGAACCAATCCTGCCATCCGCCATCTGGTGCGCGAGACCCTACTGACCCCGAGCGATTTTCTCGTGCCGCTTTTTGTGGTCGAGGGTAAAAGCACAAAGGAAGAAATTCCCTCCATGCCCGATTATTATCGGTTGAGTTTAGATTATCTTGAAAAAGAGGTCAAAGAACTGTGGGAACTAGGCCTCCGCGCCGTGCTTCTCTTCGTAAAGGTGTCCGACGACCTAAAGGATAACAAGGGTTCCGAGGCGGTGAACGATAAAGGCCTCATGCAATTGGCCATCAAGACGGTCAAAAATGCCTGTCCCCAAATGCTGGTTATGACCGACGTCGCCCTAGACCCTTATTCTTCTTTCGGGCATGACGGAATCGTGGAAGACGGACGGATTCTAAACGATGAATCCTCCGAAATATTGGCTGAAATGAGCCTCAGTCATGCCAATGCCGGAGCTGATTTTGTCGCCCCAAGTGATATGATGGACGGTCGCATCCGTACCATCCGGGAGGCCCTCGAAGATGAAGGCCTAACCGATACAGGAATTATGGCCTATAGTGCCAAATACGCCAGTGCCTTTTATGGCCCGTTCCGCGATGCCCTCGATTCCGCTCCTGTAGATCAAAAGGATGTGCCGGAGAATAAAAACACGTACCAAATGGATCCCGCGAACCGGATGGAAGCCCTAAAGGAAACCCGAATGGATGTCGAGGAAGGTGCCGATATCGTGATGATAAAACCAGGCCTCTGCTATTTGGATATCGTCCGTGAGATTCGTGATGCGGTCGAAGTCCCCGTCGCGGTCTATCAGGTCAGCGGGGAATACGCCATGCTTAAGGCCGCATCCGAAAAAGGATGGCTTGATCACGATGCCGTAATGATGGAGCAGTTGACGGCCATAAAAAGGGCGGGCGCCAATTTTATTGCGAGCTATTTCGCGAAAGATGCCGTGCGATTGATGTAGCCGAAACGTTTTGAATCCATGAAAACAGCAATTTATATACTACTCAGTTTATTCTTGGTCACCTTGCGGGGACAGGAAGATTCCTCGGTCGACACCATTCAAATCCCCGAAGACGCCTTGATTTCGGTTCACCCAGCCGACATGGGTCTGGACCCCTCCTCGCTGCACACCAAAGTCGATTCAATAATAACGAAAGGAATAAAAGAAGAAGCCTTTCCGGGAGCAGTGGTTCTCGTCGCGGTAAAAGGAAAAATTATTTTTGAGGAAGCCTACGGCTACCACACCTATGATAGCATCCAACGCACGGCTGCGGACGATATTTTCGACCTGGCGTCCGTCACCAAGATTGCGGGCCCGCTGCCCGCAATCATGAAATTGGTCGGTGAGGGTAAGCTGGATCTTGATGCCCCGTTCAGCACCTATTGGAAACGCTGGCAAAATCGAAAGGACAAGAAGAACATCACGCTTCGGGAAATCCTGGCGCATCAAGCGGGACTTGAACCTTATATCATTTTTTTGAACGAGGTGCTCAAAAAGAACGGTAAGCCAAAACGTAGGTTCGTTAGGGCCGAACCGAATAACCGTTTCCAATATCGGGCGTATGACGGACTGTACGTTAAAGACCGATTTGACCGAAAGATGTACCGCATGATCGACCGCTCGAAGGTGGCCCAAGAAAAGAAGTACCGCTATTCCGGACTCACCTTTCTCGTCTTTCCCGAGCTTATCGAACAGATGACTGGAGATTCCTACGAATACTATCTGCAAAAGAATTTCTATCTGCCCATAGGTGCGCCGACCCTAGGGTTTCGGCCCAGTACCAAAGGCTTTTCCAATAAAATTGTGCCTACCGAGGAGGACAGTATTTTTCGGCATACCCTGACCCAGGGTTGGGTACATGATGAAAATGCTTCCCTATTGGGCGGAGTATCCGGCAATGCGGGACTTTTCTCTACGGCGCGCGATCTAGCCAAAATGATGCAAATGTACCTACAGTACGGCATCTATAATGGCAAGCGCTATTTGTCGGGCGATACGGTCAGGGAATTTATCAAAGTACAGTATCCCGAAAACGACAACCGTCGGGGTTTGGGCTTTGACAAACCTTTGTTGGGGAACGACACCCTGGCTCTCGAAGACGCCTACCCCGCGCCGGAGGTAAGTCCTAAAAGCTTTGGCCATAGCGGCTTTACAGGGACCTTCGTTTGGGCCGACCCTAAAAATCAAATGGTTTATATTTTTCTGTCCAATCGGGTCTATCCGTCCCGCGACCATCGAAATCTTTACGAACTCCATATCCGATCGGCGGTGCAGCAGGTGTTCTATCAAGCCCTCGAGAGGAAAATAACCCAAGCCCCCGCTTACGGTTCCGAAACGATAAGTCCGGGCCGACAATAGTTAGTTGGTCGATAAGCATGGGAATCCCCGTCTTTTCAAAAAGATAGATTCACAGCATCCTTCAACTATAGCGTTCTAAAGAACAACTAGGCCTGATAATTTGACGTTTTGAATTCCAAGCCTGCCTACTTTTCATTATTTTAGCACAAAATCCGTCCATGGGCCTACTCATTTTCTACGCGCTTATCTCCATCTTTTTTTCGTTCTTGTGTTCTGTGCTGGAGGCGGTGTTGCTAAGCATCAATCCAACCTTCATAAACGTAAAGAAAAAAGAGGGCAAGGCCTACGCTTTAATCTTGGAGGAGCTAAAACGAGATGTGGATAAGCCTTTGATCGCCATTCTTACCTTAAACACTATAGCACATACTGTAGGTGCTATATTGGTGGGCGTTCAGGCCAAAGTCGCTTATGCGGAACTGTACGGTAGTACGCAACGGACTGCTTTCGGGGTAACATTTACCGAAGACCTGATGGTCGGGATTGTTTCGACCATTATGACGATTTTGATTTTGGTCGCATCCGAAATCATTCCCAAGACTATTGGGGCGACCTATTGGCGCAACCTGTCTAATTTTACCGCAAAAACCTTGAATATCATGGTGCTGGCGCTTAAATACACGGGATTGTTATGGTTTTTGCAGCTTTTCACCAAGTTGGTCGGTGGCAAGGCCCATGAGGGCAGTGTCTTTAGCCGGGAAGATTTTACGGCCATGACCGAGGTCGCCCAGGAAGAGGGCGTATTCGAAAAATCGGAATCCACGATAATCAAGAACCTGCTGCGCTTCGATGAGGTGTTGGTAAAAGATGTCATGACACCGAGGGCGGTGATGAAAATCGCCTCCGAAAAAACGACTATCGGTGAATTTTTTAAGGCCAATCCGAAAATGCGGTTTTCCCGTATCCCTGTCCATGGCGATAAGCTCGACCATATCGACGGCTTCGTCCTAAAGGATAATATCCTTGAGGAGATGGTCAAGGATAACGGTAATATACCTCTTTCTGAAATTAAACGGGAAATTTTGGTGACCGAACGAAATACCCCTATCCCCAAACTATTCGATACCCTGGTGAAAAAACGGGAACATGTCGCCCTTGTTGTGGACGAGTACGGCTCGGTAAGCGGTCTGGTCACCATGGAAGATGTTATCGAGACCCTACTCGGACTGGAAATCATGGACGAAAGTGATAGCGTGGCCGACCTTCAGGAACTAGCCCGAAAAAATTGGAAGACCCGAGCCCAGCGATCCGGCGTATTGGAATACAACTCCGGTCCCGGACCCATTGCCCCGACCGACGGATCAAATGAGGATGATGATGCCGATACAAAAGACACAAAATCCACGAAGCACGATTAATCCGTAACCCTGTCCTGAACCCGGTCGCTTTAAGGTTTTAAACTGTGCAGACAACTTTCAATATCTTATAATTTCATCTGCTTACCGATCGCTCGGTCTGTTTTTACGCCCCTACGTTCGTTCGCTGTTCTGAGATATCCCTTCATCGATAAATTCGGTGTTTACCACTATTCAGCCCGTTCTCGATGGTAGTAGAATAAAAGACTGACCGACCGGAAGGTTGGTTTGGACGTATTGTAGCGATGGTGCCCCATGTTTGAGGATTGCAACCCCAAGTTTCCAGACCTATCCAAAAATTTTTGAATTTAACGCACAAGCCAATTTCGATTGGATTACTAAAAGTGCTAAAATAGCTTGGTCGTTACTATATAAAGTTGCAATTTGTGACACGATATGCTTGAGAAACAGACCATAGAACACGAAAAGGCGGTTTTAATCGGAATTATGAACCGCGAACAGAACGAGGAAAAAGTGACCGAATATCTCGATGAACTCGAGTTCCTGACCTACACGGCTGGAGGTGAAGTCGAAAAACGTTTCGTTCAACGCATGGATCCGCCCGATCCCAAGACCTTTATCGGGAGCGGTAAAATGAAGGAAGTTGAGAAGTTCGTTAAGGAAAACGACATCGGTTCGGTTATTTTTGACGACGAGCTGAGTCCCGCCCAGCAACGCAATATCGAGAAGCAGTTGAAGTGCAAAATTTTAGATCGTACAACTCTGATCCTCGATATTTTCGCCCAACGTGCCAAGACCAGCTATGCCCGTACCCAGGTCGAACTGGCACAATATGAATATCTTTTGCCGAGGTTGACGGGACTTTGGACGCACTTGGAACGGCAGCGCGGAGGTATCGGAATGCGCGGTCCGGGGGAAACCGAGATCGAGACCGATAGACGTATCGTACGCGATAGGATTTCGTTGCTGAAAAAGAAACTGGCCAAGATAGATAAACAGATGGAGACCCAACGCGGCAACCGCGGCAGTTTGGTGCGGGTGGCCTTGGTCGGTTATACGAACGTAGGGAAGTCTACCTTGATGAACGTCATCAGCAAGAGCGATGTCTTTGCCGAAAACAAGCTTTTTGCTACATTGGATACCACCGTGCGTAAAGTAGTTATCGGAAACCTGCCTTTTCTTTTGACTGATACCGTCGGCTTTATCCGCAAGCTGCCCACCCAGTTGGTCGAAAGTTTTAAAAGTACTTTAGATGAGGTACGGGAGGCGGACTTGTTGCTTCATGTCGTCGATATTTCGCATCCGCAGTTCGAGGAGCACATCGATTCCGTAAACAAAATTCTATGCGAAATAGACAGCGCGGATAAGAGTACCATCATGGTGTTCAATAAAATCGATCTTTACAAGCATGAAACGATAGCCGAGGATGACCTCGTTACCGAAAAGACCGAAAGGCATTTTACCATCGAAGAGTGGAAACGCACCTGGATGCAAAGGGTAGGCGATAGGGCATTATTTATTTCGGCATTGAATAAAGAGAACCTGGATGAGTTTAAAAAAAGAGTGTACGACGAAGTACGCGATATACATGTCACCCGCTTTCCGTATAATGACTTTTTGTATCCGGAGCATCTAGACCAATATTAGTTTATAGGTTGGTGGGTTTCACCATTTATACAGTAAACAACACCATCTATACAAGGTCGTTTTTTCTAAGCCCGATGACCTGTTAATTTAGTTACAGGTTAGCGAACATTCTAGTGGTAGCCGCAGCAAGGGAATATACTCCAACTGACCAAAAAGCGTAAATCATGAAAAAGTGTGTTTTGATGTTTACTTTGTGGGTTATGGTGTTGGTCCTTGCCGTCTTAAGCCAAGCGAAGAATACTGCGAAATTCGATCAGGGGCTAATTGTTAGGGAAGACGCGGCGGAAAATTCCTTGTTGGAGAAAGAAGTTGTGATCGGGGAAAACATGACCGAAAATGCTGTACTAGGGAAAAATCTACAGGATAGTATTCGATAGTGCCAAAATAGTTTCTATGAGTGCCTTCCGATAAATGTTAATGATAGCACAAAATTTCTCATCCATGTATGGTGTTCATTGTGAATAAATTATGTAATTTTAGAACACTCAATTAACATTATCAAGCTGAGCGCTAGCCTTGAAGATGGAATTTTTGATTTTTGAATTTCTGTGACAGTCGCCCAGAAAGAGCAAAAAAGTTTTGATTACTATGAGACTGCCATTCCATAAGGTACGGTTCTAGGCATCGCGCTGTACAATTAAGCGTGGTTTTATGCCGCTTGATGGGACCATTATTGGAACACCTATCCAATTTTTTGGCATCCGGTGATGTGCTCGATTATAGGTTTCGGGGGAACTACCTGAATCAGCATCCTTTGTGGTAAATATCAATTCTGATACATCGTACGGACCGTACGGATTGGCGGTATCATAGTTTTTACATATACGACTTGGTTAGCGGAGGGAGTTGGAATTCATCCTATCCATAAAACCATGCACCCGACAACAGAGACAACAAAAGGAGTCGTTCTCGTTCTTTTAATGATAGCCTTGGGCGGGGCGCAATCCGTTTTCTCCCAATCGCAGGTCAATTTCAGACAGTTATCGGTCAAGGAAGGGCTTTCACAGAATAGCGCCATATCCATAACCCAAGACAGCACCGGTTATCTCTGGATCGCAACCCAAGACGGTCTGAACCGATACGACGGGAAAAAGTTCAAAGTCTATCCGTACCGGTTCGTGGACATCACGAAACGCGATTATAGCCATCTCGGAAAGGTCTATAACGATAGGCAGGGCGGGCTGTGGATAATCCCCATGGACAAAATTCCCCGCAAGTTCGATCCCCTGGGAGACAAGTTCGAGATCCTGCCCCATATTGACAATGCCAGCGTAATCTACCAAGGACAAGACGATAACCTGTGGATCGGTACTTATTCCAAAGGACTTTACGTATTGCGGCCCGATGCGGCCCGACCGGAGAAGGTGCTGCCGTTTTCCGAGGTTGGGGGGACAATCTACAATATCGCCCAAAACAGTGATGCCGTTGTGACATTGGCCACCGACGGGCACCTTGTCGTATATTCGCCCGAATCGGAAGAGGCGCTACGGATAGTTCCGAAGACCCGCCACGATACGGCGGAAATAAATTTTAGCGACATCGTTTATGATGCGGCGGGGCGGCAATGGATCGGGACTTTCGGCGATGGGCTTTATTTTAGGATAAAGAACGACGATAGTTTTTATCGTATCTCCGAACTGCCGTTTACGGATCCACTTACCCAGGACCTCAACATTTTGGACTTGCATATCGATTCAAAGAAGCGATTGTGGGTCGCTACCTATGGTCGAGGACTGTACATGATCGATTTCGAAAAAAACAGCATCGCACACTTCGGTGCCGAGAAACATAACCCGAAAGCCTTACATTATAACGACATCCTCTGTATTTATGAAGATTACACCGGTACCCTGTGGTTCGGTACTGATGGGGCGGGAGCAAGCTATTATGATGAATACCTTGAAAAGTTGAACTCCCTCACCAATTACGAAACCCCCGAGAACATCAATATCGACGTGGTACGGTCCATTACAGTCGATAAACATGGAATCGTTTGGATTGGTACCTCGGGTAAGGGCCTTACCCGATACGAGCCGGCCACCAATAGTTGGCTCACTTATAACGCGGCGTCCGGAAACCGGAATACGATATCCTCCGACCGGGTCATGAGCCTTTGGGCAGATGCAGACAATGATTTGTGGATCGGTACCCAAGGCGGCGGGCTCGACCTTCTGCTTGCCGATGGGAAGTTCCTGCATTATTCAATCGATACGGATGTTCCGTTGCGGGCCCAGACCATCTGGTGCATTTATAAGGATGACGCCGACCGAATTTGGCTGGGTACACGGGAGCAGGGATTGATTCTATTCGATAAGGAAAAAGGAAAAATCGATCGTTTCGTACACCATCCCGATCAAGGGAATAGCCTTCCGAGCAACAACATACGCGTAATTACCTCAGATGCAAAAGGAAACTTGTGGATAGGCACCGAAACCGATGGAGTTGCCCATTTCGATGTCGGGAAAAGGACTTTTAAAACCTATAACCGGAAGGATGGCGATTCTCTATCCAGCGACAGGATCAAGTCTCTTTATCATGGGCCTAACGGAATTCTTTGGATCGGCACCAATGGCGGCGGACTCGACGCCTTCGATATTAAAAATAAAAGATTCCGCACCTACACCGTCGACCAAGGCCTGGCCAATAACGTTATCTATTCCATTTTACCGGACGCCACGGGAAACCTTTGGCTAAGCTCCAACAAGGGTATTACCAAATTCGCTCCCGGCGCAACTTTTGCGGGAGATCCCCAAATCACCAACTACACGAATTATGCGGGTCTCGCCACGGAATTCAACACCGGGGCTTCTTATAAAGATCCGGACGGCACCCTTTATTTCGGTGGGTTGGACGGGTTTTATTGGTTCAGGCCCGATGAAATTAAGGAAAACACCATGCCGCCCAAGACTACTATCACTGGATTCAGCGTACTCGACGCCCCCCGTTCCCTATCCCGTCGCCCCGAACTCGATCATGACCAAAACACGGTCTCATTTACCTTTTCGAGCATGCAGTATTCCCTTCCCGAGAAGAACCGGTATCGGTACAAACTGGACAATTACGATGAGGATTGGGTGGAAGCGGGCAACGTCAATCTCGCTCGCTATACGCAACTACCGCCGGACGATTACCGATTTCAGGTCAGAAGTAGCAACTACGATGGGGTGTGGAGCGAAAATTCCGCAACCTACTCGTTTTCCATTGCACCGCCCTGGTACGCCACCGCCGCTGCCAAATTCGTATACGTCCTGTTGTTGTTGGCTACCATACTGATGGTATATATGTACCTCAAGTGGCGTTGGCGAATGCAGCTCGATTTGCGGCTAAAGGAGGATGAGACACGGCGATTGCAGCAATTGCACGATATGAAATCAAAACTGTATACCGATATATCCCACGAGTTCAGAACGCCGCTAACCTTGATTTCGGGGCCCATCGATGCCAAATTGGGCGAGGATGGACTTACTGACACCGAGGTCTCGAATTTTTCGATGATCAAACGCAACACCGACCGCTTGATTGCCCTGGTAGACCAGCTCTTGCACTTGGCAAAGCTCGAAAGGGGCAAACTGAAACTGAAAATGATGGAAGGCGACCTCGGTCTCTTTTTGGGGATGCTTGCCAGCTCTTTCGAATACCGGGCCTCGCAAAAAAATATGGATTACGACATCCAAATCGATCCTTTTGGAAGAGCGTATTACGATGGGGATGCCCTCGAGAAAATCGTGACGAACCTGCTATCAAATGCTTTTAAATATGGCCGTAACGGGGGAACGTGCCGGTTCGAGGCCTTGAAGAAGAGTGGGAAACTGCAAATAAGAATACGAAATACTGTAGAGGAACCATCTCAAATCGATGTCGAGAAGCTGTTCGCCCGTTTTTACCAAAAAGACGAACATGCCGAAGGTGCCGGGGTAGGCCTGTCTTTGGTCAAGGAGCTGGTACAGCTCTATCGAGGCGAAATCGGTGTTCGGATGGAAGCCGATGACACCATTTTTTTTCATGTTGAACTGCCTCTCGAAATTTCGATGCCCCAAACAAATA
Organism: Pricia mediterranea; assembly: GCF_032248455.1. NCBI lineage: Bacteria > Pseudomonadati > Bacteroidota > Flavobacteriia > Flavobacteriales > Flavobacteriaceae > Pricia > Pricia mediterranea. Next base: position 2,556,185 of record NZ_JAVTTP010000001.1, read on the forward strand.
ATCCAAAAGCTTCCACGGACGAAATGGTTCAGGAATGGCCGGAGCGGGAATTTGCCGCTCCCAACGGTGCCTCAAAGAGTTCGAATAAGCCATTCAACGACACGAATAGGTACCCAGAAGCAGCATCGACGGAAGCCCACTATATTGAGTCCAATGTTGATGAGGTATTCCCACACGCAATTTCCGTAAATGCCGATTCTAACGAACTGCCCCTGATTCTTATCGTCGAGGACCATAGCGAGGTTCGAAGCTTCCTAAAATCCGTATGGGCGGAACGATATGGCATTTTGGAAGCTGCGAACGGAGCTGAGGGTATCGAAAAGGCCTTGGAAACCGTACCCGACCTGATTATTTCCGATGTACGTATGCCCGAAGCCGACGGCATCGAACTCTGTCGCACCTTAAAATCCGACGGGCGTACCAGCCACATCCCGATTATTTTGTTGACCGCCGGTACCGATGAAGAACAGGAGATACAGGGGTTGCGGTCAGGTGCCGATGATTTTGTCGTAAAACCGTTTAAAATAAACGTTTTGCAAACCCGGGTCGAAAACTTGATAAGGGCCAGAAAGGCTTTGCGCGATCGCTATAGCCAAGAAGTGGTCTTGAAGAGCAAGGACCTCGCCATAACCCCCACTGATGAGAAATTATTGAACCGGCTTCAAAAGGTGCTTGACGAAAATCTGAACGACTCAGGTTTTAGCGCCAAATCATTCAGCCATAAAATGGGGATGAGCCGTATGCAGCTACATCGAAAATTGCAGGTTTATACGGGTTTAAGTACAACTGAGTTTATTCGCTCGCAACGTTTGAAACAGGCGTTGCACATTCTCAAGACCAGCGATTCCTCGGTTAGCGAGGTAGCCTACACGGTCGGCTTCAATACTCCGTCGTATTTTATCAAATGTTTTAAGGAAACCTACAAAAAAACCCCGGCGGATTATCTATAAAGTGCTCCATAGCTGGCGGTAGGGTAGATTTTCAAGTTCACGTTACATCTGTTGCATATATTGGTACATATGTGGTATCCGCTATTGCGATTGCTATGTAAATTGTACCTGAAACCTTCTAAAGTCCGGCTTCCCAATCAAATAAGTAGGCGGATAATCCTAAAATCCAAACTCCGAACCCAAAACCCGAGAACATGACCACCTTAAAAAAAATCGACCCCGCAACATGGGTGCTTTTCGCAATCTTGATACTGGCGGCCTGGATGGTAGTGGCCGCTTTGACTTCTCTAGAATTCGCATAAAATCCGCGATGGGTAGTAGATGACATAATATACATTTTAGCAAGACCGATTATACAGCTTGGAGCTTAAGCTGTTTGCCAAAACTCTCAAAGTTCCGATTAAAAATTGTTTCTACCTGTCGAACAGACCTGAGAATGTGAATTCTGACAGAAGGCCTTATGTTTACTTTTTGATGAACGGAACACCTATAGGTAGGAAATGAAAAATCTTAAAACGATCATGAAGTCAAAATTCCTGCTTGTCTTGGCCACCTCGCCATTTCTGTTGACCGGCAGCGCCTGTACTACCGATTCGGAAGCTTGAGACGAAGATTCCGAAGTACGCCCCTGGACCGTGACTATTTGATGAACTCGAACAACCAGTATTATGACCTAAAAGTATATCTGTGCAATATGCTTTGTTCGGATACCTTGGTTGCCCAAAACCGGGATATCAATGCGTAGGCAATAAATCCATATTTTAAGGTCAACCTGCTGTTCGAGGAGGGAAATCGTTAATACAAGTTGGAGAAGTGTGGCACTGCGCAGAACTATTTTCTAAGGTACTGCGAAACGCTAACAACATAATCGGAGCAGGAGTTGACCGCATTCGAGATTGGTATTTCGACTAGTACCTAATTAATGTCCTTTCTCGTGCGATCTATACAGGAAAACACGTCATCTATACATTTTTGGTTGAGTGGTCTGTTACAATTATTAATATTTCGAACTTTAGAATATTAAGCAATGATACATCGCATCGACAAAGTCCTTATAAATCCTTGAGCTACGGTGCGAATCACCAAATCGTTTTACGAGACCATCTAAAGCCATCTCCTATCGAACGATTAAAATCTGTGGGCACCTTTTAACACACCATTTCGATTGGCATAAAACCTTACGATCAACTATGATAAATACCTGACCAGATGTATTCCTTGAACAAATAGTCAAATTATCAAGGTCGCTTTCATCGGATTAGGGCTATCTTAGGTAAATATTAAGCTAAACCTTTAAAATCAGGAAATGAAAATCAGAACAAAAACATTCACATTCATCGTATTGCTGCTAATCGGGACCACGGTGCAGGGTCAGTTTCTCAAAAAACTGGGCAAACGTGCCGAAAAAGCGGCAGAACGCACCGTATTGAACAGGGCGGATGAAGAAGCAGCAAAAAAAACCGACCAGGCCTTGGACGAGGTTTTGACCATGGAGATGGGAACTATGGGCGGCTCCCAGGTCGACCCCGATGTACTGCCAGGTTCGTACGAGTTCGATTGGCGCTACACGTTGCGCATGTCGCACGAAAAGGGAGACATCGATTTGAACTATTTTTTATCTGAAGATGGCGGGGCTTTCGGTAGTAGACCAGAGCTGAACCAAGGCACAGGCTCTATGGGCAATATGTTGATGGTAATCGATCCAGGGCTTGAGACTACCACGATTCTGATGGACAATGGGGGACAGAAAACCGGTATGGTCATGTCGAATCCGGATTTGTCAGAAGCCGTCGCCCAAGAATCCGATATGGATGAATATGAATTGAAGGAAATCGGCACCAAGGAAATCCTGGGCTATACCTGCCAAGGCTTTCAGATGGAGAACGAAGATACAAAAATGACCATGTACATAGCTTTCGATACCCCTGTCAGTTTCAGTGATATGTACTCGGGTAGCAATGCCAAACAGCTACCTAAAGGATTTGATCCCAAATGGTTGGATAAAATCGGCGAGAACAGCCTGATGATGGAAATGGATTTTGTCAATAAAAAGAAGAAAAAGCAAAGTGCAAAAATGACCTGTGTCGCCTTGGAGAAAGACCCGATGACCATTGACCTCGGCGAATATAATTTTAGTAGCTTTTAGATTGGGACTTCAAACATTGAAGCCATTTCTTTCATGAAAGCAGAATAGGTGGGGATCAAAGTTTTTTTTGGGATATTCAATCCGGCAACCAAGATGTCAACGCTACATAAGTGTGAATAACGAATATCGTGAATTTCGAAGTAAACAACGGGTAAATACATTAGTTAACTATTAATAATCTTAAATATGAAAATTTTGAAGACAATGAAGGGAAATTTTTTTTTGATCGGCTGTGGCGCCGCAATGATTGCAATGACCGCAGGATGCAGTGAAGACGACCCCTTGAACCCGGCGGGCAACTGTTTCGACGGAAATTGGGCCCAAGAATATAGTGGTGAGTTGGAAAGATATTCCAACGCGGCTACAGCGTACAGCCAAGATCCGACCGAGAGCAATTGCAACGATTATAAAAATGCCGCAAAAGCCTATTTGGATGCCTTGGAATCCGTTTATAAGTGTGTACCCACGGCCAGTAGATCAGAAATAAAACAAAGTATCGACGAGGCCAAGGCGGACATCGACCGCGAAGGCTGCGATTAAGGTTTAGATCGATAATTCCGAATAACACGGACAGTTGGTAAAAGACCGAATCTGGAATTAAAGATCATGTTGCGCCAGACGTTGAATTTTGGTTTGGCTATTTGCTTCAACTCGGATGCGGGTACAATAGCCCCTAGGCAATTTCGAGGATAAAAAATGTTCGAGGGAATGATTGCCAGTAGCCCTAAGGCCTTTGCGGAATAATTTGGAATACCTCTGTCAACCATACAGGTTTTGCGACTAACTATACAAATCCGATTTACAGCTCGGTAATAGGTAGTAACTTCGAAAACATAACTTCCACTGATGAACTCAATATATCCCCAGAATTCCAAAAATCGGACGACCAAAGCGATTATCGTTTACGTCCTTCTTTTTGCCATTGCCGGTCTGAGCTTAGTCACCTGTTTTACGCTACTATTTCGGTAAGACTTACATTGTCCAAGATACCTATTTTTCTATATACGGACGAGCCACCACGGCGCTGACGTAGGCCACGATGTAGATAAACAATACAAGAATGTACTTGTCCATGGACAAAAGGGATAGGACTTCGCTACTTGATATACGTTGGAAAGCTATCAAAAGGATTATTCCCCTTATTCCAAATTAAGCTTGTACCATTAAACTCTTGGTAATATCCAACAATCAAAGAAAGTCGTCAACTTGCTTGTACGCATCGATTACGGCTTGTTCGCCGGCCTTGCCCTCTTTGGAATTTCCGTGTTCCATGCCAAGCACCCCGTCATATCCCTTTTCGGAAATCCACTTAAAAATGTTCTTGTAATTAAGTTCACCGGTGGTAGGTTCTTTTCTTCCAGGGTTGTCCCCGATTTGGATGTAGGCGATTTCGTCCCAAGTGAGATCCATGTTGCGGATTATATGTCCCTCCGTTTTCTGTAGGTGGTATATATCGTATAATATTTTACAGGAAGGGCTATTGACCGCCTTGCAAATCATGTAGGTCTGATCGGAGTTCTGCAAATATAGGTCGGGAGAGTCGGACAGCGGCTCAAGTACCATGACCAGGCCATGCGGCTCAAAAATTTCGGCACCGCGTCTTAGGGCTTCAATAACATGGGCGTCCTGTACTCCGATAGGCAGGTTTCTTTCGTAGCCGCCCGGTACTACTGTCATCCATTTTGCGTTGCACCTTTTGGCGGTCTCGACGGCCCTGTTACATCCGTCCAAAAATATATCGATGTATTCTTGCTTGCCTGCAGCCAAGGTGTTCGCCATATTACCTCCTTTATCGACTACGAAAACACCCATGGTCATACCGCGCTTGGCCAGGGTCTCGCCCATTTTGGTCTGGAGGGCGGTGTCGCGCTTCATCATGCCGTTGTCTTCAAAGGCGGTAAAACCTTGATCGGCCATAAAATTGATTTGATCGATCGGGTCTTTGCCCGCAAGTTCTTCGAACATTCCCAAATGGGGGGCATAGTTAAGGTTAAATTTATGGGGTTCGGCGGAGGTATTCGGGATAGCGGCATAGGTGAGTGCCCCGCCCATGGATAGTGCCCCTCCGGTCAGAGCTGTTTTTTGTAGAAAGTTTCTTCGCTTCATGTTTATTTGAGTTTAATTTGGTATAATTATTCTTCGGATTTTCTTCTTTAAATGATATGAAGAAGGTGTTGGAATTTAACATATGCCCAAAAAGATCAAAGAGTTAAAGGCCATTGTGTTCGCCCCTAACTCTTGCTCTTTCGGTTCAAGTTATGAATCCTATATGGACCACGCTTTGCCGCCCGTCAGCTCCTGCAAATCATCGCAGGGAATATATTCACCGGGAACGGGAAGATACTCCAGTATTTCTTCCCCAACGTACTCCGAGGTTTTATAGCCCATTATGGTCAGGCCCCTTAGATTGTTGGCAAAGGCGAAACGGAAGATATCTTCGGCAAGGATGGCTTCTTTGCCATCCGTCAGCGCCTCGTGATACTGTTTTATGGCCTCAAAATTTTTGATTTGATCTTCAGGGGTCGTTTTTAGCGCGGTGGCGAGTACGGGCTCCAGTTCCTCTGGGGTCAGGTCCCCGGCCTTCTCCTTTTCCGAATCCTTAAGGGCCTTCTCCATAAAACGGCCGATCGACATCTTGACGAATTCTTGCTGTTGGGGTTCCATTACCTGATCCGTAAACCTGTCGATAAAGAGGTGAACCTGGGTTTCGGAAGCCGAGGGGGTGTCGGTCTTTGGGATGATGATATCCACCAGCTTTGTAAGGGCCGCTCCTTCATCCTTACTAAAAAAGTCGGGCGTCCATTCCAGTTCCGTCTCGTTTTTACAGCTTTGAACGATGCTTATCAAAGTAGGGGCGGTCACGGTGTAACCGAGTGCCAACCCCATATTTCTGAGTGCTTTTCTTCTGTCCATTATATGGTTCCTTTTTTAAGTTGCTCCGCCGCATGGTTCGCGGCCCTGGCGGTAAAGGCCATGTAGGTCAACGATGGGTTGACGCAACTGGCGGAGGTCATGAAGGCCCCGTCGGTCACATATACGTTGGGCACATCATGTACCTGATTATAGGCGTTCAGTACCGAGGTGCGTCGGCTTCTTCCCATTCTTGCCGTACCCATTTCGTGGATTCCAAGACCAGGTGCCCCTGGATTATCGTAGGGCTGTACGTCTTTAAGTCCCGCTTTTTCCAGCATTTCCACGGCGGAGTCTTTCATGTCTTTCCGCATGGTCCATTCATTCTCTTTGAACTCCGCGTCGAAAGTAACTGTAGGCAGTCCCCATCCGTCCAATTTTTCGTAGTCAAGGGTCATACGGTTTTCTTCGTAGGGCAGCATTTCCCCGAAACCGGTCATCCCGAACCTCCAGCCTCCAGGTTTGAGAATGGTCTCCTTCAGCTCTTTTCCGTAAGACAGTTCCGCGACCGAGTCTTCCCAGTTGCCCCGCGAGGCCCCGCCTTGGTAGCCGAAACCACGAATATAGTCCGTACGGTTCGAATCGCCGCCCAGGTTCCTGAAACGCGGCAGATAGATACCGTTGGGCTTTCGTCCCTTATAATATTTGTCCTCAAAACCATCAAACTTGCCGGAAGCACCGACGCCCAGATGATGGTCCATGATATTTCGGCCCAACTGGTCGGAATCGTTCCCCATACCATCGGGAAAGCGGTCGGATTTCGATTGCATCAAGATAGCGGTGGAGGCAATGGCCGATGCACATAGAAAAATGACCTTGGCTTTGAATTCATGGGTCTCTTTGGTTACGCGGTCAATGACCTTGACCCCGGTCGCCTTTTTGGTGTCGGGGTCGTAAATGATCTCGTGTACGATGGAATCCGGCCGAAGGGTCATATTGCCGGTGGCCTCTGCGGCGGGCAGGGTAGATGAGTTACTGCTGAAGTAGGCGCCGAAAGGGCACCCACGGATACAACGGTTTCGATATTGGCAGCGCTGGCGTCGGTCGCCCTCGAATTTTTTATCACTATTGATGTGGGCGACCCGCCCTGCCGTTACGACCCGACCATCAAAATTTTCGGCTACCTTCTCCCTAAAATGGTCTTCGAGGCAATTGAGCGGCATCATGGGCTCGAAAATCCCGTCGGGCAGCTGTTCAAGGCCCAACGGTTCCCCAGTGACCCCGATATAGGCTTCCACCTTGTCGTACCACGGGGCGATATCGCGATACCGTACCGGCCAATCTATCGATATCCCGTCCTTTTGGTTGGCGGCAAAGTCGAAATCGCTCCAACGATAGCTATGCCGGCCCCATTGCAGCGAACGGCCGCCGACGTGATAGCCGCGCATCCAATCGAAGCGCTTGATCTCGTTGTACGGATGCACGAGGTCGTTGACGAACCACATGTGGCTCGGTGCCTTCGTGGTGTAACCGGTACGGGCCTGTTTGAGCTGCTTTTTCTGTTCCTCCAACGGAAGTTCGCCACGGAGGGGGAAGTCCCAATCGTCCATATTCGCGGTCTCGTAGTCCTCTATATGCTTGACCATCCGACCGCGTTCGAGTACCAATGTCTTGAGCCCGTTCTCACAGAGCTCCTTTGCGGCCCATCCTCCACTGATACCCGTACCCACCACGATGGCATCGTACGATTCCTGTTGTTGGTTGTAATAAAATTTATCCATCTAACCGAATTGTTTAGATGCTAAATTTATTAAATATTAAATTAATTTTCTACATTTAGTCGCTATTCTTCTTGATATCGTAGTATTTTCGAGTGATATTTGAATTAATATTCTCAGAATCCAGTAATTAGCAAACCATTAATTAATCCACAATCAATGAAACGAAGAAAATTTATCAGAAATAGCTCACAAGCTGGACTGGCATTGTCCTTTTTAGGAATGTATGCCTGTAAGGAGACCAAAAAGAAAGAGGAGGAAAACTTGGAAGATGCCGATTTGACCGTAGAGGAGGTCGATCCGTTTTTCAAGCTTTCGCTGGCGCAGTGGAGCATCCATAAAATGATAAACAACGATGGGGTCGACCCGTACAGCTTTGCCGAAAAAGCCAAAGATTGGGGCTTTTCGGGCTTGGAGTATGTAAGTCAACTGTATCCTGCGGATTTGGATAACAATGAATATTCCGAGGAAGCGATGGCCAATTTCATTGAAAAATCGAATGCCGAAGCGGAAAGGCACGGAATGCAGAACGTTTTGATTATGATCGACGGGCAGGGCAATCTTGCAGTTAGCGACGACAAAGAAAGAAAGGAGGCCGTGGAGCGTCACCACAAATGGGTCGATGCGGCCAAGGATATGGGATGCCAATCCATAAGGGTCAACCTGGCAGGAAGCGACGAGCCCGAAGAATGGAAAGCCAACTCCGTTGATGGGCTGACCCAGTTGGGCGGATATGCCAAGGAGAAAGGCATCAATATTCTTGTAGAAAATCACGGTGGACTCTCATCGAACGGAGAAATGCTGGCCGATGTAATGGCTACGGTCGATATGGATAACGTCGGTACCCTGCCCGATTTCGGGAACTTCTGTATTGAACGCTCCAGTGATGGCTGTGCCGAGGATTATGATAAGTATAAAGGGGTCGAGGAATTGATGCCCTACGCCAAAGCAGTCAGTGCCAAGAGCAATGTGTTCGACGAGGCCGGAAATGAGCGGGCAATCGACTATAAAAAAATGCTGCAAATCGTCAAAGACCACGGGTATACCGGTTACATCGGGGTAGAATTTGAAGGTAGCGAACTCAGCGAGGAGGAGGGCATCATTGCCACCAAGGAGCTGTTGCTCAGGGCAGCCCAGGAAATGGCCTAATAACGGAACGGCATCCCCACGTTTAAAGGTATGGGGGTGCTTTTTCTTTGATATACACCTATAACTAGCTACGTGAAATCATATTTCAACTCAATTTTCGATTATAACTTTCATTGCAACAAAGAATTGATAGCTATTTTGACGACCAACGATGCAGTGTCCGAAAAAAGTCTACGGCTGTTCAGCCATATCCTGAACGCGCACCATATATGGAACGCCCGCATTCTGGGTCGAAAGTCGGAGTACGAAGTTTGGCAGTCGCATGACATCAAGGCCTTGGGCGACATCCATTACGAAAACCAACGGGACTCTTTCGGTATTACCTCGAACACCGAGGATTTTGAAAAAACAATCGATTACGAAAATACGGAAGGTAAGTCGTTTGCCCACACCCTGCAGGACATGCTGTTTCACATCATCAATCATTCGACGTACCACCGTGGGCAGATTGCCATGGATTTCAGGGCTAACGGAATAGAGCCCTTGGTCTCCGATTATATATACTCCAAAAGATAATCCTCTTCTATGACCGGTACGATACGCACCCAACTTTCTATAATGATGTTCCTCGAATTTTTCGTTTGGGGAGGTTGGTACGTGACCATGGGAATCTATCTTCCGAATACGTTGGGTTCCGACGGCAGCGAGACGGCAATGGCCTACTCCACGCAGTCGTATGGTGCTATTCTGGCGCCCTTCGTCATAGGGTTGATCGCCGATCGCTATTTTAACGCCGAGCGGATACTTGGAATTCTGCATCTCTTGGGAGCCGTACTGATGTATTTGCTCTATCAAACTTCCGATTTCACCCTGTTTTTTCCATATCTGCTGGCTTATATGATTATGTATATGAGCACCTTGGCCTTGGTCAACTCGGTATCGTTCAACCAGATGAAAGACCCCGGCAAGGAGTTCGGTTTCGTACGTGTTTTCGGGACCGTGGGATGGATTGCATCGGGAATGCTGATCAGTTATTTGAATTGGGACTCACAACAGGGAATTTCCGAGGGTCTTCTTCGAAATACGTTTTTGATGTCCGCTATCGCTTCGGCTGTACTGGGCCTATTTAGCTTTACGTTGCCGAAAACGCCGCCCCGGGTCGATAAATCGAAAAAAATAAGTCTTTCGGATGTTTTGGGGCTGGACGCCCTTTCCCTTTTAAAAGATCGGAATTTTCTGGTTTTCTTCTTGGCCTCGGTACTTATATCAATTCCTTTGGCCTTTTATTATCAGCATGCCGGACAGTTCTTGGGGGAAATCGGGGTGGCCAATCCCGCTTTTAAGATGAGTTTCGGCCAGGTCTCGGAATTGGTTTTTATGCTTTTGCTCCCTTTTTTCTTTAAGCGTTTTGGGTTTAAGATGACCATGTTGGTGGCCATGTTCGCTTGGGGCCTACGGTACCTTTTGTTTGCGTACGGGGATACTGGCGAATTTGTGGCCTTGATCGTTGTCGGTATCGCGTTGCACGGCGTCTGTTATGATTTTTTCTTTGTCAGTGGACAGATTTATACGGATAGCAAGGCTGGTAAGGAATATAAAAGCGCTGCTCAGGGTTTGATTACCTTGGCGACCTATGGCGTAGGTATGCTGATCGGCTTTTGGGCCGCTGGAGAGATTACCGATGCCTATCTGCTCTCCGACGGCGTTCACGATTGGCGTACGATATGGTTATTTCCTGCAGGATTTGCGTTTTTGGTGCTGCTGCTCTTCGGGACACTGTTCAAAGATGTGAAAATCAGCTATAAGACGTAGATCGTGGAGATCGTTTTTTAGTATCTTGCCTTTTGGATACGGGATAGAAAGTCTTTCGCCTTCCTTTTGCGTAGCGGTCTTTCTTCTTTTTTCCATTTACTTATTCTTCATCAAGGGAAGGATATTATTATTTTCGGTACAATTTAACATTTAAAAACAATTACATGCCAAAGAAAATCAGATTAGGAATTTTGGGCGGCGGGGGAGATTCCCTCATCGGTGTATTGCACCGGGTAGCCTCACAAATCAACGATAATTACGAAATCGTCGGGGCGGTTTTCAATCCTCATATAAAGGATAGTATCGCCTTCGCCGAGGAAATCGACGTACCCACAGATCGAATTTACAAAGACTTCGACACCTTGGTGGAAGAGGAATTAAAATTGCCCGAAGATGAGCGTATTCAGGTCTGCTCGATACTAACGCCCAATTTTCTCCATTTTCCCATGGCGTTGAAATTAATTGAAAACGGATTTCATGTCATCTGCGAAAAACCGATGACCACGACCTTAGAAGAGGCCAAGACGTTGCAGAAGGCCCATGAAAAAGCGGGCACCGTATTCGCCCTGACCCACACCTATACGGGCTACCCGATGGTACGTCAAATGCGCGAAATGATCAAGGAGGGTGTGTTGGGCAAAATCCACAAGGTCGATGCCGTGTATTATCAAGGGTGGATCAACGAAATTATCCACGATGAGGAAAAGCGAAAGAGCGTATGGCGTCTGGATCCCGAGAAAGCGGGTATAAGTTCGTGTATGGGGGATATCGGTACCCATGCCTTCAATATGGTGGAATATGCCACAGGACTTAATATCAATTCCATACTTTGCGATTTCAACTATTTGTACAAGGATAATAAAATGGACATTGACGGTACGGTGCTCATCAGAATGGACGACCACGTGAAGGGTGTGATTCGGGCCAGTCAGGTCGCTACGGGTGAAGAAAATGCTTTGGGTATTTCCATTTACGGTCAAAAAGGCGGTTTACGCTGGAAGCAGGAAGATCCGAATTTTTTATACCTTCTCAGCGACACCGACCCAACTCAAATTTACAAGCCTGGGCACGCTTACAACAGTGAGCTTTCATTGGCCGGAACAAAACTGCCACCTGGACATCCCGAAGGCATCTTCGATTCCATGGCGAACATCTACCTCGGTGCCGCCAAGGCCATCCGTGGGGAAGAATACGACCAGGGTGAATTTCCAACGATGGTCGACGGCGTCCGCGGTATGAACTTTGTCGAGGCTACGGTCGAATCGCACAAAGAAGGTAACGTTTGGGTCGAGCTGGAGAAGTGATTTTGACCGTGCCGATGTCCGCCGGTTTGTCGAGCTGAGCAAATAGCCGATTTTTCGCGGGTCGATATAGAAACGATTTGCTGTAAAAATGACCTGGAACATTCAATGTCCCAGGTCTTTTTTTGTGCAAAGAATACCAGTGGATCTTACGAAAACCTGTTTTGATCTTAAGATACCTTTTCGAACTCCTGACAGACTACGATCATGCTTTCCCTGGGTTCACGGCCGAAGCGCTGCAGCTCGTCAGCAAAAAAATCCCAGTGTACCTTTTTCCAATGGGCAAGGCTTTTGTCCCCAATACCTTCCTTAAGGGCATAGGTCACATCGATTGCAAAGAAAGGTTTCAGGGTGACCTTGGTGGTGCGCACTAAACATTGCGCTCGGCCCTCCCAATCCGTTACGACCAAAAAGTCCCCGATTTTAGGCAAAGGTTCACCGCGGTGCTGCAATCCCAAAAGAGACATGGATGTCGCTTTTTTTATGCCCTTTTTGACCAACACGGCATAATCGTTGGCATCCTTTTCGTTGTTGGAGAAGTGAATCGTTCTGGGGGCATTGACAAAGACATGTTCTAAATGTTTGTCCAAATAATCGCCCCAAAGGGCGCGGGCAGATTTATTTTCCATACTACTAATTGCCGATTTAAATTAAGACTGTTCATATTGTGGTGCCCCGATTGTTTTGGCATAAAATATACGAAGGCGTCGGTTGTGAGTGCCATTTTATGGAACAAAGACAAAGTATTCCGTTAAACCGGTATAACCGTTCGATTTTAATTCGAAACCTCCAGGATTGTATCGAATAAACTTTTTCGCGTACCCGGAGTCTATTGTCGGCCCAGCTCCTGCTATACCGCGGGCTAACTACCAGGGTGCCGTATCCCTCTTTGTATTCGTACCGTAATTTTTCTTTTTATCCTGATGGATTTCCTATATTTATGACTTGCAAAAAAAAATTGGCAGGGAATATCTTTTTGAATTGAATTTTAGCATTTAAATATAGGGCTAATTCCAATAGTAAAGGGAAAACAAACGAAGTACAACCGTAAAAATTTCAGTCGAGAGCATGAAGACAATTAAAGGACCCGCCGTATTTCTGGCGCAATTCGTAGATGACAAGGCGCCGTTCAATTCTTTGGACGGGATGTGTAAATGGGCGTCGGATTTAGGGTACAAAGGTATTCAAATACCCACATGGGAAAATTTCCTCATCGATATCGATAAGGCCGCCGAAAGCCAAGACTATTGTGATGAACTGAAAGGGAAGGTAAATTCATACGGACTCGAGATTGCCGAACTCTCTACCCACCTACAGGGACAATTGGTGGCCGTGCATCCGGCCTATGACCTGATGTTCGACAATTTTGCTCCCGATAAGGTCAAAAACAATCCCACGGCGCGCACCGAATGGGCCGTCGATGTCGTCAAAAAAGCGGCGACCGCCAGCCGTCGATTAGGCCTTAAGACATCCGCTACTTTCTCCGGGGCCTTACTTTGGCATACCTGGCACCCCTGGCCGCAGCGACCGCCCGGACTTGTGGAAATGGGCTTCGAGGAGCTGGCCAAGCGTTGGATGCCGATCCTGGACCACTATGACGGGGAAGGGGTCGATGTCTGTTATGAGATCCATCCCGGCGAAGATCTGCACGACGGCGATACCTTCGAGCGTTTTCTGGAAGCTACCGGAAACCATAAGCGCGTCAATATTCTCTATGATCCCAGCCATTTTGTACTGCAGCAGCTCGATTATATTGCATACATCGACCATTACCATGAATTCATCAAGTCTTTTCACGTAAAGGATTCGGAATTCAATCCCACGGGGAAAAAGGGCGCTTTCGGGGGCTATAACAACTGGGGTGACCGTGCCGGACGTTACCGCTCTCTTGGCGACGGTCAAATTGACTTCAAAACGATCTTTTCCAAGCTTACCCAATATGGGTGCGACGTTTGGGCGGTAATGGAATGGGAGTGCTGTATCAAGAGTCCCGAGCAGGGAGCGCGGGAAGGCGCCGTCTTTATTCAGGACCATATCATCGAGGCGACGGAAAAAGCCTTTGACGATTTCGCGGGCGCCGATATCGATGAGGATAGGTTAAGAAGGATATTGGGGATTACAAAGTAAGCGCTCGACGTTGCGATGAACGCTTTCCTGTGCCTCTGCAATCCATCCCCGAGACAAAGGCAAATTTCAGGATGCATCAAATCATTTACTCAAATTCTAAAATTATGAGAAATTTAATCCTATTTCTGTTCGCGGCAACCTTGACGATCGGTTGTAAGGACAAATCGGAAAAATCACAGGAAAAAATGGAATCCGAACGTATTGCGGAAGCGCAAACAGAAAAACCTCCCCAAGAGTGGACGGTACTTTTCGACGGCACTTCTTTTGACGGTTGGAAAGAGTTTCAAAAAGACGGCGTATCCGACCATTGGAAAATCGAAGATGACGCTATGGTTTTTCATCCTCCCGAAAATCGCAAGGATGGCGAGATACATGATTTGGTTACCGAAAGGAAATTTACTGATTTCGTACTGTCGCTGGACTGGAAAATCTCCGAAGGCGGCAACAGTGGTATCATGTGGGGCGTAAAGGAGGACGGCGATTTCGACAGGCCCTATCATACAGGACCTGAAATTCAAGTGCTGGATAATGAAAGACACCCTGATGCCAAAGCGGGCACCACCCATCAGGCGGGAGCGCTTTACGATATGATAGCCCCGTCGAAAGATGCGACCAAACCCGTCGGAGAATGGAATACCATGGTCATTACGGTCGACAACGGCGAAAAGCGGGGCAGTGTTGAACTCAATGGGGAAGAAATTACAACTTTTCCGGTAGGCGGTGAAATGTGGGATACCATGGTCTCTAAATCCAAATTTGCCGGTTGGGACGGATTCGGAAAGTTCGTAGAAGGGAAAATTGTCCTTCAAGACCACGGGGACAAGGTCTCATATAGGAATATAAAAATTAAGGAACTTTGAAAAAGTAGGCAGTTGCAGTAGCGGTGTGGAGTTCTAAAAAAACATTTTCAAATTTAACAAACTACGCTGTTCGGTCGCGGACGGCGAGAGCGTGCCGTTCAGCTAACGACCGACGTTTAATCAAGCCAAATTAACTTTATGAACAAGTTTTATATAATGGGAGTGTTTACATCGGCACTCATGCTTTCCTGCCAAGAGAAGGTTGAAGTCGATCCCATGGAAAAGACCGGGAACAACGAAGATTCCGTTATTACTTATGAGGAGTATTCGGGTCCGGAACCCACAGAACCTGAAGGTACCGAATATTACGAGCCAAAAGTTCCCAAAGTACAACCCGGGGAAGAATATGGTGATCCGCCGAGTGACGCCATTGTCCTTTTTGACGGTACAGACCTTGACAAATGGATCAGTACAAAAGACAGCACCGCCGCCAAATGGCACTTGAACAATGACGGTAGTATGACCGTGTCCGATAAGACCGGCGACATTCAGACCAAGCAGGAATTCGGTGACATGCAACTCCATATCGAATGGAAATCGCCTCTGCCGGTGCAGCGCGAGGGACAGAACCGGGGCAACAGCGGTATTTTTCTCAACGGAATCTATGAAATCCAAATTTTAGACCAAAATGACAATCCTACCTACGTTAACGGACAGGTCGGGTCGATATACAAACAAGGTGCGCCCCTTGCCATGGCGTCACGGCCGACGGGAGAATGGAACAGCTACGACATCATCTACCACGCGCCGGAATTCAACTCAGATGGCGGTAAAATTAAATCGGGTACGGTGACGGTCATTCAAAACGGCATCGTAATCCAAGACCATACTGAAATTAAAGGCACCACCCCGTATATCGGATGGCCAAAAAATCCGGCACACGGCAAAGGGCCTTTAAGACTCCAAGATCACGGCGACGACAGCCGGGTCAGTTTTCGAAATATTTGGGTACGGGAGCTTTGAAAAAAGCAGGGGCATCCTCAGCTCGGGTTGGCTCTGACCATGCGGGCTTCACCTGAATTTTGTGAGAGGGTCCGAACTACTTTCCTTAACTTCATTATATTTGTCAGAACCCAACAAAATCCTATGATTCAATCCATGACCGGATTTGGGAAGCACGTGATACAGCTTCCCTCAAAAAAAATTAGCGTAGAGCTCAAATCCCTGAACAGTAAAAGTCTGGACCTGAATGCACGGATGCCCTCGTCCTATCGCGAAAAGGAACTGGAACTGAGAAAGACGATCGCCGGCGCCCTTAAAAGGGGTAAGGTTGATTTCAGTCTCTACATAGAGTTTACAGGAGACGAAACTTCAGCCGAAGTAAACGAGGCCGCAGTCAAAAATTACATGAATCAGTTACGCTCGATTGCCGATGGCGACGATATTCAACTGATGGAAATGGCCTTACGCATGCCTGATTCCCTCAAAACGGAGCGTGAGGATATAGAACCTGGAGAATACGAGGCCATTCAACGTGCCGTTCAGGAGGCACTCAAAGAAATCGCCGATTTTCGATCGGATGAGGGAAGCATTCTAGAAAAGGATTTTTTACTGCGCATCCAAAACCTTCAAATCCTCTTGGGCCAAGTCGAGCAAATGGATCCCGACCGTCAGATCGAGGTTCGAAAGCGCTTAGAAAAAGCGGTGGCGGACATACAGGCCGACCTTGATGAAAACCGGTTCGAACAGGAATTGGTCTACTATTTGGAGAAATACGATATCACCGAAGAAAAGGTAAGATTGGACAATCATTTGAACTATTTCGCGACTTCCCTGAATTCCAAAGAATCGAACGGGAAAAAACTGGGATTCATTGCCCAAGAGATCGGTCGTGAAATCAATACCATTGGCTCAAAGGCCAATTATGCCCCAATGCAGCAACTGGTAGTGCAAATGAAGGATGAACTGGAGAAGATCAAGGAACAGATGTTGAACGTGCTCTGAAAAAGGACTACGAACCAGGAATCAAGACCTTTGCCCGATCCGCTGGCCCGTGGTGACGTATTTTGACTGGGAATTTACCAGTTTACGAGGCGTGGGTCGACACGAGCTTGAGCTTGATTCTTGGTCCACCCGGACGTTTGGCGCAAACTTGAGTTTGAAACTCGAATTAAAACTTGAACCTATACAATGAAAGGCGGCAAACTTATTATATTTTCGGCACCATCCGGTAGCGGAAAGACAACTATCGTACGGCATCTCTTGGAGCAGCCTGATCTTAACCTCGCTTTTTCAATCTCTGCAACTTCGCGGCCTCGTAGGATAAAGGAGAAAAATGGGGAGCATTACTACTTTATGTCCATATCCGAATTTAAGAACAACATAAAGAACGACAAGTTTTTAGAATGGGAAGAGGTGTACCGCGATAATTTCTACGGCACCTTGAAAAGCGAAGTCGAAAGATTATGGGCCGAAGGCAAGAATGTGATTTTCGATATCGATGTAGCGGGAGGATTGCGTATCAAGCGAAAATTTCCAAAAGAGACCTTGGCGGTTTTCGTAAAGCCCCCCAGTGTAGACGAACTCAAGATTAGACTTAAGAAGCGGAGTACCGAAAGCGATGATAAAATCAATATGCGTATCGCAAAGGCCTCCGTAGAGCTGGCCACCGCCCCGCAGTTCGATAAGATCATCAAAAATTACGATCTGGACACCGCGCTGCAGGAAGCCCATGATCTGGTTGCCGAGTTTATTGCCGAGGAAGCTGACTAAACGGTATTCAACAGCCAAAAACGACCGGATTTTTTCAATTGCGGCAGCACCGTCCAAGCAGGTTACAAATACTTTTCAGAATATGATAAAAACGGGACTTTATTTTGGAACCTTTAACCCGATCCACATCGGGCACATGGTCATCGCCAACCATATGGTCGAGTTCTCCGATTTGGATGAGGTCTGGTTCGTTATCACCCCACAGAGTCCGTTTAAGAAAAAGAAATCCCTGCTCGATAATAATCACAGATATCAGATGGTCTATGAGGCCGTAGAGGATTATCCAAAGCTGAAACCCAGCAAAATCGAGTTTGATTTGTCGCAACCCAATTATACGGTGGATACCTTAGTGCATTTAAACGAAAAATACGGTGATGGGCATCGCTTTTCGCTGATTATGGGCGAAGACAACCTAAAGGGATTCCACAAATGGAAGAATTACGAAGTTATTTTAGAACACCATGATATTTATGTATATCCGAGAATCTCTCGGGAGCGCCGCGCAAACCTGTTTGATCGTCATCCTAAGATTCAGATGGTCGAGGCACCGATAATGGAAATTTCATCCACCTTTATCCGAAAACATTATAAGATGGGCAAAAATGTGCGGCCGTTGCTTCCCGGAAAAGTCTGGAAATATATGGATGAGATGAATTTTTACAAGTGATGTTTTGATACAAAGCGTCTAGAGGTACGAAATGCTGTTTCAAAACATCGAAAAAGGGACATTCAGAAGTTAAATAACCTATTGATTATCAGCGTAATAATCCGTATCTTAGAGTAAACAAAACCCCGAGAATGAGTCGTTAGCTCGAAAAACGGGGTTTTTATCTAAGATGTTATGTCCAAGATACGAAGAATCCGCGATTTCCAGCACACTTTTTCATTTTCCTCCCAACAGGAACAGTTGGGAGTTTTCTTTGACCGTTTTTTGGAATCCGATCTGGGCAAGATCTACCGGGCGGTGCCCTGGGACGACATGGTGGCGGCCCTCGGTGTGAAGGAGGCGAAAAAAGGCCCGAAGGCGATCTTCTCCCCCCGGGGCAAGGTCGCCCTGATGTTCCTCAAGCACTATGCGGATTGCTCCGACAGAAAACTTGTCGAAGGGCTCAACGGCAACCTGGACTGGCAGTTCTTCTGCGGCATCTATATCGGTGCCGATCGTCTGGAAAACTTCAAGATCGTGAGCGAGATACGGTCGGAACTGGGGGGAAAGCTCGACATCGACGCCCTGCAGAAGGCCCTCTACGGACACTGGTCCCCGCACATGGGGGACAAGGGCTCCGTCACGATGGACGCCACCTGCTACGAGAGCAACATGCGGTACCCTACAAATGTAAAACTGCTCTGGGAATGTACCGACTGGCTGCACCGGCTGCTCAAAAAGGTATGCGGGGAAAAAAAGGTCGCCATGCCGCGCAGCAAGTACCTGAAATGGAAAAAGCGGTACGTGTCCTACAGCAAGATGAAGAGGAAGACCAAGAAGAAGCGGGATGCGCTGACCAGGGCCCTGCTCCTGCTGACCGAAAAGTTCTCGGCGGAACTGGACCGTATGGAAGGGGAGCACGGCCTGGCGTTCACCGTGGACCAGTACGTGCGCAGGGCCGCGGCCAGGAAGGTACGGGAACAACAGTACGCCCTGTTCCACCACGGCGTGCGGCCCGAGGGCCGCATCGTCAGCCTTGACAGGCCCTATGTCAGGCCGATCGTCAGGGGCAAGGAGAAAAAGCCGGTGGAGTTCGGTGCCAAGGTGCACAAGTTCCAGGTGGGCGGCATCGGCTTTATCGAGCACCTATCCTTCGACGCCTTCCACGAGGGGATACGCTTCCGCAAGACCGTCCTGGACGCGCAGGGCCTGACCCGTACCAAGGTCAAGATCGTAGGGGCCGATGCCATCTACGCGACCAACAAAAATCGGAAGTTCGCCACCGGGAACGGTATCCGTACCGACTTCAAGCGCAAGGGAAGGGCCGGCAAACACGAGGGGCACCGTAAGAAACTGGCGGCGGCCATCACCAAGGAAAGGGCCGCCCGCCTGGAGGGCAGCTTCGGCAACGACAAGGAACACTACGGCCTCAAAAGAATAAGGGCCCGCACCAAGGCTACGGAGATCCTCTGGATATTTTTCGGCATCCACACCGCCAACGCCCTTGAGATCGGCAGGCGCATGGCCTCGGCCCGCCTGGCAAAAGCAGCCTGAGCCTCCAGCAGCCAGGAGGCCCGAGGGAGACCTATGTCCCGACGGGACCGGAAGGGCCCGAAATCCGTCCTCCCGAACCGAAAAGACCTCAAAGGCGACACCGGAAATCGAAAATGCCGCCCGACCTCTACGGTCGAACGGCACCGACTTTAAATTTTACCGAAAAAAGGGCTTACTCCTGAATATCCCGAAAAAATGCAAGTCTGAAATGAAGGGTTCTATTGTTTTGGATTAGACATCTACTTTCCCGTTTATTTTGTGGAATCAAAAAGCACCGTTTTATACGCAAAATCCCTCATTTCCCCGGCTATGCCGACATTGGTGACCCGCACCATGAAGGTAGTGTCCTCGCTGAATGTACTGGTGTTTATCTCAGGTTTCCAAACGATAGTATTGTCCCCGTAAATGCCGGTCAGCTCTTCGGTTTCCATGGCTATATTTTCTCCTGTATCCGTTGTCATAGTAATTTCCGTCCTCTCAAAATCTGCCTTAGCAATAGAAAAAGACCAGCGAGCGTAGGCGAGTTGTTTTGGCAGGTAGCCAGGTGGGGGCCAAGCTATAAATTCCGGGGCATCGGAGGGAGGTTCCCCCGAATTGCCCAAGACCCATATTGCATTGTAGCTGCTAGTATTTCCCACCCCAATTTCCTGAAGCTTTGGCCATAGCAACCACCTGCGGTGCCCGACCGGATAATTCTCGTTACCCCGGTCCCGGATGTAGGTGTCTATGGCATCTGCGTTTCTGGTAGAGGCCAAAAGCGAATTGCCCGCGCCCTCGTGCCCAGCTTGGGAATAACATTTCCAATCGGTCGGGGGGTCGTGGTCGAGGGCGCCGTTCGCGTGCATCATCAAGGCTGCCCTTTGTGCCTTTTCGCTTTTCGAGCTATCTTCGGCGATATTGTTGTGAAGTCCCGCTGCTTTTCTAAAATACAACAACCGCATAAAAATCTTGTCCATGGTTTCTTGGGGCACCTCCCCGGGTTGGCAATCGGGCTCGCTACCGGTCCATGATACATCAGATGCAGACGCGCTCGAGGATACATAGTAATCCTCATACAACTGTATTGCGGCCGAGCGGGAAGCTTCATCGACGGTTTTGTCCGTAGTATTATCGGTATCCGGCGACTGGGAGTCATCGTTGTCGATCGAATTTTCTTTGCTGCAGGAAAATGTCAGCAAAATTACGGCCATGAAAAGCCATGGAAATTTACATATACGCATCGAAGACAAGATAAGAATGCTCTCTTTCTCTTAACGTATGGAACACGACCAACGTATATTATTTTCGATGAACGGAACTAATTTTCTTATCCCACACTAAAGACATGACGCATTTCCAGCTTCTACTCCATAACCTTGGCCGGAATAATAGAGTCATCATATTCCAGATAGTACATTTCCAGGAGTTCGATGACCGCGTTCATCAGATCCTTGGTCTCCAACAGCAGCGAAAAGTAAAGTGTCGTATTTTTAGGGCTTGACTCCTCGGTACGGGTCCGGGCTACCTGTTTTTCGATTTTTTGCGAAACTAGGTCGAAAAGTTCCTGTTTGCGCTCCAGAATATTCCCGATTTGCTCAAATGAGCGCTCGTCAAAGGCCTGTTTGGTGTTGTTGAAGATTTCTGCCAGCTTATTGTCGATTTCTTTCAGCTCCTTAATTTGGTTGTATTTTAATTTTTTGTGATTGTTATGCACGTGCTTGTGGCTGACCTTGCCGATGTATTCCAGTGACTGTGCGATATCGGTCAAATGGCCTAAAACGTTGATATAGAAATTACTCGCACCTACACTGGCCTCGTCTAGATTTTTGATGAAATAGAAAATATGATCGCGGAGCTCATCGATTTCAGAGGATAGTTTGGCACCTTGTTTCTTATTTTTTTTCAGTTGGTCGAGGTTGTGTTTCGCCAGGCCGTTGATAGAATTGGCATATATTTTTTTGCTACGCTTCATAACGTTCGAGATGTTCTTGGCACTTTCTTCGATCACGCCCTGAATCGAACTGCTCTCGGCCTTGTGCAGGCTGTCTTCAGCTTGAATTTCTTTGGATTTTTTACTGTACGAAATATAATTTCTAGCTAGGATCAAGACCGCTGCGAACAAGAGAATGGCCAGTGCGGCACCCTTGCCAAAACTGATGAGGGTCAATATGATGCCGGATGCAATAAAAGCGATGATGGCCGTTCCGAACCAACCGCCGATGACGTTCAGTACGCCGGCGACCCTGTAAACGGCACTTTCGGCGCCCCAGGCCTTGTCCGCCAATGAGGTGCCCATAGCGACCATAAAAGTGACGTAGGTAGTGGAGAGGGGTAATTTATATGATGTTGCGATCGAAATTAATATGCCCGCTACCATGAGATTGACGGCGGCCCTGACCATATCGAAGGCGGGTCGCTCGTAAGTTTTGTCCCGTGCGAGCGTGATAACCGGCTTTTCAAAGCGATGGGCCAATTTTTGGTTTATTCGGGTCGGTAAGACGGTCCGGGCGGCTTCGGACATGCCCATCGATATGCGAACGATGCTTCTGGATAAAAAATTGGGTTGAAAGCGTTCTTTTGACTCGCCTTCCCGCGCTAGGTTTATTTCGGTTTCGGAGACGTACCTGGCTTTTTTGGACAGCCATAAGGTCGTTACCATAACCATACCCGAGGCGAAGAGTAGGAAAGTGGGGGTAGGTACCTTTGAAGCCAATACCCCCATGCTGAATTCGGTGGCCAAGGCCCCGGAGGCCTGCCAAGCTTCGTAAGACTGCCACGCGGCAATCGGAACCCCGATAAAATTGACCAGGTCGTTCCCGGCAAAAGCCAAAGCCAAAGCGAAAGTGCCCACCCCGATAACCAATTTATAGATGTTGGTCCGGGCGAAACGGATCAGGAAAAAAGATACGACGGACCACAATATGAAGTTTGTCGCAATCAATAGCATCCATTGGGTCTCCAGAAAAGCGTCAATGGTCATATTGCCGATCAGGGCGATGCTTTCATCGGCGAAAGCCGTGCCTTTTATGCCTTTTATCAATATAAAATAGGTCATTGCCGAGAGGGCGGCCCCACCGAAAAGGGCGCTTATCCAATTGGCCTTTTTCTCGTAATCATAAGAAAGTAGCAACCGTGATACCCACTGTACCAAGGCTCCGACAGTGAAAGCTATGATAACGGATAGCAGTATGCCCAAGATGATCTCGGTGGCTTTCGAGGTGTTGATGTACTCTACCACGTCGCTAAAGGAGCCGTTGTCGACGCCTATTTTAATCAATGCCATGGCAACGGATGCGCCCAACAGCTCGAAGACGATGGAAACTGTAGTAGAGGTGGGCATACCCAGGGTATTGAAGAAATCCAACAGCAGGATATCGGTAATCATCACGGCCATAAAAATGAACATGATCTCGTTGAAATAGAACTCCCCCGGGTTAAAAATTCCCTTCCTAGCTACCTCCATCATACCACTGGAAAAAATGGCCCCTAAGGCGATGCCCACACTGGCAACGATCATTATGGTCCTAAACGAAATGGCCTTTGAGCCGATAGCAGAGTTCAGAAAGTTGACCGCATCGTTGCTGACGCCTACCACAAGGTCCGCTACCGCAAGAAAGGCCAGCGCGACGATCATTATCAAGTAAATGTTATCCATGGTTGTCGGAAATATTACGTTTGCAAATATCTATCGTAACGCTAAGTGCTAAGTTACCAAAAGGTTATATTTTAGCCCTAGTTAATCTCAGAAATGCAGCTCGAGCTGTAGACGGGCCATAAGCTCGTCTATTCCCGTGTCCGCAGAAAG
Organism: Pricia mediterranea; assembly: GCF_032248455.1. Classification (NCBI taxonomy): domain Bacteria; kingdom Pseudomonadati; phylum Bacteroidota; class Flavobacteriia; order Flavobacteriales; family Flavobacteriaceae; genus Pricia; species Pricia mediterranea. The sequence goes on from NZ_JAVTTP010000001.1 coordinate 2,579,794, forward strand.
ATAGCTTACGTCGGTCTGAACCTTTAATTTATGCCCGACAATATACTTAGAGAGTCCCATGGTATACTGTTTTTGGCGATTTAAGGCAGCTAAGTCTTTATCCATATCAATGTTTGTAAACCTTCCCGAGATTTCCCAGTTTGATTTGAAAAGGTAGCCTGTCTGAAGGTTCAATCCTTCCCCGACCTGTACGATATCCCCAGTGGGGGAGCCATCGGAATTCTTGGCGACCGGGTCGTCGGCGGTTCGTTGCGCATACTCCGCCATAAACGAAAACCCTTGGTATTTAAACATGGCATCGATAAAAAGGGTGTTGATATCTGTTTCAAAGAATCCGACATCGCTCCTCATGTATGCCCCCTGATTGCTTCTGCTCTTCACGGCGTTTTGGTTGGTGTCGTAGGTAGCGGCCAACATCAACTTGGGTTTTTCTTCGCGTTTGAGGGCACTTCCGCTGTATTCGGATTCGTCGGTGAAGCTTCCGAACGGCAACAGCTCGAGCCGTGCCGTATACTGATGACCACCAAGGTTACCGCTGACTACGTTTCTCCCCTCCCCTTGGGAAAAGGCCAATTTTTCGCGTATCAAAAATTTTTCGGTCAACTCGAAATGATGTCGCAGCTGAAAGCCGAGGTCACGGTCGATGTTAAAGCGACTGTTCAAAAGCGAACGGTCGACCTGTTGTAAGTTTCCAGAAGAGATGACTCTTTCTATGTTGCCCGGTAATTTAGTCTGGCCGAACCACAGCTCGAAGTTGTCGTAGAAATTCCACATGACCACGGCATCGTAGATATACCGGGGTGCGTTAGCTGTGAATTCAGTGGCCCCGGAGATATCGCGGTTCGAGAGTCCCAATTCGATCTTGTACCTTAATTTGGGCGAATACGCAAATCCGTCGAACTTCAACCGCGCCCGCCGCACTAAAAAGTTCTGTTCGGGATTTGTGAGTCCCCCGTCCTCGGCTTTGTCCCATTGGGCGATGGACAACAACTGCATACGGGCGCCGATTTCCATGCCCCAAGTGCTGTCCTTCCCTACGCGATCAAAGATGCCCTGTCCGAAAGTTGGGCCCTTGCTATCTTGGGCATTGGTCGTGAAAGGTAGCAGCAGAACGGCAAGGACTAAAAATAGATTTTTCATTCAGGCATCGATTTTAGGGCTACAAATAACTTCTACTTATGTTAATTTAATGTTTCGTTAAGGTTATATCTTCCAAAAATACAAACAAATGTCAGTTTACCCTGAACGTAATCCCTTGTAATATCTGAATGATTCCACAACAGGAGGCGGTTCGAAACTGCCTATTATTCCCAAACCGCTGCAATACTTGCGAACGGTTGCCGATCTGTGAACGGTTGCGTATTTCAGAAACAGGTCTCAGTACGGACTCGATCTCTTAATGGGGCAAAGCAAAAGTCGGTGCGCCGAAAAAAGATGTGAAAAGGCTATCTTGCGGCATTCGTAAAAATCATGGTTATGGACTGGTCGACACTACTTTCCCTAAAACGCCACGGCGACACCCACATACGCTTGCGAAAGGAGCAGGATGATACCCGGTTGGGATTCGAGGTCGATTACGACCGTATTATTTTTTCGGCCGCGTTTCGCAGTTTGCAGGACAAGACTCAAGTAATTCCTCTTTCCAAAACGGATTTCGTACATACTAGGCTCACCCACAGTCTAGAGGTCTCCGTGGTTGGTCGCAGCCTGGGCCGGGTTGCCGGGAAACAAATATTGGAGAAACACCCGCAACTAAAGGAACTGGGATATCGCTTCAATGATTTTGGAGCCATAACGGCAGCCGCCGCTTTGGCCCACGATATTGGAAACCCGCCTTTCGGCCATAGCGGAGAAAAGGCCATTGGGGAGTTTTTTGTAAACGGAAAAGGAAAAAAATACCGGTCGGCGCTTTCAGATGTACAGTACCAAGATCTGATCGATTTTGAAGGCAATGCCAATGGTTTCCGACTCTTGACCCAATCGCGAAAAGGGGTCGAGGGCGGATTGCGATTGAGTTACGCTACGCTGGGGGCTTTCATGAAGTACCCGAAGGCATCGCTTCCGAAAAGGCCGAGTTCGCACGTTGCCGATAAAAAGTTCGGATTTTTTCAATCCGGACAAGAAGCTTTCGTAGAAATTGCCGGTGAATTGGAACTGCTGACTCGAAACAAGGTGGAAGAGACGTCATACGCCCGGCATCCTTTGACCTATCTGGTAGAGGCGGCCGATGACATATGCTATACCATTATCGATTTCGAGGACGGCATCAACCTCGGACTGATTTCAGAGGATTACGCTTTGGAATATCTCATCAAATTGGTACAGAACAATATTAATACCAAAAAGTATAATTTACTGCATTTGCAGGAAGACCGGCTGAGTTACCTTCGAGCATTAGCTATAAGCACCTTGATTTCCGACGCGATTTCGGTTTTTGATACCAACGAAGAAAAAATACTCAACGGTACTTTTAATACGTCACTGTTGGAGCAAAGCAAGTATCAAGCCCAGATCAAGGATATCATAGCGCTTAGTGTCAACAAGATATATCGGTCGTCCGAAGTCATCGAGAAAGAAATAGCGGGGTACCGTATTATCTCCGATATACTTGAGGTCTATACTGACGCCCTGATTCGGAAGAGAGCGCACAAAGCTTCGAACTACGACGCCTTGATGCTGAAGACATTGCCGGAATCTTACAGGAATACCGAGACTTCGATCTACGACATTCTATTGAATGCCTGTTGCTATGTTGCCAGCCTTTCGGACAGTGCCGCGGTACATATTCACAATAAGATTATGGGCAGGCAGTTATAGGCCCCACGGGGCGTACTGGACGCTAGAAGGCGTACGAAATTCCGACCCCCAGCTGCTGTTTGAACTGTATGCGGCTCTCTCCGGGTTTTACCACTATTCCCTGTTCGTTGATTTCTTCACCAAAGAGCACGTTGTCATCGAAGATGATATGCGATCCGATTTTAGTCAAGATAAAATCGTTGACCTTAAATCCGATATTAAGTTCCCAATCGACATCGATATTTCCGAAATCCTGGAGGTAATCCGTGTACAGACTTAGTCGGTGTTCGAGTGCAACATTCTTGTACACCTCGGTCTCCCAACTATTGGTGACCAAAAAACCGAATTCGAGAAATACGTTGTTGCCCGGTTTTACCACATTGCCCTCGGCATCTAAAATGGCCCTTTGCACCCCGAACCGACCTTTGTTGGCAAGTTCCTGATTGAGCACAAAGGTCGATTTTTGGGTTATGGGGGAAATATAGAGATTGAATTTTTGATCTTTAGTTATATAAGAGGTTCCCGCCCCTAAAAAGGTATAACCTGGGGCCATGAATGCTGAAACCGGGGTTTCCCTATCCGGATATTTATAGCCGTTCGAGAATTGCGTGTTGAGGTTCGCCTTGGCCGAGTAGTACCAATTACTGATTGTGTCTCTTTGAAAACCAAGAGTGGAGCTCAGACGAATGGCGTCGTCGGTCTTCCGGAGTTTTTGGCCCTCCTGTAGGTTCAACCCATAACGTAACTCCATATAGTTGTCCCATCTTGTGTAGCGGAATTTGTAATTGCGTTCGAAACGTGCGTTGCCCAGGGCAGCGATGGAATTGTTTCCTCCTGCGTTCCAATTGACGAAAGCAACTTCGTTAAAGTTGATGCCTAGCCTGTTCACATTAGTCCAAAATGAGGGTATGCGGAACCGGTTTGGCTCTTCCGTCAAAGCCTTGGTCTGCCTGAAAGATATCACGGGGTTGGTCAGATTGACACTCCGGGGAACCACTTCCATTTTATTCTGTATCCTTCGGATGACCACAGTATCGACCACCACCGTATCGACCACTATGGCTTCGACCATACGATCTATGGCCGCTGTGTCGATGGCAACCGTGTCCACTTCCCGCCCCGGGGGGAGGGAGTCGTTTTTTTGGGCCGATAAAAAATTAAGGCAAAATAGAAACAGGACGGTAAGAGCCGTTCTGGCCGACCTCCAAACGCGTATCATAGTTTTTGGAATTTGAAATTTTGAATGTATGGTTGGAATTCTGCAATCGGGTTATTCATCGAGAAGGATTTTGATACGATTTTTCAATGCTTCGGCATCGATTTTGGCCAAATGTCGTACCTCCCCCGCAGTACCGTGTTCCAAAAATAAATCATCGATGCCCATAATAATCAGTTTGTTCGCGTGCCCCATTTCGTTCGCAATCTCTAGAACGGCGCTTCCGAAACCCCCAGCCTTGCATCCATCTTCGATACTGATCACAAAATCATAATGTTCGAAGATAGTGTATAAGCGTTTTTTGTCCAAAGGTTTAACAAAACGCATGTCGTAATGTCCTATTTGCCCGGCTTCAAAGGCTTCGATGGCCTCGGCGATGCTATTCCCGATATGGCCTATGGATAGGATAGCAATCTTTGAACCTTTACGGAGCTCCCTTGAGCTTCCTATTTCGATGGTCTCAAATGTGGTTCTCCATTCTTGCTGAACTCCCCGTCCCCTAGGATACCGAATGGCAATAGGATGCGGCAGTCCCAATTGTGCCGTAAACATTCCGTTGCGAAGTTCCGTCTCGTTCATCGGCGCGAATAGGACCAAATTGGGAATGCACCGCAGATAGGCCATGTCATAGATCCCGTTGTGCGTGGCCCCGTCCTGTCCGACGATACCGGCCCGGTCGATACAGAAAATAACCGGTAGGTTTTGAAGGGCGACATCGTGAATGACCTGATCGTAGGCACGTTGGAGAAAGGTGGAGTAAATAACGCAAAAAGGCATCAAGCCTTGGGTCGCCATGCCCGCGGCCAAGGTTACGGCATGCTGCTCGGCGATACCCACGTCGAAGGCCCGCTTTGGGAATTCGGCCATCATGTATTTCAGGGAGCTTCCGGTGGGCATGGCGGGTGTGATGCCCGTTATTTTAGGATTGTTTTCGGCCAGTTCGACCAAGGTATGGCCGAAAACATCTTGATATTTCAACGGCAGCTCGTTATCGGTGCTCGGCTCTCTTTCGCCCGAAAACCGATCGAACCTGCCCGGGGCGTGATAGGTAACTTGGTCGATTTCCGCTTTTTCAAGTCCCTTCCCCTTGGTAGTGATCACGTGCAACAGTCGTGGACCTCTAACCGATTTGAGACGTTCCAGTTCCGGAAGTAATTGAGAGATGTCGTGCCCGTCTATGGGACCGGTGTAGGCGAGATTGAGACATTCAAAGATATTCTCTTCCTTCGCGGTGCCTTTTTTAACGTTGGTCAGGTATTTTTTCAATGCCCCCACACTCGGATCTATCCCAATAGCATTGTCGTTGAGTATCACCAACACGTTGGCATCGGTAGAACCGAGGTGATTCAGTGCCTCGAACGCCATCCCGCTCGCGATAGAGGCATCTCCGATGACCGCGATATGTTGTCTTTCGGTATTTTCCTGCAAGCGCGATGCGATGGCCATCCCCAAAATCGCCGAAATCGAGGTGGAACTGTGTCCCGTGCCAAAGGCATCGTATTCACTTTCCGTACGACGGGGAAATCCACTGATGCCGCCCAGTTGGCGATTGGTATCGAAAATAGATTTTCTACCGGTTAGTATCTTGTGTCCGTAGGCCTGGTGCCCGACGTCCCAAATGAGTTTGTCGTCGGGGGTGTCAAAAACGTAATGCAGGGCAATGGTCAGTTCGACAGTGCCCAGGCTGGCGCCCAGGTGCCCCTCTTTGGTAGCGACGATATCGATGATAAATCCTCGGGTTTCCTTGGCGAGCCTGGGCAGGTCGTCGGGGTCTAGGCGACGAAGCTCATCGGGGGAGGAAATATGTTCCAATAGGTTTTTCAATGGATAAAATTGAATTCGGTCGGAAAAGTGGCTCATCTCTTTAACTCTCCCAAACCCGTTTGAGTTCACATGAACTCCATCCGCCAGGCAATCGTCCGAAGGAGTCTTTTGGGCATTCGCCCCCCCGCAAAAGTAGCTTTTTAAACAGGGGAGGGCAACTCTTTCTGGCGCGGAGGTGAAAGTTTGTTGCAACTCACGTTATATGTAATGTCGTTCACGACATTTTTTTGGACAATAGATTGGTTTCCAGATACTTTTATCAAAGTTTATTACATGTTCAACAAATCAAAACGTTATTATTATGGCATTTACAATTAACGGAAAGTCGTTCGAAAGTCAAGAAGAGTTTACGAGGTTTGGAAGAGGTTGTGCTACCAAAACCCCAGCACCAATTGAAATTCTAAGGGTAGATCAGGAAATTGAAAGAAACAAATCACAGAGATTTTTGTTCCAGAAATTAACAATCCCTTTAAAGTTTGTCCATTTTACTTATGGGTCTAAAGGGCTCATCATTCCGGAACAGAGAGAAAAGCAGGTTCATTTACTGAACAAGGCTTTTCAAAACGCGGGAATTGAATTTGTTTATGACGAATCGGAGGTCGTATTTGTCGATAATTACAATTGGTATAAAATGGGCTATCGAAGCTATTCTGAACGTGAGGCAAAATCTAACTTATCGACCGACACTTCAAAGTATCTTAACTTTTATACTGGAGGACTTCAAAAAGGGCTGCTTGGCTGGGCTACTTTTCCTTTCGACCTAGCGGGCGACCCAATAATGGATGGGGTGGTGGTTTTAGATGAATCCTTACCTAACGGAAATGCGGCACCTTTCAATTTGGGCATGACGGGCATACATGAAGTAGGTCATTGGCTTGGTCTTTATCATACCTTTCAAGGTGGTTGTGATGGCATAGGTGATCATGTGCACGATACCCATGCCCATTCTAAGGCAAATTACGGTAAACCGGAGAAGAACAAAAGGCATAATGCTTGTAAACAGGGAGAATTTGCTCCGATTCATAATTATATGAACTATGTAGACGATGAATGGATGAGCGAGTTGTCCGATGCCCAAGCTGGGAGGATAAAAGAGCAGATATTAATGTACAGAACCGGGTTGACGTCAAACCATCCCATTTAAACTATAAAAATTAATAAGATGAAAATAACACAAAAAATACTGTGGCTGACCTTAGTGATTTTACCATGGATAGTAAGGGGACAACCAGAATTAAATTCAGATGCCGGGGAGTCATTTACTTGGAATTGGAGTCTATACGCATTTTGTTTGATGGGCTGTATTTTACAGGAAGTTATTTATTGGTACGAACTTAGACATGACATCGCAAAGAGTGATCTTCCGATTAAACTATTTTCAAAAACATATTGGACCATTACTATTATTGCAGTGCTATTCTTTTCAATTGCATCCTATTTTTACTTCGCGGAGTATGCAGGTTTAACGTTCCAAAACCTGACAAAAGAGTTCTTTACGGTTATAGTGTTCTCAGCGGGTTTTCCAAGACTGTTCAAGAGTGCAGTTACCGCAGTAAAGTCCCCCAGGCTTGCAACTAGGGCAGTCCGTCAAACTCCAAAAAAATTCACTTGGAGAACTTATTTTATGGTAAACGATAACTAATTCAATGGATTACATCATGCTAAAAACTAAAACAGCCATACCGTGACACTTAAACCACGGGTCAGGGACCAATATTTCTATGATCTGGCTCGAAGGTCCTGCAAAAACGGACTCCCATCTATAAAAAATGAGTAAGAATTAGACAGATATTCAATCTTATATAAAGCAATAATTAATTATTTTAAGATAAAACCTACATATAAACAAGTTATATCGACATATATGTGTTCTTTTTTCATTCCAACAATGAATAATTTATTATACCTTGTACGAACCGATTAAACCGAAAACCATGAAAAATACCTCACCGTTCAGCTTCATCCATCCCTTGGCCAATGATCACAATAATTGGGGTCGTGGTAACAGCATCGGGCCAAACACCATCTTCCTATTTGTAGTCGTCCTTTTACTTTATGCTCTACCGGTAAGCGGACAGGATACCATCAAATCCAAATTTACCGGTAAAACAATCGATTTCAAAAAGAAGGGTATCGATAAAGACGAGGCTTTTCGGGTACAGGTCAAGGGTGTCAATTCCGTTTTGCATCATACCGCCTTCAAGTTCAAGGATTTTCAATGGGTATCGAAACTTCCGGAGGGACTTAAAATTTTGGTGCCCGGGATGGACAGCAATCAAAGAACGAATGGGTACAAGATTATGGCGACAACAGAGTCGATAAAGACATCCGACTTCCCGATAATCGCCAAACTGTTTATCGAGGGGTATGATGACCTACTTGAAACAGGAAAGGAAATCGACACGGTTTGGCAAAATCCTAAATTGGATATCCCGAAAAAAAAAGATTTAATAATCCTAAAGAGTAAAACCCGAATCAACGATTGGATTAGCATGCTTAATAAAAATGTCATAAAAGAATATGGCGATGTCGACCGCAGCAATTTTTTCTTTTTTACACTCGAAAAGACGGGGCATGTGCTGAATTACTATGAAAACCTGAAGGAGCAGAACCAAGGGGTTTCAGGGATCAATCGAGTGGCCGCCGACGAATTGGCCAGGTTGGAGCCCTTCTATACCTCGCTCAAGACAGTCAGACCAAAAATCATGTCGGCGCTTGCGGCACTCATCGAAGGAGCCGGAGGAACGATCGAGAGCAAGGCCATATCCGAGCCGCATTTTCCCAAGAAGGACCTGACCAATGTCGAAATTTATTTGGTCAATAGGTTCAATCCTGCAGACACCTTGACCCGGGCCACGGCGGACCTCTTCGTACGAAATAGGTTCAGAATCGACTTTTCCACCGGCCTTTCGGCAAACACCTTGGTACAGCGGGAGTTCTTTTTTACCAAGTCCGCCGATGTGGTGACCGATATCGATAGCGAACAAAGTGCCGGGTTGGATCTAGGGATAGCGGCCTTGGTGCATCTGGATTGGAAAGTGCGTACCTGGTTGGCTATCGGGCCTGCCTTGGGTGCCTCTTTTTCCCTGATTGACGAGAAACCCCGGTATATCTTGGGCCTGTCCGGAAGCTTTGGGAAGGAGCGGAGTATTTCCCTCACGCTCGGCGCCAATTTGGGAAAGCAACAGGTACTTTCAAACCAGGTCTCTAGCGATGGCGAAAACTACGACGGCACCTCCGAATTGTCCCCGTTTGAAAGCCCCCCTTTGACATCAAAGATCAAAACTGGGTTCTTTATCGGGATTACCTATAACGTGACCAGATCCAGAAAAGAATAAAAAACTGAGAACCATAATATAGATTAAAACCGACAATTATGAAAAACCGAGATGAGTGCGGAATACCCGAAGACCCCAAAGATATCAATGCATGTATCTATACCTTTTTGCATTTGGAAGAAGAGGATATTTTTCAATTACTACATAACGAATCCACCCAAGGAATAAACTTTTTCCAGACCTATGGAAGGGTCAGGGGCGAAAAATTATCCACGACCGACGGAACCGTCAAATTTTTAATCAAGGAAGTGGATTTCAAGCTGGTAAATCTAGGGAGGGACGAAGATCCGAAGTACACCATTGTAGAGACAGACCTTAGGGATAGCGATGGGGATATTGTTTGTGATATTGTTATTGACAGGGTAGAGCGGCAGAAGGTCGGGGTGGACTTTACCCTGAAAAAATTGTTTTTGGTGGAGAACGGAAAGATGATCGACTTCCACTTAATGCCGGCAGCAGGCGATGAAAATCGTCTGACAAGAAATGGGATACCTTGCAACACAAGGGCCTTTGTAAGCAAATGAGCATGAACTCGGGCGTTACTCTTTTTATGATTCTCTGCCTTCTGCCATTGGCACAGTTAGCGGCACAACAGGAGCAGTCGGTGCGATCACAGATCAAGTCGCTAAAACGGTTCGATCTAGATGCCCTAGAGCTTGTCGACCGTAACGACGACCTATCCGTTGCCGGGTCCGCGCTGCAAAAAAGGCTGGCTTACCTGAAAAATGGAGATTTGACGCAGATCGAACCGACTGCCGACCAAATGGCCAGGATGAACCATACCGATAAGGTGCTGTACAACATCCATCAAGGAGACTACTTTTTTAACAAGGTAAGCCCGATCGATTCCCTTGCGTACAAACACTACCTGAACGCCTTGGACTTATCGAAAAAAAGAAATGACACGCTTTTAATCAACAAGGCCTTGCAGCGTATCAACAGCTATTTTTTGAAGAACTTTAATGACAAAAAGCTCTATACCAAATATGTCTCGGAACTCTCAAAGTATGCACAGGATTCCATCGATGAATTTTGGAAAAGATACTATCGTTTGGTGTACGATATGTCGTATTCCGGCTTTTCCGAATCGGAATTCAGGGATTTGGAAGACCGGTTTTTGGGACTGGTCGTCGACACCCCGGCGCATTCTTATTTTAGAAGTGTCATGTATCACATGACCGGCATTTTCTACACCTACCCGGGCGGCGATAGTGCAAAATCCCGTAAATATTTCGAGCTAGCCCTCCAAAGCTATAACGATCATGAATATTATTCCTTTAAAAGAAAAATTAGGACCGCAATTGCGCTGTCTATTATGGATTATAACGATGGCAATTACAAGGAAGCAATCGAAAAACTCGAGCAGACCCTTAAGAACGACAATGTAAAGACTGATTATGAGTTGAAATACCTAATCTATGATTGGCTTTCAAAGGCCCATGAAAAAATGGGTAAGCCGACCGAGAGCAATGCGTATTTAAAACTAAAGATCAGTGCCTTGGACAGTGTCAAATACTATGCGTTCGCTGAAAAAATACGGGATATCGATGTCAAATATGATGTTAAGAACAAGGAAATCGCCATCCAAGAACTGGAAGACAAAAACTCGGAGCTTCAAAATAATATCCTGACATTGCTGCCTTTTCTAGGAATTGCAGCCGTGATTTTAGTCCTGTTGTTTTTCTTGTACCGTCGCTATCGGAAGAAAAGCACGGTACTGGAATCCGAAAAATCGGAAACCCTGCAAAAACTCGACGAACTGAAGAATATCGTCATCAAAAACCACATCGTTCTAAAGGATAAAACCAAGGTCTATATCTCCGACCTGATGTATATCAAATCGGACGACCATTATCTGAACATCCATACCTCCGATGATAAAAGCCATTTTGTAAGGGGCAAACTGAAGAAGATTCGCGAAGAGCTGCCCCCTAATTTTATCCAGTGCCACCGCTCCTATATAGTCAACCGCAATTTCGTAAAGCGTATTAACAACAAGTCGTTAACGCTTCTCGATAAGTCCGAGATACCGCTATCGCGATCTTACCGCGACGAATTTTAAATCCAAAGCCAATGGGATTTATTTGCGCCTTCACATCGCATATTTGTCCGTTCACAACATTGTTGCCCCCTATATGTACTGTGGGTGGCCGTAAAACGTTCAATCCTTTCATACTTTGATCAATCCGAACCAAACCAAAACAAACGAAAACAATGTTCGCAAAATTTAATTTTAAGACCCCCTGTTCCAAGTTGGCACTTTCAATGATTTTTGTCATGTGCCACCTCGCACTGTTCGCCCAAAGCTATATCGGGCATACGATGGACAACTACGCCGGGGTGCATGCCGTGGCCTACAATCCGGCCAACGTGTTCGATACCCCTTTTCGTTCCGACATCAACCTGGTCTCGGCCAGCGGATATTTGGGAAGTGATTTTATCGGGCTTTCCTTTTCCGAGTTTTTGTCTTCGGGCGGTGAATTCGATTTTGATAGCGACGCGGAGCGCTTCCCGTCTGAAACCAATCATTTCTTTACTACTATCGACGCCCTGGGCCCTTCGTTCTTGATCAACCTGGGTGACCAACAGAGCATTGCCCTTACCACTAGGGTTAGGGGACTATTTAATTTGAACAATATCGACGGGAACCTATACGAAAGGATTTCCGATGGCTTCGATATCGGGAACGATTTCGAGTTCGATTCGAAAAACCTGAACGCTACGGCCCACGTATTTTCCGAGATCGGGTTCACCTATGGCCGGGAGCTACTACGAACCCAAGACCAGTTTCTGAAAGGGGGGATTACCCTAAAGTTCCTGATGGGCGCAGGAGGCCTGTTCGCCAGCTCGCCTGAACTGAGCGGAAACTTTAACGGGGTGACCAATCAGCTTGTTACGCAAGGTTCCCTATCGTACGGCTCGACCCCCGGATTTGAGTCCGACTCCCCCGAATTCAATGAGCTTCAGGGAGGCTTCGGTGCCGATATCGGGGTCGTTTACGAATACAGAAAACGGATTATGGACGGGCGGATCCAAGGCCAACGGGTCCAACAGTATAAGTTCAAGATGGCACTTTCGCTGACCGATATCGGCAGTATCAACTATAAAAATAGCGAGAATACACTTTATGACGCCAATGGTGACGTAAATGCCCTGGAATTCGAGACCAAGGACCTGGAAGAGGTCTTGGAGGATAACTATCCCGGTACGACCGTTACTGGAGATCAAAAGATCGCCTTGCCTACCGCCCTACAGATTATGGCGGACTACTACATCGGATCTCGATTTTACGTCGGGTTGCATACCGGCCTATCGATGCGGGGTTCGGGCAACTCCCACACCAATAATCTTGTCAATACGACTACGGTAGCCCCTCGGTTCGAGAGCAAATGGTTCAGTATGTATTCCCCGATCGGACTGCGGCAGTACGGCGACTTCGCTTGGGGGCTCGGATTTAGGATGGGACCCCTGACCGTGGGTTCTGGTTCGATATTGACCAATCTATTTTCCGATAACAGTAAAAACGCCGATGTGTACTTGGGACTTAAGATTCCGTTGTATAAGAATATCGAGTATTAATTTTTGGTTTTATTCTTGTGCAAATCGTTCTACTGCTAGTTTGTGGTGTGAACTCGATTGGAAAAAAGCTCTTTCCTTTGAGAGTACGGAGAAGCCGTTTCAATATCCTAAAAGAATTCTTTATTCGATGGCACGTCTCCTCCGTATAATGACTAAAAAGCACAAAATTGAACAGAGTTATGATTTAAAAACGGTTTCTTTTTTGTGTCCAACGCAATAATCGGTATCATTGCTTCCAAAAAATTCTCGATGATTCTTCCATACGACGACACCTATTTTATGAAAAGGGCCATGCAAGAAGCTGAAGTCGCCTTTGAAAAGGGCGAGGTGCCCATCGGTGCAGTTATTGTCGTGCAGGACAGAATCATTGCCCGCGCCCACAACCTGACCGAACAGCTGAACGACGTGACTGCCCACGCCGAGATGCAGGCCATCACCGCTGCGGCAAATTTTTTGGGAGGCAAATACCTGCGGGACTGTACCCTCTACGTTACCCTCGAACCCTGTCAAATGTGCGCCGGAGCCCTTTATTGGAGCCAGATACCAAAAATCGTGTTTGCGACGGCGGATCCACAACGGGGCTGTGGTGTTATGGGCACGAAACTGCATCCTAAGACCGAAATGGTAGGAGGAATAATGGAAAACGAGGCCAGTGCACTATTAAAGCGGTTCTTTATCCAAAGGCGGAGTTTAAATTGAAAGGGGCTAAGTCCGGAAAACTTTCCAACTACAGGTAAGGAAGTAGTTTTTTTGGTGTGAAAATGGGGGAGGGGCAATGAGAACAGCGTTAGAAGCTCGGCAAGTCCATTCACGGGTCCGTTACTGTTTTTCGTCCTTTTTTTTCTTCTCTTTCCCTTGCATTTTGAGGATGTTTTCCTCGTTGAGCATGTAGTCTTTCATGTTTTTTCCCTTGGAATACTTAATAAGGAAAAGCGGCATGGCCACCAGAAAAAGTCCCACCGTTCCAAAACCGATATACTTGTTCGCCAGCATCAACTGCTCTTCCTGAATGTTGAAGCCGTAGATGATCGAGGCAAAAGAAGCTAGCACAATAAGGATGATAAGGTATTTCATCTGCATATTTTAATTTTTTTTTACTAGGTCAGATGTAATTCACCACTAATTACCACGAACAGAATCGATTATGTTCATGGCTCATTTCCTAGGATGCAAAGATATGGAAAAAGACCGCTGCGCTAAAGGAGGAAGGACCGCTTCTAAAGGTAGAAAGACCGTTACGCTGAGTAAGGGAAACCTACTTCCACAAGACTGAAGTGACTATGTTTGGAACAGGGAAGCCCTCAACAACAGTTTTTACATCCTTTCTCATTGCGTCTTTGCTCTTTTCGTCTATCCCCCTCACCGTGTAAAGTTGATCAGCTCTCGGCGGTAGGCGGTCAATAATTTCGATTTTGATACAAACCCGACGTACTCGCCATTTTTGATGACCGGTAAGTTCCAGGCGCCACTGGTCTGGAATTTTTGCATGACTTGCCGCATGTTGTCCTTCCCATAAAAAATATGTTCAGGCGGAGTATGCATATAGGTCGCTACAGTGGTCGAGGAGTATTTAGTGGTGTCAAACATGAACTCTCTTATATCATCCAACAGCACAATGCCTACCAAAGCCTTGTTTTCGTCCACAACGGGAAAAATGTTCCTGGTCGATTTCGAGACGGATTCGTGCAGCATTTCCCCTAAGGTCATATCGGGGCGCACGGGCTTGAAATTCTTTTCGATCACCTCGTCCAAATCCATAAAATTGAGCACGGTCCGGTCTTTGTCATGGGTCAACAGACTGTCGCTCTCGGCCAGTTCACGGGTATAGATGGTGTAATCGATAACGTTCTTGGTAATCAGATACGATATTGCCGACGTGATCATCAGGGGTACAAAAAGGGCATAGCCGCCCGTAATTTCGGCAATCAAGAAAATAGCGGTCAACGGGGCGTGCAACACCCCTGAAATTAGGCCTGCCATTCCGATCAGCGTGAAATTAGCTTCGGATACGTCGAAGCCCAGTCCCGCATTATTGATGATCTTTGCCATCAGGTTGCCCAAGGCACTGCCCATGACCATGGTGGGGATAAAAGTACCGCCTGCCCCGCCCGCAGCCAAGGTAGCGGTCATGGCCACGGCCTTGAAAACGGTAATGCCCGCCAATAGCGCAACAACGACCCAGATATTGTCGATGTAGGTGTCGAAAGGGGTGTGGCCCAGGGCCGCAATGTGATCGTCGCGCAATAAGTCGTTGATGAATCCGAAACCTTCGCCGTAAAGTGGCGGAATAAAATAGAGCATCGTACCGATGGCCAATCCGCCGACCAGCAACTTGTAAATCGGACTCCCCAGCGGCTCAAAAAGCTTGATGATACCGAAATACATTTTTGTAAAGTAGATAGAGGCAAATGCCGTGCCTATTCCCAAGACAATGTAGAACAGGGTATCTTCGATTTCAAAGGACTTCTGGACGGTAAAACTGAAGAGTATTTCGTTGCCTAGAAAGAAGTAGGAAGTCAATACTCCTGATATAGAAGCCAATAACAACGGAAGCATCGAAAGCATGGTGAGATCGAGACTGAATACTTCTACCGCAAAAATAATGGCGGCGATCGGAGACTGAAAGATGGAGGCAATGGCCCCGGCGGAGGCACAGGCGATGAGCAAGGATCGGGTCTTGGCATTGATGCGCAGCGAACTGCCCAAGACCGAACTGATCGCAGCGCCAGAGGCAACGGCGGGGCCCAATAATCCTGTCGACCCCCCGAAACCGACGGTCAACGGGGCGGTAATCAAACGGCTATAGATTTGCTTAGGCGAAATAATGCCTTTTTCCTTAGAGAGCGAGAACAAGATGGACGAAACGGCAAGCTTAAGTTTTTCTTTATGGATGAACTTCACATAGATAAAGACCAAGGTGAGGCCTATAATGGGAAGCACAAAGTACAGGCTATTATCAGAAATGAGGATGCCTCTCTCGAGCGAGGCCTCGATGAAATAGGTCAGGTTTTTGAGTACCACGGCGGCCAGTCCCGCCAAAAGGCCGACTACCACACTCATGATATAAATAAAGGTCCTGTGGTTGAGGTTCTTGTAGCGCCATTTGAAAAATCGCGAAATCCATGATTTTTTTCGGTGCGGCACTGAGTGAATTTTTTGAAAAATCCTTCCATTCTCGGAAAGGTGTCGGTCCCCAAAGGTATTTAATTCTCCCGAAAGTGACGTTCTTTGAGTTCATGCAAACCCTCCAAACAAATTTGGCGCTTGGCTCAACACAAGGCGGGTTTTTCTGTTTTGCGTTGGTCGTGTTCGTGAATCAACCCCTACTCCTTCAACTTCTCCCTATCGACGGGCGCGGAGGACTTAGACTTTTTTCACCTCCAACTTGAGCCCCAGTTCCTCTAATTGTTCTTTGTCGATAGGCGCCGGGGCATCGATCATTACGTCGCGGCCGTTGTTGTTCTTGGGGAAGGCAATAAAGTCGCGGATGGTTTCTTGGCCGCCAAGGATGGCAACGAGGCGGTCGAGTCCGAATGCGATGCCACCGTGGGGCGGGGCCCCGTACTCAAAAGCATCCATCAGAAATCCGAACTGTGCCCTGGCTTCCTCGGGCGTAAAACCTAAATGGCGCAACATCGTGCTTTGCACTTCCCGGTCGTGTATCCGTATCGAACCTCCGCCTATCTCGTTTCCGTTCAATACCAAGTCGTAGGCGTTCGCCCTGACTGCGCCGGGGTCGGTTTCCAGAAGTTCGAGCTGACCCGGTTTGGGCGAGGTGAACGGGTGGTGCATGGCGTGGTAACGGCCTGTTTCCTCGTCCAGTTCGAGCAAGGGGAAGTCGGTGACCCAAAGTGGGGCGAACTCGTCAGGTTTCCGCAGTTCGAGACGCCGGGCCATCTCCATCCGCAGGGCGCTGAGTTGGGTGCGGGTTTCGCCAGCCGAGCCTGAAAGCACAAGGATCAAATCGCCATTTTTAGCCCCGGTCGCTTCGGCCCATTTTGCCAGGTCGTTCTGATCATAAAATTTGTCGACGGAGGATTTATAGCTTCCATCCTCGTTGCACTTCACGTAGACCATTCCCTTGGCCCCGACCTGCGGCCGTTTGACCCAATCGACGAGGGCATCGATTTCTTTTCGGGAATAGCTGGCGGCACCGGGCACGGCAATACCCACGACGAGCTCGGCGGTGTTGAAGACGTTAAAGTTTTTATGTTGGGCGACTGCGTTCAGTTCCCCGAACTCCATCCCAAAGCGGATGTCGGGCTTGTCGCTGCCGTATCGACCCATCGCCTCATCGTAGGTCATCCTCGGGAATTTTTCCACCTCGATTCCGTTGATTTCCTTTAAAAGATGCCGGGTCAGCCCCTCAAAGGCATCTAAAACATCCTCTTGCTCTACAAAGGCCATCTCACAGTCGATCTGGGTGAATTCCGGCTGGCGGTCAGCCCGCAGATCCTCATCTCTAAAACATTTTACGATTTGGAAATACTTGTCCAATCCCCCGACCATCAATAGTTGTTTAAAGGTCTGCGGGGATTGCGGAAGCGCGTAAAACTGACCTTCGTTCATCCGGCTTGGCACTACGAAATCGCGGGCGCCCTCGGGAGTCGATTTGATTAGATAGGGCGTTTCGACCTCGATAAATTCCTGGTCCGAGAGGTATTTACGGACCTCCATTGTCACCTTACTACGAAAAATGAGCTTGTTCTTAACAGGATTTCTTCGGATGTCCAGATAGCGGTATCTCATCCGTAAGTCTCCGCCTCCATCGGTTTCGTTTTCAATGGTGAACGGGGGGGTCTTGGACGGATTGAGTACCGTAAGTTCTTCCACCAAGACCTCGATGTTCCCAGTGGGGATGTTGGGGTTCCTAGAAGCACGTTCTATCACCTTTCCCTCGATCTGTACCACAAATTCCCGGCCTAGTTCCCGGGCGCGCGCCAAAAGTTCGGAGGATGTTCTGTCCTCATCAAAAACCAGTTGGGTAATCCCGTAGCGGTCCCGGAGATCGACCCAAACGACAAAGCCCTTGTCCCGGGTTTTTTGCACCCATCCCGACAGGATGACCTTTTTGTCGATATCCGATTCGCTTAGCTGTCCGCAGTTGTGGGTCCTATACATGTAAAATGGTTTTAAAGCGCAAATGTAAGAAGTTATCATGGTATCGGGGAAAAAATCGGGGCTTCCAACAGATCAGAAGTTCCTTATAGGACGGAAGCTGCGGATTGAGTCCCAAACAATTCAAATTAAATGCTAAAATTTAACAATAATTTTAGGTTTACCGTATTTCTTGCGTAAATTGGCTGTTGAAACAGCTAATCTAAATCGTATGAAAATGAGACCAACTTTGTTCAAAAGTGTGCTTTCGGCGTTGTTCCTTATGTTGCCAATTTTAATTGCGGCACAGGGTACGATAACCGGAAAAGTAACCGCAACGGCTGATGGCCTGCCCTTACCTGCGGTCAATGTGGTAGTAAAAGGTACCACTGTCGGCACCACCACCGATTTTGACGGCAATTATGAGATTACAGTGGACGATTTCCCCGCTATCCTTGTATTTTCCTCTTTGGGATACGCCAATCAAGAAGTCGAGGTCAACTCGGCTAGAGAAGTAAACGTGGCCCTGGACGAGTCGGCCACGGGTCTCGACGAGGTCGTGGTTACAGGGCTGGCAACTTCGGTGAAAAGATCGAACTCGGCCAATGCCGTTGCCTCGGTTTCCGCGGAAGAACTAACGGGCAGAACGCCACCCTCCACTATAGACGGGGCTCTGTACGGTAAATTTCCCGGAGCCATCGTCAATTCCAATTCCGGGGCTCCCGGAGGCGGTATCTCGGTCAAACTGCGGGGTGCGACGTCCATAACAGGCAATACGCAGCCCCTTTATATAGTGGACGGGGTATATATCGACAACTCGTCCATTCCTGGCGGACTCAATGTGGTTTCCGAAGCAGCTGGACAGGGAAGCGATTCGAATCAGGACAATCCGTCGAACCGGATTGCCGACATCAATCCCGAAGACATCGCCAACATTGAGATATTGAAAGGAGCCTCTGCCGCGGCGATATATGGGTCGAGAGCTGCTGCAGGGGTGGTCATTATCACGACGAAAAAAGGGAAAGCGGGCGAAACACAGTTCAAGTTTTCGCAATCGACCGGATTTTCCCAAGCTATCAATCTGTACGGATTGAGGAACTATACGGAAGATCGGGTCTTCGATTTTTTTTATTCCCCGAGCGACAACCCCGCTGACGACCAAGCCTCACGCGAGGCGGCGAATGCCCAAGTGGACCTGTTTACACAAGCGAGAAGTTCAGGAAACCTGATCGATTACGAAAAGGAAATTTTCGGCGAGAAAGGTCTGATCAGCATTACCAATTTCAGCATGAGCGGCGGTGGGGAGAAAACTAGATTTTTTTCAGGAATAACCTACAACAACGAAAACGGCATCGTTAAAAATACGGGATACGAAAAAACCTCGTTACGGCTAAACCTGGAACATCGGGCCACAGACTACCTGAAACTATCTTTGAGTTCCAATTACATCTATTCCTCCTCGGATAGGGGATTTTACAATAACGACAATACAGGTACGACCATTGGGGTTGCCCTGGTATCAACCTATCCGTGGTACGACTTGTTCCCAAATGCGGATGGCGTCTATCCCGATTATGACCTAGGGGCCTCCAATATCCTTCAGACCCGTGACCTGGTGACCAACAATGAAAAGATAAACCGGGTCATTATGGGGGGTACCGCTAATCTCGACATCTATAAGGCCGAAAAATCCACTTTAGAGCTGATATTACGGGGCGGACTTGATTTTTACCAACTGCAGACCCGGGCGATATTTCCCAAGGAGCTTCAGTTTCAAAAACCTTCCAACGGGGGGCGTAACGGGGTATCCGTACAGGGCGAGACCATCAACAAAAACTATAACCTTTCCGGTTTTCTTGTACATAATTTTTTTACCGAAAACAATATCAATTTTAGGACCCAGGCGGGCCTGACCAACGAATTCTTCGACCGGAATACCGATTTGATTACGGCTACCGGACTAGTAGCTTCCGAAACCAACGTAGATCAAGCGGCCAATACGGGAGTTGACCAGACCCGTGTAAGACAAGAGGATGCAGGGTTTTTTGTTCAGGAGGAAGTCAATTTTCAGGATAAGGTTATCGCTACCGTGGGTCTTCGGGGCGATAAATCATCGAACAACGGCAATGCCAACAAGCTCGCCTACTATCCAAAGGCATCCTTGGCGGTAAGTCTTAACGAGTTCGGGTTTTGGAATGAAAATTCAGTATGGAACCAGTTCAAGCTAAGGGTCGCTTATGGTGAGGCGGGCAACTTTCCACCCTCGGGGGCCTTATTTACTTCCTATAACGCTTTTTCGACGGACGGAATTCTGGGAATAAGCTTGCGGGGAATTCGCGGTGATAGCGATTTGAAATCCGAACGTCAAAAAGAACTTGAATTCGGAACCGACCTAAGCTTTTTTGGCGGGCGGTTAGGACTTACGGGCACCTACTATATCAAAAGCGTTGATGACTTGGTCTTATTGGCATCCTTGGAGCCATCCACCGGATACACCCAACAATATGTCAATGCGGGAAGCCTTCAGAACAAAGGGGTGGAGATTTCCCTGAATGCCGTTCCCTTTACAACAGAAAATTTTCATTGGGATTTTGGAATCAATTTCTTTAAAAACAATTCGGAAATTACGGAGCTAAACGTTCCCGCCTATAATACGGGTGCCTTCGGTGCTGGTTTAGGAAGCTATAGACTGGAAGAGGGTAAAAGTGCTACCCAAATCGTGGGTTCTTATCCTGACGGGCTTAGGGTAATTGGAGATGGGGAACCGGATTTTCAGATGGGATTTAACAATAACCTAAACTATAAAAATCTTCAATTGACCTTTTTATGGCAATGGAAACAAGGCGGTGACAACATCAACCTGACCAATCTGTTGTCGGACCTGAACGGAACCAGCGCCGATTACGATGATATTACCTTGGACCCTGCCGGAGAAACCGTCAATGGAAAATTTAGACCGAACGCGAATGCCGAGGTTTTTGTCCAGGATGCTTCCTACGTACGTTTACGGGAAATCGGACTGTATTACATCATGGATAGTAAAATGATGCCGAATGCATTCGGTGATACTATCGAGAGCATTAAGTTCGGACTTTCGGGGTCTAATCTGATCAATATTTTCGATTACAATGGGTACGACCCCGAAGTATCGAATTTTGGCGGGGGAACCATATTTACCGGGGTAGATGTGACCCCGTTCCCTTCCTCGAAAAAATATATGTTCAACGTTGCTATTAACTTTTAATATAAAAAGCCATGAAATTATATACACATAAGATTATTAGCTGTATCCTCATAATTTTAGGCCTTGCCTCCTGCGAGGTCGAAGAGTTTTCCGACTTGAACGGACCCGAAGTCAATGCTTTTCAAGAAAACATTACGAGAGGGGACCTGCCCGACCTTGTGGGTGGAATATTGTATAGCTCTAGAGTGAATCTCGGGGGCTATTTTGACGATATCGGGGTAATCGGAAGGGAATATTATCGATTTTCTGCCTCCGACCCTCGATTTACCGGCGATTTGTTGGGAGGGGGAACCAACATTCTCGACAACAATACCTTTTACATCACTAATCCGTGGTCCGCCAGGTACAGAACGGTCAAAAACGCCAATTTAATTCTAGGTTTTCTAGAAGGACAAGATCTGTCGGATCAGTTCTCGAATCAGGAAATAAACGCTACCAGGGGTTTCCTCAAAACGTTTATAGCCCATGACTTATTATTGAATTTAAACTTGACCTATGAAAACGGCATTCGGCTAGACGTGGCCGATGAGGATAATCTGGGGCCGTTGGTGTCAAAATCAGAAGCTCTGAGCGGTATTAGAACCCTATTGGAAGAAGCGGCCGTTGACTTGGGCAGTGGCGGGGGTGCTTTTCCTTTTTTCTTGCCTTCGGGGTTTACCGGCTTTGATACACCCGCTTCTTTTTTGCAGGCAAATCAGGCCATTGCCGCCAGAGTGGCCACCTATCAAGGGGATGCCCAGGCCACTTTATCGTTTTTAGACAATTCGTTTCTGGATTTGAACGCTACGGATTTAGATACCGGAATTTATTACAATTTTTCCGAGGATCAGACGGATATGTTAAACCCTATGTTCTTTCCTGTTGAAGCCACGGCTGCGGGGGCCAGAATTGTACAGCCCAGTTTTTTGTCGGATGCAGAGACCGGCGATAACCGACTGAACAAGGTGGCCGAGCGTAGCGAACCTCTGACCCAAGATGGACTGACCGGCGCATATGCGGTATTTAGATACGAAACGGATACGGATCCCATTCCTATGATTCGCAATGAAGAGTTGATTTTGTTATATGCCGAAGCAAATATTACCGTGAACCCCATTGAGGCCGTCTCCGCCCTGAACACCATTCGTGAAGCTGCCGGTTTGCCGGCTTACGCAGGTCCGACCGATACCGTTTCGTTGGTGGATGAGATGTTGAACCAAAGAAGATATTCCCTATTCGCGGAGGGGCATCGCTGGATCGATGTAAGAAGGTACGATAGGTTAGATGAGCTACCTATTGATAGGCCGGA
The DNA here is from genome assembly GCF_032248455.1 of Pricia mediterranea. NCBI lineage: Bacteria > Pseudomonadati > Bacteroidota > Flavobacteriia > Flavobacteriales > Flavobacteriaceae > Pricia > Pricia mediterranea. The sequence continues at coordinate 2,602,176 of NZ_JAVTTP010000001.1, forward strand.
CGACAACGTTTGGATGATGTTTCCGATTCCGTTGACCGAAAATCAGTAGGTCGTTTAGGAAGATTTAGAGAGGGACCTCGATAGCGATTATCGAGGTTTTTCTGTTCTTTATGTGAATATCCTTTATGCTGCTGTTTCCAACGCCTTTCCTTTTTTCGCCGTCTGCTTCTTTTTCTTGTTGCTACGGCTTCGAACCTTAATCTTTATCCGATACACTATATTAAAAAGTACTGGGACAATAATCAGGGTCAAAAAGGTCGCCACCAGCAATCCAAAGATGACGGTCCAAGCTAAGGGGCCCCAAAAGATGACGTTGTCGCCTCCGATATAGATTTTCGGATCGAAGTTCGAGAATAGTGAGAAGAAGTCGATGTTCAGGCCAATGGCTAAGGGAATCAGTCCCAGAACCGTAGTGATAGCGGTCAAGATTACGGGGCGCAGTCTTGCCTTACCCCCGACTACGATGGCATCCGTCGCGTCGTCGATTTTTAAAAGGTCCCGATCATCCAAATCAAGCTTCACCTTTTTACGATCGATCAGAATCTGGGTATAATCCAACAGCACAACGCCATTGTTCACCACAATACCGGCCAGGGAAATGATACCCATCATGGTCATCATGATCACAAACGGCCATCCGGTGAGCATCAGTCCTCCGAAAACCCCGATAAAACTCAGAAAAATGGCCAACATAATGATAATAGGTTTAGAGATGCCCCCAAACTGAAAGATTAAAATCAGTAAGATTAACCCCAGGCCCGAAAAGAAGGCGCCTACCAAAAACTGCATCTGTTTGTTCTGTTCCTCGATCTGCCCGGTGTAATCGATTTTTACATCATTGGGAAGTCCTTCGAAGTTTTTCATTTCCTCCTGGATCTGGCTAACGATTGCTGCTGCGTTGCCTCCAGGTTTAAGACCTGAATATACGGTAACCACCCGGTTCCCGTTACGGTGTTTTATAGCACTAAACCCGGAAGTGTTCTTTTCAGATGCCACGGCCGAAATAGGAATTTCCTTAATCTGTCCGGTAGCGGCGTCCCTAAAGATAATGTTCTGGTTGAAGAGGGCACTCTTGTCATATCGAAGGTCTTTGTTAAAACGAACGTTGATATCGTAGTCGTCACCGTCCTCCTTGTAGACGCCCGCTTTTTCACCGAACAGCGACCGTCTCAATTGGTTGCCCACTTGTCCGGCGGCCACACCCAATTCTCCTGCCTTTTCACGATCGACGCTTACTCGCATCGATGGTTTGTTCTTGTTCACGTCTATTTTAAGTTCTTCTATGCCTCCGATGTTTCTTGAATTGATGAAATTCACGATATCCTCGCCGACATCTATCAGTTCCCCATAATCTTTTCCTTCGAGTTCTATATTGATCGGGGAACCTGCTGGTGGGCCGCTGGGCTGTTTCTCCACCGATATGGCGAGGCCGGGGTAGATGCCATCGAGGGCATCCTGAACTTTCTGGCGGATGATCTCGGTATCTTTTCCTTGACGGAACTTGAACTCGCTAAAGTTGACCGTAATTTTTCCCCTATGTGGCATTTCGGCATTGGAACCTCCGTCGGTATAAGGATTGCCAGCCCCTTCGCCTACCTGCGATATCCTTGAGGTTACCATATAATTTTCTCCATCTTCCATATACTCGTCCTGATTGAGAACGGTTTGAACCCGGTCTTCGATTTCTTTGGTAACGGCATTGGTTTTTTCAATACTGGTACCTTCGGGATATTCTAAATACACGAAGATTTCGTTGGGGGTGTTATCGGGAAAAAACTCGATTTTAGTCCTACCGGCGCCGATGGAGGCCCCGAACAGAATGAATACGGCAATCAATAAAAGAAATGTAAGTCCGAAGTACCAGTACACGTTTCCGCCCCGCAGCGCGTGTTTTAACCTTGTTTCATACCAGTTTTCAAATCGGACCATGCTATGCCGCTGAAAATTTACGGCCCATCCCTTTAGGAAATACTTATAGACCCAGAACATAAGTGCGGTGACCAATAAGACAGTGCCCAGCCCGCGTAGGGCCCCGCCGAACGCAAGAATAATGGCGCCTAGCCCCCCCAATATGATACTGAGACGTATCAATTGCCTTAATTTGAGTTCCTTTTCCCCAGTTTCCATAAAGTTCGAAACCAGCATCGAGTTCATAAAGATGGCGACAAAAAGCGACGACCCGAGTACCACCGACAGGGTAATCGGGAAATATTTCATGAACTGGCCGAAAATTCCCGGCCAGAGCCCAAGCGGAACAAAAGCCGCTACGGTGGTAAGGGTCGAAATAATAATGGGTACGGCAATTTCACCAATGCCTTTTTTGGCCGCTTCGGTTCGCGACATGCCCTCATCCATCAAGCGGTAGACGTTTTCAACGACCACTATCCCATTATCGACCAGCATACCGAGGCCCATGATCATACCGAAAAGTATCATGGTATTTAGTGTGTAGCCTAAGCCGTTCAGGATCATGAACGACATAAACATCGACATGGGGATAGCGAAACCGACGAAAAGCGCATTTCGGAAGCCCAAAAAGAACATGAGTACCGTGACGACCAGAATAATTCCAAAAATGATGTTGTTCACCAAATCGTCGACTTGGTTCAAGGTACGGGTCGAGGAATCGTTGGTTATTGATATATGTAAATCGGAGGGAAAATAGTTGGCCTGGGTCTCCTTGATGATTTCCTTAATTTTATCCGCAGCGGAAATAGAGTTCCGGCCGGCCCTTTTTTTCACGTCGAGCATTACGACACTTTCCCCGAATTCACGGGCGTATGTGGTTTTATCCTTTTCATCGAAGGTTACGTTGGCGATATCTTTTAAGTATACCGCTCCGTTCTCCGATTTTACCACGAAGTCGTTTAGCTGTTTAGGATTTTCGATTTCTCCGATAATACGAACGGTGCGCCGTTGTCCACCGATTTTAAGATTCCCGGCGGACATGGTCATATTTCCGTTGCTTATGGCGTTGATGACGTCCTGAAAACTGACTTTTGCGGCCATCATTTTATAAACATCAACGGCCACTTCGACCTCTTTTTCCTGAACCCCTCTGATATCTGCCTGTTTGATCTCGGGCAGGTCCTCGATTTCATCTTGCAGGTATTCGGCAAATTCCTTGAGTCGCTGTACGGGGTAGTCCCCGGTAAAATTGATATTCATTATCGGGAACTCCTCCGAAAAGTTGAGATCGAAAATATTGGGTTCTACCTTGGCCCCGTTGAAAAGCGGCCAGTCTTCGCTGGCTTTTTCCCCGTCTACCTCGTCCTTGACCTTTTGTTTCGCGGATTCCACTGTAATATCCTCGTCGAACTCGACCGTTATGATGGAATAGTCTTCTTGCGAGGTGGAGACGACTTCGATGACGTTGCTTACATTCTTCAATCGATCTTCAAGCGGGTCGGTAATCAGGCGCTCGATATCTTCGGCGGTGTTGCCGGGAAAGGGGGTGCTAATGTAAATCTTGGTCTCGATAATTTCGGGGAAGTCCTCCCGTGGCATCGCCATATAGGCCGAGAAGCCCAACCACAGGAAGATGCCGATCAAGACGTAAATGACCGACGGGTTATCGATGGCCCATGATGAGGGACGGAATTCCTTTTCGGCGTTCTTTTTAATTTTGCTCATTTTTTTTCAGCAGTTAGTCTATAGACGTTAGACGTTAGTACTTTTGTTGAGATATTTTTGTAAAGACCGGATCATCTTGGCTAGTTCTTGCAGTTTCATTCTAAGTTCGTTTTCCGTTTCAAGGGCTATGTAGCCTTACCGTTCGGCAATTTTTGAACAGACAACACATTCCTTGACAGAGTTTCCTGCGATTTGTAGGAATCTATTGAACTGCGGGTTCGTGTCGCCTGAGCACTCCGCAATATTTAATGCAATAGAAGTTGCTGCCCTAATGAACTGCGATGTCAACCTATAGGTCTCCTCCTTTAGAAAAGCATCGGTAACCTTATAGACCCTATCAATCAAATCAAGAGCTTTCGCGTATACTTTTAGGTCCTCAAAAGCAAATTTTATTTGTGACATACAGATAATAATATTTTTTTCGTCTAACGTCTAACGTCTAACGTCTAACGTCTAACGTCTAACGTCTAACGTCTAACGTCTAACGTCTAACGTCTAACGTCTAACGTCTAACGTCTCCTTTATCTTGACCTTCTGTCCGTCCTTGACCGTTCGGGCACCTTCTTTAATTACTTGGCTGCCCGGTTCGATGCCGGTCAACACCTCGATCTGTGCGCCTTGGGTCTTCCCGGTTGTAATGATGGTTCTTTTCGCAACGGCCTCGTTATCACTATCGGACGCTTCTGCCAGATACACGAATTGCTCCCCTTCCGCATTTTCGGAAATGATACTCGACGGGATCATAATGGCGTCGTCGCTCGTATAATCGTTCAAGCTTACCTTGGCCGTAAGATTGGGTTTTATCTTTCCGTCTTTGTTCGGAACGGGAATTTCGACGTTAAACGAACGGTTCGAGGGCTTGATAAAGTTGCCTGTCTCTCGAATTTTAGTAGTCACGCTGTCACCCAGTACCGGAAAATAGACCATCGCCTTCTTGCCTTTGGACACGTCACCAAGATAAATTTCTGGCACGTCAACGGTAATGTACATATCGGATAGGTTGACAATGCGAAACACTTCCGAACCCGGACCGGGCGAAACGACCGTGCCCTGATCCTTGATGACGTTGTCTATGATTCCCGAAAAAGGAGCCTTTATAGTAGATTTTCCCAATTGACTCTCCGCTTGTTCCACGGAATTCTGGGCCGCCTCGTAGTTGCTCTTAGCGGATAGGTATTCGATTTCCGAACCTATTTTCTGGTCCCAAAGCCGTTTTCTGCGCTCGTAGGTAGTCCTTGCCAGTTCGGCCTGCGTTTTTAATTGGGCCAATTGGCTGCTCATACCCCCGTCATCGATTACGGCAAGGGTTTGGCCCTTGGTCACTCGATCGCCTTCTTGAACGTACACCCGTTGTAGGGTGCCGGCCATTTCAGGATAGACTAGCACGTTTTGTTTGGTCTTTACGTCACCCTGCAGTTCGAGAAAGTGGACGAACTTTTGGGGTTCGGCGGCAATCGTATTCACCAACGGAAGCCGTTCTGCGCCGGATTTGGCCGCGATGACGGAATCCAGTTTGCGCAAGTCCGCATCAATCTCTTTCCGTCGATCCGCAATTTCGGATTTCTTGGCACGCAAGGACTCCAAATTTCCTTGGGCGATCAGGGAATCGACGGATTCATCTTTGCCCCCGCAGGAAGAAAGAATAATCGCTGCAATAAGAATGGGTATTGTTGTTTTCATCGTTGTGCGTTAAGTTGACATCTTTATTCTTCGTTCAATATGACTTCTAGGTTCGTTTTCGTGTTTATCACTTCTACCATCGATTGCAGGTATCCCTGTTGTGCGTCGTACAATTGGGTCTGGGCCTGCCGAAGTTCAAAACTACTGGCCAGGCCCTCTGTATATTTGATCTGGTTTTTGTTCTCGATACGTTCGGCCAGACCTAGATTCTTTTCGGCGGTTCGATACTCTTCAATGGCCAGTATGTACTCACTTTTGGCCTGCTGCAATTGAAGGCGTATCTGCTCTTCGGCCTCCGTCAGCTGGGTCTTTGCCTTTTCCATCGCAATCTTTGCCCGTGCGGTGCTGGCACTGCGTTTACCCGAACTGAATAACGGAATGCTAAGGTCAAAACCCAATATTGCCGAATCGAACCATTCTTGGTCTCCATCAAAAAAACTGAATTCGTTGGCAAAGGCCGACGTTCCGTAATTGATAAAGGAGTTTAAAGTAGGTAGGGCACGGCTTCTTGCCAGTTTCCATTCGTAGTAGCGCTGTTCGGTCAGATTAAAGGCCAATTTATAGTCCACATTGTTTTTCATCTGGAAATCGTTTTCCATCAGCGATAAATCGATCTGGGCCTCGGCCAGATTGTCCAGGCTTTCCTCCAGCCGGGTCGGGGCGTCAATGGCAATGCCCATGACCAAGTTCAACATCTGGCGGGTAATGGTTTCAAGCCTAATGGCGTTCTTCAATTGGTTGTCTACCGAAGATAGGGTAATCTGTAACTGTTCGACACTTTCTTCGTCGCCCAGTCCGTTTTCAAAGAGTTTTCGTGTCTCAAAAAGGTTCTCTTCGAGATTGGCCTTGTTTTTTTTGAAAATAACCACGCTCTCCTCGGCAAGTAGCACGTTGCCGTAGGCCTCCACGACCGATTTACGGACTTCTTGATCTGTTTTCTCCTCGGTATTGGCGCTATAGCTCAAAAATGCCTTGGTGGCCTGTACCCCAACGATATAAGAGCCGTCGAAAATTTTCTGACTCAAGGTAGCGGTTGCCGTAGCTTGGTGCTGCTGTCCAAAAACAATCGGGAGATAGGTGCCCGGTTCGCCGCCAGTAAATTCAGCGGGAATAAGCGAAACCGGTTGTTTCAACTGATTTTGATAGCTTACCGAACCGTTTATCTGGGGTAGGCCTTCTGCAATGGTTTCCCATTTTTGTTTCCGGGCATCAATGATGTCCCGACCGGCATTAATTGCGCTGTAGTTATGTTCAAGGGCGAAGTTGATAGCTTCCTCCAAGGTGAAACTATAGGTTTTTTTAACGGTGTCTTGCGAGAATCCCTGAAGCGTAAAGAATAGGATAAAAAATAGCGTTAAATTATTCCGCATTTATTCGTGGTTTGAGTTGATGATGCCGTTCAAGATCTTTCTGCCTGTTGGGGTCACTATACCCCTTAAGTGGTACTCGAGATAATGGTCTTCGAGCTCTTGCATGTCGAAAGTTTCATCGGGGAAAAGTTCACGGTCTTGAATGCTTAGCATTCCAGAGAAGTATATTCGGGTGATAAAATCAACGTTGAGATCGTCTCGATACAGATTTTGTTCGATTCCATTGCGAACGTTCCGAACTACACAGGTCTGCATGATATCGAACTGTTTCTCCCTAAGGGTACCGAATATTTTCGGATAATATTTTTTTAGTTGGTGCTGGGGCGATGATTTTCCATTTTTTAAATGTGCCATCGCGAACTTTTTGATGTCATAGATTTCGTCAATAGGATTTTTCTGTAATGAACATATGTGGTCGATACCGCCTGAAATAATCTTAAACAACCGATCAGTGCTCACCTCGACCAACCTTGTCTTATTTCGGAAATGCGTGTAGATGGTCTTTTTAGATATGCCGAGTTCTTGGGCCAAATCATCCATTGTAACGCTCTTGAAACCGAGCTTCAAGAACATATCCGTTGCCTTTTCTAAAATTTTTTCTCTCATAATCGGGGGCAAATGTAAGGGAGGAAACTTTAAAAACATATAAAGTTTCTGAAGTTTTTTGTCATTTTAACACAGTTCCCTGACGGACGTCATTGTTCGATTTGGTGTATTTTTGTACTTAAACCTTATCAATGCAGTCCACCGACCACTATCGTACCGCTTTTACATCTTATTTAGATAACAAAATTTTGATTTCTGAGCCGCGGAATCTGTATGAGCCCATCGCCTATATTTTAAATCTTGGAGGTAAGCGCTTACGTCCGGTGCTCACCCTGATGGCCACTGAAATTTTTGATGTGGACTATAAGAGAGCTTTGGACGCGGCGCTGGCCATTGAAGTTTTCCATAATTTTTCGTTGGTACACGACGATATTATGGACGCCGCCCCTTTACGGCGCGGGAAGGCGACCGTACATCAAAAATGGGATGTAAACACGGCGATACTCTCGGGGGATGCCATGCTGATAACCGCCTATCAACTCTTTGAAAACTATGCGCCCGATACGTTTCGGGATTTGGCCAAATTGTTCAGTACGACCGCCCTTCAGGTCTGTGAGGGACAGCAGTACGATATCGATTTCGAGACGAGAGATGATGTTACGCTGCCCGAATACATGATGATGGTTCAATACAAAACGGCCGTTTTAGTGGCCGCTGCCCTGAAAATGGGAGCTATTATCGCGGCTGCTTCCGAACAGGAACAAAATAGGATTTACGCATTCGGACTGAACCTAGGGATCGCCTTTCAATTGCAGGATGACTATCTCGATGCTTTCGGCGACCCAAAGACGTTCGGAAAACAGGTCGGAGGCGATATCATCGAGAATAAAAAGACAGTACTTTACCTTAACGTTCATAAAGATGGGAACGATAAGCAGAAAAAGGAGTTGTTGGACCTTTATTCGATACAGCCGAAGAATCCGAGCATCAAAATCGATTCCGTCAAAGACCTGTTTTTGGATAGCGGTGCCGCGGAACGGACCCAAATCGCAATTTCGGATTATACGGAGAAGGCATTCGCCATTTTGGAAACCATGGATATTTCCGAGGACAAGAAAAAGGTCTTGCGCGGTTTTGGAAAACAGCTAATGGCGCGAAAAGTATGATAGAACCTACAACATTTCTTTAGAAGTAGGTAGTTAAATGCTTACAGCTAGATTTACTTAATTTGTTGATAATTAAAATGAAAAAACAATTCGAGATGTCCGTCGAACTAAGTCTCGACTACGCTTGACCTGCTTTTTACCGAAAAGGGAACATAATTAGTAAGTAACTATCTATTGATCTCTACAATCCCTTTTCGATACCCGCTTCCTTAATTTGATAGGCTTTTATAGGTTTTCCATAGATACCAAGAAGTAACCGCTCTTTCAAAAGAACGGCACTCTGTACGGAGCCCCTTACATTGAGTCCCGATTCGAGTTGATTTACGTATTCAAACCGACCTTTGCCGTCCCCGGATAAGAGCATGCCGTAGTTGGCGTCGAATTTTCCCAGTCGAAGCTTAAAATGGTCATTATTGCCAAAAAGAAGGATATCATTTTTCCCATCACCGTCTAAATCCGATATAGATATGGCGTGAACCGGGGCGAACTGAGCCTGAAGGGGCAACGGAGCCGTTTTGTACGTATGGTTTGCCGTACTTAGAAATAAGCTGGTTTCCATATGGTTTGCCTGTAACTTCTTTACATCCTTTAAGGCTTCCTCCGGAAAGATATCTACTATGGTCGCATCGGCATAGCTTTCATAGCTGTTGAACCGCGAGCGTAGCCCCGATAGTTGTCCCAAGAGTTCGTCCCTTGTCAAATACGGATAGCTTACGCCATCAATGTAGTAAGTCAACAGGGGGTCGATGGAACCGTTTTGGTCGAAATCTTTGTAATACAGTTCTGCGGGCGTGTTCTCCGAAACCGTGAACTGCGTGTTCGTACCCATGTTGCCCGCAATTATATCGGGCCGGCCGTCCCCGTTTAAATCATCGATGGTCAAGGTGTTCCACCATCCTCTGTAGGCTTTGTCGAAAAAGGTTTCGGTCGTGTTTAGAAGTTTTCCCTTGGTATTGGAAAATGCGGAAATGGGCATCCATTCGCCAACAAGGATCAATTCTTGCTGGTTATCCCCATTCAAATCGTACCATAGGGCATCGGTAACCATTCCCGGTCGTCGTAGTTCTGGGGCTATGTTCTCTGTTTGGTCCGAAAAGTCGCCGTGGCCATCATTGATCAAGAGATAGCTTTTGGGGATTTCAGGGTACCTGCCCGGGACGACCCTGCCTCCAACGAAAACATCCATGGCGCCGTCACCGTTGACATCTCCGACCGTAACACAGCCTTTACTTACTCGCATTTGTGGTAAGGCTTGATTATTCTTACGAAAATTGCCCTTGCCATCACCGAGGTACAGTCGGTCTTGCAATAGTGGGTCTTGTTCCGAAAGATTGTGGTAACCGCCACTGGCTACGTAGATATCCGGAATGGCATCTTGATTTGCGTCGAAAATGACGGCATCGGCATCGTGATGATTTTTATCTGCCTCAAATACGTCGAGTGAACGTTCTGAAAAGCGCCCGTTCTGTTGTCCGATAAATAGGGCCGCCGATTGCCCCTTGCTACCTCCGACAAAAACATCTTCAATTCCGTCGTTGTTGATATCACCTTTTACCATGCACGGCCCCGTATGGGATAGTTGTGAGGTTAAAAGCGATTGTCGCTTGAAATCGTTGATGGGGGAGCTGACACTCTGGTAAGCTATAGGCGATCTTATACCTTTCAACAGAGGTTCGGTCGAATGTTGAGCCGTTGGTCTCGTTCGGTTGGCGTTCTTTTCTTCGAGAATTATTCGCTGATCGACCGCTACGTGGGTCAAGGTCTCTTGTTTTCCGGTGTTCCAGCGTATGGTTAGGGAATCGACCGCATTTGCATTGCCCAAACCGAAATGAAGTACCGGCGATACGGTGGAGAGATATCCTCTTGTAGGTATCTGCTCCGAATGTTGTTGTTTGCCTTGGGTGTACACCGATATTCTAGAACCAATGCCTTGCGAATTTTTATCGGCACCCTTGAGTTTTAACTGCAGATAATTGGTATTGTCTTGGTCGGTATCGTTTCGATAGATAAAAGCAGGTGAATTGATGTTGTTTACGATAAGGTCCAGGTCACCATCGTTATCGAGGTCGGCATAGGCAGCGCCATTACTATTGGCCGGGTGATTTAAGCCCGAGCTCTTTGTCTCATCTGAAAAAGTGAGACCCCCCTGGTTTATATAGAAATAGTTCGCCAGGTTCGACGAAGGCATATGCTTGATAATTTCGAGTACATCTTCACGTTTCAATCTGCCTTTGGACTTCACATAGTTGTCCATATAGTTTATGAAATCCAGGTTGGTATAGTCACGGAAGTACCCGTTGGTCACGAAAAGATCCTTAAGCCCGTCATTGTTATAGTCGGCGAATAAGGGAGCCCAGCTCCAGTCGGTGTTAGAAATACCCGCTAGCTGTCCGATCTCACTGAAGGTGCCGTTGCCATTGTTGAGCTGTAACATGTTGCGCATGTATTGGAAATGAAAGCCGCTGCGCAAGTTAAGGTCGAATTTTTCGTAGTTATCAGGGGCCAGTAAGAGTTTTTGCCTTCGATTGTCTTCGGGCAACATGTCAAGGGTATAGATATCTTGCCAGCCGTCATTATTGATATCGGCGATGTCGTTGCCCATAGAAAAATGGCTGGTATGGCCCATTTGATCTTGCAATTTGTCGGTGAAGGTTCCATCCTTGTTGTTAAAATATAGATAGTCTGGCACCGTATAATCATTCGACACGTAGAAATCCATCCATCCGTCGTTATTGATATCACTGATTCCAATGCCGAGGCCGTAGGTCAACTCCGAACCGTTGATTCCAGTTTCTGTTGTAACATCTACAAACTTTCCATCCTCTTGACGGAATAACCGTATGCCCCGTAACGGGTCATCGACCTTCAGCAATTTTTGGGTGCTGACCTCGTTGAGCACCGGTAAGGATTTCGGATTGTGATTGAGCAAGAGCATGTCTAGATCGCCGTCACGGTCATAGTCAAAAAAATAACCTTGATTGCTGAAGGCGGGACTGTCAAGGCCGAATTGCGAAGCTCTTTCCTCAAAAATTGGGACATTGTCAGCATCGTTACCCATATTGATGAACAACTGGTTCTTTCTTTTTTCAGGGGGGAGCATCCCGGAGTAGCATAAGTAAAGGTCCAGCTTGCCGTCACCATTGACATCAGTGGCAGAAGTGCCCGTTTTCCACGGTCCGGGTCTCCCTGCAACTTTTGAAATTTGGGTCACCTCCTCGAATTTCATTTCTCCCAAATTGAGATAGAATTTATTTTCGCCCATATTGGATGAAAAGTATATATCGATTAGGCCATCACCGTTAAAATCACCGGTGGCGACCCCACCCCCGTTATACAGGTATTCGTACATAAGTACGTTGGCATTTAAATTTTCCGCTAGGGTGTTCTCAAAAGTAATTCGGGTCTCATCAGGAGGCAGTTGTGTAAATCGCGACAGTGTGGTATCGGCATTAAGTGATTTTTCGACTTCTGCCTTTTGGTCACCGTCACGTTGACAGGCGATGACGCTGAACGTTATAATAAAGTACAAAAGCAACTGGTGGAGGCTATACTTGTTCATAGGTTTATAAAAGTAAAGATTCTACCCTTTACAAGAAAGAATAGAATCTTTTACAGTTTGAAAATGTGGTTTTTATTAATCGTATCCGGGATTTTGAACCAAAGCCGTATTGGCATTGAGTTCTGCGATCCGAATGGGGACATAATATGATTTGTCAAGCCACAGGCGATTTTCAAATCCTGGATCTACCACTGTGGGAATGTAGGTATATTCATACTTTTCCGGATCATACTCGTAGGTCGTAACCGTAGCCCCAGGTTTCAAGGTACCTGTAATTTGGATGCCTTTCGCAGGAGCGCCAAGGGTTGATGGGGCAATCATCCACCGACGTGCATCGTGGTACCGATGATTTTCATAAGCAAGCTCGAGCCGTCGTTCATTTCGGTAAATCTCCATCAGTTCTTCACCGGATGCCATTACAGCGGGGAGGCCTATTCTATATCGAATTTGGTTCAACCAGTTCAATGCTTCCGCCTCGTCTCTTGTTTCCAGAAGGGTTTCTACATAGTTCAGTACCAGTGACGTTTGTCTGAAGAACGGCCATGGAATCGTTTGAAAATCGTTCTGATCCACGAATGCCGGGTCCGGTTCAATAAATTTCTTAAAGTAATACCCCGTTCGCGTTCCGTTCCAATCCTCTACTGGGCTATTACGGGTATCCAGACCAAAATGAGTCGTAGTATTTCCATCAGGACCAATGATTTCATATTGCCCAGTTTGAATTTCATTCGCGGGATCTTTGTCCGCTACATCGGAAGGCCTGGGTTTCCATTCGGCCCCATCGTATAAAATGGTGGCATAGAACCTGGCTTCCCTGTTTTCATAGGGGGCGTTGGCGTGTGCAGGATTGTCCCAGTCAAACTCAGACCCGTCCATCATGGCATAGTCGTCCACAAGGTTTTGCAGTGGGGCGTTTCCTGCCCAGTTATGATAGCCATTGGGGCCGTTGAACAATCCTATTCGACGCCCAGGACCTTGACTCTCGACATACTGCCGTTCCCAAATAATATCGTTTTCTCCCCCGTTTCGGGCCAATGAGATATCGAGATAGTTTTGCTCTCCCTCTTCTAGGGATACCGGTGCCGCTAACCCGAATTTATAACCTGCTGTTGAATAATCGAGAGCCGCTTTTGCCGCATCTCGAGCTTGAATCCAACGTTGCTGCTGGTCACCCGCCGTATAAGCAATCAACTCGGGGTTCGAATAACCGGATAAAACTTCAGAATTTGCCGAAGCCGTCGGAAAATCGTGTAAGTCGCTTGCGGCATACAACAAGATACGCGCTTTCAGCGCGAGGGCAACTGTCGCATTGGCCCGGCCTGGGGCCATATCGCGACCATCTAGAAGCTCAAACGCCCTTTCGCTGTCGGCAACAATAAAATTCACGCATTCTTCAAAAGTATTTCGGGGTATGTTGTAATCGGAGTCCAATTCGAGAGGCTCGTCGATCAAAGGTATTCCGCCATAAAACCGAAGCAGTTGATGGTAGTAATAGGCTCGTAGAAAATGCGCTTCCCCGAGTAGTCTATTTACCAGTTCAGGGTCGTCGACACCACCATCGTTTAAATTGGCAATCGCTAAATTTACGTCCCTTATGTAGCCGTACATATTGTTCCAATCCCATGTGTTATTGATCCATCCCGTATCGGCTGAATTGGCACGTGACTCGTTTATGGTATTTATGCCCCTTCCCGTGTGGGTAAATATGGCTTCATCGGTTAATGATGCCAACATTTGTTCATCTAGACCGCCGGCACCAAGACCGTTATAGGCACCGGTAACGGTGGCTTCCGCGAGTCCCGCATCCGTCCATACACTTTCTTCGGAGACCTCGCTCAACGGGGTAATACTCGTAAAGTCGTCATTGCAGCTCAATGCTGCCATTAAAGGAAGGATTGCTCCCCAAATCTTTATTTTATTTTTCATACAATTATTTTTTTAAAATGAAACTGAAGTTCCTATACTCAAAATGCGGGACACTGGATAGTCCCTACCATTAGTGCTCGCCCCTTCTGGATCGAAAAGGGCATCGGTCCATGTAAACAGATTTGAACCGTTGAGATAGAATCTTAAATTGCTAAGGCCGATCTGGCCAATGATCTCTTCAGGAAAGTTATAACCTATTTCAAGGTTCTTCAAGCGCATATAATCGGTATCATTCCTCCAATAGGTATTGCCGTTGCTATAGTATTGGTCGGCTCGATTGGTAATTCTCGGATAGACACTGCTGGGATTATTGACCGACCAACGGTTATTGTAGTCCCTTTCCAGATAATTTCCAATAGTGCCCGCCTCGCTAAAGTTGAAAAAGAATTCGCCACCCCAAGCCCCTTGGAACAACATACTTATATCAAAGTTCCTGTAACTTGCCGTTAGGTTGATACCACCTTGAAGTGTGGGATTAAAGTTTTTATCATTCCTATAGCGGTCATCCGGAGTGATTCGGCCATCCCCGTCATAATCCAAAATTTTCATATCCCCGGGCCGAAGGGTATTTACCAGTGCCGAATAATCCAAGGTTTCCGCATCGATATCCGCTTGGGTAGCAAAGACTCCGTCATAACCGTAAATTAATTGGGCACCTATGCTTTTTCCAGTTTGTCTCTGCCATTCGGGAGAACCCTCCGCTTCGTCATTGAAAATAATTTTATTCTTGGCATATCCCGCGTTAACAGTGATACCGTATTGGAAGTCCTCGCCAATAAAATCGTTCCAGCCAAGAATGAAATCAAATCCGGTGTTCTCTACCTCTCCAAAATTCTGACGTGGAGGGGTGATACCCGATAAGGCCGGTAACGAGGCGGAGGGCGCCGTAAGGATATCAGTTCTTTTGTTCAGGAACCAGTCAAACTCTAAATTCAACTTGTTCTTAATAAATCGGGCGTCTAGACCAATGTTGATATTTGTTGCTACCTCCCAGGTGATGCCCCTATTCGGAACTTTGGATTCGCTCAAGGTGGTCACCAAGGCATTATTGATCACATATTCCCCAAAGCCATAGGTGGCCAAAAACTGGTTCGCCGGAAACTCAGCATCATTGAAGGCATCATTTCCTAGCTGGCCCCAGGATCCTCTTAACTTCAAGTAATTGAACAATGAATCGCTGTTCAAGTTGTCGAACCAATTTTCTTTCGTCACCACCCAACCTCCGGTAAATCCGGGGAAAAAGCCGTATCGGGTTTCCTCAGGAAACAAATAGGAGCCATCATATCGCCAAAGAAATTCCAACAAGTATTTTTCCTGAAAGTCATAGCCGACCCTGCCAAAATAATTTAATCGTGCAGCGCGGTTCGACGAACCGTCTATATCTTGCTCTTCGGCGCCCCCTGCAAAGAGATCGTCAATTGCTGGGGAGATAAAATACCTGCGATAGGCTTGAAAGCCTTCATAGGTTTTGGTTTCCTTGCTGGTGCCCGCGAGAACCAATACATTGTGATCGCCAATTGACTTTTCGTATTGAAGGTTCGCGCCTAGCAGGATACTTAACCTGTTCTGTGAATATTGGGTCAGATTCGGTTCGGCAGGCCCCCTTTGAACTGGAGTAAGACCTGATTCATCGCGATTAACGCCATCCCAGGTGTAAAGTTCCCAAGGGGTGCGCCAAACTTTTCTATTATTGAAACTCTTGTCAATAGCGGCCGTGGTTTGTAAGGTTAAGCCTTCTATCCATGGTATCTTAATGTCCAACGAGGCGTTGGATTGAAAATAATCCCTCGTATCGCGATCATAGCCGGTCGCATTAGTTGTAATTACCACGGGTTGTTGACCGTTTTCGATGTCGGGGCCTGGAAAGCCATTTGGCCAATACGCCGGTTCGGTAGGTCTTCCTCGAGTCAACATTCTAAATATGGCGCCTGCAGATTCCGTAGGGAAATAGCGTTTTTCTTCCCTTCCCAAGACTCCTATTTTAAACTGAATGCCTTCGCTGATCTTTGCATCTAGATTTATTCGAAGGTCATATTGCTCGTAACCAGTTGCAGAGTTTTTGTAATAGGCATCTTGCTTCAAATATCCTAACGAAGTAAAATAATTGAAGTTCTCGGTACCTCCGGTCAGCTGCATGGTATGTTTTTCTTGAGAGGCACCTCTTTTAAAAGTTTCGCCGAACCAATCAGTGTCGGGGTGGCCCCAAGGATCTTGTCCGTTTCTGAATAGCTCTAAATCATCTGGGGTGTAAACTGCATCCCGGGTTGAGCCGTCAGGTCTCGTATAGGTGCCTGAGGGAGAGTTAAAGGCATCCGTTGCAGCTTGCCATTCTTCTACCGGTAGGTTGTATACTTCCAGTTCGTTGCGTAATTCTGCATATTGAGGTGCATTTGCCAATTCAGGTATTACGGTAGGTGCCGCCCAGCCCTGTTGGGAAGAATAAGTAATTTTCGGTTTTCCGGTTTTCCCTCTTTTGGTAGTCACCAAGATAACCCCATTCGCCGCCCGTGCCCCATAAATGGCTGCGGAGGCATCTTTCAGCACAGAAATACTCTCGATATCGGCAGGGTTGATACGGGCCAATCCACCGTCGCGATCGGGAATACCATCTACGACTACCAGTGCGCCGGTATTATTATAGGTGTTTGCCCCACGAATTCGAATATTGGCATCATCATACCCCGGCTCTGCACTGGCCTGTTGTACAAATAGACCGGCCACCCTACCCGAAAGGGAGTTTGTTAAATTTACCGTCGGTGATTTGGTAAGCTCCTCACCTTTTACCGAAGCTACGGCACCGGAAACGGTCGCCCTTTTTTGGGTACCATATCCAACGACCACAACCTCTTCAAGATTTTGAACGTCTTCTTGCATACTAACGTTAATCGTACTCTGGCCGTCAAAGGGAATTTTCTGCGTCAGGAAACCGATGTAGGAATACACTAGAACTGCATCGTCATTTTCTACCTCAATTGAGTAAAGCCCATCGAAATCGGTAGAAACCCCGGTTGAGGTCCCTTCGATTACGACACTCACACCTGGTAAAGGTACATCGGACATGTCGGTAACCGTACCTGTTACGGTGGTTTGAGCCACCACAGCCGAAAATGAAACTCCGGCCAAGAATAAGAACAAGGTGAGGAAAACAGGATTGTCGCGTAGGTCCCATCTCCGTAATAGTGAATAATTCTTCATAAAAAAGACTGTTAGGTTGATTTTGGGCCAAATATAGCAATTAAAACATAAAAAGAATAAAGCAGCGTTAAATTTACAGAAAGCTATGTTAATTTCAGGAATATTTTCCGAATATTCTTGCTAAAAGCGCCTTAACAAACGGTCCGGTCGGACATCCCATGACAAATTTAAGGTCCTCCCAGAGCGATGTCTCCTCATCGAGAAACTTAAAGATCAACTGAGGGTCGCGATTTTTGAACAAGGTCTCGAACACCCGATGGCCTTGGCCGTTGTTTTTTGCGAGTACATCCAACAGCAACAGGTCGTAGTACCAAAATCGGTTCTTGTAGCTCAGGCGGTCCAAAGGCGTTCCGGATTTAAGATACTCCACTAGAACGGGCACTTTTTTCGAGCTGCTCATAAAGGTATAGCCGGTGCTGGGTTTGGCCCATCCGCCGGCGGTGCCAATGTAGCGGATATTCGGGGTGTGGTGTTCGTTAAAATCATAGCAGGTCATGGGGATGCTTCCCTGCTCGGTGTCCGTAATTTCGTAGTCGGTGCAGTGTAGGTCGTGTTGCAAATAGTGCCGGATGGCGCTTTCGTATTCCTCCTTTGAAAGCAGTTCTTGAGAGAACAGGGTGTATTCAACTAGGGCTTCCCTTTCAGAAAATGGCAGTACGTACATGAACCGGGTATTGCCTTGTTGGGGTACGGAAAAATCCATATACGTGGCGCGCTTGACGTCAAAGATGGGAGATTTGGTCCGTACCGTCCATCCTACAAAATGTTGTTGTAAAACGGGATACTTATTCTGGTGCGTGGCCATCCCATAATCGAAAATACTGTTGAATACCTTGAAAACGGAGTACTGGTCTTGGTCCGAAGTTACGATGACCCGGTTGCCATAGTCCGCCACCTCGGTCACTTCTTCATGGCGAAAGTCGATGTTCGAATGACCTCGCAGCCTTTCGAGGTACGACTCGTAGAAATCGATGCCCCGCACCATCTTATAGGTGTAGGGAGCGAGATCGAAATTTTTTGAAACCTGTTGCCCCCCGAAAGATATGTGCTGCCAGGTATTGGATACGATATCGTCGAATCGGCCTTCGCCCCTTTCCCAATAGCACCATGTGCGGTCGTTGCTGTTTTTGGTGGATTTATCCAACACCAAAATGGATTTACCGGCAAAAAAATCATCCCTTCCGAGAGCGTCGGCCAACATCAGGCCCGAGGCGCCCGCACCGATGATAATATAGTCGTACTGCGTCATAATGTTCTAAATCGGTACGGCACTTTCTAAATGGGTTGTCCAAAAAACCGATACATTTACAAATGTAAAACTTTGTGAGGTGACATCGGCGGAAGAGGATTATATTAGAACCATTTACGATTTGGGCAGGGGGAGTCACCGATTGGTGCCAACGAACGCCATCGCCGAGCGGATGGCCACCACACCGGCTTCCGTTACCGATATGGTCAAAAAACTGGCGCAAAAGAATATTGTCGAACACCGAATGTATAGAGGGGTAAGACTTACCGAAGCGGGAAGGTCCGCTGCCTTGTCAATTCTACGAAAAGAGCGCTTGTGGGAGGTCTTTTTGGTACAGAAACTGGAGTTGGCAATGGATACGGTACCCGAAATCGCTCGGCAGTTGAAGCATGTACAAAACACAACGCTTATCGATAAATTGGAGGCACATTTGGATTTTCCGACAGTGGCACCTTCGGGAGAGCCTATCCCGTCAAGGGAAGGGGAGTTCAAAAAGTCGATAAAAAGGCTCTTGAGCGACCTGCCCGTGGGAGCCTCGGGCATCTGCACGGCAACCAAGGATGCTTCCACTGCGTTTCTTAACTTTTTAGAGAAGAATCGAATTGCTATAGGGAGCCCAATCCGAATTTTGGACAAAGAGCAGTTCGACGGTTCACTTGGCATTCAGGTCGGTAACCGTGAAATGCGGATTTCGGAACGGATTGCGGCGAATCTATTCATCGAGGTAGAAGAGGGTTAACCGTTGTCATTATCGTCAATTGCAGCCTTGGCCCACATCGGTCGGCATCGGTCTCGAATTTTCGGGTCCTCTGGCAGGCTTGCGAGGTCTGGGCATTTACGATGTGTCACTCATCTGGTCACCTCGGCCTTGTCTTACCGATTGATCTCCTCGATTAGATTGGCCACCAGTGCGGTCCATCCAGTCTGGTGGGAGGCCCCTGCACCACGGCCGTTATTGCCATCGAAATACTCGTAAAAAAGGATCAGGTCTTTGAAATGCTCATCGGAATAGCGCTTTTGGTGCAATGCGTTTACCGGTCGCCGGCCATTTTCATCCTCCTTAAAAATACCGATAAGCCGTTTACTGATCTCGAATGCAATTTCCTTTAGGTCGAGGTAATTGTCGCTGCCCGAGGGGTAGGGAATTTTAATGTCGTCGCCGAAATAGTTGTGGTATTCCTTGAGGGTGCTGATAAACAGGTAGTTCATCGGAAACCAGATGGGACCGCGCCAATTGGAGTTGCCCCCGAACATATCGGTAGTCGATTCGGCGGGCTGGTATTGAATGCCGTAGGTGGCCCCGTTGATCTCAATGTTGTACGGATTCCCATGCGCCTTTGACAACGATCGGATACCGTAATCGCCTAAAAATTCATCTTCGTTCAAGAGACTCTCCACCAATTTTTTTAGACGTTCACGGGGAACCAGTGACAAGAGCACGTCTTTGTCGGTAGCAAATTCCTCGACGACCTGATATTTATTGGTCTCCATCCGGTATTTTCTGTACCAGGCCATACTTGCCCTGAAGCGCGGCAGTCGGTCGAGGTGTTCTTTTCTGATATTCAGCACTCCGGTCATCGACAGCAATCCTGAAATGGATCGCACCTTGATCGGGATGGAACGCCCTTCGGGCAGAATCAGTTTGTCGTAGAAAAAACCTTCCTGTTCGTCCCAAGAGCTCGATGAGCCTTCACTGATTTTATTGAGGGCTTCCGCGATAAATACAAAATGTCCGAAATATTTCAGGCACATGTCCTCAAAGGTGTCATCGTCCAAGGCAATCTCAAGGGCCATTTCAAGCATGTTAAGGCAGTAGAGCGCCATCCACGAAGTGCCGTCGACCTGTTCGAGGGTGCCCCCACCGGGGATGCCGTTGCTGCGGTCGAAGACCCCGATGTTGTCAAGGCCGAGAAATCCGCCCTCGAAGACATTGTTCTCCGAACTGTCTTCCCGATTGACCCACCAGGTAAAGTTCAGGGCCAATTTGTTGAACATGCGTTTGAGGAACTTGATGTCCCCCTCGCCCGTTTTGCGCTGTTCCATCTGATAGATCTGAATGGCGGCCCAGGCCTGAACAGGCGGGTTGACGTCGCTAAAATTCCATTCGTAGGCGGGTATCTGTCCGTTGGCGGCCATATACCACTCCTTAGTGAACAAAAGCAGCTGTTTTTTAGCGAATTCGTGGTCGATCATCGAGAAGGTGACACAATGGAAGGCGGAATCCCAGGCTGCGAACCAAGGATACTCCCAGGCGTCGGGCATGGAGAGAATATCGTGATTGCGAAGCGTCTGCCAGTCGTGGTTCCTTCCGTGCCAACGTTCTTCCGGCGGGTGGGTGCCTGGATCGCCTAGCAGCCATTGTTCCACGTCATAATTGTAGTACTGCTTCGTCCACAATAGTCCTGCAAAAGCCTGTTTTTGGATTTCACGTTGTTCTTCGGATGATTTCTCGGTGACCGCCTCGAGAAAGGAACGGGATTCATCCATACGTTGTGAGAAGACCGAATCGAAATCCTCGGCAATAGGATGGTCCATACTTTTCGGAGTCAGCCGCAGTCGGATGGTCTTGGTCTTCCCCGGCCCGATCTGCATCCGGTACAGGGGCGCAAACTTGGTGCCTTCCCTATTTTTTTCGGTCAATTCGAAATCCTCGTTGATCACCGCTTCGTGAAACAGATCTTTTTTAAAGGGATGGTCGTTGCTCCGGTTGAAGACCCGTTCCGTATTGGTCTCATTCTGGGTGAAGAGCAGGCGGTCGGGCGTATCGAAATACAGGTTGTATTTACCGACATAGGTATGATCGACCGAGACATGGGGCGCATCCTCGGGCCCCTCTCTCTTGATGACCGGCTTTTCGGGCATGCCGACAAAGCTCCAGAAGTTACGGGTCCAAAGGGTAGGGAGCAGGGTCACCGGGGCGGGATTCGGACCCCGGTTGGCAATGGAAATTTTAATGAAGATGTCCTCTTCTTCCGCCTTGGCGTATTCGGTATAGACATCGAAATATTCGTTATTGTCGAAGATGCCAGTGTCCAGCAATTCAAATTCGGGGTCTTGCTTGCCGCGTTCGTTATTCTCGGCGACTAGGCGTTCGTAGGGGAATTCATTCTGCGGATATTTGTACAGCTGTTTCATATAGCTGTGCGAGGGCGTGTTTTCCAAATAATAATATAGCTCTTTTACATCCTCGCCGTGGTTGCCCTGGGGGCCTGTCAGTCCGAATAGCCTTTCCTTTAAAATAGGATCGTTTCCATTCCAAAGGGCAATCGCGAAACAAATGTTGCAGTAGCGGTCGGAAATGCCCGCTAGTCCGTCTTCGCCCCAGCGGTAGGTGCGGCTACGGGCATGGTCGTGGGGAAAATAGTTCCAAGCGTCACCATTGGCACTGTAGTCTTCTCGCACCGTGCCCCATTGGCGCTCACTGAGGTAAGGGCCCCATTTGTGCCAATCTTTCTTTTTGGAGTAGTTTTCGTCGAGCCTTTGCTTTTCTTTATTGCTTTCGGACATATTTTTTTGCAAGAAATTAAGTTCGAAATATATAAAATTTAAAGTTCTTCGCCTTCTTGCGATGCGAATGGGATACAATTTTTTTGGAAAAGCCAAAATTCAATAGGATCCTATAGCTTGTACGTGAATTAAACGATATCTTGCACTTACGGCAAGGTAACATTGAACCCATGGACCCGGCCCGACCCTTTTGATTTTGAAACATCTGAGCGATGAACGAAGTTTTTTTCGACGAAATACGAATTGGAAATTATAAAAAGGTAAAGACCATGTTGGCCAATAACCCGTTGCTACTTGATAGTAAGGACCAACGCGGCTCTACCCCGCTGATCATGGCGACCTATTACGACGAACCCAAGATTACCGATTTATTGTTGCGGCATGGGGCCAAGATCGAAGCTCGAGATGCCGCGGGCAACACAGCGCTGATGGGGGTTTGTTTTAAAGGCTATGAAGATTGTGCCGAAAAACTGATAAACAATAGGGCCGATATCAATGCGCAGAATGCCATGGGGGCTACTTCCCTCATCTATTCCGTAAACTTCGACCGGCCAAGGATCGCCAAGCTGCTGTTGGAAGCAGGTGCCGATACCACGATCAAGGACAACCGCGGCAACACCGCTTTGGATTACGCCAGGATTCATGGAAACCTCAAGCTGATCGCGTTGCTGGAAAATAACAATTGATCTATCAATGAAACCCTCAAACGAATGAAAGGTATCTTGAAAACTGCGCTCTTGCAATACCCCTTGGTCTGGGAAGATCCCGAAGCCAACCGAAACCGTTTTTCGGAGGTTTTGAAGGATGTTTCCCCGGATACCGATATTATCGTGCTTCCCGAAATGTTCAATACCGGTTTTACCATGACCCCCGAAAACGTGGCCAAAGAGGAAGGTCCCAAGACCGTGGATTGGATGCTACAAAAATCCCTGGAAACCAACGCCGCCCTCGCCGGAAGCATTCCATTTTACGAGAACGGAGCGTTTACGAACCGCCTCTTTTTTGTTCAGCCCGATGGAAAGACCGCTTCTTACGACAAACGGCATACCTTTACCTTGGCCGGGGAGGACAAGGTTTACGACGCAGGCGCGGATAGGATGCTTGTGGATTTTAGGGGCTTCCGGATTTGCCCCCTTGTCTGTTATGACCTGCGCTTTCCCGTTTGGTCGCGAAACACCGACGATTACGACGTACTTATCTATGTCGCCAATTGGCCTGAAGTGCGTATTACGGCCTGGGACGCCCTTTTGAAAGCGAGGGCCATCGAGAATATGGCCTATTGCATCGGGGTCAACCGGGTAGGAACGGACGGGTCCGGCCATGCGTATAACGGACATTCCGCGGTATATGACCCGTTGGGGGAGCGGACGGCATTTTCCGAAAAGGAGGAAATTGTCCATACCATCTTATCCAAAGCCCATATCGGATCGGTCAGAAAGAAGCTGCGGTTTCTGGAGGATAGAGATCATTTTAAACTTCTTTGAACGAAATATGAACAGGCGTTTGGAATTCACTCCGTTGTTCCGACTTAAAAAAGCTGGGCAATACCTATTCCAGTCAACAGTCACAGTGTTCCCGTATCTCGTCATGGGTCACCCATCACCATAGTTCCATCTTCCGTCAGCGGTCACCTGTGCCGTCTCCCGTCGGCACAGTTTCAGTTCCTGAACGTAAACGTCTCCTCCAGCTCCCAGTTCGCCCGCACCTCTACGGTATCGGGGTAGTAGCTCACCTTTTCGGGCTGCCTCTTCTTTAGGAAATCGCCGGTATCCCATTTTTGGTTTCCGTTTTCGTCGAAGATTACGCGGATGAAATACTTGGCCGGTTCGATGTTATTGAAACTGATGGGTTTTGGGTCCGTCGCAAAGCTTTCGCGTTTGAGGTTCCCCTGTTCGTCGGTCAGTTCAACTATCAAAGGGTACGCCGAACTATCGGCCTCGATGTTGAATTTCAAATTACCGAGGTCGGCATAACTTTGGGTCGTCAAATTGTACAACAGGCTATCGTTGGTCTCCCCAAAGAAATCGGTAATCGCCCCGGGTAACAGGTCGATCTGGTAGTTTTGATTGGGAGCGACTTTAAAGTCGAAATCCACCCGGTTTTCCAGGGTATCCAGGGCTGCTGTAAAGGACACCGACAAGGAGTCCTGGTCCATCATACTGATCTTGGTCGTATCAACATTTGTCAGCGGGGTATTGGCCGCGATATAAAATGGGTCGTGGAAATTAAGGGAACCGTTTTGGCTAGGGTTCAATTGCAAAGAGTCTATATCTACTTTACGAGTTTTCACGGTAAAGGTATCGATGACCTTCGCCTTTTCATTGGTTATCTTGAAAAGAATTGAATCCATCTCAAAAGGAGTAAACCAATAATTAAGGGTGTCTTTGTTGCGCTCTTTCAGTATTTTAGTGCGTACCGTATCGGGAAGCGGGGTCAGCGGCTCGATCTCAACCTCGGAGGCATCCCCAAAGTAACCGAACTGAATGCGGTTTTTGGCCGTGAGACTGGGCACGGCCATGTTGTAGTTAGGTACTTCCTTAAAAAGGGTCAATAGATAGGTCGAATCGGTGGGCAGGGTCAAAGTATCTTCCATAAACGCTATTTTATCGACGTTTTGGTCAAAGACGTTGTTTTTGGCCTCGTCCTTAAGGGCGAATAGCTTATACTGGCCTTCCTTTAGGTTTTTTAGCCTGAAAACCACGGTGCTGTCCAACGTGTTGGTTATGTAGTTCGGCGGCCTTTTAAAAATGGTCGAATCGGTGTAAGAGGTATCGATTTCGTAGAGCATCACACTGATAAACTCGTCTGCCTTTCTCTTGAAGGCGTCTTTGACAACCCCCGCCACATCCAATGAATCGATATAGTCTCCCGTAGAAAACACGTAGGTCAGAAAACTGCTGGGGTTACCTTCGTTATTGTCCTGTACGCTCTGCCCGAAATTGATGGTGTAGGTCGTATTTTCCCGAAGGGTATCCTTGAATTTTAGTTCGAGAAATTTACTTGCGGCCCCCTGGGGCTTGATTTCAGGCTGGTATTTAAGAGGTGGGGAGACGATTAGTTGATTCTGAACGTCCTGCAGCTTAATAAACTCATCAAAGTAAAGTCGGATGCGATTGGCGTCGAAATTGACCGTCATGCTGTTGGGCTCTGTCCTTAGAAGTTGGGGCGGGGTTATGTCCTTGGGTCCCCCACTGGGACTTCCACGTCGTGCGCATTGCCAGAGGGCGGATGCCAAAAGCACTAGAAAGAGAATCACCGTTAAACGACGGAGGATACAGGCCATAATCTGAACGAATTCGGAACAAAGAAACGATAATTTTGATAGGGGTTCGAGACGATAAAGGGTTTTTTAACAAAGAACTCGTTTAGACTTTCTCTTTTACCTGCAAATTTCACATTTTATATCCTAATTTTGCGTTTTACCGCACCGTAGCTATCGCTATGCCGCTCAAAAAAACCTTGATTAGGGCACAGAAGCCTCCCGAAAGCTTTCGGGATCGGTTCCGAACAAAAAGTCTAAATGAGTTCAAGGTCTCTTCGCTCTATTTAAACCTACTACTATTGGAAAACTAATTCCACAACTTCGGCACGACCGCCATACTGGCCAGGTAAACGGTTGTGCCGGAGCCCTGTTGCAGCGTCCGCGCGCAGGTTTCCATAGTGGCGCCAGTGGTGATGACGTCATCTACCAAAAGGATGTTCTTATTTTTAATATAATCGGAATCCGACAAGGTGTACAGCTTCCTGCCGTCATGCCATCTTCCAATTCTTCCCTTTTTGGTCTGGGTCTTGGTATTTGCTGTCTTAATGAGGATGTGGTCCACATATTCCGCTTCGAGGTGAAGTGCCAATTTTCGGGCAAATCCCGCCACTTGATTGTAGCCTCTTATCCTCGATTTTTTAGGATGCAAAGGAACTGGAACCACCACATCGATGGTTTTTTCCAATTCGCGCTTCCCCTTTAGAAGCTGTCCGTACCAATCTCCCAAAAAACCGCTCACACGTTCTTGGTTTTTATATTTTAATTGATGGATCAGCCGTTGTACATTGCTCTTTTCCGAGAAAAAAAGGAATGAACTGCACTTTTTGATGTTAATTCTGCCGTAAAATATACGGTCGACGGGGTTTTCTTCGTTGTAGCTATATCCAGTTAGCGGAATGTCGTTTCGACAAAGGGTACAGAGAACATTCTCTCCTCGAAATAGATGCGCGGAACAGCCGAAACAGCTCCGTGGCATCAAGACCGAATGGATATCGTTCAGTATATTTAACGCAATTTTGCCGACCATAATAACTTGCCTTTAAAATCCTACCTAAAAGCCTACTTTCACTGTATGAATGGTCAAGATAAGAAATTCAATGCTAAGATAGTCCTGACCGTCATGGTTATAGTGATTATCGGCATACTCATCGCGTTCTACTATAGTTACGCCCAATCAGAAAGTCAGATTGGTTTTCTGGAGCACGAAAAAGAGCTGCTCGTAAAGGACCTTACGATGATGAAAGCCGATGTCGACCGGCTTTCCGCCCTTAACGAGGTCAACGAAATAGAACTTGAGAGCTCTAAATACCGCGTGCAGCGGTTGATGGATTCCATAGGGCGATTGAATTTTTCGGTAAAAAGGTTGCGGAGTTTTAGATCCGAGCTCCGCAGGCTCGAGGCGAAGAACGATAGCCTGAAACTCAAGAACAATTTATTGAATGACAACAATTTGCTGCTCGAAGACAAAAATAGTAAGGCACAAAAAAAGATCAGGGAACTCAGGCGCAAGAGCAGCTCTTTGGCCAAAGCCGAGGCCTTGCAGCGCGAGAAAGTAAAGGAACTGAACGAAGAATTGAAGGAAAAAACCTACCTAAAGCTTAGCAATATAGAGGGCAGTGGATTTCGCTTACGAGCAGGCCGACCCATAAAGAGCGATAAGGCCTCTGTTATCGAAAAGCTTAGAGGTTGTGTCACGATTATTGGCGATTCTGCCGCCATAAATACGAAAAAGGTAATCTATTTTCAATTTTTGAATCCGAATATGCGCGTTTTGGAAGACAATGCCAACACCATTACGGTCAACGGCAACGTGTACAGTAAGCGGGTGGAGTTTCTATTCACGGGCGAGTACACCGAGGTTTGCGATAATATTACGCTTCCGCGAGGTTCTTTGGAGGAGGGCAATTACCGAATCAATATTTTCGAGAACCAAAAATTGCTTTCCACTTCCGAATTTGAATTGAAATAAGAGGTTCTGCTCTCATCGGTAAATCGGAATAGAAATATCACTTTCTCCACTTCCGAATTGAACCCAAATAAATTTTCCGACAGGGGTTAATTATTCTATTTTTGCCGCATGGCAAAACAAGACGACGATTTCAGGCGGGTAATATCCCACGCAAAGGAGTATGGCTACGTATTCCAATCAAGTGAAATTTATGACGGGCTGAGCGCCGTCTATGACTATGCACAGAACGGCGCCGAGCTCAAAAAGAACATACGCGATTATTGGTGGAAGGCCATGGTGCAGCTCAACGAGAATATCGTTGGAATCGATGCGGCCATCTTTATGCATCCCACTACGTGGAAGGCTTCAGGGCACGTAGATGCTTTCAACGACCCCCTTATCGACAATAAGGATTCAAAGAAACGCTACCGCGCCGATGTGCTGGTAGAAGATTATGTGGCCAAATTGGAGAACAAGATCGAAAAGGAGGTCGCCAAGGCCGCCAGACGCTTCGGGGATAAATTCGATAAAGCGCAGTTTCTCGCTACCAATCCCCGGGTGGTCGATTATCAGGAACGGGCTACCACAATCTTAAAAAGACTGGGGAAATCCCTCGAAAAGGAGGACCTCGAGGATGTAAAAAAACTAATCGAGGAGCTGGACATCGCCTGCCCCATGTCAGGTTCAAAAAATTGGACGGATGTGAAACAGTTCAACCTTATGTTCGGCACCAAATTAGGTGCTAGTGCGGGTAGTGCAATGGACCTGTATCTGCGGCCCGAGACGGCCCAAGGTATTTTTGTCAACTATCTGAACGTTCAGAAAACCGGTCGCATGAAGATTCCTTTTGGTATCGCCCAGACCGGAAAAGCCTTTCGCAACGAAATCGTCGCCCGGCAATTTATCTTCCGGATGCGCGAATTCGAGCAGATGGAAATGCAATATTTCATCAAGCCCGGAACCCAGATGGAGTGGTACGAAACCTGGAAGAAGAACCGTATGAAATGGCACTTATCCCTCGGCTTCGACGAAGCGAACTACCGTTTCCACGACCACGAGAAATTAGCGCACTATGCCGATGCCGCTTCCGATATCGAGTTCCGTTTCCCCTTCGGATTCAAGGAGCTGGAGGGAATCCACTCCAGAACGGATTTCGATTTGGCCAGTCATGAGGAATACTCCGGCAAAAAACTGCAGTATTTCGATCACGAGACCCGCGAAAGCTATGTGCCCTATGTGGTAGAAACCTCTATTGGACTCGATAGGATGTTTTTGGCGGTGTTCTCAAAATCCCTACAAGAAGAGGAACTTGAAAACGGGAGTACAAGAACGGTATTAAAACTACCCGCGGTGCTGGCCCCGACCAAGGCCGCCGTTTTTCCTTTAGTAAAAAAAGATGGGCTCCCTGAAATCGCTCGGGAGATTGTCGCCGATCTGAAGTGGGATTTTAACGTCGAATACGACGAAAAGGATGCCGTAGGCCGACGTTACCGTCGACAAGATGCCGCCGGAACCCCTTTCTGTATTACCGTTGACCATCAAACCGTCGAAGATCGCAGCGTCACGATTCGGCACCGCGATAGCATGGAACAGCAGCGGGTAGCCATCGAGGATCTAAAAGGAATCATTCACAAGGAGGTTGACATGAAGGCGTGGTTGAAGCGAATTGTGGATTAGGGGGCAGTGGCGGTAGCGGTTGGCAGTGATGTTGATCCGATAGCTTGAGGGTTATTCAAAATTCATCAAAGAATCATTGACCAATAGCTATTTTTCACAGCTGGTACCCTAATCGTAAGCTCCCATAGAAATTCCTAGGATTCCCTGGATAATAGTATCGGGGTTCCCCGCCAAAACTGCCGGCGTTGATCAGAACCGATTCCGCGTAGTGTTCATCGAAGATGTTGTTAATCCCGAAATCTATTCCGATAGTAAATTTCTCCGACAAGGGTTTGCGATAACCCATTCTAGTTGTAAAAACGGTAAAGGCTTCGCTTTGTAGGCTGTTGGCATCGGTCAATGGTATTTCGGAAACGTGGCGGTGGGCGATATTCCAATAAAAACCGTTGAGAAACCGGGTCTGAATGCCTGCAGTTCGCAGCTGTTTCGGCACCCCGGTCAGCGGGTTTCCCGAAAAATCCTCACCCTCGTCGATGAATTCCACAAATTCGTGATCATTGAGGGTAAAGCTAATAAACGGAGCGATCTGGAGATTCTGACTGATGGTCCACGTATAGTCCATGACAAGTTCGAGTCCCCTGTGGCGGGTCTCCCCCGCGTTCTTACCGACAAATTGGTCCTCCGCGACGCGTTCGGCCACCAACAGGTTACGGACATCCATTTGATAGAGAGCTACGTCTAGATGAAACCTGCGTTGATCTAGGTAAATCTCCGTTCCTATTTCGTAGTTCGTTCCCGTCTCTTGGGCTATATCGGGATTGATGACCCCGTCGGGCGTTAGCGTCTGCTCTACAGTGGGATTCGAGAAACCTCGGCTAACATTGGCAAACAATTTGGCCGCTTCCGAAACCCGGTATTCGAGATTTAGGCTGGGAAGGGCTATCAGGTCAAAATCACGTTCTGCACTGGTATTTTCCGCCCCCACGTTGAAACGGTCGCGAAAATCGTATTTCGTTTTGTTCACGGCCAGGCCCAATTGTGCCGAAAAAGCATCCGTCAAGGGTAGTAGAATAGTGCCGAAGCTGTTGATTTGTGTCCGGAACTCCTTATTGTCTGCAAACGCATCTCCTTGTAGACTGCCGTTAAGGGGCTGCGCCAAGGTTTCGAAAAGCGACCAGTCGTATTCGTCCTTATATAGCTCTGCGCCTATGGTGTAAGCAGCATTTCGATTCAAGAAGCTAAAATTGCCGCTAAAGCGTGTCCGGAATCCATAGGCATTGGTGAATTCGTCCATAAACCCCAAAGGTCGGGGGCGTTTTTCGAAGTGTTCGAGGTAGGAGTAAAAAACACTGGTACTGTTTTCCAATCTATCCCCGAATTTATGCGCATAATTAATGCCGACCAAGGTATAATTATTGGCTTCAAAGCCTTCTACTCCGCCCCAGTTCGCGGCCGCCTGTTTGGGGTCTTCCGCAAAGGCCGTTGCCCCTATGGAGCTGGCGATATGCGCCGAATAGTCGATATGGTTGACCAATAGTCCGACCCTGTTTTTATTATCGATTTGATAGGATGTGTTCAGGAGTACACCATCTCTTTCAAATCGGCTGTTTTCTCGATAGCCATCAGTTTCCAGATGGCCATATTGTAGCCCCAATCGAAGTTTGCCGTCGTAATGGTTGAAGGAAAGATTATCCTTTAGCATCCCGAAGGAACCCACGGTCAAGTTGTTCGAAATCGTGGTGGATCTGCCCAGGGCTTCATCTGGATTCAAGATGATCGCCCCGCCCAGATTGGCCCCGAAAGAAGTTCCTTTGGGCCCCTTGATGACCTCCATCTGGCTGAGGTTTTCCAGGTCGAAGGCCTCGATGGTCGAAAATCCTGAACCATCCGTAACGGGAATATCATTGTAGTAGAGACGCAGCTTGTCCGTTCCATAGAGGGTACGGGCACCGATTCCACGGACCGTTATCCTATTGGTGTTCAAGGCTCCCGATAGCACATATACCCCGGGTATTTGGTTTATGGCCGAGGTCATCTCAATGGGACTATAATTCTGGAAAATTTTGGCCGCAATGACATCCGACGGCACAATCCCCGCTGCGTTTTTCACTTTTAGGGCATCCAAGAGAACGACTTCGTCCAGTTGGGTGACGCTGTCGTTCTGCACGGGATCTTGGGCATAGGTGAAATAAAACGGGAGAGAGCAGAGTAAGAATTTAAAATAGAATTTCATACGTCTAAATGTTCATAATTATCGGAAAATAAGCTAATCAAAAAATGGAGAACGTATGTAACCGCTGCGCTCCCGCACTAAAAATTCTAAAAATTGCCTTTGGTGAAGTAATTTATAAAATTTATCAGAGCTCATTTCATGGTCAAAATTTAAATGGGCAAAAGTAACGAAGTTGAATGGCATCCTTGTCCTCTATTCCGTATTTTCGCTGACTATAAACAATTATTTGATTATTTGATCAACGAGGTGCCAATCGGAGCACCGTGGCCAACCAATCTGCCGAACACGCGTTAAACGACCAGCAAATCTTTCTAAGATTGGGCGCCGAGTTAGGTATGGGCATCGGCTAAAACAATCCCGCAAAACGAACAAACTTTAGTATGAAAATTGTTTCCTACAACGTCAATGGCATCCGTGCCGCGGTGAGAAAGGGCTTTTTGGATTGGCTGCAGACCGTCAACCCCGACGTGGTCTGCCTTCAGGAAATCAAGGCCATGAAAGATCAGCTGGTGTTGTCCCTCTTCGAGGAAGCCGGATATCCCTATCATTATTGGTTCAGCGCCCAAAAGAAAGGGTATAGCGGGGTGGCTATCCTATCTAAAACAAAGCCAGATCACGTAGAAGCGGGAACGGACATCGAGTATATGGACTTCGAGGGCCGTAACCTGCGTGCCGACTTCGGCGAGCTCTCCATTATGAGCCTGTACCTGCCGTCGGGCACCAATATATCCCGGTTGGAGCACAAATTGAAATATATGGCGGATTTTCAGAAATATATCGGCGAACTCCGGGTGACACATCCTAACCTTATCGTACTGGGCGATTTCAATATCTGTCATGAAGCCATCGATATTCATGACCCCGTGCGTCTCAAAAATGTATCGGGATTCCTTCCCGTAGAAAGAGAATGGATCGGAGATTTTATCGACAACGGTTTTATCGACAGCTTCCGCCAATTCAATCCTGAGCCCGATAATTATACGTGGTGGAGTTACCGTGCCAACGCCCGCGCCAACAACAAAGGTTGGCGACTGGACTACGGAATGGTCGCCGAGCCTCTCAGAGACCGGCTACAACGTTCGGTAATACTATCCGAGGCCCGTCACAGCGACCATTGTCCGATTTTGGTGGAGATTGACGCCTAAATTCGTAAATTTGCCCGCCCTGAACAATGATTTAACCCCCACCCCATGATCTACACCAATCTGCCCCACACCGATATCGAAGTCAGTAAGCTCTGTCTGGGTACCATGACCTGGGGCAATCAGAATAACGAAGAAGAAGGCCATCAGCAGATGGACTATGCTGTGGACCAGGGCATCAACTTCTTCGATACGGCTGAAATGTATCCTATTCCCGCACATCCCGACCGATTATCGCTTACCGAAAAGATTATCGGTACCTGGTTCAAGAAGAATTTGAACCGTGACAAGATTGTTCTTGCCTCGAAAATTGTAGGAAAAGGCGAGGCCACCAAATTTATCCGCGATACGGGGTTTACGCCCGAATCCATTAGAAATGCGGTCGATGGGAGCCTAGAGCGGCTTCAGACCGATTATATCGACCTGTATCAGCTTCACTGGCCCGAGCGCAGCACCAATTATTTCGGACAAAGAGGGTACGAGCATGATGTAACCGATCATTGGAAAGACAACATCCACGAGGTGTTGCAGACCCTTCAAGACCTCGTCTGCGAGGGTAAAATCAGGCATATCGGCACATCCAACGAAACCCCTTGGGGTACGATGCGCTATTTGATGGAGAGCAAAGTACACGCCGATTTGCCGAGAACCATCACCATTCAGAACCCCTATAATCTGCTGAACCGTCTGTTCGAAGTCGGGTTATCGGAAATCGCCATTCGGGAAAAAGTGGGACTTCTGCCGTACTCCCCCTTGGGCTTCGGTACCCTGACCGGTAAGTTTCTTGGGGGCATGCGGCCCGCAACCTCACGCATTGTGCTATACCCCCAATACGACCGGTACAGTGGTGAAAACGCAGTCCGGGCCACCGAACGCTACAACGAATTGGCGAGGAGCCATGACCTGACCCTCACCCAAATGGCCTTGGCTTTTGTAAATACGAGACCATTTGTGACAAGCAACATCATCGGGGCCACTTCCCTGCAGCAGTTGAAGGAGAATATCGCCAGTATCGAAGTGAAACTGAGCGATGAGGTCGTTCAGGGAATCGAGGAAATTCACAATGCCATTCCCAATCCATCACCTTGAGATAAGACTATGTATTTTCTAAAAATCGGCTTCGGACAACTGGTGTTGATTGTCGTGGTAATCATTATAATCATGGTTTCTGCACGGATTATGCGGGATAAGCGGTAGGAAGGGATAAGCCATTGGCCCACGCGAGCCTTTGTGACTTCGGTCGGTGCATTTTTCGGTTGGCGGGAGCAAGATGTAACGGGTTTCATGAGTCATAGCGGTTGCTAAAATCTTAATCTACAGCGTGTTTACGGCGATGTGGTAAATTCGATAGATGCTTCCCTCAGCCGAACAGCCCGCTCACAACGTCTTCGATCTTGGAGACGCGTTCGATGGCTATGCTGGGGTTTTTCAGCCCGATTTTGTTGTTTTTGGAAACATAAATGGAGGTAAAGCCCAATTTCTCTGCCTCTACGATTCGCTGGTCGATTCGCTGCACCGGACGAATTTCTCCCGCTAACCCGACTTCCGCGGCAAAACAGAGGCCTTTTTTTATGGGGATGTCCTCGTTGCTGGATAAAATAGCGGCGATCACGGCCAGGTCGATGGCGGGGTCGTCTACCGAGATACCTCCCGTAATATTCAGAAAGACATCTTTGGCGCCCAGCTTAAAGCCCGCCCGTTTTTCGAGCACCGCCAAGAGCATGTTCAGGCGTTTGGCATTGTAGCCCGTAGTGGAACGTTGGGGAGTGCCGTACACTGCGGTACTGACCAAGGCCTGTATCTCGATCATGAGCGGACGCATGCCTTCTACGGTCGAGGCGATGGCGGTACCGCTCAGCCCCTCGTCATTCTTCGAGATCAATATCTCGGAGGGATTGTTCACCTGCCGTAGTCCGCCGCCCTGCATCTCGTAGATACCCAGTTCGGCGGTCGAGCCAAAGCGGTTTTTCAAGGCCCTTAATATGCGGTACACATAATTGCGGTCTCCCTCGAACTGGAGCACCGTATCGACCATATGTTCCAGAATCTTGGGTCCGGCGATGGAACCGTCTTTGGTGATATGTCCGATCAAGATTACGGGGGTGTTCGTCTCTTTGGCGAATTTGATAAGTTCGGCCGTACATTCCCGTATTTGGGAAATGCTGCCTGCCGCCGATTCGATGTAGTCGGAATGTAGGGTCTGAATGGAGTCGATGACCACGATATCGGGTTCGGTGGCCTCGATCTGCTGAAAGATATTTTGGGTCTTGGTCTCCGTAAGGATGTAACAGGTCTCGCTGTTGGGGTGGATACGATCCGCCCGCATCTTGATCTGTTTTTGGCTTTCCTCCCCCGAAACGTACAGGGTTTTATACGGAAGTTTTAGGGCAATCTGCAGAAGCAGGGTACTTTTCCCCACGCCCGGTTCCCCGCCTAGGAGTACCAGGGCCCCGGGAACAAGTCCCCCGCCCAGCACCCGGTTAAACTCTAGGTCGAACGTGTTCAGGCGGATTTCCTTATCCGAACTGATTTCCTGTACCCGAAGCGGTTTGGCCATCCGTTTCTTCGGGCTTTTGATAGTTTTCCAATCCGATTTTTCAGGTTTCTGTACCACTTCCTCTACTACGGTATTCCACTCCTTACAGGCAGAACACTGTCCCACCCATTTGGCGTACTGCGTGCCGCAGTTCTGGCAGTAAAAGGCTGTTTTTGTTTTGGGCATTGCCTTCGTTTCGAATCTTCACAATTCCTATTTGTCGATACCTTCCTGTTTCAGGATAGCGAAAAAAGTTCCTTTTTTAATATCTTTGTTCCCATGTACGGGTACTACAACGGTTTTTTTGGTAGTCGGATTGTAATAAATTGGTGGGAGTCTTTTGCGCGTTTGCAGAGAAAACCATGCGCCTTCAAAACTTTCATCAAATGTTTCGGTGAACGGTTCACGCGGTGGCCAGGTTGATTGAATATTCGAGCGTGTTGCTGTCGTCTGGAACAGGTTCGCCGCGGTCTTTTAATTCTTCGATATAAAGTTCAATACCTCCCTTGGCCATAGCAATAGCCCCGTCAATGTCGTCACCTTGGGTAATGCAGCCTGGCAAAGCGGGAACTGTTACCGTAAAAGCCCCTTCCGATTCTTTGTGTAAATGTATTTTATAGGTGTACATCTATAACCGAATTTAGTAGGTAAAGTTAATGAATTAATGTTGCCTAGCCCACAAAACTTCTCGATTAGTCTATAAGCTATTGACCAACCTCTAATACCCAAAATCCGCCTTGAGCGCATCGATTTTCTCCAAGGCCATTTCCTTGGTCAAAAAGTCGATTTCGTTCATGGCGAAGGCTTTTTCGAAGGTCTTGAAGGCCTTTTTTGGTTCCCCGAGCTGTTCGTAGTATTCGCCTTCGAAGTAGAAGCCGAGCATCGTGTCGGGAAATTGCTTTTTGCACATATCAGACAGGGGTTTCAGCGACTCTACGTCTTCCTTTTTCCGGGTGGCGGCGTAGATGGCCATAATGTCGTTGAGCTCGACGGCCTTTTCGAAACCGAAGAGGTCTTCGATGCCTTGGTATTTGTCCTCCAAATATTGGTAGACGGGACCATCCAAGGTCAAAATATTTTCCTTGTATTCTTTCGGGCTGATCGGTTTGAACATCCTAAAGATATTGTCAAAGGCCTTTCCGATACCGTAGGTGGCGATAGAGATCTCGTCCGCCCCCTCGAATTGGGTGAAATCGTAGTGTAGGTTTTCCTTGTCCAGGGTCTGGATCGCATTGTTCATCTGTAAAATGCGCGCCGTATCGTCATCCTTTAGACTTTCCACGATAAGCTGGTAAAAGATTTGCTGGTCGAGGGCTGAGAGGCGTGCCGGCACCCGCATTTCCATCTGGGGGGCCAGGGTCGGGGAAATATTGATATAGGCGTTGAAAAGGGACCTTTCCTTGAACAACCAATAATTTTGGAAATTCGCCGTGATGTCATATCCGACTACGGTCTTGAATGGCGCGGTACTGTAGTTCGTATCGAGATAGGGAATTAGCTCGGTGCCCAAAAATTCAAAGAACTGTTTTCCTTTTTCGGTGGGAAGTCCGGTATCCGGCTCGAAGGCGCAGTCTTGATAGCGGAGTCCGTTTTTATTTTGGTCCACCCCAACGACGATACTGGCGGGCATCCCGTGGAACTTGTGATAGAACTTGGCATTGGCGACGGTTTGATCGAAAAGGTAGTCGCCATCTAGAACTACGATCACAGGATATTTTTGGTTTGCATCATAGTCCTCGGGAATATAATAGCGAACATCCCGTCGCTCCTGCAATTTGAACGATTCGAAAGTTTCTTGGGTGGTTTGTGCGCTCAGGCCGGCGCACAAGAAAAGTGCGAAAATGGAAAGATTTCGTAACATGGGCTAAGATTTGGGTGTAGGCTCCGCTAGTAGTAAATACCCTTGTTTCCGTCTCTGTTGTCAAAGGATTTCTGACAGCTAAGCCGGACCCCATTTGCCAATTGACCCCATTCGTTTCTGGAATTTGATGCTCGGGATTTGGAATTTGGTGCTTGGAATTTGGAGTTTACTTCAGCGGTTCCTGTTCAATAACGGCAGAAGCAGGAAAGATATTGCCCCGAACAGGACGACCATCAGGGTCTGTGCAATCCACATAATCCACCCGAAGGCATCGCCGGACACCTTGCTAATCCCGAAAATCGCCAGGGCCTGACTGACGGCGATAGGGTAGAGGCCAATACCACCGTTAGTGAACATCATGGCCAATGACCCGGCCACAAAGGCGACCATAAGCTGGCCAAGCGAGAGTACCATAGTTTCGGGTACTGTAAACTTAATGACCCAAAGCATCCCGATATAGCAGAGCCAAATAAACAGGGTATGGAATATAAACGCCCATTTATTTTTCATTTTGAAGATGCTTAGCACCCCGTCTAAAAGCCCTTTGACGAAGTTTTTGATTTTCCGGGCGAAATTTCGAGAGGATTTTGCGATAAAAAGGAAAAAAGCCGCCAACATCATGAGCCCGGTACCCATTAGTATCAAAATTTTGTTCAGGGGGATACCCACGTTCTCGAGAAAGCCCAGAATGATGTCGGTTTGCCACAGCAGGGTGCCCAGTATAATCAGAAAAAGCATAATGACATCGATGATCCGTTCGGTGATAATGGTACCGATCCCTTTTTCAAAAGGTACCTGCTCGTAGGTGGTCAAGGCCGTAGCCCTTAAAATTTCGCCGGTCCGGGGAATGCCCAGATTGGTCAGGTAAGCCATCAAGATGATCAAAATGTTGTTACTCAGCTGGGGGGTATAGCCGAGGGGCCGAAGCAGATAGCTCCACCGGATGGCCCGCGAAACATGACCAAGAATCCCCAAAAACATGGATGCTGCGACCCATAAGAGGTCGGCGTCCTTTATATAATAGAAGATTTGTTCTCGCTCCGCTTCAGCCGTCGAGCTGTACCAATACCAAACCAAAAAAACCCCCAAGGCAATTGGGAGTGCGGTCTTTAAGGTCTTTTTTAGGTCGTTGCCCAAGGTCTAATTCTATCGGTCATTCGCCATACGAAAGGGCTTTACGCAGAAAAACGAAGTGTAAAGCGATATGTGAACGGCGAATGTCTTTAGTTCAAAAGATTGTTCGCTTCGTTCGGAAACACCAACGAAGGGTTGAAGCTTTTCGCGGCTTCGATATCCATTCTGGCGTAGGTGATGAGAATCAAAACATCGCCGGTCGTAACTTTTCTGGCAGCGGCCCCGTTCAGGGTAATCTCACCGCTGGCACGGGGGCCGGGAATAGCGTAGGTCTCTAGCCGTTCGCCATTATTGTTGTTCACGATCTGTACTTTCTCACCGCGTATGATGTTCGCTGCATCCATCAAATCTTCGTCGATGGTGATGCTGCCGATATAGTTCAGGTCGGCACCGGTACATTTCACACGGTGTATCTTTGATTTTACGACTTCTATCTGCATGGTACAAAGGTAGGTATTTTACTGCTATACGTTGAGCGCCTAGGGCAAAGCCTTAGTTAAGTGCTATGTTGTCGATCAGTCGAACCCCATCAGCATAAACGGCGGCAAAGGCGCGATATTTAACTTCCGGCTTTTTCTTTTGGATGGGCGTCAAGGTCTCCACATCGGCTATCACAAAATACTCCAACCGCAGATCAGGATGCCCCTCAAATTGTTTTCTGGCCCAATCCATTACATTTACGGCACTTTTCGTGCCAAATTTCTTCTTGGCAGCCCGTAAAGTTTTGTAGATGAACGAAGCCTCTTGGCGTAAGGCTTCGGATAGGCGTCCGTTCCGCGAGCTCATGGCCAGGCCGTTGGCTTCCCTGACAACAGGACATCCTATTATGGTAACCGGAATATCCTTTTTAGCCACCAACTTCCTAACGATCTGTAGTTGTTGAAAATCTTTTTCCCCGAAATAGGCCTTATCGGGGGCGACCAGGTGCAAGAGGGTTTCCACGATGGTACCTACCCCATTGAAATGACCGTCCCTGAAAGCACCCTCCATTACCTTGTCCAATCCCTCGAAATCGTAAGTTTTCGATTGTACCCGATGCTCGTATATTTCATCCGCTGTAGGCGCAAATACCACGACGTCCTTGGTGATTTCCTCAAGTAAAAGAATATCTTTTTCAAACGTATCGGGATACTTGTCAAGGTCTTCGTTGTTTTCGAACTGGGTGGGGTTCACAAAGATACTGACCACTACCGTCTCGTTTTCGGCGACTGCTTGCCTTACCAGGGCCGCATGTCCTGGATGTAGGGCGCCCATTGTGGGTACCAGCCCCAGACTTGCTCGGTTTGGTGATGAAGATAGGTGTCGTTGTAGCTCTTTCTTGGTGGTTATGACAGGCATAGGTTATTTTTAAAGCGAGCAAACTTACGGCTTATCTCTATAAATTTTGTAATTTTGCAGCCAATTTAGATTCCACCCTTAAAATCATACTCCATGACTGGTAAAAAGATATTGTTCGTATCCTCGGAACTTGTGCCCTACCTTCCGCAGAACGACGTTTCCCTAATGTCTTACGAAACTCCGAGAATGGTCAATAGCAAAGGCGGCCAGATACGGATCTTTATGCCAAGGTACGGCAATATCAATGAGCGAAGGCACCAATTGCATGAAGTGATTCGCCTCTCGGGAATGAATTTGGTAGTTAATGATATGGATATGCCCCTGATTATTAAGGTGGCTTCCATTCCCAAAGAGCGCATCCAGGTCTATTTTATCGATAATGATGAGTATTTTAAGCGGAA
This sequence comes from Pricia mediterranea, assembly GCF_032248455.1. NCBI lineage: Bacteria > Pseudomonadati > Bacteroidota > Flavobacteriia > Flavobacteriales > Flavobacteriaceae > Pricia > Pricia mediterranea. Next base: position 2,641,479 of record NZ_JAVTTP010000001.1, read on the forward strand.
AGGCACCTTTACGGACAAGGAAGGAAACTTGTTTCCCGATAATGACGAGCGGGCCATTTTCTTCGCCAAAGGGGTGGTCGAGACGGTAAAGAAACTGAACTGGTCGCCGGATATCATCCACGTGCACGGTTGGATGGCTTCCTTATTGCCCTTGTACCTGAAAAAATATTACGCCGACGAACCCTTGTTCGACACCAGTAAAATCGTTCTTTCCGTTTACGGAAAATCTTTCGAGGGAGAACTCGATTCTGGAATGATCGATAAGATTGCCTTTGACGGTATCTCCAAAGAGAGTATCTCCCCCTTGGAAACGCCGACGTATAATAATTTGTTAAAGATTGCCGTCGATAATTCGGATGCCGTAATTTTAGCGGCGGAAGGAATTCCCGAAGATTTGCAAGACCACATCTCCAACCTGAAAAAACCTGTGTTGCCTTATGTATCCCTACAAGAGTTTGAGGATGCCTATTCGGATTTCTATGACACTGAAGTTTTAAAATAACCTGAATGATTTTTCTGAATCGACCCAAATCCACCATACTGGCGGTACTTTCGATTATTGTCCTATTGGCCGCATGTGAAAAAGATCCGACTACCATCGGGGCCGGTATTATCGGTAAAGATCCCTTCAATAACGACAAGGCCATTTTTGACGTTTTTGCCAACAACAAGAAAATTCGGGCGGTACGTACCAATAAGCTCCCAATTTATCAATTGGGTACAATCACCCATCCCGTGTATGGAAAGACCGAGGCGACAATTACCTCTCAGGTACGCTTGGGTTCTCCCGACCCCACCTTTGGTGATTTATCCGCTGCAAATGAAGAGACCCCTGAGAACGAGACCGTTGATTCGGTTTATCTTTATATCCCCTTTTTATTCAGTCCCAATTCCGATGCCGACAATGATGGCGTGATCGATCGGTTGGACAAGGATTCCACCGACCCGAACAGTGACTTCGATGGTGACGGTTTTACCGATATCCAAGAAAAAAACCGGGGAAGCGACCCCCTTGTTGCGGACAGCAGTGAGACTGACGGCTTTGTCAGGGACCAATTTGCTGGCACGTATGAGGTGGACAGTATTTACGGGGATCGAGACAAGCCGATTACCCTGCGGTTGCAGCGCTCTACTTACTTTTTAAGGGATTTGGATCCGAACACCAATTTTCAGGAAGCACAAGAATACTACTCCAATCAGGATTTCTCAAGTTTCTTGACCGAAGAAATTGCATTGGTCGATGCCGAAATCAGCGACAAGGATATTCTATTACCTAAAAAAGATGATCCCAGCACGGAAGATGTCAACGAGGCCGAACAAGTGCAGCGACTACCACCGGGTATTCGGGTCAAGCTGGACAATGATTTTTTTCAAAGAAATATCTTGGACAAAGAGGGAGGTTCTGAATTACTGACGCAAGGGAATTTTGCCGATTTTTTACGGGGCATCCATTTTTCGTTGGAGCAATCGACCGATGCTGAGCATATGTTGCTCTTTGATTTAAGGAATGCGAACATCACTATATTCTACAGTTATACTGCCGGCGAAGAAACGAAGAGCAAGGATTTTCCCCTTAATTTTATTACTCAAGCGGCCCCGACCCAGCAGATACCTAATCCCCAGGTCTTTGGCAATGCCGTAAATAGTTTCATCAACGAAGACTACCCGACTGAGATTTTAGAAGCGATTGCCACTAAAGAAAATGCCCGACGTATTTATCTTAAGGGCGGCGCCGGAAGTTTTGCCGAAATCAAGCTATTCGATGATGGCTCCGGAAAAGAAGCCATCAAACAAATCCAGGCGAATAATTGGATTATTAACGAGGCCAATCTGGTCTTTTATATAGATCAAGAACCGGGGGTCATACAACCGCCGCGGCTCTATCTTTTCAATATGGAGACTAACGCACCCCTAATAGGTGGTAGCGATGCCCAGGCACCCCAAGGCGGAACCCATTTTGACAGCTATCCCTTTTACGGTGGGCTCTTGGAAGAAGGTGAAGGGTCGACGCTAAAATATACCATTAAGATTACCGATTATATCAATGATCTAGTCGTTCGCAACGCTGAAAATGCCACGTTGGGGCTAACAATTACCCCCAATATTGGTATTTTCAATGTAGCCGATGCCATGTTGGAAGATGGCACCCAGCCGGAACTTCCGGTGGCGGCCACCCTCAGTCCTCTAGGTACCGTGCTTTATGGAAGCAATGTGGCTGCTGCCGATCAGAATAAAAAATTGCAGCTCGAGATTTTTTATACCGAAGCCAATTAGCCAAAAAAGTTATCCCAAGCGCCCGTCAGACTGAATCCTTCGGGCTGGCAGTCGAGGGGCCAAATTCCAAAATGAAAACCTGTCCCGGGCGGCGGTCAGGCCGGATTGGCAGGCGTCCTCTTTGGGGGGCGAATCTTCCAGGCCGGTAATCCAGAGGCCAAATTTCACGTCCCGAATCCGATAACGCTTAACGTTGCGGCTTATGATCTATGAATCTGTCAAGCGTGTCCGTAAAACTTTCATGATGGGGGACGTTAACGGACAACTGCCGCATTTTAAGGATTATCTCCCAATTTCCTCAGTTTCAATATACGAGTTCCCGAATTTCTTCGTTTTATGACTAAAATGGGGATGGTTTTTACACTTTTCGCTTACATTTGAAGATGAAACAGAGCTGTATCCCTTACCCTAAAAAACTTATTGTATGTGTGGAATTGTAGGATATATCGGTCACAGAGAGGCTTATCCGATTGTTATTAAAGGGCTCCAACGCCTAGAATACAGGGGCTATGACAGTGCCGGGGTAGCACTTTACGACGGTAGCAACATCAATCTTTCCAAGACCCAGGGAAAGGTCGAGGACCTAAAAAATAAAGCGGAGAAAGAGATATCGACCAAGGGCAATCTGGGCATCGGCCATACCCGCTGGGCGACCCACGGCGTACCGAACGACGTCAACTCCCATCCGCATTATTCCAATTCCGGCGATTTGGTCATCATCCATAACGGCATCATTGAGAATTACGAGTCCATTAAACAAGAGCTGCTTAAGCGCGGCTATACGTTCGAATCGGATACCGACACCGAAGTCTTGGTCAATTTGATCGAAGAGGTCAAAACAAAGGAGAACGTAAAACTCGGAAAGGCGGTACAATTGGCGCTCAACGAAGTCGTCGGGGCGTATGCCATCGCGGTTTTCGATAAGCAGAAGCCCGATGAGATCGTTGTTGCCAAACTTGGAAGTCCCCTGGCCATAGGAGTAGGTGAAAACGAATTTTTTATCGCGTCCGATGCTTCCCCTTTTATAGAGTTCACCAATAATGCCATCTATCTTCAGGATGAGGAAATGGCCATCGTTCGCCTCGGAAAAGAGATTAAATTGCGAAAAATTAAGGATGATGCGATTACCTATCCCAACATCCTGGAACTCAAAATGAATATTGAGGAAATCGAAAAGGGCGGGTATGACCATTTTATGCTTAAGGAAATCTATGAGCAGCCAAGGGCGATATTGGATACCTATCGCGGGCGATTACGCACGGAGCAAAATCTAATAAAAATGGACGGCATCGATCAGCACCTCGACAGGTTTTTGAACGCCAATCGCATCATTATCGTGGCCTGTGGCACTTCGTGGCATGCCGGACTCGTCGCGGAATATATTTTTGAAGACTTGGCCCGTATTCCGGTAGAGGTCGAATATGCCTCGGAATTCCGATACCGGAACCCCGTGATTACCGATAAAGATGTACTGATAGCAATTTCGCAATCCGGCGAAACGGCCGATACCCTTGCCGCCATTAAATTGGCCAAGGAAAACGGGGCTTTCGTATTCGGAGTCTGCAACGTAGTCGGATCATCGATAGCTCGGGAGACCGATGCCGGGGCCTATACCCACGCCGGTCCCGAGATCGGAGTAGCTTCCACCAAGGCCTTTACCACCCAGATTACCGTGTTGACCTTGATCGCCCTGAAACTGGCCAAAGAAAAAGGTACATTTTCGGAGGAGCGCTTCCAGGAGTACCTAGCGGAAATGGAAACTATCCCGGAAAAGGTTGAAAAAGCATTGGAATCGAATCCCTTGATCGAAATCATATCCGAGGTGTACAAAGATTCTACGAACGCCCTGTATCTAGGGCGAGGATATAATTTTCCGGTTGCTCTGGAAGGGGCGCTTAAATTGAAGGAAATCAGCTATATACACGCCGAGGGCTATCCCGCTGCCGAAATGAAGCATGGTCCCATCGCCCTAATCGACGAACAGATGCCCGTTTTCGTGATTGCCACCAAGTTGGGGCATTATGAGAAGGTAGTGAGCAATATTCAGGAAATCAAATCTCGTAAAGGCAAAATCATCGCCATTGTAACCGAAGGGGACGAGCAGGTTACCGAACTTGCCGATCATGTGGTCGAGGTACCGGAGACCTTCGAAAACCTTAGTCCCTTGTTGACCACTATTCCACTTCAACTGTTGTCGTATCATATTGCGGTAATGCGCGGCTGCAATGTGGATCAGCCTAGAAATCTGGCAAAATCGGTTACGGTGGAGTAAAAAAATCTTGGTCCCCTATGATCAACTGGCCATCACAATCACGCGGTGGCCTTTTCCGCTCCATTTATTATGCATGCATAATTTTTTTCATTTTATGATTTCCGATACTAAAAATTTGTTAACTTGCCTTGACAAACCAATTTAACGTGAACTTAACATGAGAGCAGCACTGTTAATCCCCCTATTGTTGGTCGGTAATTTTCTTTTTTCGCAGACCACGGTAAACGGTAACGTCGTAGATCAAGATGAGCAGCCGGTACCTGGCGCGAATATCGTAATTGAAGGCAAAGCCATCGGTACGACCACCGATTTTGATGGAAATTTTATTTTGGAAACTTCCGAGGTTCCCCCCTTCGTATTGAAGGTCACGAGTATCGGCTATTCCGATGCTACCGAAGAGGTAACCGAAACGGGGGCTACCCTGACCATCGTTCTAAACGAGACCCAGACCTTTTTGGACGAGGTCGTCATCTCGGCTTCCCGAACCCCCGAACGTATTTTCGAATCCCCCGTGTCCGTAGAACGGTTCGGACTGAAAGAGATCAAGAGTACCTCGTCAGAATCCTTTTACAGCGGATTGCAGAATCTAAAGGGTGTAGATGTAAATACTAGCAGTCTTACCTTCCAGTCCGTCAACACTAGGGGTTTCGCCGCATTCTCGAACAACCGGTTTATGCAGTTGGTAGATGGAATGGACAACTCCGCCCCGGGCCTCAATTTTGTACTGGGGAATTTAGTGGGTATGTCCGAACTCGAGGTCCAGAGCGTCGAGATACTTCCGGGAGCCTCTTCCGCACTGTATGGTGCAGGCGCTTTTAACGGTATCCTTTTTATGACCAGTAAGGACCCATGGAACTATCAGGGCATCAGTACTTATTTAAAGGGCGGCGCCACCTCTCAAGACGCGGCGGGGACCAATGCATATTACGATTTCGGCATCCGGGTGGCACATGCATTTAGCGAAAAATTCGCGGCAAAAGCTAATTTTTCCATCTTAAAAGGGGAAGATTGGCATGCGAACAGTACCCTTGACCTCGAAAATCCAGGTCGTACCCGCAGCCATCCCGCTTACGACGGACTGAACGTGTACGGCGATGAGGTATCTACAGTACTTAATTTTGACGACATCGCGGGCCTACCTTCCGGTACCATTGGTTCGGCAACGGTTTCAAGAACGGGATATGACGAGGCATCGCTGGTCGATTATGAGGCAGAGAGCGTTAAGTTCGATGGTGCCGTGCATTACCGGCCCTTCGAAGATGATTTCGAAATGGTATATCAAGCTCGGGTAGGACGTGGAAATACAATCTACCAAGGGGCCAACCGATATAACATCCAAGATTTTATTATGCAGCAGCATAAATTGGAGATCAGAAACGATAATTTCTTTTTAAGAGGATATCTCACTGCCGAAAATTCTGGAAACTCTTACGATACCCGTTTTACCGCTATCAATGTAAACCGGCGCTGGAAAAGGGATGCACCCAATCCCGATAATCCGGCAGAGCCATCTTGGTTCGGTGACTACGCCCGTGCCTTTATCGGGGCCAAATTGGGGATTGGAACCGGCAATCAATTAGACGATGAGACCGCACACGCCCTGGCGAGGGATGCGGCCGATACGGGAAGGTTGATTCCCGGTACGCCCGCTTTCGAAAACGCATTGGCGAAGGTTACCGCCGATGGCGACCTGACCACCGGTTCCAGATTTATCGACAATACCAAAGTGCGTCATATCGATGCAAACTATAATTTTACACATCTGACGGGGGATTTTGCCGAAATACAAGTCGGGGGCTCCTTTCGGGAATACGTACTGAATTCCAACGGTACGATCTTTACCGATATCGATAAACCAATTGTTTACGGGGAATACGGAGCCTACGCGCAGCTACAGAAAAAATTGTTGGACGAACGCTTGAAGTTTACCGGATCTGTCCGTTACGATAAGAACGAATTTTTCGATGGATTTCTATCTCCTCGGGCATCGTTGGTCTATACGGTGGGAGAGCAGCGAAACCACAATATTCGGGCTTCGGTACAGCAAGGTTTTAGAAATCCGACAACTCAGGACCTGTTTATCGGCCTGAATGCCGGGCGGGCGATTTTGGTAGGTTCGGCCCCCAACAATCTGGATCGCTATACCTCTCCGGCACTTAGCCTGAGCACCGATGGGCAGGGTATTACAGGCCAGTCAACAGTGGTCATAAGCGGGAGGGAGGCCTACGAAAATGCCTTTTCGCTCAACTCGGTCGAAGCGGGAAACCCCACGGCCGTCAATACAGATTTGGTAAAGCCCGAGGAGGTCACGGCTTACGAGGTCGGGTACCGTTCCCAGATGGGAAAAATCGCTATCGATCTCAGCGGTTATTACAATAACTACGAAAACTTCATCTCGAACACCACCGTTGTGGTACCGTATTACGGAGATGCAGCCTTGACCGAAACGATTCCCGGAACCAATATCCCACTTGCGTTGGCCGCACTTGAAAATGGCGATTTTCAGCCCTTTCAGACCTATACAAACTCTTTGGCCGATATCAGTTCGTACGGGGCGACCTTGGGTGTCGACGCCAAGATTCTCGGCGACTTCGACATCGGCGGGAGCTATACCTATGCGAAACTGGATTTCGACCAGGCCGCTTTCCCTGATTTCAGAACGAATTTTAACACGCCTGAACACAAGTTCAAGGCATCTTTCGGTAATACCGAACTGTTCGATAATTTCGGGTTCAACATCAACTACCGCTGGAGCGACACCTATTTTTGGCAATCCACCTTCGGCGATGGCGATATAGCAGCCTACAGCGTGCTTGATGCCCAAATCAATTATGCGGTCCCCAGCATCAAGTCGGTGTTCAAACTGGGCGGTTCGAACATCTTGGGAGAAGAGTACTTTTCAGCAATAGGTACCGGGGCCGTTGGGGCGCTCTATTATCTTTCTTGGACTATCAATCCTTAAAAAATCCATGGTAGGACAGGCCTTTTCTATAGGCCGAGAGGATTCTGGTCCAGTTTCAGACCGGACGCAGGCTACATCTCTTTGGCCCGGCACCCAAAGTTTCCAAAGAGCGGTGGGATGGTTATTTCGTTTAAAGAAAACGAAATAACTACGTCCAGGTCTTCCGTCCATTTTTCCTCTCGCAAAAAACAAGAAAAAGTAGTTTCCAATTAAAGCCTAATAGCCTATCTTTGCGCTCTGAAAAAACAGATGGGATTTCGCCGGTTTGGGGCAATCTTATTCCGTTAAAGAACCGATCAATTAAATACTAAGGCAATGTCAAGAGTTACAGGTAAAGTTTCCCAGATCATCGGGCCGGTCGTCGATGTAGAATTCCAATCCGGCGATGAGCTTCCAAAAATTTATGATTCTTTGGAGATATCCAGGGAAGACGGTTCAAAATTGGTCTTGGAGGTACAGTCCCATACCGGTGAAAATACGGTCAGGACAATTTCAATGGATTCGTCGGACGGATTGAGCAGGGGAACCGAAGTGCTTGCGACAGGTGCACCTATACAGATGCCCGTAGGCGAGGATGTTTACGGAAGACTGTTTAACGTAATCGGGGATGCAATCGACGGTTTGGGCGATTTGCCCAAGACCGGGGATGACGGATTGCCCATTCACCGCGAAGCTCCCAAGTTCGAAGACCTGACCACATCTACTGAGGTGCTATTTACCGGGATTAAAGTAATCGACCTTATCGAGCCGTATGCTAAAGGGGGTAAAATTGGCCTCTTCGGTGGTGCCGGGGTTGGAAAGACGGTATTAATTCAGGAATTGATCAATAACATTGCCAAAGGCCACGGCGGACTTTCGGTTTTTGCCGGGGTCGGCGAACGCACCCGTGAAGGGAACGATTTGCTGCGGGAGATGCTGGAGTCCGGCATTATCAAATATGGTGACGAATTTTTGCACTCCATGGAAGAAGGCGGTTGGGACCTTTCCAAAGTGGACAAGGAAGCGATGAAAGAATCAAAGGCGACCTTTGTTTTCGGGCAGATGAACGAGCCTCCCGGGGCACGTGCCCGAGTGGCACTTTCAGGATTGACCATTGCGGAATATTTTCGTGACGGCGCGGGCGAGGGCCAAGGCAAAGACGTACTCTTCTTCGTTGACAATATATTTAGGTTTACCCAGGCCGGTTCAGAGGTGTCGGCACTCTTGGGCCGTATGCCTTCCGCGGTTGGTTACCAACCGACCCTGGCGACCGAAATGGGTGCTATGCAAGAGCGAATTACCTCGACCAAACGGGGTTCCATTACCTCGGTACAGGCGGTTTACGTACCTGCGGATGACCTTACAGATCCAGCGCCGGCAACCACTTTTGCCCACTTGGACGCTACCACCGTACTATCCCGTAAGATTGCGGAGCTCGGAATCTATCCCGCAGTGGATCCGTTGGATTCCACGTCGCGTATCCTTACCGCCGATATATTGGGTAAGGAACATTACAATTGCGCCCAACGCGTCAAAGAGCTATTGCAGCGCTACAAGGAGTTACAGGATATTATCGCCATCTTGGGAATGGAGGAACTGTCAGAAGAGGACAAATTGGCCGTAGGGCGTGCCCGTAGGGTGCAACGTTTTCTTTCCCAGCCGTTCCACGTGGCGGAACAGTTCACGGGTATCCCCGGAGTACTGGTCGATATCAAGGAAACCATCAAAGGCTTCAATATGATCATGGACGGTGAGCTCGATAATCTCCCGGAGTCGGCCTTTAACCTAAAAGGTACCATTGAAGAAGTGAAGGAAGCCGGAGAGAAGATGCTGGCGGAAGCTTAATTAGTATTAAGTAGTTAGTATTAAGTATTAAGTGCACGATTTTTTAATACTCACTACTCACTACTAAATACTCAATACTAAAAAAATGTATTTAGAGATCGTATCCCCGGAGGCGACCCTTTTCGCCGGCGAAGTGACCTCGGTGACCGTACCTGGTGTCGAGGGTGAATTTCAAATGTTGAATGACCACGCGGCCATTGTTTCCCTTTTACAGGAAGGCGATGTGAAGTTGGAGGGCAATGTTACAATTGCCGAAGCCCATGCCTCCAAATTCTCTAAGGATGCCAACGGAAAGATGGTGCTGCCTATCACCAGTGGTACGGTCGAGATGAAGGACAACAAGGCCATTGTATTGGCGGATTAATAGTCTTTCCCGGATGTGATTTTCCGACCAACAAGAACGTCTGAGTGTTATTGCTCCGCAGGCAATCCCCTCTTTTAACTACCTCTTCTTACATGATAAAAGCCGATCGTAACTGCCAATGGCAAGCTTTATAACCAGCTTTTAGGTCCACAAGTCTTTTACCATCACAGCACAATCAATTTCCATTGGTGTCCCCCGGATTCGTAGGTCGCCAAGTCCTCAAACCCTACTCCGTAATGCGCTCCTAGCGATCGGGTGTTTACGACATCGACTTCGGTAATGATGCGTTCGAATTCCGGTTGAACCGCTGCTTGCATCGTTTGATAAAGTTGGCGGAAAATGCCTTGGCCGCGATAGGCTTTGGCGATACAGATCTGGCCCATAACAATGTAATTTCTGACTTTTGGACGGATAGCTTCGATTTGGTCGAACATCGGCCACAATACCTCAATTTTACCGGCAAATTTGGGATGCATGCTCAAAGCATACCCGATGACGCTTTCATTGGATTTTGCCACGATATGCGGACAGACATCGTGCATGACCTTCAGAAGGTTCAACGTATGTGAAACCGTCACAAATCCTTCTTTGACTCTTTCCTCAGCTGATAGATGCTCCGGAAGGTTCTGTCGCTGCAAGTCGAGTATCTGGTTTAAATCAGCCTCGGATGTAGCTCGACCAAATTGTATCATGCAGCATTGTCTTTTGGTGGGTAATTACGAGAGCAGCGAAGTAATCAAAAAAATTCTAAATTCATATTACACGGTACACCTCTTGACTCTCAATCAATTTTTAGCCAGTCCTTTCTTCTTTTAAGTTGTTTTTCGGAAGGCCCTTTGTCGGTCGTTTCCCCAAGTTGAATACTGTACGCGGGATCGGGTTGTAGTACTACGGATGCGGTTTTAGCCTTTTCATTGCGTTCAAAGCTGATATCCAAGGTGTTCCCGACCTTGAATTGGTCGATAAAGGCCTCGAGTTCCTGTCCCGTTGGAAAGCTGTTGCCATTGATGGAAGTGATTACATCGCCTTTGTCTAGATTCGCTTCGTAGGCGGGGGTACCCACTTGCGGGTTCGTTTTGACTACGCCGTTGCCGTCACCGTCTAGCTCGGTCGCAATACCTATATAAGGATTATCCGAATCTTGTTGAAGTACAGCCCCTACCGATTCCAACAGCGATTCGTAATCGGGCATCCCGCTTCTGTAGATATACCTATTGAAAAACCTATCCCCAAAATCCCCGCCGGCATGTTCGTTCAAGGTGTTGTGGAGGTCTTCGAGGGTATAGGGCGTTTCACTTTTCCCATAGATTTGCCAGACCTTTTTCATAAAACCGTCGAGTCCGTCTTCTGCCACCGTCGAATTCGAATGATTCCGTAGCGAAAGGTCGAGGGCCAATCCCAGCATACTCCCGTAGGAATAGTAAGAGATAAAGGTGTTTTCGCGGTTGGTGGGGTCTATCGAGGACGCCGCATCGACGAAGGGGGCCTGATAGCTCATTTCAATGGGATTAAAGAACTGTCTACCGGGGGAATTCCACACGTAGTTGAAAGTCTTTGACAGCCCTTCGATATATTCTTCTGGAGCTATGAGTCCTGCCCGGCGTAAAGTAAGACCGGTGTAATAACTGGTAAATCCTTCGGCGAACCAAAGCGCACCGCTCATATTTGCCTGTGAAAAATCGAAGGGTTGAAGGGATTTTGGACGGATACGTTCCACGTTCCAAATGTGAAAAAATTCATGGGAGACCGTACCGAGGTTATTCTGCATGCCGCCCTCTGACAGCGCCCTCGTACTTGTGAGCACTGTAGAATTCCGATGCTCCATCCCATCTCCGGAAGCATTGGGAAGGTAGCAGGCCAAAAACGTGTATGTTCCGTAATCGAAATCAGGCAGTTCATCGAAAACTTCCCTTTGCGAAAGCACAATTTTTTTCACTTTTTCAAAGTAGGTGTCCAGTTCGGCCTCGGTACCGTTGTGGTGCAATACGAATTGTACCTTTAGGGCCGATCCGTTCGTGTCTACTTCAAATTCCCGCATTTGGAAGTCGCTGATTTCAACGGGACTGTCCATGAAATACTGTAAATCGGGAGCGGTATAGGTAGTGCCCGAAACCAAGGGCATCTGGGTCGCGATTTTCCAGTCCAGATCCTCGCGGACTTTAAAGTCCACCTCAATTTTCCGTTTGTTCAGTTCCGGGGCGTACATAAAAGTGGCTGGAATATTCAGGTGTGCATGGGTTTCGTCAATTTGGGAATACGTGCCATCGCCGCGGTCGGCAAACAAGGTGTAGCTGATGTTTACGATGCCGTCATGGCCGCTGATGTTCCATTGGTAGGGACTCGGTCTCGTAATCGTCAAGGGTGTTCCTTGTCCGTCGGTCGCCTTTAAGGCATAAACGTTTTTCGCGAATTCGTGTATCGCATAGCGTCCGGGAGAACTTCGGGCCATCCGAAAAACAATGGTGTCGGATTTCAGCTCCGTAAACTGTCCCTTTATTTCCGCCTCATGGTGAACGGCGTTTTCAAAGGAGATTTCGTAGCTGTTCGTCTGGGCGCTGGCGGTGATGTCGGCAAAGAACAAAAGGAATACAAAAATGGGAAATTTCATTGCGTTGAGGGTTTGACTCGACTAATATACCATATAAAACGTGGATACGCTACCTTTGTCATATGGAGGACTTCCCGAAAAAGCTGCACCATAAACTTTCCAAAAGGAGAGTACAGAAGACCCTCAGGCATTTACCAGGGGCAGGTAATCTGGTCGACTTTTCTTCAAACGATTATTTGGGTCTTTCAGGAAGCAGGGAGATTTTTGAGAGGGCGTCCGAAATACTATTGGAGAACAATTTGGTAAAGAACGGGGCATCGGGTTCCCGGTTGCTTTCGGGGAACCACCCGTTGTATTCCGAATTGGAAGAAAAGTTGGCGGAATTCCACCGAACGGAGTCCGCCCTGGTATTCAACTCAGGTTATGATGCCAATGTCGGATTTTTTGGGAGCGTGCCCCAGCGGGGAGATCTTGTTTTTTATGACGAGCACATTCATGCCAGTATTCGAGACGGGATCAAGATAGGAAACGCGAAGAGCTATAAGTTCAAGCACAACGACCTTGAGGATTTAAAAAAAAGATGTTGTATCGCCCAGGGTAAAGGGCTGGCTGGCAGATCTGCAAAAGCCCGAACGAATGATATGACGGACAACGAAGCAGTCGAGGGACCTGTACCGAGCACCTCGACTCCGCTCGGCACGGGCGCAGTCGAGGTATATGTGGTCACCGAATCCGTTTTCTCCATGGACGGCGATTCTCCCGATTTAAAGGCCTTGGCCGAATTTTGTCAGGAGAATAACTATCGTTTGGTGGTGGACGAGGCCCATGCCCTGGGGGTTTTTGGCAAGAACGGGGAGGGACTTGTCCAGACGTTGGGATTACAGGATAGCCTGTTCGCCCGTATCGTGACCTTCGGAAAGTCGATGGGCTGCCACGGGGCCGCTATTTTGGGAAGTGTCTTCCTGAAACGCTATCTGGTCAATTTTGCCCGCAGCTTAATTTTTACGACGGGACTTCCCCCGCATTCCGTGGCGACCATCCTAGCTTCCTATCAAAACCTTACGAAACCGACGACATACGAACGAGACGAATCCGAACTGCCCGCCTCCCCTCCAATGCCAAAATCATCCACAAAAGAAGAAAGCATCCGAACGGGGCAAGATTCAGTTTCGGGTCTTACGGCATCCGACAAAAACCAATTTGACCTGTCAGCAGCCCCATCCGTAGCAGCACTATCCGAAAAAATAGAATTTTTCAAGCGACAACTTGCAATCGCTATCCCGAATCTGCGGACCACAAGCAATTCCGGTAAGCTCGAAGCGAACTGCGCACCATCGCCATCGGTCCGGCGCAAACCTTTTTTCATCCCCAGTACATCGGCCATCCATTCCTGTATCATCCCCGGAAGCGAAAAAGTGAAGGCAGTAGCCCAAAAATTAAAGGATGGGGGCTTCGATGTCCGTCCCATTCTGTCGCCAACGGTGCCCCAGGGCCAAGAGCGCTTGCGTATTTGCCTGCATGCCTTTAATACCGACGAGGAAATTATCGAACTTATACGATTATTGGTTATTTTTACTCGATAAAAGAGATTTAAATGCTCCGAGGCTTGTCTCGAAACCTTACTATTTTTTCCTTACGAATGCCTCATGGGCTTGCTCCGAGGTAGTTGATCAATGAAGCTCGATATTATGCCCGTACGCAAATTACGACATAGCGACAACAGCGAAATTTTCACGACCGTTGCACGCTTTCAATATTCCTCCGAGGCCCAGATTGTTAAAGGACGTTTGGAAGCGGATGGCATTGCCGTGTTCCTTACCGACAACGTAACCATTGATACGGATCCTTTGGTGAGCAACGCCATTGGAGGGGTAAAGCTGAGGGTGCATACCGAAGATGAATTGAAGGCTGTTCGAATTCTGGAATCGATAGAACGGTATTCCGTTGACGACGAAGGCCAAGGCATCCGGTGTCCCCAATGCGACAGCGCCAAGGTCGATTATTTTACAACTGTCAAGGACCTTAAATCCTTGGCCTCGTTTTTAATCGGATTGTTGTTCTGGGTCCTGCCCTTCTACACCAAGTATGAATACCGATGTGAAAACTGTAAGAACAAGTTCAATATACAATGAAGCAAATTTTCGTAACAGGAATCTCGACGGAGGTCGGAAAAACCATTGCTTCCGCCATTATCACGGAGGCCTTGGAAGCCGACTATTGGAAGCCGGTGCAGGCAGGCAGCCTCGACCATACGGATACGGATACGGTCCGGGAATTGATTTCCAACGATAAAACCACCTTTCACAAAAGCAGTTACGAACTGAATTCCCCCATGAGTCCGCATGCGGCGGCCGAAATCGACGGAATTACCATTGATCGGCTTGAAATAGAAGAACCGGAGACCGATAATTACTTGGTCATCGAAGGGGCAGGGGGGCTGTTGGTGCCCTTGAACGACACCGATACCGTTTTGGATATAATTATGCCCACCTATCAAGTGGTCGTTGTGTCGCGGCATTATCTAGGCAGCATTAACCATACCCTGCTGACCGTTAACTGGTTGACAAGTAAGGGCTATGACGTGGCGTTGATCTTTAGCGGGAATCCCAATCCGCATACCGAAGCTATTATTCTACACAAAACCGGGGTTTCCCTGATTGGTCGTATCGATGAGGAAGAGACTTTTGACAAGGGGGTCATCAAAAAATACGCTGATCGGTTCGGTCCTGTTCTGAAAACGCTGTGATCGACGGCCAGTATTTTAATCGGACGTAAAGGGTTTTTTAGGTCACCCCCATGTAGTAGAAACGTTCTAGGTCCGACTATTTTTGCAAGACGATACTTGGACATTGGAATTTAATTTCCCCATCTTTGCGTATGTCCTTCACAGAACCAAAAACCCTGGAATCACTTTCCCAACGCGATAAAAAGCATCTTTGGCACCCGTTGACGCAGCACAAACTACATCCGGATATGCTAGCCATTGCCAAGGCCAAGGGGGCGTTGTTGTATGACGAGCACGGCAAGGAATATATCGACGGTATCGCCTCATGGTACACTTGCATGTACGGACATTGTAACGATTTTATCCTAAATAAGGTCTCAGAGCAAATGCAGCGGCTAGACCAAGTGGTGTTCAGCGGCTTTACCCACGAACCGGCCGTACGTTTATCCGAAGAACTGATTAAAATACTTCCGGCGAACCAAGAAAAACTATTCTTTTCCGACAACGGCTCCACCGCCGTTGAAATCGGAATTAAAATGGCGCTGCAATACCACTACAACAAGGGTGAAAAGCGCCGTACCTTGCTTGCTTTTGAAAACGGATTTCACGGTGATACCTTAGGCGCGATGTCCGTCTCGAGTTTATCTGTTTACAACGGTCCCTTTGAGGATCTATTTATAGACGTCGAACGGATTCCGGTACCGACAGTGGAAAGCATTGCCGATACGCTGAAAACCCTTGATGCACGGTTACAACGCAATGACATTGCCGGATTCATTTATGAGCCGCTAGTACAGGGCGCCGCTGCCATGAAAATGCATGATGCCGATGGTCTTGACCAAATTCTAAAGCTCTTAAAACAACATAAAGTGCTCTGCGTAGCTGATGAGGTCATGACCGGTTTTGGCAAGACCGGAAAAAATTTCGCCTCCGACCATATCGCAACAAAGCCTGACATTATTTGCCTTTCGAAAGCCCTGACCGCAGGTCTTTTGCCGATGGCCATTACCAGTTGTACCCAAGAGGTGTACGATGCCTTTTATAGCAATGATATGACCAAGGGCCTTTTTCATGCGCATACTTATACCGCCAATCCGCCTGCCTGTTCGGCGGCACTGGCGGGACTTGAGCTTTTGCGCTCTGAAGAAATGCAGACCAATATCCAACGTATTATCGCTTCGCATCGACAGTTTGACGATGAAGTTAAAGACCATCCGAAGGTGGAAAGCACCCGACAATGCGGAGTCATTTTTGCATTGGATCTGAACGTGAAAATGGAGCGCTATGGAAATTTGAGGGATACACTCCTCAATCATTTTATGGATAATGGTATATTTTTGCGACCCCTCGGAAATACGATTTATATATTGGCACCGTATGTCACCTCCGATCGACAATTGCAAAAAATTTATGATTCGATTCGAAGTGCTTTGAATATGGTTTAAATAAGAAACTGTTTTGAAAACACCGATTTCCATAACCGCATTGGCCTCTATATCCCCCCTTGGTATTTTGCAAGATGAGATTTGGGCCAATTATCAGAATGACGCTCCTCTTTTTACAAAGAAGTATTTCAATGGTGGCGAAGAATGGGTGGGGGCGTTATCGGAAGCTGCCAAATCTGAAATCGACCGATTGAAGAACGGGGATTCCAAGTATAAAAATTTGGACAATTCGGTGCTGTATGCGCTATATGCCTCGCGAATGGCGGTCGAGCAAGCCGGATGGGGCCGTGAGGGGAATGCCGCGGATGGGGGCGCGAGACGCTTCGGTATCAACATCGGCTCGTCAAGGGGCGCGACCTCCCTCTTCGAAAGGTACCACGGAGAATTTTTGGAAAATCATAGGGCGTCCACACTTTCCTCCCCGACCACGACCTTGGGAAATATCTCGTCTTGGATAGCACACGATCTGCAGACCCAGGGCCCCGAAATTTCCCACTCTATTACCTGTTCCACCGCCCTGCACTCCCTTTTGAACGGGGTGGCCTGGATCAACAGCGGCATGACCGAGCAATTTTTGGTGGGAGGAAGCGAGGCTCCCTTGACGCCGTTTACGATCGCACAGATGAAGGCGCTGAAGATCTATGCAAGGGCAAATACCGTTGAAGCTACTTTCGGGAACTCCGCTTCCTTTCGGCAACAGTCCGATTTAGCTGAATCAGAGGTTCGAAAGACAGCCGAAGCGCGATTGGCATTCGAGAACGCAAAAACTCACGGATCCCGGAAAGTGCAAGAAGCACGAACCGGCGGTGAGGCTCCACCGCTCGCCTTGTTTCCTTGTCAGGCCCTAAACTTGGATAAAAAAAGAAACAGTATGGTTCTGGGCGAGGGGGCCTCGGTCGCCTGTCTCGAAAAGGGAAAAGCTGAAAATGCACTGGCCCTAATCGAAGGTATCGGGTATGCGACCGAGCCCTTGCGCCACAACACCTCGATTTCAACCGATGCCGAATGTTTTCAACGCTCGATGCGGATGGCTTTGGCGGATACACGACGTGAAGAGGTCGATGCCATCGTAATGCACGCCCCGGGCACAATCAAGGGGGATCTGTCCGAATATAAAGCCATTGAAAAAGTATTTGAAGGGGAACTTCCGTTTCTGACCACCAATAAATGGAAGATAGGACACACCTTTGGTGCATCTGGGATGCTGAGTGTTGAACTGGCCCTCTTGATGTTGAAACATCAGCAAGGTGTTTCCGTCCCGTTCATCCCGCCGTCCCTAAGACCGAAACGCATAGAGAAGGTACTCGTCAACGCCGTAGGCTTCGGGGGGAACGCCGTGAGCGTGCTTTTAGGAAGGACCCAATAGAAATTTAACCGCCGTGATAGGACAGAATAAAGGACGCAGGAAGCAGAATGCAGGTCTTTTTCTCTTTTCTATCCACTCTTTTCTATTTTAAACCCTATTTTTGATTCTGAAATAGTTTCAGCCCATGAGCACAACAAGACACAACTGGTCCAAATCCGAAATCCTGGACATTTATAATAAGCCGATGATGGAGCTGCTTTATGAGGCGGCCACCATCCACAGGGAACATCACGACCCTAACACGGTACAGGTATCTACTTTGCTTTCCATTAAAACAGGGGGTTGCCCCGAAGATTGCGGGTATTGTCCACAAGCCGCGCGCTACCACACCGATATTGAGGGCAACGACCTGATGTCAGTGCCCCAGGTCAAGGCACAGGCATTAAGGGCAAAGTCCTCGGGAAGTTCCCGCGTCTGTATGGGCGCCGCGTGGCGGAACGTCAAAGACGGTCCTGAATTCGATCAGGTTTTGGAAATGGTGCGTACGATCAATAAATTGGATATGGAAGTATGCTGCACCCTGGGGATGATTACAGAAAATCAGGCCAAACGCCTAGCGGAAGCAGGCCTCTATGCCTATAACCATAACTTGGATACGTCGGAGGATTACTATAAGGATGTGATTTCTACCCGGGCCTTTCAAGATCGCTTGGATACTATCGGCAATGTGCGTAAAAGCAATGTTACGGTCTGTAGCGGCGGAATCATAGGGATGGGCGAGGCTTTGGAAGATCGGGCGGGAATGCTAGTCGCCCTGTCAAGCTTGAACCCGCAACCCGAATCCGTTCCGATCAATGCCTTGGTAGCGGTCGAAGGTACGCCGATGGCGGAAATCGAGCCCATTAGTATCTGGGAGATGCTCCGGATGGTCGCGACTACCCGGATTGTCATGCCCGAAACCCAAGTACGCTTGTCCGCAGGACGTACTCAAATGAGCCGTGAGGGCCAGGCCATGTGCTTTTTCGCAGGGGCGAACTCCATTTTTGCGGGCGATAAACTGTTGACCACCCCCAATCCCGATGTCGGTGAAGATATGCAAATGTTCAAGCTATTGGGTCTTAATCCTCAAAAACCCTTTACCAAGGTGTCACAGCCGAAGACCGTCGAGGCCAACGAATCGCAACTGCAGCCTCTGGGCGAGAAACCAAAATGGAGCCGGCCCGGTCATTCCATAGAGCGCAACGAAACGGCCAAGGCGAAAGCCAAGTCCTCTGTTCCCATCACAGATCGGTAGCGGCGAAAACTCCCTATTTTAGAAAAGATTTAAGAGCATAATCACTTCCCTATAATTACATTTGCCCTTTTGTTTCTAACCCTTTTTTAAAATCAGAATATTTTGAATTTAGAAGCTGTTCCGAGGGTAAAATCCATTTCACGGGAAGATTTTTTGGAGGGATATTTCAAGCCGCAAAAACCGGTCGTCATCGAACACGCCGTCGACGATTGGCCCGCTGTCCATAAATGGAACTTGGATTATATGCAAAAGGTGGCCGGAGATAAGTCCGTTCCCCTGTACGACGACCGCCCCGTCAATCACAAAGACGGCTTCAACGAGCCGCATGCCGAAATGAAAATGGCCGACTACGTCGAACTTCTTAAATCGAAGCCCACCAAATACCGAATTTTCCTTTGGAACATCCTGAAGGAGGTGCCGCAACTGCAGAAGGATTTCAGCTTTCCCGATTTTGGACTCAAATTGCAGAAGAAACTGCCCATGCTGTTTTTTGGGGGAACGGATTCATATACTTTTATGCATTACGATATCGATATGGCCAACATCTTCCATATCCATTTCGAGGGTGAAAAGGAATGTATTCTTTTCCCACAGTCGGAAACCAAATATTTATACAAGGTGCCCCACTCCTTAATTACCCATGAAAGCATTGATTTCGAGAACCCGGATTACGGAAAATGGCCGGCGTTAAAATCCGCAAGTGGATTTAAGGCGCAACTGAAGCATGGAGACGTACTCTATATGCCTGAGGGATATTGGCATTATATGAAATATTTGACCCCGGGCTTTTCCATGAGCTTAAGGGCGTGGCCTAAAAATCCGGTCAATTTTGGAAAAGCTTTGTATAACGTTCTGGTCATGCGTCATTTCGATATTCTTATGCGGAAGTTAAAGGGACAACAGTGGATAGAGCATAAAAACGCGAAAGCTGTCGAACGGACAAATGCGACGATGGCATGATACAACAAGTTTGGCGATTAAACGAGGCTTAAATGCTGTCGACGTTTCGTAGCTTTGCGCTGTGTTCAGTGTTTCGGAGACCACAACGGGAAGAACCCACCTTAATTAGTAAAAATCATAAAAGCTCTTAGAATGAAAGTATCTATTGCTATTTTGCTGTTGTTTTTCACGACCTCCATTGTAATGGCCCAGGGCTATTCAGGCAAGGGCGACCAAAAATTTCAGGTCGGTGCCAATTTTCAAGATAACGGTACCGGCGTCGTGGCATCTTACGATTACGGCGTCGGGGAGAACAT
This sequence comes from Pricia mediterranea, assembly GCF_032248455.1. Lineage (NCBI taxonomy): Bacteria > Pseudomonadati > Bacteroidota > Flavobacteriia > Flavobacteriales > Flavobacteriaceae > Pricia > Pricia mediterranea. Next base: position 2,661,749 of record NZ_JAVTTP010000001.1, read on the forward strand.
CTCGATCGGCGCAATTTCTTCCTATGCTTTGGGAATCGGCGAGGGTCTAGGTAACGGTGCCCGCGAAAGATTCGATATCAAGGCCAGGTTCAGTGCTCATCTTGGGCCGGTCATTGGCGTAAGTAATCGATTCGACCTCTATCCGGGACTTGACCTAGGACTTAAGAATTTCGGGTTTCATACCGGTGCGCGCTTTTTCTTTTCAGAGGGGTTTGGACTTTTTACGGAATTGGGCTTTCCCATTGCCCGCTACGATACCGGCGACTTGAGTCCCGCTGAAAAATTGCATAATCAATTTGTGGTCAACTTGGGGGCGACATTCAACTTTCTGTAATGTTCTCGAGAGACGGGTGGAAAAAGAACAAAGGGAAGAGAGAAGAGAACAGAGGGAAAGGATGAGCGCAGGAAGGAACAGGTTACAGGTTACGGAGGACGGATGACGGCGGGTACAGGCGACTATGGAACGAGTTCCTTGATTTTCTCGTAGACCATATGGCTTTCCCACCCACGGTAAAGTAGATAGTCCGCAAGTTTTTTTCTTCTTTTAAGCCGATTCTTTTCAGTGATTTGGACTACTCTTTTACGGGCCAGGGCATCGAAGGTTTCCAGATACGCATTCTCGTCGATTTCCTGCAGCGCCGTTTTGATGTTGAATCTTGAGATTTGACGCTGTTTCAATTCTGCGGTAATCCGCTTTCTCCCCCATTTTTTAATATTGAACTTCCCGCGGGCAAAGCTCTTGGCAAAGCGCTCTTCGTTCAGGTAATTGTTGTCGATAAGATGAACCGTTATTTGGTCTATTGCCTCCGGTATCATACGCATGGATTTCAATTTGCGGACAACTTCGTGATGACAACGTTCTTGGTATGCGCAATAGTTCTCCAATTTTCGAGTGGCTTCCTGAAGGGTATAGGCTTTGGTCATTCCGAGAATATTAAAGGTCTGGTATCATAAATATAGCCATTTTCAAAACAAAAAAGCGACCCTCCGTGTTGCCGAAGAATCGCTTTATGATGTAATACTTGATAGGTGTCAGTGATGACAGTCCCTTGTCAATAAATTGTTTTGCCGTTCTTATCGGTAAAACGATATTCGAGATACGTGTAGGCATCACGGGGCTGTATTTTGATCCATCTCTTATGTTCCAAAAACCATTTGGAGCGTATTGACGGAAAGCCCTTGGTGATAAAAGCAGCGATAAAGGGGTGGATGTTCAAGGTTATCTTCTCATCCTTTTTGGGTCCCTTTAAAAGCTTTTCGAGATCGACATTTATTTTGTCCACTAATACGATCGGGGCCTCTACTTCCTTTCCGTTTCCGTTCGGGTTCTCCTCGGTCGTTTTAATGTTCATCTCGGGACGAACGCGTTGTCTTGTAATCTGTATCAGCCCGAATTTGCTGGGCGGCAGAATCTTGTGTTTGGCGCGATCGTCTTTCATCTCACTGCGGAGATGATCGAAAAGTTTTCTTCTATGCGGTGCCTTTACCATATCGATAAAGTCTACCACGATAATACCGCCCATGTCACGTAGCCGTAATTGCCTGGCGATTTCGGAAGCGGCCAGAAGGTTCACTTCCAATGCGGTATCTTCTTGGCTCTTACCTCGGCTCGAACGATTACCGCTGTTCACGTCAACGACGTGCAGTGCTTCGGTATGTTCGATGATGAGGTAGGCACCCTTGCTCATGGTGGCGGTACGGCCAAAGGATGTTTTGATCTGCCGCTCTATCCCGAATTTTTCGAAAATAGGAACGGACGATGTGTACAGTTTGACAATCGATTCCTTTCCGGGAGCGATTTCTTGCACATAATCCTTGATCTGGTCGTAAAGCGTCCTATCGTCAACATGAATACCGGTAAAGGTATCATTGAAAACATCCCTCAGTATCGAAGAAGCCCTGTTGAGCTCTACCAAAACCTTGGAGGGGGTGTGCGCTTTTTGCAACTTTCCGCACATGGTCGACCATTTGGCCAACAAGTTTTCTAGGTCTTTGTCAAGTTCCGCTACCTTTTTGCCTTCGGCAACGGTTCTGATAATCACACCAAACCCCTTGGGTTTAATGCTTCTTACCAGTCTCTTCAGCCGGTCTTTTTCTTTGTTGCTCCCAATCTTTTGCGATACGGATACCCGATCGGAAAAAGGGACCATGACCAGATATCGTCCGGCAATGGAAAGTTCGGAGCTGATTCTGGGCCCTTTGGTGGAAATAGGCTCTTTGACGATTTGCACGAGCAAAGACTGATTGGCTTTAATTACGTCGGTAATCACGCCATTCTTGTCAATGTCTTTTTCAGTCGGAAAATTCACAAGGGTGTAGTCCTTTAATTTTCCGGTACTTACCTGCTTGATAAATTTAAGCATGGTGGCCAATTGTGGGCCGAGGTCATGATAATGCAGAAAGGCATCCTTTTCATAACCTACGTTGACGAAGGCCGCGTTAAGACCGGTTACCGGTTTTCGAACCTTGGCCAGAAGAATATCGCCAACGGAAAAGTCGTTGTTGTCTTCCTCTTTGTGCAATTCGGTGAGCTTTCCATCCTTTAGAAGGGCAAAATCAACGGCATCGGAACTAGATCTTACGATTAATTCTCTATTCACCTGAATATATTTTCATTTACCCGTCCACGAACATTCCGATATAAATCGGGCCGGGGTCGGATAAATTGATTAAACAATAATTTAAACGGATTTGTAGTATCCGCCGAAATCCACTTTTGGAACTTCTATGTCAAGGAACGTAACGGAACGAAAGGTGTTTTTCGGTCACGCAGGGAAGCCGTACGGCCTTGTAGCTGACGTGATCTGAACGTCAATAACAGCAGAAGGGGCCGAAAATGTTCAGCCCCTAGGTTTACTTTTTCTTGTGACGGTTAGACCTCTTGCGCTTTTTGCGCTTGTGGGTAGCTACCTTATGTCTTTTTCTTTTCTTACCACTCGGCATATATGATTGTTTTAATGGTTCTTATTTTACCTGTACATTGCTTTTGACGCCTTCAACAAAAACCTTGGCAGGTTTGAAGGCCGGAATGTTATGCGCCGGTATCTTGATCGTCGTGTTTTTACTGATATTCCTTCCGGTCTTTTCAGCTCTCTTTTTGATAATAAAACTGCCAAAACCTCTCAAATAAACATTATCGCCGCCTTCCAAAGAATTTTTAACTTCTTCCATAAAGGTTTCGATCGTTGCCTGTACATCTCCTTTTTCGATTCCCAGTTTATCCGAGATATTCGATACAATTTCTGCTTTCGTCATCTTTCGTGTTAAATTTTCAGTAGTTAGAATCCAATGTGGATTGCTATTTTTTGGGATGCAAATATATAAATTTAATTACATCTTTCCAGCTAATGGACTAATTTTAAACGATTCATATTAGCCTTGGTTCTTGGGTCTGCGGCGATAAGAACATTCTTTGGATAATCCTTTACTTTTGTGGCAAATTCCATCCGTTCATGAGCTTTGCCAAGAAAATTCTTACGTGGTACGCCGCCAACAAGCGTAGCCTTCCCTGGCGGGGAGAACGGGACCCATACCGAATATGGCTCTCCGAAATCATATTGCAGCAGACGCGCGTTGCCCAAGGTACGCCCTATTATCTGAAATTTTTATCCGCCTTTCCGACCGTTTACGATTTGGCCAACGCCCCTGAGGAACGCGTGCTAAAATTGTGGCAGGGCCTAGGGTACTATTCGCGGGCACGAAATCTGCACAGTGCCGCCAAAACCGTTGTGGGGGATATGGAAGGGGTTTTTCCATCAGATTATAAGGGACTCCGCAAACTGAAAGGGGTGGGCGATTATACCGCCAGTGCCATTGCCTCCATTTGTTTCAACTTGCCCGAGCCCGTGGTCGATGGCAACGTATATCGCGTACTTGCCCGTTATTTTGGAGTCGAACTACCCATTACCAGCTCTGAAGGCATCAAGTATTTCAAGAGTCTGGCCAGGGAGGTCATGGATGGCGACAATATCAGGGAATATAACCAAGGGATCATGGAATTCGGAGCCATTCAATGCGTCCCTAAAAGTCCCAATTGTACCCGCTGTCCTTTGAAAGCTAGTTGCACCGCGTTACAGCAGGGCAGGATACTGGAGCTTCCCGTTAAGGCCAAGAAGGCCAAGGTGAGGCATCGACATTTCAATTATCTGTACCTTGAGGATGTCAGTGGAAAAACACTGTTGCAACAGCGCACCAAAAAAGGCATCTGGCAAAACCTTTGGGAATTCCCCCTCATTGAGTCCGATAAAAATATTACCGAGGAGGCCCTGGTCTCCCAGTTGGATGGTTTTTTGGATGCAGGAAAGGTGCAGGAAATAACGAGATACAACGATAGCCCCGTCGTACATAAACTTTCGCACCAGCATCTGCACACCGTATTCTGGATGGTCAAAACTGATGAAATATTGGAAAATGGCATTCCTTGGTCCGACGTCCATAAGTATCCCGTGCCCGTATTGATAGCGGATTTCTTTGCAAAAATTCGTACTTTTGAGGCCTAGAAATCGTTGTGAATTGTGTGATTAGAACCTTTACAGGTCATTTTTGATGCCGTTATAGGCAAAATTTTCCAGTTAGGTACGGGCCGTAGCTACGGTATAAAATTTTAACGAGAGAGTCGCCGATAAAAGACCAACGCCCTGGCCTTTGAACAAGGGGCCAGATGATGTGCTGGCTTTAAAAAAGGGGCGTAAAAAAATTATCGACAGATTTCAAATCGGTCTCTCAATAAATAAGACAAGGTAATGAGCGGTACATTGAACAAGGTGATGTTGATCGGGAATTTAGGCGACGAAGTGAAAATGCACTATTTCGAGAACGGGGATTGTATCGGAAGATTTCCCATTGCCACCAGTGAAACCTATACGAGCAAGAAGACGGGCGAACGTACCACCACTACCGAATGGCACAACATTATTGTACGTAACAAGGCGGCGGAAATCTGTGAGAAGTATCTCAATAAGGGCGACAAGGTCTATATTGAAGGAAGATTGCGAACGCGCCAGTGGCAAGACGACACCGGCAATACCCGCTATTCGACCGAGGTGCAGGCACAAGATTTTACCTTTTTGACCCCCAAAGGGCAAAGCAACCCGAATGCGCCACAACGCGGAGAGTCTCAAGGCCCGATGTCCGACTCCGCCAATTCTGGCAACGACAAAGCAGCTGCTAGTTCCAAAAATACCTCGGCCTCGAGCCGATCCGAAGAGGATGATCTGCCCTTTTAAATAAATCCTGACCGATTGGACCCTGACCCCCTTATTCCGCTTCCCTACTTCTTCGCCCTTACCGGCGCTCTTGCGGTAAAAATCACCTTTCTCGTTCTGCTGCTGATTTGCTCCGCCCTTATTTCTGGAGCGGAGGTTGCTTTTTTCGGACTTTCGCAGACCGATGTAAAAGAAATAGACGAAAGCAAGACGACCCGGGGTACCATTATCGTCACCCTGTTACATCGGCCCAAAAAACTCTTGGCGACCATTTTGATTGCGAACAACGCCATAAATATCGGGGTCGTTCTGCTTTTTAGCGTTATCGGCGACACCTTTTTTCAAAATATCGAGCTTCAATGGGTGCGTTTCCTTTTGGAAGTGGTCGTCGCAACCTTCCTGATCTTGATGTTCGGGGAAATACTGCCTAAGGTATATGCCAACAGAAACCGGTCGGCCTTCGCCCATCTCATGGCCTATCCGCTACGTGTTCTAGATTATTTATTTACACCTTTGAGTCTGCCCATGCGCTCCGGCACCCTATTTCTTTATAACAAGTTGGGCAAGCAGAAATCGAGTCTGAGCGTAGACCATCTTTCGCAGGCTTTAGAGCTTACCTCGGAAGGCGATACGACCAAAGAGGAGCAAAAGATATTGGAGGGCATAGTGACTTTCGGAAATACGGACACCAAACAGGTGATGCGACCGCGTATAGACATCTTCGCCCTGAGCGAGGACATGAAATTTCTGGACGTTCTGAGTGAGATAACCAAGAACGGCTACTCTCGGATCCCGGTTTTTTCCGAACATATGGACAATGTTCTGGGAGTGCTTTACGTTAAGGACCTGTTACCGTACATCGACCGTAAGACCTTAGATTGGATAGACCTCATCCGGGAGCCATACTTCGTGCCGGAGAACAAAAAACTCGATGATCTATTGTTGGAGTTCCAAGAAAAGAAAAATCATTTGGCGATTGTTGTCGATGAGTACGGAGGTACCTCTGGAATCGTTACCCTGGAGGACATCATAGAGGAAATCGTGGGTGATATCAGCGACGAATTCGACGACGACGATTTGATATTTTCTAAACTGGACGATTTTAATTTTATTTTTGAAGGTAAAACAACGCTAAAGGATTTCTATCGCGTCGTCAAAATTGAGGATGAAACGGAATTCGAACGGCAAAAAGGCGAATCGGAGACTATTGCCGGTTTCGTACTTGAAATTGCGGGAAGTTTCCCTAAGAAGGGGGACCGTGTGGTCTTTAACGATTACGGTTTCGTAGTGGAAAGCTTGGACAAAAAGCGGCTGAAACGGATAAAAGTGACCTTACCATCCGAGCTGTGAGGGAATTGTAAGGTCACAAGGTTTTTGCCCTAAGGATAAAAAGCGTACATGGATAACAATCCAAAGTTAATATCTAGGTTTAAAAATCAGCGCTCAGGTACACTCGTGCGATGTTGTCTTGTGGCCGCGGTTCCTTTGGTGTTCCTTCTTTTTTATGGGTGTAACGAAGAGGTGCTTCCCAAGCCAAAGGCCAAACTACGACTAGAATATCCTAAACCGGTGCCGACCGAATTTGAATCCGAAAATTTTCGTTTTGAATATAACAAGTTGGCTGGGATAACATCCCGAAAGAGCGGCTCGTTCACGCTTCAGTATCCGGAAATGAAGGGAGAAATTTTTTTAAATTATAGGAAGGTCGATGACAATATCGAGAAATTGCTTTCTGATGCGCAGCGACTTAGCTTTGAACATTCGGTCAAAGCAGATGGTATCATTGAACAGCCCTTTGTAAATGAAGGAAACGAAGTGTATGGCATGTTTTACGAAGTAAGTGGTAATGCGGCGTCGCAAGCACAATTTTATGTGACTGACAGCACGGAACATTTCTTGACGGGATCTTTATACTTTCTCGTAAAACCCAACTACGATTCCATCTATCCCGCTGCGGCCTATCTACAAAATGACATGCGGACAATCATGGAGACCTTGAAATGGTACGAGTAATAACAAATTGAAAGAGTAAGGCCCCCGGTTTATATGGTGATCTGCCGATCGATCTGTTGTGCCAATGAGATAAAGGTCTCGGTTCGGGAAATGCCTTCAATTTGCTGTATCTCTTTGTTCAGTACTTGCATGAGATGTTCGTTATCGCGGCAAAGTACCTTGACCAGGATGGACCAATTACCGGTGGTATAATGACATTCCAAGACCTCGGGAATCTTTTCCAATTGCTTGACTGCCGCCGGGTTGCTCATGGCCTTGTCTAGGTAGATGCCGATATAGGCCATGGTCGTATAGCCCATGACACGGGGGTCGATGATGAATTTCGAACCTGCCAACAGGCCCGATGCCTCCAATTTTCGAAGTCTTTGGTGAATGGCGGCTCCCGAAATGCCGATGCTTCTGGCAATCTCTAAAATAGGTTTTCGTGCGTCTGCCATTAAAAACCTTAGTATTTCCTTGTCTATCCCGTCAATTTTCACCTTTTCATTACTGATTTTCATGGTTCCGGTTTCAATTTGAGGTTAAAAGTAGAAAAATTTGTAAAGAGTAGAACTTTTTAGGAATTAGCTCGCTACCGAATCTGGGTTATATCCCAAATAGGGCACCTCATTTTCCTTGAACGCGATGCCATAGGCTTTAAGCTCGGCAAGAATGGGTTCGTAAACTTCTTTTTTGATTGGGATTTGTACGCCGGGACTGATAATTTTTTTGTTCAATATGGCGAGTGTGGCGATGCCCACCGGCAGGCCTACGGTCTTTGCCATTGCGGTATGGGTACGGTTCTCGCCGATGGCCACCATGTTGGCGTCGATCTGCTTTTTCTGTCCGTTCAGCTCATAGCCGAACTTGTGGTACATTACAATCATGTCTTTTTCGTCTTTTGCAAGCGTCCAGCTATCTTCGAGGATTTTTTGGAGTATTTGTGCCGGGGTGGCATTGGGAAGCTCGATTTTTTTCCGGGAATCGAAGATGTTCAGTTCCAAGAGTTTTTCCCACATGATGTCGTCCTGGTCGATTTTGAGGTAGTGCCTAAGCTTGAGTTCGACGGAATCGGTGGGCGAATAGGGCAGGAAAAGGTTGACGAACTCGCGGTACGACATCCCTTCGGAATTTTCGATGCGATAGCTGTCATCGGTCATCCCCAGTTGTACGAATATGTTCCAGGCTTTTGAAAAGCCTACCCGGCGCATGGTACCCCTGTAAAGCGTCAGTGCGTCTTGAAGCCCATATGCTTCGCGATAGTTCAGTGAATCCCGATTGGCGTAGCCTTCGAAATTCCCGTAGCCCTCAATTTTTAAAAACTCCGTGCGGCGAAAGAGTTTATGATAGGGAATGTACTTGTAGGTACCTTCTTGGATGAATTTGGCAGTACCGCCTTGGCCTGCTACGACTACGTTCCTGGGGTTCCAAGTAAACTTATAGTTCCAAAGGTTGTTGTCGTGTTCGGGAGCTACCAGTCCCCCAGTAAAAGATTCGAATAATAACAGGTTGCCGCCTTGGTCTCGAATACGATCAATGATTTGCATGGCACTCATGTGGTCGATACCCGGATCAAGACCGATTTCGTTCATGAAGATCAATCCTTTTTCCTTGGCCTCTGGGTCCAAAGCCTTGATTTCATTACTGATATACGAGGCGGTGACCAGATGCTTGCCAAGTGCGATACAGTCACGGGCGACGTTTATATGGAGCGAGGCGGGGAGCATGGATATCACGATGTCGTTGCCCACTACAGCTTTCTGTCTTTCGGTTACCTTGAAAATATCCAAAAATATCACGGAACACCGTGGGTGGTCTTTAGTGGTATCGGCAATTGACCCGGGGTTGAGGTCGCCCACGGTTACATGCAGGTCTTCTGGTTCGGCTTTCTCCAACAGGTAGTCCAATAGGTACGATGTTGATTTTCCGGCACCGATGAGTAGTATTTTACGTGGCATTTGGTTTTGTACTTTTGTGGCTGCATTAGGGACGAGCTCAAGATATGCTAAGGTATCAAATGTTATAACTATAAAAAAACGATCCTATTACGTTATGGACAAAACAGTTTTTGTGTCGGGAATTTTTTTTGGGGTACTGGCCGTAATTTTGGGGGCGTTTGGCGCCCATGGGCTGGAAAGATTGGTAGAGGCGGACGCGATCCGGACTTGGGAGACCGGCGTCACCTATCAAATGTACCACGCCCTGCTGCTATTGCTTTTAACTAACGTGAAAACGATACCGGTTGCGCACAAAAAATGGATATGCTATGCCGTTGTAGCGGGAATCATCCTCTTTTCTTTTTCGATCTATGGCTTGGCGACCAATTCACTTACTTCCTTCGATTTCAAGAAAATCGGCTTTGTGACCCCGATCGGGGGGCTCTTGTTTATTTTGGGATGGGTGCTTTTCGGAATCCAATATTGGAGACACGGTCAATAAATCATCCTTTTAAATTATTCTTAAAAAATAGCTACTAAAAATTTATTTATGATAATTTTGCGGATATAAAACGCCGTGACAATGAGTATTTCGAAAGATCGCCCACGAAATGTTTCCTTGGAGTCCTATGGAATCACGTATTCCAAGGTTCAGTACCAACTATCTTCCTCGGAACTGCATGCCCTGACCTTGGAAAAGAATATGGGAAAGGAAGCATCTTCGGGTGCTCTGGCTGTCAATACAGGGGAGTTTACCGGCCGTTCGCCCAAAGACCGGTTTATCGTCAAGGATGCGATTACTTCGGAAAAGGTTTGGTGGGGCGATATCAATATCCCGTTGGAGCCCGCAGAATTCGATGCGCTCTATGAAAAAGTGATTTCCTATCTGAACGGGAAGGAACTCTACGTACGGGATTGCTATGCCTGCGCCGACCACAATTACCGGATGGACATCAGGGTCGTCAACGAATACCCGTGGTCGAACCTTTTCGCCTACAATATGTTCATACGTCCGACAGACGAAGAGTTGAAAAATTTCAGTCCAGAATGGACGGTAATCAACGCTCCCGGTTTTAAGGCCGATCCCGGAACCGATGGCACGCGGCAGCATAACTTTGCCATTTTGAACTTTAGCCGGAAAATTGCCTTGATCGGTGGCACGGGTTATACCGGCGAAATTAAAAAGGGCATCTTCTCGGCCCTTAATTTTATTTTGCCCGTGGAGAAAAGAACCTTGCCGATGCATTGTTCCGCCAATGTGGGGGATGATGGGGAGACCGCCATCTTTTTCGGACTGTCGGGCACCGGAAAGACAACCTTGTCCACTGATGCATCCCGGAAATTGATCGGGGACGACGAACACGGTTGGAACAATGAGAACGCCGTCTTCAATTTTGAAGGTGGTTGCTACGCCAAGGTCATCAACCTATCCGAAGAGAACGAACCCGAAATATTCGGCGCCATCAAAAAAGGGGCATTGCTCGAGAACGTGGTCATGGACGAAACCGGAGTCGTCGATTATTCCGACACTTCCATTACTCAAAACACCCGGGTCAGTTATCCAATATATCATATTGATAATGTTCAACGGCCATCGATAGGGCGCAATCCGAAGAACATTTTCTTTCTTACTGCGGATGCATTTGGAGTGTTGCCCCCGATTTCAAAGCTGACCCCCAGCCAAGCGGCATATCATTTTATATCGGGCTATACCGCCAAGGTAGCCGGTACGGAGGCGGGAGTGGTAGAACCTGTTCCATCTTTCTCTGCTTGTTTTGGGGCGCCTTTTATGCCTTTGCATCCCGCAAAATATGCCGAAATGCTGAGCAAAAAGATGAAAGATGCGGGGGTAAACGTATGGTTGGTCAACACGGGATGGACGGGCGGCCCCTACGGAGTGGGCACCCGGATGAAGCTGAAGTACACCCGGGCCATGATCAATGCCGTGTTGAACGGTGATTTGGGCCTTTACGATTACGACCACTACCATATTCACTCCGTTTTCGGGGTGGCGCAACCTAGGGAATGTCCAGGTGTACCGACCAAGGTGTTGAGTCCGAGGGCCACTTGGAACGACGATGAGGCCTACTACACCACGGCTTTCAAGCTGACCAATGCCTTCCGTGATAATTTTAGAAAGTTCGAGCACTATGCCAGTGAGGAGATTCGCCGGGGCGGTCCGCAACGCTATGCCTTTTAAATTGCGAGTGAAGGACTGAAATCTATCGTAACCTACCGACGCTTATCGTTTGTTCGCCTCGGTGATGTATTTCTGCAAAGCCATTGTCATAGAAGGTGTTTCAGGGGTGGGCGCCTTGATGTCGATACGGAGTCCGGCATCGGTGGCAGCATCTACGGTGGAGTTGCCAAATACGGCGATGCGGGTATCCCTCTGGTCGAAATCGGGGAAATTCTGCAAAAGCGATTCGATGCCGGAGGGACTGAAAAAGACCAAAACATCGTAATAGACATTCCGAAGATCGGATAGATCGCTAATGACCGTTTTATAAAAAATCCCTCTTTTCCATACGATGTCAAGGCCGTTCAAAATTTCTGGAATTGAATCTTTGAGGGCATCGGAAGAAGGCAATAAGAACTTTTCACTTTTATATTTTTTGATCAGGGGGACCAATTCCTGAAAGTTGCGCTTTCCTACATAAATTTTTCGCTTTCTGTACACTACATACTTTTGTAGGTAGTAGGCAACGGCCTCCGACTGGCAGAAATATTTCATACTATCGGGGACCTTGAAACGCATCTCTTCTGCAATCCTAAAAAAATGATCGACCGCGTTCCTACTGGTCAATATGATGGCAGTATGGTCACGAAGGTCTATCTTCTGCTGGCGAACGTCTTTGGCATCGACTCCCTCGACATGAATAAAGGGCCTGAAATCGACTTTTACCTTTTCTTTGTCAATCAATTTGGAGTAGGGCGAGTTCTCGACCTTCGGCTCCGGTTGTGATACCAAAATCGTTTTGACTTTCATCTGGTGGATGTTTGCTTGTTAGTAGATTGCCGATGTTTAACGCCATCGGGAATTATTCGACATTTAGATACCCATATCCACTTGGGCGAAAGGTGAATTTTTACTATTTAAACCTAATTTTGGAGGTAACTTCCAATAATAATGATCGGTGAAATTTCGAGAGCGCAAAGGTACAAAATAAAATAGAAAAAGTAGTTAGCAATAAACTTTTGGTGATTCCTTAACAGTGTAATCCAGCCGATTACATTAATCAAGAGAATTAAGAAAATCGCGACGAAAACAACAAGCTTCGAACCTTTGTTCGGGTAGGCCAAAAGTAGGTTTGCCAAGAACATGATAAACCCGGTATAATTGAGATATGATAATTTTTTAAAAATAAGCTCGGTGATAATCTTGCTCGAACCGAAAATAAGGCCATTGCCCAATTGTAAGACAATCTTCAGAACGATGAAAGCCGTAATGCCCATTAAGAGTATGGGATACAAAAAGGGAAAAGCATCGTCGTTCGTAACAATAAATACATCGGCCGCCAAAAAGATGAACAACGAAAAGTTGATAATTTGGAACAGGGTAAAGAAGATATGGAACCAGTTGAAAAGTTTCTCCTTTTTGTTGTACATGAAGATGTACTTATTGTTGAAGGGCAAAATGATAAAACTTAAGAACCGGCCGTGAAATAGGCTTTTTGCAAGTACTGGTAGGAAGAGACTTGATAATAGTATGATGGTAATCCAGTCAGAAGTGTCCGATGTTCTAAGAATAGGTTCCATTAATATAAAATTTCAGTGTTCTTGCCGTTGAGTCCGAAAGGCAACCCATTATCGGAAATCCCGACCCTGAAATAGGATGGATTCTTCATTTTTGGTGCCGGCAACTTGAATTTGAAATAGGTGGTATCGTTAGGGGGTAATGCCAGCAATTGTCCATCGATCGGTCTGGGATGTATGAGAATCGCATTTTTGACTTTTTTGAAATCCGTCAGATAGGCCACGTTGAACCGCAACTTATCGAGTTCTACCGGGCGGTCATAGGGATTGTGAATTTTAAGGGTCAGTTCCTTGAGCGTGTCCATCCGAATGGGGCCGTCCACTATGGTTTCCAGTTTTCGAAATGATTCGAAATTTTCGATGAATTCCCCGTAAAACGTACCTCCGTTACTCTTTGTAAAGGTGATATCGGCCTTCTCGGGTCTTCTAGAAAAATAAAGCACTTTGCGATGCTGGAGCCTTAATTCGGAATCATCTATGGAATACTGGTTGCGGCGATAGTAGGCATTGTTCATGGAATAGGTGTCGTTGCCCGTATAGAAGGCGAACATCGGGGCATTGCGGTACGAATTGATAAAAACTAGGGGCGTATCGCCTATTTTAGATTTCATTTCTTTCGCCAATGCTTTATTGCCGTGGGTCTCGTAATATACCGGGGACAGTTCTTCATAGACCAATCCGATTCTCAGATACAGTATGATGGCAATGTTTATCAGACCGGCCGTTATGATGCTACGATTTATTTTTTCGTCGTGCATCATACGGCGAAAGGTAATTATAGCCAAGGGAATGGCAGTAACAATAATCCACTGTGTCTGTACGCGGCGGTTAAAGCTGGAGACAAAAAAGAAGATGAGCACGCCGTAAACCAGATATAGCAAGGCCCTTGTAAAGGTGTCCGTTGATTTTGTCCGGAACAGGGAGAGATAGATCCACGGGAATGTGAGTCCGAATATCGCCATTAGGTTCACAAAAAATCCCAAGGTGTATTTCTCGAAGCTATAGGGGGCGTTCGGCCGGTCGAAGAGATGGTATTGTATCGTAACAAAATCGTGCTGATAAAGCCAGATAAAGTGGGGAACATAAGTTAAGAGGGCAACAAGGAGGGCCAGCCACGCATACTTGTTGGCCAGTAGCTTCAGGTTGGACAGGAGCACGAAAATAATGACCAAGGCCGCATGGTATTTACTATACATCAGGCCGGCCATGACCAGACCCATGATGATGGCCCACCCCGCGGACGTATCTGTAAGAAATCGCTTGTACACGTAAAGGAACAGGGCCGTAAAGAAAAGCAAGGGCGTATCGGGCAGGGTAAAGAACCCGTAGGCGTTCAAAAGCGCCATAGAGAAAACCAATATAAAAAAGGCCGTGACATAACGCTTTTTCCTGGGATCATCGACAGTCGCCCAAAGTACGGCCAGAGTGCCTGCGGAAAGCAGGCAACTCACCAAGCGAACGCCGAGCTCTCCATCAAAAAAATAACTGCCCAGCGCGACCATTAGGGCTACCATGGGTGGATGATCAAAATAGCCCCACGCTAAATTTTGGGCGTAGTACCAGTAATACGCCTCGTCAAAAATGAGGGGCGTAAAATAAGATTGGAGCAGATTGATTAAGAGCGCCGTCGCCAAAAAAAGCCAAAAAATTCGGAACGATTTCGATTTCATTTCAGGCCGGTGGATCATTAGCTGTCTCTAAAACGTTCAAAATTACGAATTCTGATATTGAACTCAACTTGAGTTTTTCGTAAACCGATACAAATATTTCACAATTCAAGGTTTCCGGTTTTCTTAGCCATGGTAAAAGTTTATTTTTGCAAGAAGACCTCTTCACGGTCCCTTAAAGCAAAGCGTTCGATGTCCGACAGCCTGGTCATTATCCCTACGTACAACGAAATTGAAAATATCGAGGCCATTGTGTTGGCGGTCTTTCGGCTCAACAAGGACTTTCATGTGTTGGTGGTCGACGATAATTCCCCCGACGGCACCTCCGAAAAGGTCCGGGAGATGCAAATCGAGTTCCCCGAGTGTCTATTTTTGGAGACACGCACAGAGAAATCCGGCCTGGGTACGGCCTATATCCATGGGTTCAAATGGGCCATCGCCAAGAAATATGACTATATCTTCGAGATGGACGCCGATTTTTCCCACAATCCCGAAGATTTGCAACGCTTGCTTCGGGCCTGTGTTAACGGGGCCGATGTCGCTGTCGGGTCACGGTACAAAAAAGGGGTCAATGTAGTGAACTGGCCTTTGTATCGGGTGCTTTTATCCTATGGAGCCTCTTTTTATGTCAAGATTATCACGGGCATGAGGGTACAAGACCCGACGGCCGGCTTCGTTTGTTACCGACGCCATGTGCTCGAGAATATCGACTTGGATTCGGTTCGCTTTGTGGGATATGCCTTCCAGATCGAAATGAAATTTAGGGCTTACCTTAAAAATTACAAGATAAAAGAGGTCTCCATCATCTTTCGGGACAGGGTAAAAGGGAAATCCAAAATGACCGGCTCCATAGTTCGTGAAGCTGTCTTTGGGGTATTTATGATGAAAATTAGAAGTCTGTTCCGTAGGGACGGATTTTAACGGATGGACTTCTAGCCTCCTAGCTCTTAACGAGTTCATAATAGGATGTATTTATGAAAAAAACACTTCTTAAGAATGCGAATATCGTTAACGAAAATAGCGTCTTTGAAAGCGACATGCTTTTACAGGGTGAGCGGATCACTAAGATAGCTACCGATATTTCGGACGACCATGCCACGGTCATCGATTTAAACGGAAAACATCTGCTGCCCGGCATTATCGATGATCAGGTGCATTTTCGCGAGCCCGGTCTCACCCATAAAGGCGATATCGCATCCGAAAGCAGGGCCGCAATCGCGGGGGGTATCACCAGTTATATGGAGCAACCCAATACCGTGCCCCAGACGACCACTATAAAAAAACTCGAGAAGAAATTCGAGCTTGGCGCCAAGCATTCGTTCGCCAACTACTCCTTCCCTTTTGGCGGCACCAACGATAATTTGGAGGAGCTGAAAAAGCTGGACAAGAAGGCCTGCTCCGGTGTGAAGCTCTTTTTAGGCTCGTCGACGGGCAACATGTTGGTGGATGACGAGACCGTCATTGAACGTATTTTCAAAAATACGGACATGGTCATCTCGGCCCATTGCGAGGATGAGGAAACCATCAAACAAAACCTGGCCCGCTATCAGGATGAATATGGAGATGACATCCCCATAAAATACCATCCTAGGATCCGCAGTGCCGATGCCTGTTACCTCTCTTCCTCAAAGGCCATCGAACTGGCCAAGAAGACCGGGGCGCGGTTGCATGTTTTTCACCTTTCCACGGGTCGTGAAACGGAGCTGTTCCGGAACGACATCCCCCTAAAGGATAAAAAAATCACGGCAGAAGTCTGTATTCATCACCTTTGGTTTTCCGATGCTGATTACGCTACCCAAGGAACTTTGATTAAATGGAACCCAGCGGTAAAAACGGCGGTAGATCGCGAGAAGTTGTGGAAAGCCCTTCTTGACGATCGGCTCGATGTCATCGCGACCGATCACGCCCCGCATACGCTTGAGGAAAAGGATAACGTTTACACTAAAGCACCCTCCGGCGGCCCGCTGGTGCAACATGCCCTGCCCGCCATCTTGGAAAAGTACCACGACGGGCAGATATCCTTGGAAAAAATAACGGAAAAGATGTGTCATAATCCATCCATGCTATTCCAAGTAGAAAAACGGGGGTACATCAGGGAAGGGTATTTCGCCGATTTGACGGTGGTGGACCTGAACTCCCCTTGGCAGGTATCCAAAGAAAATATTGCCTACAAGTGCGGGTGGTCCCCTTTTGAAGGGAATCGTTTCCGCTCAAAAATCACCCATACTTTTGTCAATGGACACCTGGCCTACGTAAACGGAAATTGGTCCGACGAGCGACGCGCCAAAAGGATGACTTTCGATAGAGGATAGAAAGCTGGGGTCAAAAAGAGAAGATAGCAGAGAATAGAGAGAAGAGACCACGGAGGAGGGGTGACGGAAGACCGAAATGCAGTGTAACAGAGGATAAGCATTGAATACTTCAGAGACGGAAGCAGTTTCTGCAGATCCAAAACGATGGCGGAGATGTGGTGAGCACTGAACAATGAGGAGACGGAAGTCCAGTGACGGACTATGGGAAACGGCCAAAACTAATTTAGTAATGTTCAGTGTTGTTGCCGATGAAGTTTTCCTGAAATCAAAAGATGAAGGTGCAAGCGACGGTGAGGTGAAGTTAAGAAAAGAGAGCTGAGAGTTAGGCGGGTGGACCTCTAAAAATGGGATTTAAATCGATTAATGAAATTGGAAGCTTTTCAGTTGAGCTAATATGTTGAAAATGAGATATTATTGTTTGCTGCTAGTCCTTTTAAGTCTGCTTTCCTGCAACGAGAACCTGCTGGAAAAGCCCGACGACCTTATTCCAGAGGATAAAATGGTCTCGATTTTAACGGACTTGGCCATAGTCAATGCGGCTAAATCGACCAACATGGCCGTGCTGCAAGATTTGGATATTGAACCTATGGACTATATCTTCAAGAAATACGATATCGACAGCCTTCAATTTGTCGAAAGCGATCGCTACTATGCCTCCTTGCCACCCGAATACGAAGAAATCTATAAAAGGGTGGAATCGAAACTCGAAGAACAGGCCAAGACCATGGAAGAGGCCAAGAGGGTCAACGACAGTTTGCGCAGGATGGAATCGGAGGAAAACCGAGATGATACCGATTAAGTTGAGGTGCTTATCCGTTTTGAGACCCAAATCTGACGTAGGGCTGTAAGACTTAGGACAAAGGACCGAAAATTCTTGAAATAGCCTGTCATTTTTGGTCATATTAAGAACCCACCTCCTTTGGGATGGTTAACCCGATATGAGCAAATTTTTTCCGGAAAAAACTTACGCCTAAGTCGTAGAGTGTTAAGTCATATTTGACGGCCGGATAAATAGGAGGACAAACATTTAAGATGAAGCTCTAAAACGGAAAACTCTCTTTCAAAATCAAGTGGTAATCAGTTCTAAGCCCGGGTCTATGGTAAAATAGAAAGATTTTTTGCGGGCAGGGATAATCGTGGTCTGTTCACAAAGAAACTTGAAGATCTTGGAGGATTCGATCAGATCAAGAATGTTCTTCTTTAAATTTTTGGCAGCAAAATCGGATTTCGTCCTGTATCGGGCGAAATTCAAAATCTAGAGCGGAGCTTATTTTTCCGTTGTCAAAAATCTGCCGGTTTTTTAGTGATTTTATGTGGCTCTTCGTGATGGTTCTGCCGTTTCGAAAAAACAGGTCTTTTGTCCAATCGAACCATCGGCCGATTTCCAATTGCCAAAATTTCAGTCGTCGCTTGGGCGGTTTTATGCCCAGTTCCAGAGTTATTTCGGTGAGAATTTTTTGATAAGTCCAATTTTTAGCGACGGCAATGAAGCGTTCGTTTTTGTTGTTCGACTCCATAAGTCCGTACATCATGTCAACCACATCGTGTACCGATATAAATCCTGTTCCACCGGGCGGATAAAAGCCGTAGGTATTCTGTGCGGTGGTGAAAAGTGCACCGCTCCCACTGTCCCAGAATCCAGGGCCAATAATTACCCCGGGGTTGACCATGACCACGGGGAGCCCTTCTTGAGATCCACGCCAGACTTCCATTTCGGCGGCATGTTTGCTAAGCCCGTACACATTGGCTTCCTGCGGGGTCCATGGGGTGTTTTCGCTGGCATGGTTACTATGGGCGCTTTTACCAATAGCCCCAATGGTACTGGCATAGCATAGTTTTTCAACACTATTGTCGATGCAGAGGTTTACAATGTTCGCCGTACCTTCGATGTTTGTTTTCTGCAGTTTTTTGGAGTCCCTTGGATTGAACGAAATCAATGCTGCCGCGTGATAGACCTGGGTGACGCCGAGGAAAGCGACTTCAAGGGCCGGAATGTCGTTGATGTCGGCTTCGATCCATTCGATAGTCTTAAAGAGATCTGCGGATGCTTCGTGGTAGTATCCGAAAATTTTTTCAACCCTTTCGAGGTTGCTTCCCTTTCTGTGAATTGCTTTGATCGAGTGGCCCGATTCCGCCAATTTGAACAAAAGATGGGCGCCGACCAATCCCGTACCTCCGGTTACCAAAATCATGGTCCAAAGGTAGGAAATAGGAAATTACTTCGGATATTTGCATCCACAACAATTACAATAAACCCAATCAAGAATGCCTTCAAACTTTATAGAAGAATTAAAATGGAGGGGCATGCTGCACGATGTCATGCCCGGAACGGAAGAACACCTGTTGGAAGAAATGCGGTCGGCCTACGTGGGTATCGACCCGACGGCCGATTCGCTACATATCGGCCACTTGGTCGGGGTGATGATGTTGCGGCATTTTCAGTTGGCCGGCCATAAACCTTATGCCTTGATCGGGGGCGCGACCGGAATGATCGGCGATCCCTCGGGCAAATCCACTGAACGCAACCTTTTAGACGAGAACACCTTGCGGCGCAACCAACGGGCGATAAAAGCACAATTAACCCGTTTTCTCGATTTTGACAATGCTGCCGACAATGCCGCGGTATTGATCAATAACTACGACTGGATGAAAGATTTCGGATTTTTAGAGTTCATTCGCGATATCGGAAAGCATATAACCGTTAACTACATGATGGCGAAAGATTCCGTCAAAAAACGGCTTACATCCGAAGCGAAAGAAGGCATGTCGTTCACCGAATTCACGTATCAGATAGTACAGGGGTACGATTTTCTACACCTCTTTCAAAACCAGGGCTGCACGTTGCAAATGGGGGGTAGTGACCAATGGGGCAATATAACTACAGGTACCGAAATGATCCGTCGTATCGGAAACGGGAAAGGCTACGCCTTGACCTGCCCCTTGATTACCAAAGCTGACGGTACGAAATTTGGAAAAACGGAAGGTGGGAACATCTGGTTGGATCCCGAGCGCACTTCCCCTTATCGATTTTATCAATACTGGCTGAACGTTTCCGATGAAGATGCGGAAAAATACATCAGGATCTTTACTTTTCTCTCCAAGGATGACATCGAAGCATCGATTGCCAAACATCGGGAAACACCGCATTTACGTACTCTGCAAAAAAAGCTTGCTGAAGAGATCACGGTCATGGTGCACTCCGAGGAAGAACTGGACAATGCTCTGAAAGCCAGTCATATCCTTTTTGGGAAATCCACTTCCGAAGACCTTAGGAAACTAGACGAAAAGACCTTTCTCGACGTCTTCGACGGGGTTCCGCAGGCAAAAATAGCGAGGCCTGAGCTGGAAAACGGACTCGATATGATCGGCGCTTTGGCCGATAAGACAGGCTTTTTGGCATCCAACAGCGAGGCACGCCGAACCTTAAAACAAAATTCCATTGCGGTAAACAAAGAGAAGGTGAACGGCAACTACTTAATATCAGCCTCCGACTTGATCAACGACAAGTTTGTACTGTTGCAACGGGGGAAGAAGAATTACTTTGTATTGGTAGTGGAGTGAAGCGTCATATAGGCGGGTAACCAATTTTTTGTGAAGAAATTAGACTGACCGAACTGCAAATGGTCATAACCTCGCCCACCGGTTCTGATTTCAGTTTTCTGAATTCCATTAAAGTGTATATTGCCTCTGAGGGACTTGAAGAAGTCTTGATTGCCGAGCAAGAGGTTCCGGATGGTGTAGGGAGTACCTTAGATGTCGATGTCCTAGATATTGATTTGCAGGAGTATATTAAAAAAGACGAGTTCAACTTACGAATTAAACGGTGACCGACGAAATCATCGAATCCGACCACGAAATCGATATCACTTCGACGTTCTTCGTGGATGCAAGGATTCTGGGGATATAGTCCGCATTATTGGTATCCCAGTTCGGTATTTTACTTTTCGAAGAGTTTGTCGCACAACGGCGAGATTCAATTCTTTCATGATGCCGTCAACGCGGCCCTCGATGTTTTTCAAATTAACGTGAAAATCGTTCGCGGTAAGCTTTGCTCCATATCCAAAAATGTCGTAATTTACTAAGGTTCGATTGTTTACGTCCAACAATCATAATCAGCCTAGACTATGAACCCATTATTTTTTATAGGTATCTTATTCCTATTGTTCCTCTTTGGGGGCATTCGGATCATTTTTGAATATAAGCGGGCCTTAAAATTCAGATTCGGAAAATACATCAAGACGCTGCAACCAGGACTTCGATGGATAATTCCTTTTGTGGAGACCGTTCAAATCGTAGATATCCGTGTAATCACTATTAACATTGTCTCTCAAGAGGTCATGACGGAAGATAACGTGCCCTGCAGCATAGATGGCGTGGTTTTTTTCCAGATTAGCGACCCTGAAAAAGCCGTACTGGAGGTCGAGGAATATAAATTTGCCATTACGCAATTATCGCAGGCCGCATTGAGGGATGTTTGCGGTAAGGTCGAATTGGATACCATTCTTTCTAAACGGGAGGAAATGGGAAACAATATCAAGCAGATAGTGATGGAAGAGACTTACAAATGGGGTATCGACATCATCGACGTGAAAATCAAGGATATTCAATTGCCCGAGAATATGAGAAGGATGATGGCCAATCAAGCCGAGGCGGAACGTTCGCGCAGGGCACGTATAATCCTTGCCCTTGCGGAGGAACAGGCCGCTGGCAAATTGTTGGAGGCCGGGAAGCTAATGGACCAATCCCCCTCGGCCATTAAATTAAGGCTGTATCAAACCCTTTCGAACATAGCTGCCGAAAAGAATTCCACCATCCTCTTTCCATTTCCGGAAGAGGTATTGCCAAAGCGTCAAGATCCAGATGACAAGGGTCAAGGCTCGTGATGAAAAGGTTTCTTGATCTAATACTTCGTCGTATTATAATCGATAAGTTGCTGTGGTCCTTCCAGCAGCACTCGTACTACCCGTAGTGTACCATCTTCGGTGGTCGCTATCTGCCATTTGATAAGTGAAATTTGCCCTCCCTCGATCTCGATTCCGGTAATACTCCGAGGGTGCACGCAGCTACCGTCGTTAAAAAAGGGAATATCGCCTGGTTCGGGAAATCGGGGGCGATGGGTATGGCCCGTCACCGTAATCGGACCGTTGTTCTGCAACATCCACTTTTTGATACGGCGCTCAATCTTGATCAGTTCCTTATAATTCTTGGCGGGATTGGTGG
This sequence comes from Pricia mediterranea, assembly GCF_032248455.1. NCBI lineage: Bacteria > Pseudomonadati > Bacteroidota > Flavobacteriia > Flavobacteriales > Flavobacteriaceae > Pricia > Pricia mediterranea. The sequence goes on from NZ_JAVTTP010000001.1 coordinate 2,683,837, forward strand.
GATCCGCAATGCCCCACACCTGAAGGGGTTTCCAGAGCACCCGGACCAGAAATCGGCCCCAACGCCAAAATGTGTAGTTCCACCAATCGACCTGATGGCCGTGTGTCAGAAAAATTTCCTGCTTTGTCCTCGTGTGTTGAAGTACGAGGGCCTCGTTATAGGTAATACCTTCAAAAAGCTCTTTCGATTCGCCATCGATGGGTTCGAAATAACTGCTTAGATGGGCTTTTACATAATCGGGATCCTTATAGACCATGTCGTGATTGCCCCATATCATATGCAGCCTTCCTGCAAGATGGAATTGGCGCAGAAGGCCATAAATATTCTTATGGGCTTCGAAAATCGATTCAAAATGAATGTTTTCCCAAAGCTCATCGCCATCGCCCAGCTCGCAGTATTCAAACCCATTATCATAGTAGAAGTTCAGGGCGTGAAAGTAGATGTTGCGGTTGTTCGCAAAGTCATCGGCAAAACTGTTATCGCCCCTGTGGCAGTCGCTGAAAAAAATAAACTTTGAACTATCGTCAAAGGTTAGCCTTTTTGCATTTCTAAATGCACGGGATAAGCGGGAGTTTGAAGACATTTGTGGTCAGGGTTGCAAGATGTACCGAATCGCTAAGATACCGAATGTGGAGTTTATTTGAGCCACAGCGACCAACTCCATTCTTACAATTTGCCAGCTTGTTATAATGGCGGAGAATTGAACGGGAAACTGTTGATGTCTTCAGCCAGTGTGCTTTCAAGCTGCAGGCTATCAAGTATCGAGCTCCGGAAACGACCTCTATCTTTAGGAATCCCAAGTTCCTTCGGCGCCTATCCTATTCACTATTAAAATCCCGTAATTCTATGATAGGATTGCTTTTGTCGGTTCCTATTCCCGTGGTAGAAGCCCGCGGGGGAGTTGTGGTATTTCTTTCGTAATTTTGCAAATGCAATAACGATTACTATTACGATGAACGACAAGGGCGCCGACGGATACCCACTGATACAGCTCATCAGCTTTGACAAGCTGCTGCAGCGGTACGATACCATGGCCCAGGGCGAGGACGAATTTTTGGCAAAAAAGGCCCGCCACATTTTGGAGGTGCAGAAGCCATACCCCGAGTTGCGGGATGGGTTTACCGATCTCTCCCTACTTGAAAAGCACAAAGATGTCATAGAGACTTTATTGCACGATGTATTTCCGGAGGTGCTTACACATAATGAGATAAAAGCGGCATCCTTACCCTTTGACGATATCATTTTCAATCCCTCCGAGCGGTTCAAGAAAATCCTGAAGAATGCTGGAGGAGACGACTTTGTGCCCGTACTGCGCAATATGCCTGGAGATCAGATGTACATTGTTACCGCGACGGTCATCCTAAATTTTTATTACGGGTTTTACTTTGATTTCAAAAGACCTTTGTTTTATGACATTCCCGATGCCAACGGGGTCATGCGGCATTATCGGATTTTATACAACGCCGACTTTATGGAAATCTTGCCTGCGGAAAAACCAAGAACACTGACCCGCGCCGATGTCGATGAACTTTTGGACAACTTCAACGATGTCGAGCTTTGGAAAGACAAAATTCCACCGAACAGTTTTATCGCCAAGGGATTTGTCATTTCCAATATTTTCGACGTAACCGCAGAGCACGCCATCTCGGAAATAAAGTCAAGTTTGATCGCCAGCGATAAACGGGGTGGCGAAAATTTCATCTCTAACTTTCAGGATACGTTCAGGTCTTTCTTTAACGAACCAACGATACAGGCCGGGTTCGTGCGGTACGATGCCAAAGAAAATCGCTTTGAACGGGTTTACGGTGCCGGCATTCGGAGCTTTATTCTGCAGGATGCAGACACGCTATCCTGTGAAGACGCACTGTGTCAAAAATCGTATCAAAAACTATTAAGGGATAACAATCATTTTGCCATATCCCATGTCGATAGGTGCGCTGAAGAAACGAAAGGCATTCAACCCTACAAAAGTCTATCGGAACTTGGTATCAAAAGTGCCGTTCTGGCCCCGATTGCCGATAAAGGAAGATTATTGGGAATACTGGAGCTTGTATCGACTAAGACAAATGCATTGAACAGTGTCAACGCCACTAAGCTCAAAGACGTAATGCCCTTTATAATATCGGCCGTTGTTCGCTCTGAAATTGAAGAAAGCAATCGGATCGATGCCATAATCCAAAATGAGTGCACTTCCGTACACGAATCGGTTTACTGGCGATTTCAAGAAGAGGCCCGTCGTTTTATCATAGACGATTTGGAAGGGGAACAGCCGGTTTTTAGTGAAATTGTTTTTAAAAACGTATATCCTCTGTATGGCCAGATTGATATAAAAGATTCATCAGAGGCCAGAAATCTGGCCGTTCAACGTGACTTGATGATACAGCTCTCCGAAATCAACGATATATTGGCTACCGCTTGGAAAATAGAAAGGCTGCCGATTTACGAAGAGCTTATGTTCAGGGTAAATGATCATATCGATGGAATTCGAAATAGGCTCGATACCAATGATGAACAGGGAATTTTCAATTTTGTACAAACCCAGATAAGCCCCGTATTGCAGCATCTCAGGAGTTCAGACCCTGTTTTGCAAGATTTAGTGACCGCTTACGAGGCCTCGATCGATATGGGGACCGAGTCGTATTACGATCATCGTAGAAATTATGATGAAAGCGTGATGGAAATCAATAAGAGGTTAGCTACCCATATGGATAAAAAGCAGGAAGTGGCCCAAGCCATGTTTCCGCATTATTTTGAACGTTATAAGACCGATGGCATAGAACACAATATGTATATCGGCAACTCAATTGTAGATAATGATGGCTTTGATATAATTTATCTGAACAATCTTCGATTATGGCAGCTGCAGGTCATGTGCGAAATGGAAAACCTTCACTATAAATGGAAGCCCAAGTTGTCGACTGCCCTTGATGTAGCCTCCATGATCCTTGTTTACAATACCTCACTATCCATTCGTTTCCGGATGGACGAAAAAAGATTCGATGTCGATGGTACTTACAATGCCCGTTATGAGGTAATTAAAAAACGCATCGACAAATCGTTCATAAAGGGCACAAAGGAGAGGCTCACCCAGCCGGGAAAAATGGTTGTCGTATATTCCCAAGAAAAGGACGAACTGGAATATCTACGGTACATAAAATTTCTGAAGTCGAAAGGTTTTTTTACCGGCAAGGTTGAAATCGTTGATTTGCAAGGAGTACAGGGTGTTTCTGGACTTAAGGCCATTCGGGCCGATATTCTCTATAAAGCCGATGGCGACGGTCCAACGGAAAAAACCTACACCTACGATGACCTAATGGCAGAGTTGGAAAAATGAGTTTAAAAGTTTATGGGGTTATGCGATTGTGGGATTATGCGGTAGCTGGTTTTTGTATTTGACCTTTTTACGGGTAGATGTTCAGCTATGATTTTAAGCGCTAAATGTATTAAGTCGGCAGTTCAATGATTCTGTCGGGACCGTAAAACTTGAGTGCTACAAAAAACGCGATGACCGAAAGCACCATCCCTATCATAAAGATAGTGTAGGTCCATCGTAACAGTGCGTATTTCCGGTTCAATACCACACCTAAAAAATAAAGGTCTTTGGTCATGGTGTTATAGACATAGGCTTGATCTTTTAGTAGTTCTTGTATGGCCCACTCATAATCTTTCAGGTCCATTTTATGAAAATTACCGAAAAAGAGGAGATTGACCTTTTGGTCCTTTACGTCATCCTTGGTAAATTCCCCGGTCGTGACATTGGGCCGAGTGGCTGCCACTGACATGATCATCGACACTACACTGAATAGTACAAAAATGGCCGCCGGGTAAATGAGGTAGTCGTTCGATGGGTTGTCGAGCTTGGGCAGCAGGTTCGACAAAACAAGCGAGATAATAATGGCATTCACCGATAGCAAAATATTCGCCTTGGTATCGGCAATATCGCTGAGCTTTAGGTGATTTCGCATCGAAACACGGTACATGGTCTGTATGGCGCGTTCTGGGCTTTTATCTTTGTATTTATTTTTCAAACGGGCCTTCATATCCTCCCGTTTGGCTCTTTTTTCGATTTTCTGCTTGTTCTTGATTAAGCTCTGTAAATTTTCGTCCTTGGTTTCTTGCCAATTGTCCTTGGCGTATTGCGTATAAAAACGGTGCTCGGTTTGGAACATTTCGATGTTCATATCGCGCCATTCTTCTTGAGTGTATTCGGCAACACCCAGTTTTGAGAGTTCTTCCCGTAACAGTTCCGAGGTCTCTACGTAACTGTCCGAACCGAAATGCGACGAATCGGCATCCCGGATAATTTTAGCGGATAGATTTTTCGGTTCGGTATGCCGTTGAGTGGCCATGATTAGTTCCTGCACCTTCTTAATGGTTCTGCCGTCGCAATTTTCTTTCTTTAAAAAAATTTCCGCAATCTCGCAGCTGGCCGCTTCGTGGTTTTCATGGCCCTGCGTGTAACCTGTATCGTGCAGCCAGGCGGCCAACGTCAACGCCTGCTTTTCCGAATCGTCCAATCGATAATTTTCAAACAATTCTTTAGTACTTTTGACTACTCTTTGAGTATGGCGAAGGTTGTGGTAGAGATAATCGGGATTCAATTCGTTGGACAGTAGATCGGTGACAAAAGCTTCGGTTTTTTTGATCAAATCGGACATTGGATGCGGTTTATTCATTCAAATTACCTTTGGTATCCCAAAGTACGAAATTAAGAGGCTATTTGCCATGATGCAATATAAACTATTATTCTTCTTGCTTATTTTAACGGTTTCAAGCGGATGTTCTTCCTACAAGGCCAAATACGCCGATGGCGCAATTAAGGATGATACATCCAGCAAGAAAGAAGTATCCCACACTTTTTACCTTATTGGGGATGCGGGCAAATCGCCCTATGGGGGGATGAAGGATGCCCTGAAACTTTTCAAAAAAAAATTGGATAGTGCCAATGCCAACAGTACTGCAATATTTCTGGGGGATAATATCTATCCTGCCGGGATGCCCGACCCAATAGATTCTACGAAGGCCTACTTACGGGCCAAGAGCGATATCGATGCCCAAATCAAGACCTTGGAAAATTTTGGGGGGAATCCATTTTTTATCCCGGGAAACCACGATTGGTACACCGAGGGATTGATCGGTCTGAAACGCGAGCAAGATTATATTCAAGGAGCCCTGGGCAGAGATGACGTATTCTTCCCGCAAGACGGATGCCCCCTGAAAACTATCGAGGTCAATGACGATATTGCCATAATCGTTCTCGATACGGAATGGTATCTCGTTAATTGGAACAAACATCCCACTATAAACGATGGGTGTACTATCAAGAGCCGAAGTCAGTTCTGGTTACAACTTGAAGCTGCCATAAGACAGAATAGCCACCGCACCACCCTTATCGCTATGCACCACCCGATGTTTACCTACGGGCAGCATGGGGGGCAGTTCACGTTCCGGCAAAATTTGTATCCCAAGGGAAATATCGGTCCGATTCCCTTAGTAGGCAGTATCATCGATGTGCTGCGCAAAACGACCGGCACCTCAATCGAAGATCAACAGAACAAGCGGTACACCGAACTGAAAGACCGTCTAATCACCTTGGCCCAGTATTCAGAAAATGTAATCTTGGCCTCGGGCCATGAACATACTCTGCAATATATCGTCGAGAAGAACACCCCACAGATCGTTAGTGGTTCGGGGTCAAAAATGGACGGGGCCCGATTGCTGAACGGAAGCCGCTTCGCTACGGGACGGCGGGGTTATGCCATTTTGGAAGTGTACACGGATGGATCTTCCCGGGTAAACTTCTTTGCGGTCAACGATGATAATGTCGAAAAGGAAGATTTTATGTTTACCGCGGAGGTCCTTCCTCCCGATCGCGGGAATTACGAGGATGTTTGTTTCGCAGATTTTCATCCGACGACAAAAACGCAGATCTATACCGAGAAAAAGGTTGACAGAGGCGGCTTTTTTAGATTTTTGTGGGGGGATCGGTACCGGAAGCTCTATGCCACAGAGGTAACCGCTCCGACGGTCAGGCTCGATACGCTTTTCGGTGGGGTGGAGCCATTGCAGAAAATGGGGGGCCACCAATCCAGATCCTTAAGGTTGCAGGCAGAAAATGGTAATGAATACTTGATGCGCGCTCTTAAAAAAGATGCCGAACTGTATCTAAAGACCATGGCGCTCCAAAATAAATATGTCGTCGGCGATTTTGGGAATACCTTGAGCGAGGGTCTGCTCATGGACTTTTACTCGGGATCCCACCCCTATGCCCCGTTGGCGGTCGGACCGCTGTCCGATGCCATAGGTCTTTACCACACGAACCCAAAGCTGTATTACGTGCCGAAACAACCTGCCTTGAAAAACTTCGATCAAGGCTTCGGCGATGCACTGTACTTTATCGAGGCCTATGCAGGCAACGGTACCAACGAGCTAAAGGAGTTCGGATATGCTAACGAGATCAAAAGTAGCAATGAAGTGCTGGAGAACATTCGCGAAGATGAAAAATACGAAGTCGATACTCAATTGTACCTTCGGGCACGACTTTTCGATATGGTGGTCGGCGATTGGAACCGCCGCACCGATCAATGGCTATGGGCCGCCTTCAAAGACGACGAGACTGATAAAACCATTTATAGGCCCATCCCTACGGACAGAGACATGGTTTTCTCAAAGCATAGTGACGGACTACTGATGCGGTTCGCTACCCGAATTTTGCCCACATTAGGTTTGATGGAGGGCTTCGGCGATGAAATCGAAAATGTCAAAGGCTTCAATTCGTCGCCTCGAAGCTATTTCCTCGATATGGCCTTACTGGCCGAGACTACTTTAGCGGATTGGAAGGAACAGGCAAGATTTATCCGTGACCATATAACGGATGCCGTTATCGAACGGGCCATGTCGGAGTTTCCGGAAGCGGTGCAAAAAAAGAGTGCTCCCGAAATCAAAAGCAATTTTCTGGCACGACTTGCTGATTTGGAGCGTACGGCTGCAGCCTACTACAAGGTATTGAACAAATACGCCGTGGTAACGGGCACGGACAATGAGGATAGCTTCGAAATCGATATCCTGAACAAGAACGAGATCGAAATAAAGGTATATCGCAATGAAAACGGCGTAAAAGACCGACTTTTTTTCCGGAAAAGATTCAACTCTGCCGTTACCCGGGAAATATGGGTGTACGGCCTTGACGGTAAAGATAGGTTCGAGGTATCCGGAGAACATCGAAGCGCAATAAAGCTGAGATTGACCGGTGGGGCCGGTAACGATAGCTACGATTTGAAAGAAGGGGGGAACGTCGCGGTCTACGATTATCGATCGAAAAAGAATATCTTCAACAATACTGGGGGTGCTAAAATAAGGATGACCGACGATTACGATACTAATACATACCTGCCGATGCAATTACGCAATTCGACAAATCGGATTGAACCCATCATAGGCTATAATTCTGACGAAGGGCTGAAGATCAGCTTGGGCGATACGTATATTTATGAAGGCTTCAGGAAAAACCCTTTCACACAAAAACATAAGCTCGATGCCGCTTTTTATTTTGCCACGAGTGGATTTAAGCTGGGTTATAGCGGGGAATATGCCCACGTTTTCGAAAATTGGAATTTAGAGACCGCCGCCCATTTTACCAGTCCGAATTACACGATCAATTTTTTCGGATACGGTACCGAGTCCGAAAACCTTGAGGATGATCTGGGCTTGGACTATAACCGAGCGCGATTGCGCAGCCTTCGATTGGCTCCCTCGTTGGTCTATCGATGGCCCTTGGGCGCCTCATTTAAGACCGGGGTTTCTTTCGAGACAATAGAAGTAGAGGAAACTCAAGGCCGGTTCATTAATCGTTCTAACGTTCCGAATGGGCGAACGGAGAGCAGTAACTTTTTGGGCATAGACGCACAATATGCCTACGCTAACGCCGATAATGAGACCTTTCCTACCTTGGGGATGGCAACTTCCCTAAAGCTCGGCTATAAAACGAATCTTGAAAATAGAAACAATTTCGGCTATGTCGTGCCGTCGTTTTCGTTGTACTATAAACTGATACCAAATGGCAGATTGGTGTTGGCCCCCACATGGAAGGCCCATTTCAACTTGGGGAACGGCTACGAATTTTATCAGGCCGCTGGTATCGGGGGTGATGAAGGGCTCCGGGGTTTTAGAAATCGACGATTTGTCGGCAAAAAAGCCTACTTTCAAAACACGGACCTCCGGTTCAGCCTGCGAAAGTTACGTACCGAACTCCTGCCGGTGACCCTGGGCGTTTACGGCGGTTTTGACTACGGAAGGGTCTGGATGCCAAATGAAAGCTCGAATGTTTGGCACACTTCTTACGGGGGAGGGGTCTTTCTTAACGGCGCCGATATTCTGTCGGCACGCATGGCGCTTTTTAATAGTGAAGAGGGATTTCGATTTTCGTTCGGATTGGGGTTTGGGTTTTAAGGGGCCAGTCAAACATTTAAATACAGCCTATGAATGTTAAAATGAGCTGAGAGGCCTGGCAGCGAACTGGGAACTTTATTCTTTAATTGGCATAAACACCTCCGCCTTCCATTCCAACTCGTTGCCGCCTAAATTGGGGTTGGTATGGAATATTTCCAAAGGCTTTTTTTCGATGGGGATGTTATTTTTTTCGGCGTAATCGATCAGGGCGTACCAGGCCCTGTCGGAGGTGATGTAATTTCCATTATAAACAGCTCTGACGACCGGTTTTTTTTCGAGCTCTCTATAGATGAGTCCCGAGCGTTGGGGGAGGCTATCCGTTTTTATCACGGGAAAACAAAAATTATAGGAAATACTGTCGGTTTCCATGTTCCAATCCGTTATTACGACCAAGGGCCTGCCATCGAGTTCGACCTTGTTTTCGACCATTAGACCACTGAGCACGCCATAGTACTCCATCATGCCTCCCGCTTTTTGCAACTGCGTTCCCTTGAGGGGAAAACAGGCGCAGTATTTAGAAGTTGTAACGGTTTTACCGGTAACCCTGACCTTGAAACTTTGGAGGTGTTCTTCTAAAACCTTCGCAAATTCTCTTACGGTTTTTTTTGTCCGTTTTTCGAAATCAGTCTCCGAAAACGGAATGGTCAAACGGTTGATAAAGCTATGGTCGTTATCAATAACATATGCCTTGACCTTGGTGAAGGAGTTGTTAAGCGATTCAAGCTTCCAGTGATAGAGATGGATTGAATCGTTGAACGGAATACGGAATTGGAGGTTTGAAAGGTCGCTTTGCTGTAATAGTTCAGCTCTGTCAAGTCGTTTTTCCCAAAATTTAAGGGTTTGGTTGATTGTGCCTGGAAGTGCTCTCGAATCAAACCGGACTACATAATCATGAGGTTTCAGGAAAAAATACCAGATTAGGACGCCCAAAATGACGGCCCCGAGAAAGAGGGCAACCTTCTTTTTCATGAATAGTTTCAGATTTTGTTAGCGGTTATCGGCCAAGTCGTTTTCCACCTTCATGTCCAAATTATCCACTACAAATTCCCCTAGGTCTCGACCTTGTTCTACCCCTACTTCAATGGCGACTCGGTAATGGATTCCTCCGTACATACGACTGATAGCTGCTTCGTCGGCGGCTTGGTTGAAGGAGTCGAAACTCCGGATCGGAAGTCCGAAGGGCACTTCCGTATCGTCATCAAAGGCAAAATTATCTCCGAAAATATCGGTCAGGGCGACAGCTGCCGCTCCCGAGACGACGGAATGCCCGCTGGTATATTCGGGGAAAGGCGGGGTTTGTAAAACGGGTTGCCAGCTGTCGTCGATATGCTGGTTGATCAAGGTCTCCGGGCGGATGAGGTTGCTCCGGTATTTTTCGTCCCAACAGCTGATAAAAGCATCGGCCATGGCGATAGAAGCCTTGGTGTAGGCGTAGAGCGTTCGACCAAAATCGCTGTCGGTATTTTTGGCGGCAATCTTGGTAATGCCCATCCAATGCGCGCCGGGGGTAATTTTTTTGGTAGCGAACATCAGGTGGCCGCGGGTCACGGATACATAGGGGTTGCAGTCCCAAAATTGGGCGATCTGTAGCTCTTCTGAGCTATCGCCCTCTGCGGTGATCCGCTGGCTGACGTCGTACACTTCCTTGAGTTCCTTATAAAAATCGGAACCTTCCTCCATGGAGAATTCCGGTGGGGGAGCGGGCTTGAACTGCTGTGCCGAATCGATGACGAACGGCCTGATCTTGTTCCAATGCGGTTCGATCCCGTCCATATAAGCGGGAGGCGTTGGCTGCCAACGTGTCGGGTCATCGGCATCGACGGTAAATTTCGGCATGGTACGGGTCTGGGCATAATTATCCTTATTCATCCATTCCCCGATATGGTCGGCCACTTCGAGACCGTAGTCCTTCGAGGCCTTGAACAAGGTCGGATTTTTACTCTCGTAGATGCCGTAGAGGCTATCGCGCAGGGCCTCCATCCGGTCTTCCGAAAAAATCAGGCGTTTGTTCATTTCCATATGGGCGACCAGTGCCGCAAGCTCGTAATTGATTGCTTTGGTGGAATCCGCTTCGGGTATCGGGGTGAGGTCCCGTACCTGACCGACCAAGGAACGATACTCGTCATTGTAGCGGGCGACGATCTCATAGGCCGCGATGTTCGGGTAGGCAAAAATACGGCTGGCTACCGGAGGCGAAAAAATATCGTGGACCATGATTTCGGTAACCTTGTCCACCGATGCGTGCAACTCATCTGGTGTTATGTCGATGGGTCCATCGTTTTGCTCGGTGCTGCACGCCCCAATTATCAAAACCATTGTTGCAATAATTACGATTTTCTTCATTATTCTTTCTTTAGTGCTTGAGCCGTCCGAACTTCTACCAAGGGTTTCCGATTTGAAATCCCAGATCTGGGTAATATCCGGTACACTTCAGCATTTGCGTTGTTGACGGTTACCAGCAAGTGCGGCTGACCCCTGTGCTCGAACACATCTAAATGTCGAATAGACTTTAGGCTGAGGTTCAGTCCGATACGTGAAGCCAAAATTACATTATTTTCCGCTTTAATCAAGGCCCCGGGAAAGGAATCGAAACGGCCTTGAAAGGGTTTTACCCCGAAATAGTTGCCGGCGACCAGTATTTCCTCCTGCCCGTCGCCGTCAAAATCATGGGTGGCGAACGCAAGCAGCGGTGATACTTGTAGCTCATTTTGAAAGGGTACGAAGGTGAATTTACCGTCGTCGTTTCTCAAAAAGCCCGACCGCAGTTCGTGTACCTCTAAGATTTTGGCCTTGTCAAGGTCGGTTTCATCGAAGATATCTTCAATGGACTTTCCTGCAAACGAGGTATAAGTGTTGAATTTCTTTTTTAAGGAGACCAGTTGCGATGCCAAGCCTTCCAAATTTTCCAAGGGATAGTAGGTGCCCTCTTTCTCGATGGTTGTAATGGTCTCCGTCTGTCCGTTTTCATCGAAATCACCGTAGTACATTTTAAGCGGGGAACGCTGCGATGCCCTGAATTTGGAATTGGTGCCCCAATTGCCGAGCAGGTAGTCGGTATCGCCATCATTATCTATATCAAAGGAAGCGATACTTTGCCAGAGTCCGTTCAAATCATTGACCCCCACTTCCGTTCGGACCAAATTACCGTTCTGGTTTTTGAAGAAGACGGGGGACATCCATTCCCCGACCACAAGCAGGTCTTCGCTGCCGTCGTTGTCAAAATCATGCCAGATTGCATCGGTCACCATTCCCAGACTTTCTAGGTCTTTGTTCTCGACAATACTGAATCTTCCTCCTTCATTTCTTAGGAGGTAAGAGTTGGGGGATTGTCCAAAGTCATTGGTAATCGCTTGATTTCCGATAAAAACATCGGTATTGCCGTCCCCATCAAAATCGTTCGCTGCCACCACGGAGGCATTCTCGAAAGTCTCGGGAAGATTCCCGCTTCTGAATGTGCCATCCTTTTGGATGTAATATGAATTCAACAGCGGCGGCATTTGGTTGTAGAAATCCCCGCCGCCGGACCCGGTAATCAGATCGCTCTTTCCATTTCCTGTAAAATCGGCTATAACCGCTGTGACATCCTCTTTAATGGAATCATTAAGAATGTTCGGGAAATACCGTTCCGAAAAGGAGGACTCGCCTTGAATATAAATTTTGGAGGGAACGTACTTCGATCCCCCAAAGAAAATATCAGTCTTGCCATCACCGTCCAGATCGCCCAAGGCCGTAGCAGGCCCCCGATCGGAAAGCTGATAGGGTATCAATTTTTGCCGGTTGAAGTCGGTGTAGTTGTCCTCTTCATGCGTATAGGTAATGCCGAGATTACCCTCCACTTTTTCGAAAAGCGGACGCGACTTCGGCAGTAACGAATCAAAATCGAACTTTTTGGTGTTTTCAGGCGCTAAGGTCAGGGTCTGATTTGTCGCAATATCCTCTAATATTTGATAGGTGCCATCCGGCCATACTATTTTCAATGAGTCTATCTTTTCCGTCTTTGCATATCCAAAATGGACAATAGGTTCCGATGAGGCTTGAAATCCCCGAACGGAATATAGCTCCCCATACTGCAATTTTCCATCCGTATAGGAAAAGACCTTGGTTCCGATGCCGTGGGTATTGTTACTGGGGTGCCTGAACCTTATTTTCAGATAGTTCGAGGCGCCATCGGTCTGGTTGATATACAGGGATGCGGGGCCGTTCAGATTGTTGACTACCAAATCGAGGTCTCCGTCGTTATCGAGGTCCCCCACCGCCGTGGCTCCCGAAACCAATGTGTCTTTAGCGACCCATTCCCCCGATTTATCCTTAAAAGATAGATTGTCGGCACCCTTGAAGATATAATTATGTGTTTTTCCCGAGGGCATCTTGTCCAATGCTTGCTGGTCCATCAATTTGGTGTTGTTCATCTTGCTCCGGATTTCGTCGCTGCTCACGAAATTGATATAGTCGAGGTCGTTGGGTCGTTTGGGAATTCCGTTGGATATGAAAATATCCTGCTTTCCGTCCTGATCATAATCCCCGAAAAGCGCACTCCAGCTCCAATCGGTGGCCGCTACGCCACTTAAAAGTGCCGTTTCCATAAAAGTTGCATCCTGTTGGTTGATGTTCAGCATGTTACGAGTGTATTGGTACCGGTATCCAAAGCGTTCGGTACGTAATTTCTGGGTCTGTACGTTATCGTCGCCTTGGGATGCTTTAAGAACCGTTTCGTCCTCCGGCAACATATCCAAGGAGATCAGGTCGGGCCATCCATCGTTATTGATATCGGCCACATCGTTGCCCATGGAGAAGCGGGAAGTATGTCCAAAAAATTCCGCCGCGCTTTCGGTAAATGTGCCGTCGCCATTGTTCAGGTAATAGTAATCGTCTTCGTGGAAATCGTTACCCACATAAATGTCTGGCCAGCCGTCTTGATTGAAGTCCGAGATGGCGATGCCGAGACCATAGCCGTTGACGCCCCCAAAAATGCCCGCTTCTTCGCTGACATCGGTGAAGGTGCCCCCATCGTTTCGCAATAGTTTGTCGCCAGTTTGGTAGTTTCTTATATGCCGAAGATCGGCATTACCGAACGATTCCTGGGTGTGAACAGCGTGGTTGAGCAGATAGATATCAAGATCCCCGTCGCCGTCGAAATCCAAAAAGGCAGCATTGGAGCTGTAGGAATCAAAATCGAGTCCGTATTCCGCCGCACTTTCGGTAAAGGTGTTATCGCCATTGTTGATATAAAGCTCATTAAAGCCTTCGAAACCGTTGATTCCGGTTACGGCACAGACATAGATGTCCAAAAAGCCGTCCCCGTTGACATCGCCCATTACCGCCCCGGTATTCCAGGTACTGTTGTCGCTTACGCCCGCCTCCTTCGTTATCTCCTTGAATTTCAGGTTACCTAAATTGAGATAGAGCCGATTTTTCACCTGATTCCCGGAAAAGAAAATATCGGGCAGCCCGTCGTTGTTGATGTCGCCCAAGGCCACCCCGCCCCCGTTATAGAAATAGAGGTAATCGAGAATATTAAGGTCGTCGGTTTGGGTAAGGGTGTTTTCAAAAGTGATGCCGGTGGCTTCCGGGGCCGGATTCTTAAAAAGGGAGCCTTCGTCCGAGCAGGATATCAAGAGGGGAATCAGTAGTATGACAAAAATCTTGTTCATGATTATACTGTAATTCACTGTTTCATATCGGGAGACCCGACGAGGTGCCCAGGCTGTACAATGCCATTTGCGCGCAAGTCAGCGACCGCTGTTCTTCTGAGATTGATGGCCACCGCAATTAAGCGTATTTTACTTATTGGCCAAAGCTGGCCGTTATTCTATATGCTGCGGGGAGCCGGAATCGGGCAGGGCGTAGACCTTTGGTTTTCCATCATTGATGGCCGCAATCAAGAACCTGTTTCCGTCTTTATCCTTGAATTGTTTTAGGTGCTTTATTTCGTCCCGGACAAAAAAACCGCTATCGTCGTTGTGCTGCCATTCAAAATTTAGCGCGCCATCGCCCAAAAGCACATGGCCGTAGCTGGCGTCAAGGCGGGAATATTGAGGTTTGAACTCAAAATTATTGCCGCCCAAAATGAGGTCTAAGTGGCCGTCTTGGTTGACATCGGCGCAGCTAATGCCACATACACAGGAAAGTTGTACCCGCGCAGGAAGTTTTTTTACGGTAAACCGGCCGCCGCCTTCGTTGATTGCGATGACGGACTCCATCGTATTTCCCTGTTTTACGATGGTGTTGACAAAAACGGATTCCGGAAAAAGCTCGGCGACGGTCTTTTTGGCGTATTCGGAAGCTTTTAGACTTTGCTTTTTGAGGGATACGATTTGGGCCGTTAGCTCCCTTTTTTGATGGATGGGATAATCTTTGCCGTCGAAATTCTGGGTCACGATCTGTTCCAAGGTGCCGTTGTTATCATAGTCGTTTATCCATAGTTTCATAGGATGGTCCACGGTAGCTTTGTACGAGACGTTGCTTCCCTGGTTGCCTAAAATCAAATCGATATCACCGTCATTGTCAAGATCCGTAGCCTCGACTGCATTCCACCAGCCGTAGAGGCTGTCGAGCGAGGTGGATAGGCGGCCCAATCGCCTTCCGGAATTTGTATAGACATTCGGACGGCCCCAGTCCGAAACGGTAATCAAGTCTTTTTTTCCGTTCCCGTCCAAATCGGCCCAAACGGCGTCGGTCATCATTCCCGCATCCTTTAGGTCATAGGCGAAACGTTCGGTCGCATCGGTAAAAGAACCGTCTCCCCTGTTCTCCAAAAAGAGGTGTTGGGGATCGATACCGTAGGTACCCACCACACTCCGGGATCCGACCAGTACGTCGATATCCCCGTCTTCATCAAAATCATGGGGGGCAATGACCGAAATGTTGGTATATACGGAAGGTAAGATTTGCGATGCCTTAGAGAAATTTCCGTTGCCATCGTTGATATAGAGACGGGCACGATAGGTTTTTTCGGTGCCGGTCTTGTTGCCGCCGCTTCCGACCATCAAATCTAAATCGCCATCCCCGTCGGTATCGAAGAAGGCTGCCGCGGTATCCTCGAATTCGGTATCAAACCCAAGGTGCCGAACGTCTAATTTTCCTTGGCCTCTGTGCAGATAAACCACGCCGGATTCGCCCATGGCTCCTCCGATGAAAATATCCTCGTTACCATCACCGTTTACGTCTCCAATAGCCAGGGCGGGCCCTTCTTGTGAGACCATCTTTGATATCAGGCCTTCGTGGTCGAAATCGCGATGGGCATCTTCTTTATGCGCTATTAACCCGGCTCCATCCATTTCCCGAAGAGGCGCGTTACGGGCTTTCTTTTTCGGGAGACTATACTTTTCCGAAGCTTCCGAACGTCTTAAGGTCAACGTTTGATCGGCTTCGATATCGGTCAATTTTTGGGTAAAATCGTCGGGCCAGATGACCCGCAGGGAATCGATGGTCTCAGTCTTGCCCAGTCCGATGGTCATCACATAGTCCATTGAGGATTGGAATCCTCTGGAAGGGACCAATTCCTGGAATACCACCGCATCATCATAGTACATGTAGATACTTGCCCCTATGGCAAAAGGATTTTTGCCTTTGCCTTCGAACTTTAGTTTGATATAGTGGTTATCGGTAAGTTCGTCGGTCTTGTTTTCATAAATAAAAACGGACATGTTGACGTTGTTGACGACGAGGTCAAGATCGCCATCGTTGTCGAGGTCGCCGTAAGCCGCCCCATTGGAGAGGCTGGGGATATCAAGGCCCCATTCGGTAGCGGCATTGTCGAACGTGATATCGCCGTTGTTTTTGTAGGCATAATTCGGCTGAGGTTTGACCGGCATCTTGTGGATGATGGAGTCGATGGATTCTTTTTTGCCCGTCAAGGCCATTTTTTGGATGATTTCGTTGGCGAAGAAATCGACAAAATCAAGGTCGGTCAAATCGTGATTGATACCGTTGGTCACAAAAATATCGCGAAGGCCGTCGTTGTTCATGTCAAAAATTAGTCCCGCCCAGCTCCAATCCGTCTTGGCCACGCCGCTGTGGTAGGCCACTTCCGAGAACGAGCTGTTCCCGTTGTTGAGTTGCAGGGTATTTTGGATGTACTGCTGGTAGAAGTCCTTACTCTGTTTTAGCTTAAAAACGTTGTAGCCCTCGAACTCCATGACCGATTTTACGCGCTGGTCGCCTTCGGGAAGCATATCGGTAATAAAGATATCGGAAAGGCCGTCATTGTTGATATCGGCCATATCAATACCCATGGCCGAAAGCGATAGGTGCGAGGTCCAATCCTTTATTTCTTCGGTAAAAGTTCCGTCCTTCTGGTTGATGTAAAGGTAATCGCGCTCGTAAAAGTCGTTTGACACGTATATATCAGGCCAAAGGTCACCGTTGATGTCACTCACCATCACCCCCAAGCCAAACCCGATCAGGCTACCATAAATGCCCGCTTCTTCGCTCACATCGGTAAAGACGCCATTATCGTTCCGCAAGAGCATATCGCCGACACCCTTAAAAATATCGGGAACCCCTTTCCAATCCTGGGCCCTTACATCGCGTTGCTCGGCAAAACCTAGGCTGCTCACGGGGATGTTGCTATTATTTAGGATATAAACATCGAGATCGCCATCTTTATCGTAGTCGAAGAACGAGGCGTGGGTCGAGAATCCGGTTTTTGCCAGATTATACCGTGCGGCCTGTTCTGTAAAGGTATTGTCGCCATTATTGATATATAGGTCGTTGTCGTGATTGTTGCCTTCCATATTGCCGGCATTGCTCACATAGATATCGAGCCACCCATCTCCGTTGATATCGGCCATGGCGACCCCGGTGGACCAAGGTTTGTTTCCCGTAACCCCCGCCTTTGCGGAAATGTCCTCGAATTTAAGATTTCCCTTGTTGAGGTAAAGCTTGTTAGGGCCCATGTTCGCGGTAAGAAAAATATCGGCGAGTCCGTCGTTGTTTATATCCCCAATGGCGACCCCACCTCCGTTGTAGAAGTTACGGTATTTGAAGATGTTGAAGTTTTTTTGGTTTTCGACCGTGTTGATGAAATCGATACCGGTCTTTTCGGCGGGAAGCATAGAGAACAAGGTATCCCCGTGTATTTTCTCCTCCTTGGTTTCTTTTATTTCAGAATTACAGGATACTAGCAGCCCAATAAATAAGTACAATGCCCAGAATTTATTTTCCATCATCAATCGTGCAAAACTTACTGTTCCTTACCGAAAAAAAATGAGCAGATTTCGGTAGCTGGCGTTTCAAATGAATCACAAATTTAGAGCTTGTGAGCCGGTCATCCTACCTAAATGAACGATAATTTGTTAACTGTTGCCCGCAATTAACAATTTGATTCCCATTTTACACTAAAATTCATATGCAACCGCTATATTTATCCATACTAAACCCATCAACCAATACAATACATGGTAGGAATTCTTTCTTTTCTTGGCTTTACGATACTGGTTGGCGTTATCGCCTATATCGCGACCCGAACAACTGACGAAACCTCGTCGGACGGCTACTTTTTGGCGGGAAGAAGTTTGACCGCAGGGGTCATTGCGGGCTCATTGCTTCTGACCAATCTCTCAACCGAGCAGATCGTAGGGCTGAACGGGAGTGCCTATAAGGATGGATTATCGGTTATGGCCTGGGAAACCTTGGCGGCTATTGCCATGGTGGTGACAGCGGTATTTCTATTGCCAAGATATTTGAAGGAAGGCCTAACTACGGTACCACAGTTTTTGGCCAAACGTTTCGATGTAACGACGAAAACGATGACATCGGGACTCTTTCTGACCGGTTACGTAGTAGTATTACTGCCCGTTATTTTGTATTCCGGCTCGGTGGCCATCAGCGGTATGTTCGACGTCCCCGGACTTTTGGATGTTTCCAATGACACTGCTTTGGTCATTTGTATCTGGGGCATCGGGATCATTGGGTCGATCTATGCGGTGTTCGGGGGACTTAAAGCGGTGGCGGTATCGGACAGCATCAATGCGGTGGGACTTATCATTGGCGGGATATCAATACCCATTTTCGGACTTATGGCCATCGGGGATGGAAGTGTATTGAACGGTTTGGATGTGCTGATTTCGAGCAATCCCGAACGGTTTGACTCTACAGGTGAGCCTGGTCAGGAAGTGCCTTTTTCTACCATTTTTACAGGGATGATGCTGGTGCAACTGTTCTATTGGGGCACAAATCAGCAAATTATTCAGCGTGCCTTGGGCGCGAAGAACCTGGCCGAGGGGCAGAAAGGCCTCTTGCTGGCTTCGTTTTTAAAGATATTAGGACCGTTGATTTTGGTCCTTCCCGGAATGATCGCCTACTATTATTTTGAAGGCGGATTGGCTTCGAGCGATTTGGCCTATCCGGAACTGGTCCGTGCCGTTTTACCGAAACCTTTGGTAGGCTTCTTTGCGGCCGTACTTTTTGGGGCGATATTGAGCTCGTTCAATAGTGTGCTCAACAGTTCGGTGACCTTGTTCGGAATCGATATCTATAAACAGCATATCAATTCCGATGCCTCGGAAAAGACCGTGGTACGGTATGGCAAGATATTCGGGGTATGTTTGGCTTTGGCGGCCATGTTCATCGCCCCGCTAATTAAGGATGCCGGAAGCCTGTTCAACTATTTGCAGGAAATAAACGGAATTTACAGCATCCCCATTTTTACGATAATCGTCATCGGCTATCTTACCAAAAGGGTGCCCGCCATTGCGGCCAAAGTTGGTATAGTATCGGGATCTTTGCTTTATATTATCAGTCAATTTTGGATCGACCCCATGTTAAGGGGGGAAGCCGTGGAAGCGGCCAAAGCGTCGGGAATTACCGACCCGGCAGAACTGAATTTGGTCGAGGCGGGGGCCTATCCGCATTACTTACATATCATGGCGATTCTTTTCGCGACGAACATGTTGATTATGATGGTCATCGGGAAAATATGGCCCCGCAAAGAACCTTTTGTACTGGAGTACAGCAAACAGGTAGATATCAAGCCCTATCGTTATGTCAACCAAGTCGGACTTGCGGTCTGTGCGATCGTAATCGGAATCTATATTTATTTCGCGAAATAGTGTTTGCCGACATAAAAAGACCCGCAGGAAAACCTATCGTTCGTGGAAATCGTGCAGGTCAAATCTTAGTGCTACCTTAAGAGTAGATCTATATCAAATGTACTGGTTCACGATATTCTCGAACAGTTCTTGCTTGCCACTTTCAAGTTCCAGCTCGCCATTCTCTTGGGCAATGTCGTAAAGGTCCTTCAGGTCGAGTTTTCCGTTTTCGAACTCTTTTCCTTTTCCCGAGTCGAATGAACCGTAGCGCTTTTTACGAAGTTCTTCGTAGTTCGACGACGAGATGATTTTGTCGGCCGTAATCAAGGCTCTTGCGAAAGTATCCGCCCCGCCGATATGGGCGTGGAAGATATCGTCCATGTCCGTAGAGTTCCGTCGCAGTTTGGCGTCGAAATTGATACCCCCACCTTGTAGTCCGCCCGCTTTGAGAAATACCAGCATGGCTTCGGTCACTTCGGTGACGTTATTGGGGAATTGATCGGTGTCCCAGCCGTTCTGGTAATCGCCCCGATTGGCGTCGATGCTTCCGAGCATGCCGTAACCGGCCGCGACGGCCAGTTCGTGCTGCATGGTGTGGTTGGCCAGAGTGGCATGGTTGACCTCGATATTCAATTTAAAATCGTCCTGTAGGCCATGTTGATGTAAAAACCCTACTACGGTGGCGGCGTCAAAGTCATACTGATGTTTCATGGGTTCCATAGGTTTGGGCTCGATAAAGAAAGTGCCCTTGAATCCCTGGCTGCGGGCATAATCTCGTGCCATCCCCAAGAATCGGCCCATATGATCGAGTTCGCGCTTCATGTCGGTGTTCAAAAGAGACATATAACCTTCGCGTCCGCCCCAGAACACGTAGTTCTCGCCATCGAGTTCGATGGTGGCATCGAGGGCCAATTTAATTTGTCCCCCCGCGCGGGCCAAAACATTGAAGTCGGGATTGGTGGAAGCCCCGTTCATATATCTTGGGTTCGAGAAACAGTTCGCCGTACCCCACAGCAGCTTCACCCCGGATTCCTTTTTCTTGTCTTTGATATAATCAACGATAGTGGTCAGCCGTTTTTCGGATTCGGCGAAAGTCGGTGCCTCTTGAATCAGGTCGAAATCGTGGAAACAGAAATAGTCGAAGCCCATTTTGGTAATGAACTCAAAAGCGGCATCGGCCTTTGCCTTTGCTGCTTCGACGGCGTCCGAGGGTTCGTCCCAAGGAAAATTTTGCGTGCCCGGGCCGAACGGGTCCGCACCTTGACCACAGAAGGTATGCCAATAGGCTACGGCGAACTTCAGGTGCTCGCGCATCGTTTTTCCCGCGATTTCTTGATCCGGATTGTACCATTTGAACGCAAAAGGGTTGTCGGAATCCTTGCCTTCGTATTGGATTTCTCCGATTCCCTTAAAATATTCTTTGTTTCCTACTGTTGCCATTTTTTATTGGGTTAAAAAGTTATTTTCTATCAGTAAATGCGGACTTGGTCGCTTCAGCGTCCGAGTGAATCAATCTGTTTAAGCTATGACCGTATTTGATCTTGTGATAGGCCTCAACAGTTCGCCGCGCTTCGCTCGCGAAAGCTTTTCAGTTTTTTTCGAGCATATATTCCAGCTCGGTCTTCCACTTTTCATAGGCCCTTGCATATTTTTCTGTTTCCGGGGCAGGTTTAAAGCCCGTCACATAATCATTTTCCATTATTCTTTGGCCAAAGTTCTCGAAATCGCCTTCGTGGAGTTCGCAGGCCCGGGCGGCACCAATGGCCCCGGTCGTGTCGTACACCTCGATTTCATGGCCGATCAGGGTGGATACCGTGTTGGAAAAAATTTCGGCCCTGAAAAGATTGTCGTTGCCGGTTCGGATGACCCTGGGTGCTATTCCGTCGGATTTTAGGATCTCCATTCCGTAAACAAAAGCGAACGCGACCCCTTCTAGGGCGGCCCGGCATAGATGTGCTTTTTGATGATTGTTGAGGTTAATATGGGCAAGACGGGTACCCAGATCCCTATTGTTCAGCACCCGCTCGGCCCCGTTGCCGAAAGGATGGATGGTGACCCCATCGGAACCGATGGGAACGGTAGCGGCGAGATTGTTCATCTCTTCATAGTCGGACACCGCTAAATTTTTCATCAGCCAGCGGTACATGATTCCCGCGCCATTGATACAGGCCATTTTACCAATGCGGGTGGAATCTACGGTATAGTTGACATGGGCAAAGTTGTTGACCCGCGAACTTTCCTTGATCGAAAGGCTGTCGGTGATGGCGTAGATTACCCCGGACGTTCCTCCCGTTGCGGCGACTTCGCCGGGATTGAAAACATTTAGGGAAAGGGCGTTGTTGGGTTGGTCCCCTGCGCGATAATAAATGGGTGTACTTTCTACAAGTCCCGATTCTTCAGCGCCACGCTTGGAAACCCTTGATTGAATGGAAAAGGTATCGACGATGTCTGCAATCAAATGTTGTTCGATGCCATAATAGTCGAGCAGCCAATCCGCAATGGAATCGGACTTAAAATCCCAATATACACCTTCGGAGAGTCCTGACAAAGTCGTGTTGATCAGGCCACTCAATTTATAGGCGATATAATCGCCGGGAAGCATGAATTTGTGGATACGCGAGTAGATATCAGGTTCATTTTCCCTGACCCATTTGAGTTTGGAGGCGGTAAAGTTGGCGGGGGAGTTCAAAAGATGTTCCGCACATTTGTCGTTGCCGAGTTCGTCAAAGGCCTTTTGGCCGATTTCTACGGCCCGGCTATCGCACCAGATAATGGAATCGCGTAAGGGTTTCCCTTCTTTATCGACCACGACCAGTCCGTGCATTTGGTAAGAAATACCGATGCCGGTAATGGCCGCCGCTTTGATATCGCTTTTTTTGATCAGCGATCGGGTCGCATTGCAAACATGCTCCCACCACATATCCGGATTTTGTTCCGCCCAGCCATTTTTCAAGGCGTTCATTTCCATTTCGACTTTGGGTTCGCTGACCACGGCCACTTTCTTACCGGTGGCGGTCTCCACTAGTGCCGCTTTAATGGAGGAACTGCCGATGTCATAGCCAATGGAGTACATACAATCTTGGGGGTTTTTCAATTGGGAAAGACAAGATATCGTTTTTGTTTGGACAGGGCAAACGAATGTCCAAAATTGCAACTGGATTGATCTGTTTTCGTTCCGTTATTTTGTACCATCGGATAATTGCGTATGTGTCGAGCTGTGAAAACTGGCTTCTTTCTGCATTGAATAGAAAGGACCGACGGAAAAAAAGTCCTGACAGCCTAAACTGCCAGGACTTATCAAACACTTAAAAAGTCACCTTTTAATACCCTTCGTTTTGAGTCAAATTAGGGTTTGAAATCAAAGCAGTTGCCGGTATCGGGAATAAATTTTTTGTATCGTCGCCCGTAACCTCTTTAAACTCCCATGGTGCCGTAAACTGTCCGAACCTGATTAAATCGCTTCTTCTCCAAAATTCTGCATAAAGCTCTCGCCCACGTTCGGCCAAAAGATCTGCTTCCGTAACTGTACCTAGGGGACTGGCGTCTCGTAAAACCCTTAGGTCATTAACCATTGCTGTAGGATCCTGTCCACTACGTAACATTGCTTCCGCCTTCATCAGATGGGCATCCGAAAATCTGAACACGATTTTATGATTGGCAAACGCACCATTCGCAGGATTATATTTAATTACGCGAACACCTGTTCTTTCGTTGTTTCCTAATAGGCCGGGCAGTTCTTTGGTGAAGACTAGGGGATTTCCGGTTCTATCGCTATATGGATTGCCGTTACCGTCGTATTGCTGACCAATCAAAAGACCGTTTCCGATTCCGAAATTGGTGCCGTCGGTAGGAACAAAGCCGCGACGTTCTTCTTGACCGGATCCAGGCACGTTAATGCTGGGGTCACCTTCGAAAGAATCATAGAATTCTGCCAAGGTAGAGAAACCGTTCCACCCACCGGATTGATCGGGGACAGTTTGGTTGTAATGCAAGGTATTCCAAATGAGGTTTCCTACGCTAGAAGTGGTAAACCAAATCGTCTCCGTATCCTCTTGATCTGTAAAAAGTTCAAAATAGCCTTCCTGAAGTGAAAACCCATCCGCTTCTAATTCGTCGACTAGACTTATTACTTTAGCCATATCGGCGGAATCGGCTGTTCCGGAGCCCGTATAAATGTGTTTACCAAGATAAAGTTTGGCCAATAAAAAACGGGCGGAAGCTTTGGTAGCACCATTTAGGCTCGCAAAGTCGCTGGGCGCTGGAAGATCAGGCATGGCCTCGTTCAAATCCTTAATGGCAAATTCCAATGCTTCCGTCCTGGTAAAGACCGAGGGGTTGACCTCGGGCCCTTCATCGGGCGTTCTAAACGGTACTTGACCGTACAAATCGAGCATCCAGAACATACTGAAGGCCCTAATAAATTTTGCTTCCGCTATTTGTTGGGGAGATGCGCCACTACGATCATCAATGATTGCGGTAGCGTTGTAAATGTTCTGGTTTTGCTGGTTCCATACCGTCTTGATCGTTTGGTGGGTCGGACTCCATGTATGTGAGTGCAATGTGCGAAACACCCCATTGTCACCCCAATCGGTACCTCTTGTCGGAACCAACATTTCATCTGAGCTTACTTCTTGTAGCGTATAGAGATTCGCTTCGCTCTCAATTTGTCCGCGTACATCATTATATAGGTTACCTAGGCTTGCCTCGGGGTCTACACCTGTAAACCCGCCCGATAACGAGCTAAAAGAAGAATCTGTAGGTTCAATCTCGAGGTCTGAACAACTTAACAAGGCCAGCGCTGCGAACCAAACCATTACATTGCTTATTTTTCTAGTTTTCATAATTTTTTGTTTAAAATGATGTGCTAATACCTATGGTTATGGTAGTGGGCCTTGGGAACGCAGTGTAATCGATTCCCAAAGACGGAATGTCATTCAACCCGTTTGGTGTGTTCACCTCTGGGTCGATGCCGCTATAATCGGTGATTACAAATAGATTCTGGCCGATTGCGGATAGCCTGAGTGTTTTGAACAAACCTTCATCGCCCATATCGAAATTATAAGATAAAGAAAGATTCTGTAATCTCAAAAAATCGCCCTTCTCTAAAAATCTTGTGGACACATCTGGTGCATTCGCCACGGATTCTCCATTGGTCAACACATCTTGGGTCACATTCTTGCCAACCCCTAAAATCCCTGCAGTAAAATAGGCATTCTGTGTGTTGTTATAGAGATAGAAACCATATTGTCCGGCAAGAAAAGCACTCAAGTCCCAATTTTTATAATTAACACTGGTATTAATACCTAAATTAACTTTCGGAAGAGCGCTTTTTCCCACGAATTCTTGAACATCGCCATTTGGATAGATTGAAATTCCGTTGGCATCAAAACCTCCAAATTCTCGAAGGTAGTATGAAAACAGGGGTCTTCCGTCAGCCAATAGCTGTGCATATGCTCCGGTCAGTCCATTACCGTTGATATCTCCTGTTGGGATAAGGCCGTCAAAATCCCTTACCTCATTGTCATTATAGGCAACGTTGAAACCTAAGTTCCAATATGCATTTTCAGTACTTATGATATCGTAGGCCAATGCGAATTCGACCCCCTGATTGACAACACTGGCATCAAGGTTCCCGTAAAAGAAGGGTTGCGGGGAAGGTTGAGCTGCTTCTTGGTTCAAAAGCAGGTCATTGGTAACCTTATGATAAAAATCAACACTGCCCGATAGTCTATTTTCCGCTATGCCAAAATCTAGACCGACCGATGCCTGGGTTGTTTCTTCCCACTTTAATCCCGGATTGGCGAAGGATTCGAACTGCGTTCCCGGTATGTTGATGTTCAAGTTTTGCTGGATACTTGGAGCCGCGAAACGCTGTCTTGGTAAAAATCGACCATAACCAAGTCCATCCTGATTTCCTGTGATACCGTAGCCGATACGAAGCTTAAGCTGCGAAATCGCTTCGGGAACAAAGTTTTCCTCGTCAATTTTCCAGGCAAATGCGCCGGATGGAAAGTATCCGTATTGATTGTCTGGTCCAAAACGGGATGAGCCATCTACACGGAGCGTACCCGTTAAAATATATTTGTCCGCCAGTGCATATTCTACCCTTCCAAAGAAAGATTGCAACTCATCGACAGTATCAAAATAATTGCCTGTTACCGCATCTACCGGGACCCCGCCTGGACTGGCTACCTCTTCCCCCTGAACAATTTCGGGAAATAATCTATTGACATAGGTGCCGTCGGGATTATAGAGAAATTGCTGATAAGAACCCGATAAGCTATTCTCAATGAACAACTTGGAGGTATTTAAGTTTCTGATCATTTCATTTAAATCGGTCGTACTGTAGCCGAGTCCCCGGATATCCTTACCATCCCTGCTATAACTTTGAAAGGAATACCCCACCAACGCGGTCAAGTTCGAATTATCAAAGGCCTTATTATAGGTAAGTGTCAAATCCATCAACTTACCGTGTGTATAGAGCTCACTTAATGCGCCTTCACCTCGATCAGGTGCATTTCCAAGGCCTGTGGTAAGTGAAGACTGTGCTTGATTTCTTTTAGAACCCGATTCGTCCAGTCCCAGACTGATCTTAGCTTTGAGTTCATCGGTAAGGCTGTACTCAGCAGATATGTTGCCCAAAAAACGATTTGTATGGGTAACGTCTTTCCTATAGTTTATCAACTGAAGCGGATTGAGTTCACTGCCCCCAGTTGTGAAGGACGTTCTGGCAGGCCATGTCGGATTCGCGAAATAGGCGGCACCCAAAATATCACCCTGAGATCCGGGGTTGTTTCCTATGGCAGCCCTATCATCGTTAATTCGGGAAAAAGTTACATTGCCATCTAATTTAAGTTTGTCGTTAAATAGCCGCTGTGAAATATTAATTCTACCGGTAAGGCGTTCTTGGGCGGAACCTACAACTACTCCAAATTGTTTCTGGTAACCGAAAGAAGCTCTGACATTTCCGCTTCCATAGTTTTTGGAGTACGCTATATTTTGGTCCTGGGACGCTACATCGCGAAGTACGATATCTTGCCAATCCGTATCGTAACCGTAATCAAGTTCGCTTGGATTGCCCCCATAATCAGGTAAGGCGGTCAGATACTCTTCACGGCTCAATAAGTCGAATTTATTGGAAGGTGTAGAATAGCTTAGGTTGGACGTCCACTCCACCTTTCCCTTTCCCGTCTTTCCACTTTTAGTAGTAATTATGACTACCCCATTGGCTCCTCGCGATCCATATATGGCCGTAGCGGACGCATCTTTCAAGATACTTAGGCTTTCGATGTCGTTGGGATTCAAAAAATTCAAGGGGTTGGTCGGTGAACTTGCACCAACGCCCAATTCGCCACCACTGGCTGTTGTTTGTTCGCCTGAAAGCGGAATACCATCGACAACGAATAATGGATTGTTATTGGCACGTACAGAACTCGTACCTCGGATACGTATATCGATACCAGCACCGGGTTCTCCACTGGACTGCGTAATTTGTACTCCTGCGGTTTTTCCTTGGATTAACTGTTCCGGCGAGGAGATGACCCCTTGGTTGAAATCTTCGGCGGTCACTACGGCAACTGCACCCGTAGCATCCTTTACCGTCGTCTGCCCGTAACCGATAATTACCACTTCGTCCAAGGCCTGGGCGTCTTCCTGTAGAGTAACGTCTATGGTCGATTGCCCGTTGACGGGCACTTCCTGTGTGGCATAGCCAATATAGCTGAACACAAGGGTCGCATCGGCGGGTACATCACTAAGGGTATAGTTGCCGTCGAAGTCGGTCTGAGCCCCTTGGGTCGTTCCCTTGACCACTACGCTGGCACCCGGTAGGGGGCCCATGCTATCGGAAACCGTTCCCGATACCTCTTGGGCCTGAGTGAATGCAAGGCAGAGTAAAGCACCGAACACCATCAGGTTTCTAATCCATGTAATCTTCATAAGAGTTGTTTTTGAGTTGAGTTATTTGCAAAGCTAAAGGTTAAAATTAAACAAAAAATTTCTTAATTTACTTAATTCGGTCGATTAGAACCCGCGAAAGCAGTTTCTTTATGATACTTTAAATCAATAACGGCTATCGCATTTAAACCACGGTATGGTCATTTAATTGATAAGTATCGTCCAAAATATAGGGAAAAATTCAATTTTTTGACCAAAGATATGGTTTTTTTTAATCGGTTGACATTACCACGGAGGTGAGTTTTGAAACATGGGTTTTGTTAAAAAATATAAGAAACACAGCTTCCAACGACAAATTTTTGGGGCAATGGGAGGAGCCATAGAAAAAATCCACCGGTTTGAGTTCCGAAAGTCCTTAAGCACTTGGTGGCGCATCCATTCCGGGATACATCCCTATCTTTGTGCCTAAGTATAAAATAATCCTCCTTTATGGACAAGTCTGCATTTATTTTCGATCTCGACGGGGTCATCGTCGATACCGCAAAGTACCATTATCTGGCCTGGAAAAAGCTCGCCAACGGCCTCGGTTTCGAATTTACCAAAGAACAGAACGAGCTTTTTAAGGGGGTGAGCCGGAAGCGCTGTTTGGAAATCCTCTTGGATATCGGGAATGTGGATGCCACTCAAGATCAATTCGACACCTGGATGGTCAAAAAGAATGAGGATTACCTGTCCTATATTAAGGATATGGATGAATCGGAAATCCTGCCCGATGTGGTCCAAGCTTTGGATTTTCTGAAAGATAGACAGGTTCCGATGGCCGTCGGATCGGCCAGTAAAAATGCGAGACCCATTTTGGAAAAGGTAAAATTATTGTCGTATTTCGACGCTATCGTCGACGGGACCGACGTGACCAAGGCGAAACCAGATCCCGAAGTTTTTCTGATTGCCTCCGACAGGATGGGGGCAAGGCCTGAGAACTGTATTGTTTTCGAGGATGCCGCGGCGGGGATCGAAGCGGCAAATGTCGCCGGGATGACCAGTATTGGGATGGGGAATCCCGAAAACCTTCCGGAAGCCGACTATAATTTCAGGGATTTTTCCGAGATTAGCGAGGAATTCTTAAAAGAAATCACGGTGTAACCGACCGAAGAAGATCGAAGGTTCAATCGCTACTGCGTAGCTGTTCGACCCTTTGACTGCGCTCAGGGCAGGGGTTTAATGTTACATTTGAGGATCCTTGAACCTTGAACCTGTTTTCGGCAGAATTGAACCTTGAATTGTTCAGCCCCACATCTAGCTTATGCCAAGCGGATCTGAAGTATAAACAACAAACACAACAGCACCATATGCGAGATTATATACAGCCGGACCCTTGGTCCATTATAGAGGAAGGCTTTGACAAAGACCGGGTAAAAGCTTCTGAAAGTATTTTCAGTATCGGGAACGGTCATATGGGCCAACGAGCCAATTTTGAGGAGAGCTATTCGGGAGAAACCTTTCAGGGAAGTTATATCGCAGGCGTGTACTATCCCGATAAGACCCGAGTGGGCTGGTGGAAGAACGGATATCCGGAAAATTTCGCCAAGGTCTTGAACGCGCCCAACTGGATCGGTATCGGCGTGGCCGTAAACGGAGAAATCCTCGACCTGAACAGCTGTAAAGAGGTAACCGATTTTCGACGGGAACTGAATATGAAGGAAGGATGGTACAGCCGCTCCTTCGATGCGGTGTTGCCCAAAGATGTGGTCGTCCACGTAAAGGTTGTCCGGTTTTTGAGTCTGGACCTCGATGAGGTGGGCGCCATCCGGTTCGAAGTGACCTCGATCGACGCCGATGCCGAAGTCGTCTTCCGGCCTTATTTGGATAGCGGTATCCGCAATGAGGATTCGAACTGGGACGACCAATTCTGGGAAACCACGGAGGTTGCATCCCACATTTCATCCGAAGAAAGCCAAGCCTTTATCGAATCCCATACGCTAAAGACCAATTTCAAGGTCTGTACATTTATGGAATCGCAGTTGTACCTGAATGGGGGGCAAATAGACGATAAACCATCCGAAGAAAAAAAAGACCTGAAGGTGGCTCATGAATATGTGCAATCTGTCAAAAAGGGCGAAACCTTGGCCCTACATAAATTTGGTGGCTACACGGTTTCCCGCAACCACGATGCATCCGAACTAGTCGAAGCGGCGAAAACGGCCCTAAAAAAAGCAACGGAGATGGGTTTCGATGCCCTTTTGGAACAACAAAAGCAGGTCTGGGCCAAAATTTGGGAAACGGCCGATATTGCCATCGAGGGCGATGTGAAGGCACAGCAGGGCATCCGCTTTAATATCTTTCAGCTCAACCAGACCTATCTGGGCAAGGATTCTCGGCTGAACATCGGTCCCAAAGGCTTTACCGGCGAAAAGTACGGCGGCAGCACCTATTGGGATACCGAGGCCTACTGCCTTCCCTTTTATATGGCGACCAAGAGCCAAGAGGTGGCGCGAAACCTCTTAAAATATCGCTATTACCATCTCGACAAGGCCATCGAGAATGCCCAAAAACTCGGGTTTGTCAACGGTGCGGCCCTGTACCCAATGGTGACCATGAACGGCGAGGAAAGCCATAACGAATGGGAGATCACCTTTGAGGAAATCCATCGGAACGGGGCCATCGCCTTTGCGATCTACAACTATGTTCGATATACGGGCGATTACTCCTATATTCCTGAAATGGGACTGGAAGTGCTGATCGGTATCTCCCGATTTTGGCACCAACGCGCTAATTTTTCCGAACCCAAGGGCCAATATGTTATCTTGGGCGTTACCGGTCCCAATGAATACGAAAACAACGTCAGCAATAACTGGTACACCAATTACATTGCCAAGTGGTGCATCGATTATACCCTGCAACAATTGGAAAATGTGAAGGATGGTTTTCCGGAAGACTACGACCGGATTATCGGAAAAACCCAATTGACCGGTAACGTGACCGACTATTGGCGCGAGGTCTCGGAAAACCTGTACTTGCCCTATTCCAAAAAGCACCAGGTGTACCTGCAGCAGGATGGATTTTTGGATAAGGAACTGGTGAACGTTGAAGACCTTCCGGCGGCACAGCGGCCTATCAACCAAAAGTGGAGTTGGGACCGGATCCTGCGCTCCCCTTTTATCAAGCAGGCCGATGTCTTGCAGGGATTCTATTTTTTCGAAGACCATTTCAGCACCGAGGAACTAGAGCGGCATTTTGATTTCTACGAACCGTTCACCGTGCACGAATCCTCCCTTTCGCCTTGTGTTCACGCCATTCAGGCCGCCAAGCTCGGCCGAATGGATCAGGCGTACCGCTTGTACCTGCGCACCTCACGCCTAGATCTCGACGATTACAACAAAGAGGTCGAGGAGGGCCTGCACATCACCTCGATGGCCGGCACCTGGATGAGCATTGTCGAAGGCTTCGGCGGCATGCGGATGGTGGATGACGAGCTGTCGTTTACCCCTAGGATTCCCGAACAGTGGACCTCATATTCCTTTAAGGTCAATTTTAGGAACCGGATTCTTAAGGTGACGGTCGGAAAAATAGAAACTGAGTTTGTCTTTGAAGGAAACGAAGGGATGGCCATTCAGGTAAATGGCGAACGGGTGGTGCTACGACCGGGGAAACCCGAGCGGGTGTAGTTCCGTTTCAGGTCCAAAGAACTTTGCTTCTTTCCCAACTTTATTTACTCCCATTTCAAAATGAACAAAAAACAAGTAGTCTATCAGGTATTTACCCGACTCTTCGGCAACACGAATGCCACCAATAAACCTTGGGGCACCATCGAGGAAAATGGCGTTGGCAAATTCTCCGATTTTAGCGAAAACGCCTTGCGCGAAATCAGAGATCTCGGGATTACCTATATCTGGTTCACCGGGGTGCCGCACCATGCGGTAATCCGCGATTATACCCGGTTTGGAATTTCGAACGACGACCCCGATGTGGTAAAGGGCAGGGCGGGATCCCCTTATGCGGTAAAGGATTATTACAATGTAAATCCGGATTTGGCCGATGACCCCGCCCAGCGGCTAGCGGAATTTAGGGCTCTCATCAAGCGTACCCATGAAGCCGGACTCAAATTGCTGATCGACATCGTACCCAATCACGTCGCGCGCGATTATGAGGGGGCGTCCACTCCGGAGGGTCATGAACCCTTCGGGGCTTCCGATGATCGGTCGGTGGAATACGCACGAAACAATAATTTCTACTACATTCCCGGGGAAGCCTTTCGGGTGCCGGACTGGCGGAATGGATACCAGCCCCTGGGGGGCGAAGAGCATCCGCTTGCGGACGGAACGTTCGACGAAGACCCGGCAAAGTGGACGGGCAACGGTGCGCGCGAGGCGAAACCGGATTTCAATGACTGGTACGAGACCGTAAAGATCAATTACGGGATGCGTCCGGACGGTACGTACGATTTCGATACGTTGCCCGATGGTTTTGAGTCCGAGGATTACCGGACCCATTATAAATTTTGGAAGGATAAGCACTTGCCCGATTCCTGGATCAAGTTCAAGGATATCGCCATATACTGGCTCGAGATGGGGGTAGACGGTTTCCGTTACGACATGGCCGAGATGGTGCCGGTGGAATTTTGGAGCTATATGAATTCCCACATCAAAATTAAAAATCCGGATGCCTTTCTGTTGGCCGAAGTCTATAACCCCGATGAATACCGCAATTACATCCTAAGGGGGAAGATGGACTACCTCTACGATAAGGTCGAAATGTACGATTCCCTCAAACACATTATGCAGGGCCAGGGATGGACGGACCATATCCCCGTGGTAAAACGGCATACGGCGGATATCGAGCACCACCTGCTGCACTTTCTCGAAAACCACGACGAGGTGCGTATCGCGAGTCCCGCTTTCGTTGGTGACGCCGAAAAAGGGAAGCCCGCTATGGTGGTTTCGGCCACGATGACCACTGCATCGATAATGATTTATTTCGGACAGGAAGTCGGCGAGCCGGCCTCCGAAAATGCGGGTTTCGGGAGTCCCGACCGCACCTCCATCTTCGATTATATCGGGGTGCCGCACCATCAGCGCTGGGTCAACGACGGGCAGTTCGATGGCGGACAATTATCCGACGCGGAAGCATCCTTACGGGATTTCTACCGTCGTCTACTTAATTTTACGCGACAAAGCGAGGCCCTGATGGGCGAATACCAAGACATCCACTTTTATAACAAGGAGCATACGGAATGGTACAACCACCATGTGCTCTCATACGTTCGGTGGTCGGACGATGAACGACTGATCATCGTCGCCAACTTCGATGCCAACGACCGCTTTGGCTTCGAGCTGAAACTTCCATCGGATATAGTTCAAAAATGGGAATTATCCGACGGCGGACAGCGGTTGACCGATACGCTATTTGGTAGCGAACACATTTTAAAGGTCGACGGGGGAAGGGCCGAGGTCCGAATCGATATCGATCCGTTGGAATCGTTTATTCTTAAAGTCCATTAATGTTCGATGTAATCATCATAGGTGGGGGAGCGGCGGGATTTTACTGTGCCATTCATATTGCGGAGGCGTGTCCAGACCTAAAAGTCGCCATTTTAGAACGCGGAAAAGAGGTGCTCGGCAAGGTGAAGGTGTCCGGTGGGGGCCGGTGTAACGTAACCCATGCGGAATTCGACCCCCGTGAACTGACCAAAAACTATCCCCGCGGCGAAAAAGAACTATTGGGGCCATTCCACACCTATTGTAGCGGCGATACGATGGCATTTTTCGAGAAAAGGGGCATCTCCCTGAAAATCGAATCCGATGGGCGTATGTTCCCTGTTTCCGATTCCTCCCAGACCATCATCGACTGTTTTTTAAACGAGGCCGATCGCCTGGGCGTACAGGTGCTCCGGCATAGTGCGGTTACGGATGTCCGCCGTTGCGATGGAGGTGGACCGGCCTGGGAAATCACCTCCATCAAGAACACCTACCGGGCGCGAAAGATAGTGGTCGCCACGGGCAGCAATCCCAAAATCTGGAAAATGATGGAAAAACTCGGGCATCGTATCGAACCTGCCGTTCCCTCACTGTTTACCTTTAACATAAAGGACGACCGCATTGCAGGAATACAGGGGATCAGCACCCATGCGGTGGTCGAGGTGCTCGAACCGCGTCTGTTGCAGCCTAAAGTGACGATAAAATTACAGAGTAAAAAGAAGGAAAAACCCCTGATGAGTGCCGAGGGGCCCTTGCTGATCACCCACTGGGGAATGAGCGGTCCGGCCATTTTAAAGCTGTCCGCCTGGGGTGCCCAGTTGTTGAACGAATTGGACTACCGGTTTCGGATTCGTATCAATTGGTTGCCGGAGTACCATACGGAGGGGGTACTCACACTTTTGATGCACATCAAAGAGGTAGAGGCCAAAAAGACCGTGTTGCGGACCAAGGCTGTCGATATTCCACGCAGGTTGTGGACGGGCCTGGTCAAGGCATCCGGCATCGCCTTGAGCGAAAAATGGGCCGATGTGTCCAAGTTGAAACTGGAATATCTTGCCCAGCAGCTGACGCAATGCGAATTTCAGGTTAACGGTAAAAGTACATTTAAGGAGGAATTCGTCACGGCAGGTGGCATAGACCTCAAGGAAATCGATTTTAGGACTTTCAAAAGTAGAATTTTGCCGGATCTGTACTTCGCCGGGGAGGTAATCAATGTGGACGCTATTACCGGCGGCTTCAATTTTCAGAATGCTTGGACCGGGGGGTATGTTGCGGCGCAGGCCATCGCGGGGGGCGATAGTCGTTAGTCAACAGTCGTTAATTAGAAGTATTAGGTAGAGAAGCTATGAGGTAAAAGTGGGTATTGAGGTTTAGGAGAGCGTAGTATAAAGTGGCTGTTGGCAGGGGACAGTCGGCAGCGCGGCGTTATTTGGATTTCTCCAACAGCAGTTCCGGTTCGTTGGTAGTAATAAAATCGAAATCCTCTTCCAGCAGCCAATCCATGTCCTCGGGCTTGTTCACGGTCCACGCGTTAAGTGCAATTCCGATTTTTTTTGCACTTTCGATCCATTCCGGATGCTTTTTGAATACCGAGAAATGATAGTCGGCCCCATCGATGCCGTCGGCCTTTAGCGTTGCCGGCGCTTTATCGCCCTCTAAGTATTGCGTGTGCGCCTCTGGGTCGAGTTCCTCGATTTTTTGTAGGATTTCGTACATAAAACTGATATAGACCGTCATATCCCCCGCCTTGAGCTCCTTGACCAGCGCGACCGCTTTTTCGGCCATCCGCTGGCCGCGTTCCACTGTTTCGGCCGGTTTGATCTCGCAGACCAACCGGGTCGATGTATTGTCTTCCATTCCTGCAATAATGTAGTCCCTCAAGGTGGGCAAGGTCTCGCCATTGGAGAGTTTATGGGCGGCTAGGTCCTCATGAGAGGTTTCCGCGATCAGCATGCCATTGTGGTCGGCGTCGTGATTGATTACGAGGACATCATCGGCCGTCATGTGCACATCGAATTCCGAACCGGTACATTTCAAAGCGATGGCGTGTTTCAGGGCGGCAATGGAATTTTCGGGAAATCCCTCGGCTTTCCAGGCACCGCGATGGGCGACGACCACGTTGTCGGCAAATTGGGGTGTGTTCTTCTGCGCCCCGCAGGCATTAAAAAGGAGTAAGGACATCAAAATATTGAAATAATGCATGATAACTGTTGGATTTCGGGTTTTGTTCAACATTAGTTACTATCGGTGACATTGTTCTTGACAAACCTTAATCACCATAATTCAATCAATAGAATTTCACAAGGCTCTCGCACGGGCGTTGCACACTAATACCATGTTGAGTAAGTACAGAAATTACAAGTGCCTAAATGTAAGATTAATTTTGGGAATGCTCAGTTCATCGCCCAAATCCTATAATTGAGCAGCGTCGCAAAACAGACCCACAACAAATAGGGCGCCAACAGCCAGGCGGCCCGTTTATTGACCACCTTGAAGGCGCGAATGGTCATTACGATCAATACCAACAGGATAACAATGACCACAAGGGCCCAAAAAAGTTCATGGAGTCCGAAAAATACGATGCTCCATGCCCCGTTGAACAACAATTGGAACCAAAAAAGATACAGCGCTTTTTTGACCCAGCGGTGGTAAAAGCCACGGGCCCAAACGATGCCGGCGGAAATTCCCATTAGGATATAAAGCGTAATCCAGACCGGTGCAAAAAGCCATCCAGGCGGGGTAAACCAAGGCTTGTTCAGGGTAGGGTACCAATCGTTTACCGAAGTTTCGGTGGCATAGCCCGCCAAGAATCCTGTGGCCAAACAGATGCCGACTGCATAAAAGATATAGGTTGCCTTTCTTTTCAAATGCTGGAGCGTATTGAATTTATGGTCGCAAGCCTCCCTCTTGCACTAGGTCTTTTCCCTTTTTGATTTTCCTTAAAATTTAAGTCCTAAGCAATTGAATCGGTGAATCGGAACAATGATAGGACGGAACGGTTTCCGTCTAAAATAACAATTTAATCCTTTGGCAGGGCTCCCGCCCTCGGTAAAAACTATATTTGTACAAATTTCAAGGCCAATGATCGAGAACGACTTTCTTCCTTCTAAATATACATCCCTGAAACAAACGGGCACCATCCGATGGAAATCCCCCAGCAATATAGCATTGGTCAAATATTGGGGCAAAAGGGACAACCAGATTCCTGCAAACCCTTCCCTCAGTTTTACCTTGGATGCCTGTGTGACGGATACCACGGTCACCTACCGAAAATTGAAGGGGGAAACCACCCCACCTACCCCGGATGCCGACGGTTTCAGGTTCGATCTGTTATTCGGGGGTGAATCGAGGCATGATTTCAGGCCGAAAATAGCAACGTTCTTCAAGCGTATCGAGAAATTCCTTCCCTTCTTGAGGGAGTACCATCTTCGGATCGAGACCTCGAATTCGTTTCCGCACAGCAGCGGGATTGCTTCCTCGGCTTCGGGAATGAGCGCGCTTGCCCTGTGTTTGATGTCGATGGAAAGGGAATTCGTTTCCGAAATGGATGACAACTTTTTCAAAAAAAAAGCCTCTTTTCTCGCCCGGCTGGGTTCCGGCAGTGCTTGCCGCAGTATCGAGGGGCCGCTCGTGCAGTGGGGCAGTCATTCTGATATTGATGGGAGTTCGGATTTTTATGGCATTCCTTATCCCTATAAAATCCATGAAAATTTCACCAATTTTCAGGATACCATCCTGTTGGTCGACGAGGGTCAGAAACAGGTCAGCAGCAGTGTTGGACACGATCTGATGCACGGTCATCCGTTTGCTGATCAACGGTTCGAGCATGCATATTCGCATCTTTCCGAACTTCGTTCCGTTTTGGCCGAGGGTAATTTACGGCAGTTCATTAAAATAACGGAAAGCGAGGCCTTGACCCTGCATGCGATGATGATGACGAGCCATCCTTATTTCATGCTCATGAAGCCGAATACGCTCGAAATCATCGACCGGATTTGGGAATTTCGGAAAGCATCGGCCACCAATGTCTGTTTCACCTTGGATGCGGGAGCCAATGTACATGTGCTTTATCCCGAAGAAGAAACGCAAACGGTTTACGGTTTTATAAAGGACGAGCTGCTACAATACTGCGAGAATGGAAAACATATCCGCGATCGAACGGGATTTGGGGCAAGGAAGATAAAAGCCTAGTGACAGATTTTAATTGGTCTCATAGTAGTCAAAGAAGGATTTTTTTATTTCACAAGTCGAAATTGCGTATCTTTGCAGCATTTCTTATCTTAATACCCTATCCATTGTAACGCCTTCGGGCAAGCCTGATTTAAAAAAACCAGATGAAAGGACCGTTGTTCTATTCTAAAATTCTGTTGTTCGGGGAATATGGGATCATAAAGGATTCCAAGGGCCTCTCCATTCCCTATAATTTTTTTAAGGGCGCCTTGAAGACCGATGACCATCCATCGAAAGCCGCTCGGAAGTCCAATCTAGGCCTTCGGGAGTTTGCGGGCTACCTAGAACTAGTGCACAAGAACAGTCCCGATCTGGTCGATTTTGACTTTGAGGCTCTCAAGGACGATATTGCTGCGGGCATGTATTTCGACAGCTCCATTCCCCAAGGGTACGGGATAGGGAGTAGCGGTGCGCTGGTCGCGGCCATATATGACAAATATGCCAAGAACAAGATAACGGTGCTCGAGAACCTGACCCGCGACAAATTATTGCGGCTGAAGCGTATTTTTGGGAAAATGGAATCCTTTTTCCACGGGAAGTCCTCCGGGCTCGACCCCCTCAACAGCTATCTGAGCATTCCTATTCTTATAAACTCCAAGGAAGATATCGAATCCACCAGCATTCCGTCCCAAAATTTGGACGGGAAGGGTGCCGTTTTTCTTTTGGATAGCGGTTCGACCGGGGAAACCGCCCCGATGGTGCAACTCTTCATGGAAAAGATGAAGCAGGAGGGGTTCCGTAATATGCTCAAAGACCAATTTATCAAACATACCGATGCCTGTGTGGAGGATTTCGTGAACGGAAATGTGAAATCGCTCTTCGGAAACTTGAAACAGCTATCGCATGTCGTACTCGATAACTTCAAACCGATGATTCCCGCCAAGTTCCATGAACTATGGAAACATGGTATCGAGACCAACGATTACTACCTAAAACTGTGCGGTTCGGGTGGAGGCGGCTATATTTTGGGCTTTACCCAAGATGTGGACAAGGCCAAGAAAGCGCTGAAAGATTACAATTTAGAGGTGGTGTACAACTTCTAAACCCATGTTCGCGCGAACGTGAGGTAGGCCCTTGGGCGCTTCCTGCTTTTAAAGTGCAAATCTTTTCTACATATGCTTAGCAGAAAAAACAAACTCTTGTTTTTAAAGGTCTTGAGTCTGTTTTCTGTCGTCCGAGGCCATAATATCCTGATCATCGCCCTGGCCCAATATTTGGCCTCTATCTACATCCTTGCTCCAGACCTGCCCCTGCGGCAGGTGATTTTCGACCTTAACCTCTTTATGATCGTGGTCGCCTCTGCCCTAGTTATTGCCAGCGGCTATATCATCAATAACTTCTACGACGCGGAAAAGGACCTAATCAATAAACCCAGGAAAAGCATGTTGGATCGGTTGGTGAGCCAACGTTTCAAATTGTCGTCCTACTTCGTTCTCAACCTTTTGTCCGTTTTCGCCGCCAGTTACGTCTCGTTTCGTGCGGTACTGTTCTTTTCGGCCTATATATTCGGGATTTGGTTTTATTCGCACAAATTGAAAAGGGTTCCTTTTTTGGGCAATTTTGTTTCGGCAACCTTGGCCATCTCTCCTTTTTTTGTCGTATTCGTTTACTATAAGAATTTCGACACCGTCATTTTCGTTCACGCCATGTTCCTCTTCTTACTGATTTTGGCCCGCGAAATGATAAAAGACCTTGAGAACATGAGCGGTGATATGGCACAAAACTATGAAACCATCCCGATTTTATACGGGTCCAAGGTCTCAAAATTGCTGATATCCGGTTTGATTGTACTCACTTTGATTCCCTCGTTGTTGTTGATTACTAAGTTCGATGTCGGCCAAATGCATTATTATTTTATGGGTTGTGTAGTGTTATTGCTTCTTTTTCTGGTGCTGCTGCTCAGGTCCAACAGCAAAAAAGACTACGTGTGGCTACATAATATCTTAAAGTTGATCATAGTGGTCGGGGTGTTCAGTATTCTATTGATCGACCTGGGCCTAGTACTGAACCGCATTTTGTGATTGCTTGAACCCCGGCTTAGGGATATGATTTTCTGGGATTATTATTTTTTTCGCATGCGATGCTTCATTTTCCGGGACACGAGTCCAAGGGGTCTAAAAGCCACCTTATTTTGGTAAGCGGACAAGCATTTCTTATATTCCCAAGAGGATAAACGTCTTATCCGAATTCCTTCGTTATCTTTGCAAAAAATAGAAAACATGAGCCGATCAGGGTCCAATAAACGCAAAACATCATCGAACAGGTCCAATTCGGATGGCGGCCGCAGGGCATCAGGGCGACAAGGTGGAAACGCTCGAAAAAAGAGCTATGCCCGGGGGAACGCCCCGATAAAGGGGAAGGGCAAGGCCCCGAGGCAGGGCGATTCCGAATTGATACGGCTCAACAAATACCTATCAAACTCCGGGGTGTGCTCACGGCGGGAAGCCGATGTGCTGATAAAGGCGGGCAGTGTCACGGTCAACGGAATGCCGGTAACCGAAATGGGTCATAAGGTAAAGCGTAGCGATGAGGTGCGGTTTGATGGGCGCTTGTTGAATCCCGAAAAAAGGGAATACGTACTGCTGAACAAGCCCAAGGATTTTACCACCGAGGCACGTGACGAGCACGGAAATCGAACCGCCGTTGGATTGATTACGAGAGCCACCAAAGCGGAGTTGAAACCGGTCGGTAAAATGGGGAAAAATACAAGCGGACTACTACTCTTCACCAATGATGGAGAACTGACCCAACGCTTGAACAGTCCGCAAAACGGACTTAGAAAAATATTCCACATAGAATTGAACCGGCCCTTGCGAAGTGTGGACCTAAAAAAAATCCAGGACGGTCTTGCGGTAGACCATAAAATGGTAAAGGTGCAAGATGTCAGTTTTATCGAAAATGCGCCCAAGACCCAAGTGGGCATGGAAATTTACAGCTCGCGCAATAAAATCGTGACCCGTATTTTTGAGACGTTGGGCTATGAAATCGTGAAGTTGGACCGGGTGGTCTATGCCGGCCTGACCAAAAAAGATCTGCCCCGTGGACATTGGCGTTTCCTGACCGAACAGGAGGTCGTTAATTTGGGGATGATCAGCTAGTCCCGTTCTTCTGTTTTCGGTGGTTTACCTCCGATATGGAATTCAGCAATTATCTTAAATGTTATCGGCCGCTGATAATAAGTTCTGCTAAGCGTTTTTCGATTTGGGATGCGTTCAGTCCTGCAGAAAAGTCCCGATGGTATAGATAACGTAGAACTCTTGTCTCGGCCTTCGAAAAATCACTCTGACTACCGACCTTGGAGCACATAATACTTTTTTCGTCCGTGCATTGATTCGAGTGCCCCAGACCAAGGGCATGTCCTAATTCATGTTTGAACAGTGATGCTATGGGATTTGATATCCAGATGCGGGTAGAATGTAGGACAGCATTTCGCGACGGGGTCATGGCATACCCGGAGTAATTGCCGTCTGCTATACGGTCGTACATGTCGGCCCAAAGTGGCTTCATCTCCTCCTTTTCACCAAAGAAGAGGTGACCGTTGGCCTCTGCGATATTTTCGGTTAATGCAATGGTAAAATCGCTCTCGACGAACAAGGCGTTGTACTCGGCGATTACCTTTTCGACCGTCGATCGGTATGAATCTGAAATCGAGCCATCAAGATACAGTCTTAGGGATCGGTTCCACCGACGATTTACCTCGACCTCGGTCACGTGCGGTCCTTTCCAGAGCGTTAGATATTTAAAATATTCTATCAGTTCGCTTTCCTTTGATGTCAGCAAATCGGCCTCATCTAGGCCGGCACTGTCTGAAAGTTGGTAATTCGGTTCATTGGCGGTTTCATTGGAGTTGATGGCGAGGACAACTTTCTCGCTATCCCCTTCCAAGGTTACTTGGTCGATATCTTTGCTACAGGATACCGCCAAGAGCGCTAGAATAGGCGCCACTATTCTTCTCATGATTTGGGATGTTTTTTTGGACGTTGTTTAGTAGGTTGTCCAGTGTTCCCCAAAAATAGAAGGCAGTACCTCCAGGAAAAATTTTTTGTTGTGAAATGGAAATTATTGCAGGTCAACGATGGAATATTGTCGTTTATCGACAAAACTCGGGCCGTAGAAGTTGCCCCGCCCTTATTTTGGTCCAGTGTCTGTTAACGTGAATCGAGTTATCCAACGGACCTCGAGGGGACTATCCATTTTTTGGTTGTTGCCCAAACTGTTTCGAGCTAAGGGTACGCCCTTTTTTAAAATCCTCCAAGCCAATTGCGATATTATCTCTATCGTTAGTTCTTTTCATCGGGCGTTCAGGGCGGAGTTGTCACCGTCCGGGAATTTCACGGGAATAATTTCTGCATCTTCTCCCGAATCTCCTTCAGACAAAGATTGCCCAGACTTCCCTCATGGGTGTGATCGATATCGCGTTTAGGCGCAAAGGTACCCGCTTCAATTTCCTGCCCCATTTTTTTATAAGCATCGCGGAAGGGCATCCCGTTTTGCACCAGCTCGTTCAAAGTGTCTACACTGAAGAGGTAGTCGTATTTCGGATCGTCGAGAATGTTGTTGTCCACCCGGATTTCCTTAAGGCTAAACGTCATGATTTCTATGCAGGCCTTCATGTCCTGAATGGCCGGAACGATGATTTCCTTGACCAGTTGCAAGTCGCGGTGGTAGCCGCTCGGCAGATTGTTGATGACCAGCGCCAACTGATTGGGAATGCTCTGCAGTTTGTTGCATTTGCCACGTACGAGCTCAAAGACATCGGGATTTTTTTTGTGCGGCATGATACTGCTGCCGGTGGTCAGCTCGTCCGGGAAGGAGATAAAGTCGAAGTTCTGGCTCATGTAAAGGCAGATGTCCATCGCCATTTTGGAGAGGGTGGCCCCTAGGGCTGACATCCCGAAGGCAGTGGCTTTTTCGACCTTGCCCCTTCCCATTTGGGCGGCGACCACGTTGTACTTCGTGGTTTCGAAGCCCATCTCTTCCGTAGTAAAACTTCGATCGATCGGGAAAGAACTCCCGTAGCCCGCTGCACTTCCCAAGGGGTTCTGGTCTGCCACCTTGTAGGCCGCTTCGACAAAGTAAAGGTCGTCGATAAGGCTTTCCGCATAGGCCGAGAACCACAATCCGAAGGATGAGGGCATTGCAATCTGGAGGTGGGTGTACCCCGGCAGCAAAATATGCTTATGCTCTTCCGCCAAGTCCAGCAGTAGGTCGAACAGCGTTCTAGTCTGTTGTTTGATTTCCGTCAGTTCATCCTTCAGGTAGAGGTGCATCGCCACCAAAACCTGATCGTTGCGGGATCGGGCGGTATGGATTTTCTTGCCGGTATTGCCCAGTTTCTCGGTCAGTAAGAATTCGATCTTGGAGTGCATGTCCTCGAACGCCTCCCCCACGACGAATTCCCCGTTTTCTATCGACGTGGCGATGTTCTCCAGTTCGTTAACCAAGGCTTGGGTCTCCTCATCTGTTAGCAATCCGATTTTGCCCAGCATCATGGCGTGTGCTTTTGAGGCGATTACATCATATTTCGCGAGGTGAAGGTCCAGCTCGCGGTCGTTACCGACCGTAAAATGGTCTATTTTTTTGTCCGTGCTA
Organism: Pricia mediterranea; assembly: GCF_032248455.1. NCBI lineage: Bacteria > Pseudomonadati > Bacteroidota > Flavobacteriia > Flavobacteriales > Flavobacteriaceae > Pricia > Pricia mediterranea. The sequence goes on from NZ_JAVTTP010000001.1 coordinate 2,726,507, forward strand.
AAGCCTTTGTCCCAGAGTTTCATGTGTGGTAGTAGTTAGTAGTTAGTACAAAGTAGTTGGTATTTTTTTCATGTTCGCTTAACGCTAGAAACCTATCTTGTTTGCTGCCGACCGGATTTTCTGTATAATCCAAACCTTTTGTGCCAGCACTTGAACTTGATGCTTGCGCTTGAACCTGTGCTTTTCCGTCTTGTTTCTTATCTCTTGTTTCTTGGCTCCACCTTAAGAAACCGCTCCAAGATCCGAATATACAAATCAATTGCATCCTCGACCTCGTGCACATAGATAAATTCGTCGGCGGAATGGGAACGGGTGCTGTCCCCCGGCCCTAATTTCAGGGATTGGCAGCTCAGGGCGGCTTGATCGGAAAGGGTAGGGGAACCGTAAGTTTCACGGCCCAAGGCGACACCCGCCTCTACCAAAGGATGGTCTTCGGCAATGGCCGAGGAATTCAGCCGCAGGGAACGCGGTTGCAGTTCGCAGGGGGCCTCCAATCTCAAAATATCTGCGATTTCTAGGTTGGAGTACCGGTCGTTGACGCGAACGTCTATCACCAAATCGACTTGGGCGGGCACAGCGTTGTGTTGCACGCCGCCATTGATCTGGGTAACCGTCAGCTTGACTCCCCCCAAGGTTTCGGAGACTTTGTCAAAGTTGTAATTTTTGAACCAGTCAAGCACCTCGATACTATTGTAGATGGGATTGTCGTCGTTCGGATGCGCCGCATGCGAGGGCGTACCCTTGACCTGTGCGTCGAAAACGACCAAACCCTTTTCCGCGATGGCCAATTGCATCAGGGTCGGCTCGCCCACGATGGCCACGTCGATTTTTGGCAGTTTGGGCAAAAGTCCGCGTAAACTGTTCTTCCCCGAACTTTCTTCCTCCATTGATGCGACCATCAACAGGTTGTGGGACAGGTTTTCTTCAAAATAAAAATGGGTGAAAGTGGCTATGAGCGATACCAGGGCTCCCCCGGCATCGTTACTGCCGAGTCCGAATAATTTTCCGTCTTCTATATGCGGGTGGAAGGGGTTCTTTGTGTAGGCGGAATTCGGGCGGACCGTATCGTGGTGGGAGTTCAGCAACAAAGTGGGTTTGCTCTCGTCAAAGTGCTTATTGACGGCATAGACGTTGTTGATTTCCCGTTGGAACGGGATGCCGAAAGTCTTGAACCAGGCTTCGATGGCATCGGCGGTCTTATCTTCCTCGGAAGAAAAAGATTGAATCGAAATCAGTTGTTTCAGCAGCTCCAGTGCCTTTTCCGTCAGTTGCTCCTTATTTGGCTTCATAGGGTTAGGGTAGTATAGGGGTTTTCATTTTGGGCCAGCATTATTGTATTTCCGATACATACTTTGGCTACTCCGTTCTTCAGGGCATGAAAGCAGTTGGTCATTTTCGGAAGCATACCATCGGCGATTGTTCCCTGGTTGAGTAATTCTTGATAGATTTCGGGGTCGATGTGTTCGATTACGGAACGCTCGTCCCAAATATTTCGGAGAACCCCGTTTTTTTCAAAACAGTAGTACAGGGTGGTTTCGTACATTCCGCTTAGCCCGATGGCCAGCTCGGAGGCGATAGTGTCCGCATTGGTGTTGAGCAGCTGTCCTTTGCCGTCATGGGTCATCGCGCAGAACACGGGCGTAAGGCCTGAGCCCAAAAGTCGGGAGAGCAAATTGGCATCGACTCCGTCCACATCGCCTGCAAACCCGTAATCGATGTCTTTCACCGGGCGTTTATGGGCTTGGATGGCATTGCCGTCCGCTCCGCTCATCCCGATGGCGTTGCACCCGTTCGCCTGTAGTTTAGCGACGATGTTTTTATTGGCCAGGCCCGCATAGACCATCGTAATGACTTCTAGGCCCGCCTTATCGGTGACGCGTCGCCCGCCTATCATTTGGGATGCGACCCCCATTCTTTTAAAGATTTGCGTGGCCAGGTTTCCGCCCCCGTGCACCAAAATTTTAAGTCCGTCCAATTCCGAAAATAGGCTTAGGAACTTTGCGAGTTCGGACTCGTTCCCGATGACGTTTCCGCCGATTTTTATTATGGAGAGACTTGATTTCATAGCTCTTTTCAACTATTTATTGTACTGTTGGATTTCTTTTTGGGCTCCTATCTTTTATTAATGTGGATGGTTCGATCGGCGACAGATTTCGGTCATGCGTTCAAAATCCCCCCATCGATGGTCATGGCCGTGCCGGTAATCCAAGAGGATTCGTCCGAGGTAAGAAACAAAGCCAGTTTGGCAATATCCTCGGGAGTTCCCAATCGGTTCAGCAGGGTGTCGTTCTTGGCGTCTTCGACCGCGGTATCGGGATTTTCGAAAGCCTTGGCCGAATTCCATAAAAAGGGAGTGTCCACCGGCCCGGGACAGATGGCGTTGATTCGGATGTCCGGGGCATATTCGACCGCCATCTGTTTCATCAGAGCCACGGCCGCTGCCTTTGAGGCACAATAGGCCGGATGGTTCGGAAAGCTTTTGAATGCCGCAATGGAGCTGTTGACGACTATGGCTCCCCCTTTATTTTTTTGGATTTGCGGGATGGCGTGTTTGCACAGATAGTAAATGGCGCTCAAATTGACGTCCAAGGTCTTGTGCCATAGGGTTTCGGGAAGGTCGACCACGTTCCCCAAACCTAGTATGCCCGCATTCAGGGACATCTTATCCAGTCGGCCGAAGTTTTCTAGGGCCGTTTGTACCAACTTTTCGTTATAAGCAGGTTCGGTAATGTCCCCCGCTACGAATACGGAATTCTTCAATTGCTTTTCCAGGGCTTCTCCCCTTTCGGCATCCCGACCTGACAGGATTAATTTGGCTCCCTCTTTCGAAAAGGATTCGGCAATCGCCTTTCCCATCCCGCTGGTCGCGCCGGTAATGATACAGACCTTGTCTATTAATTTTCGATCCATCTTAAATCTTAATTTCTTCGGATGTAATTTACATCGATTTGTCGTGAGCGTTTTTATTTCAACTGGAAAGCTATCTCCTCTGGCAAAGTTTCGGGGGTCGGCAATCAATGTTGTCACACAGGTACAGGTTTGGGACTTGCACAACGTATCACCGCATGTTTTCAAGTAGCTTTTTCAGAACAACCTGCGCGGCATAGGTCCGGTTGTTGGCCTGTTCGATGACCAATGATTGGCCGCTGTCGAGCACGGCATCTTCGACGACTACGTTCCGTCGGACCGGAAGACAGTGCATGAACTTGGCTGCGCCGAGCTTTTCCTGGGTCATCATCCAATCTGAATTTTGATGAAGTACTTTTCCGTAGTCGGAATAGCTGCTCCAGTTCTTTGCGTACACAAAATCGGCATTCTCGCAAGCTTTTTTCTGATTGTATTCTATCGGAACGTCGCCGGTAATCTCAGGATTCAGTTCATATCCCTTGGGATGTGTGATGACGAATTCGGCGTCTTGTCGTCGCATCATCTCTACGAATGAATTCGCCACCGCGTGGGGCAAGGCCTTGGGGTGCGGGGCCCACGAAAGTACAATTTTAGGTTTTCTACGGGCGCCGGATTGCTGTCCTTGTTCGGATTTTCCCGGTTTGTCATCCGTTTTGTTTTCTTGAGAATCCGTCTCGCGGTTCGGACCTTGGTGCTCGGCCAGCGTAATGGCATCGGCCAGGGCCTGTAGCGGATGCCCGATCGAACTTTCCATGTTCACGACAGAAACGGAGGCATATGAGATGAACCCGTTCAATACCTCTTCGGCTTCATCTTTCGCTTTGTCCTTCAAGCCCGCGAAGGCCCGGATGGCGACGATATCGCAATACTGCGAAACGACCTGGGCCGCTTCCTTGATATGTTCGGAGGTGCCTTGATCCATGACGGTTCCATCCCCGTATTCCAAGGCCCAACCCTCGTTGCCGAAATTCATGACCATGACCTCCATCCCCAGGTTCATCGCCGCTTTTTGCGTGCTCAATCGGGTGCGGAGGCTGTTGTTGAAGAATAGCAGGCAAAGGGTTTTTCCCACACCCAGTTGCTTTTGGGAAGTGGGACTTCCTTTGAGTTGCCGAGCTTCCGAGACCCAGTCGGGAAGGGAATCGATATCCTGAATCGAAAAGTAATTTTTCATGGGGATGCTTTCTAATTTTAGTCGTTAGTCGTCCTTAGTTTTTCATTCTTTTATCCTTTTGCCCTTCTTTCGTCTTCCGTACTTTCGAAGCTGACTTCTCCTCAATTCTAGTGTGCGGACTCAAATTCTCAAGCGCATCAGCCAAAAAACCATCCTTTAATCCGTTGACCACCCAAGTCGGTATTCCTGCTTTCCGGGCGATGGTAGCAGCCTCGATTTTGGACTGCATCCCACCCGTACCGTGGGACGATTTTTTATCCCCCACTTCCCGGGCCAACGCATTGATATCGGAAATGGAAATAATAGTTTCAGGAAGCTCATCGTTCATGGAGGCTTTCGTGTAAATGCCATCGGTGTTCGTGGCAATGATCAGTAGATCGGCAAGTAAAAGTGAAGCGGTCAGGGCGGCCAGTTTATCGTTGTCGCCGAACTGGATCTCGTCCGCCGCTACCGTATCGTTTTCGTTGATAATGGGAATAAAATTGTTGTGTATCAGTACATCTATAGTGCTCTTGATGTTGGCCTTGGATTTTGCATTCTCAAAATCGGAATACGACAGCAAGCATTGGGCCGACGACAGCCCCAATTCTCGAAAACTCTCCTGAAACAATCGCATCAGATGGGGTTGTCCGATGGCCGCCAGAGCCTGCTTTACCGTAATTTCTTCCCCGTTATGTTCCAGTTTGACGAATTGTTTGGCCGCGGCAATGGCGCCTGAACTGACAATAATGAATTCATAATCGTCTTTTAGCAAGGCGACTTGGCGTCCGATATCCTCTATTTTGCCCCGAGAGATCTGATCGGTTTCACGGGTAAGGGTATTGGAGCCGATTTTTAACAATATACGTTTTCTGGTTCTCATCGATTTCTGGTTACGGCCCTCCACGTGTACTTTTTTCGGATTATTGATTCACGTTTTGTAATTCGTTTTTCAAACCTTCGAACAAAACATCCAAATCCCGTTCCGTTACGTTCAGGGCCGGCAGTACCCGGAGCAGGTGCTTATTCTTTGCGCCCCCGGTAAACAAATGCTGGTTGTCGATGAGTCGCTTTCTCAGTTCGGCCACTTCAAAATCGAACTCCAGCCCGAGCATCAACCCCCGTCCCTTTACTTTTTTGATTTGCGGGATATCCGCTGCCAGTCCCCGAAAATAACCCTCCATTTGTTTGGCGTTTTCGATCAATCGCTCGTCTACCAAGACCTCAAGAACGGCCAGGGTGGCGGCGCAGGCCAAATGGTTGCCCCCGAAAGTGGTGCCGAGCAATCCATAGGATGCCTTGATGTCTTTGTGAATCAAGATACCTCCGACGGGAAAGCCGTTGCCCATGCCTTTTGCGATGCTTATGATATCAGGATCAATGTTGGATTCCGATTCAACCAATGCGTTGTGATGTTGAAACCCAAAGAACTTGCCGGTGCGTCCGAAACCGGATTGCACTTCGTCGGCAATCAGTACCACCTGGTTTGCATTGCAGAGTTTTTGGAGTATGCGATAAAATTCGGTGGAGGGCTCGTCGAGTCCACCGACCCCTTGAACGGCTTCAAAAATGACGGCGCACACATCGCCCTTCTCGATTTCCTTTTTTAAAGCATCGCCATCATTGAAGGGCAGAAAGGTCACTTTCTGCTGCCGGTTGATGGGGGCGTTGATTTTAGGATTGTCCGTAACCGCCACTGCGGCCGACGTACGGCCGTGAAAACTGTTGTCGAACGCGATGACGCGGGACTTCCCCGTATGGAACGAGGCCAGTTTTAAGGCGTTCTCGTTGGCTTCGGCCCCTGAATTGCAGAGAAATAGGTTGTAGTCCCCGCACCCCGATAGCCGGCCCAACTTTTCCGCCACCTCCGCTTGTAGGGGGTTCTTGACCGAATTGCTGTAAAAGCCGATGTTATCGAGCTGGTCTTTCAGCCGCTTTACGTATCGCGGATGTGAATGACCGATCGATATCACGGCATGCCCACCATAGAAATCGAGATATTCCTGTCCTTTATCATCAGTGACGACAATGCCCTCGGCCGATACCGGGGTCACGTCGTATAAAGGGTAAACATCGAATAATTTCATATTTTTAAACTTTAACCTATCAAATTTAACTTGCTCCAATCAGGCCTAACCCCTAGACTGTCACCCGCTAATTGCCCCTGCCGACTCTTTTCAAAGCTGCCCTTCCTGGATAAGGCTGATTTTCGCGTAAGATGCCGCTATTCCTTGTATCAATGAAGAGCTCAAGCCCTGATGCTCCATTTCGTTAAGGCCTTGAATGGTGCATCCCTTGGGGGTGGTCACCTTATCGATTTCGGCTTCCGGATGGCTGCCCGAGGCGATCAACAGGTTGGCTGCCCCGTTGCAGGTGTGCATGGCCAGCTCTTGGGCTTCCTTGGCATCAAATCCCAGTTGAATGGCCCCCTGGGTGGTGGCCCGGATCAAGCGCATCCAAAAAGCGATGCCGCTGGCGCAGATAACGGTCGCGGCCTGCATTTGGGATTCAGGAATCTCCATGGAATGTCCCATTCTATTAAAGATGGCTTTGGCAAGGGCTACCCTTTTTTTTCCGCTTTCGTTACTACAGAGACAGGTCATGCTCTTTCCTACCGAAATCGCGGTGTTGGGCATACTGCGGATGATGGGATGACCGTCACCGATAATGGCTTCCATTTTGGCAATGCTGAATCCGGTAATTGTGGAGATGACAAGATGTTTTTCCGTCAGTAGATCCTTGGTATTTTCTAAAAGGAACTCCAATTGACTCGGCTGCACCGCCAAGATCAAAATGTCGGAGTTTTCGACCGCCCTACGATTGTCGGAAGTGATAGTGACATTGCCGTACTTTTCGAAATCCCTGATGTCGTCCAGGTTCCGTTTGGTCAGGTACAGGGTGGTGGCTCCGTCGGTGTTCAAGAGGCCCTTGGCGATGGACAGTCCCAGGTTTCCGGCTCCGATGATGGCTATTTTCATGATTTCTGATATTAAATTTCCTTCATTCATAATTGCGAGCGGAGCGAAGTAATCCGTTGACATTACTGCTAGTATCAACAGATTGCTTCGTCGCTTTGGCATTTTCCAAGAATCGTCACTTGATTCTGCTCCTTGCAACAACGTCCTGATTTGAATACTTTAGTCTAAAACACGCCCGCTTTCAACCGCAATCCATCGTCCTCCGGGAATCCGAACATCAGGTTCATATTTTGCACCGCTTGTCCCGATGCGCCTTTCAGCAGGTTGTCCGTTGCGGAAGTAATTAAAAGGATGTTTTTGTGCTTATGTAAGTGGATATGACAGTTGTTCGTATTCACTACTTGTTTTAAATGGAGGGGCGCTTCCGCCACGTGGGTAAAAGCGGCCTCCTTATAAAAATTGCGATAGAGTTGGATGGCATCTTCCTCGTTTCCATTGAATTTGGTGTAGGCGGTCGCGAGGATGCCCCGGGGAAAATCGCCCCGATGGGGCAGAAAATAGAGTTCCCCGATATGGGGATGCCGGGATTTCAGGACTTCCTCTATCTCCTCCAAATGCTGATGGGTAAAGGGCTTGTACCAGCTGGCGTTGTTGTTCCGCCAGCTGAAATGCGTGGTTTCGGACGGACGAACGCCCGCCCCCGTGCTTCCGGTAATTGCATTGATGTGGATATCGTGCTGTAGAAGTCCCGCCTGGGCCAAAGGGAGCAACGCCAACTCGATGGTCGTGGCGAAACATCCGGGATTGGCGATATGATTCGCTTTTTGAATGTCCGATTTTTTCAGTTCGGGCAGCCCGTACACAAACTCCTTTCCTTCGAAAACGGCGTCTTCTTGCAACCGGAAATCGGTGCTGAGGTCGATGATCTTGGTGCGGTCCGAAAACTTGTTCTCCTGTAGGAACTTGGAGGAGTTGCCGTGTCCCAAACAAAGAAAAACGACGTCGACTGCCGGATTTATACCTCCCGTAAACTCCATTTCGGTAGTCCCCAACAAATCGGGATGTGCCGTGGTTACTTTCTTCCCGGCCCGGGTCGTGCTATAGACGAAATCGATTTTCGCTTGCGGATGTTGCAGCAGGATTCGGATCAATTCCCCACCAGTATAGCCCGAACCGCCTATTATTCCTACGTTGATCATGGTTGTTTATAATTCTATTATCGTTTTAGGTCTCGACTGCGCCTGTCTCGGGCGAAGTCGAGAGGCTCGACCTGACATTGGTTCCACTTTTTGGAACTCTGGGCCGACAAGACGGTGTATGTTCCCATTTTTCGGTGCCCAGGTCAATTCTTCCTTTGGGAATTAGATGACCTGTTTACATGGTTATAAATCTTCCCCGGGTTCGAGAGCAGCTTGATAAACCCCTTGGCATCATCGGCCGTCCAGCCCTTGTTCACTTCGCCGTAGCTTCCGAACGCGGCGCTCATCAAATCGTGCTCCGATTCGATTCCGTTGAGTTCGAAGCGGTAGGGGTGTAGCGACACGAAAACATCCCCCGAAACATTCTTTTGGGTATCGGTCAAAAAGGCCTCGATGTTCCGCATGACCTCGTCCAAATAATTCCCCTCGTGCAACAACATCCCATAGAAATTGCCCAGTTGCTCCTTTTGGAACTGCTGCCATTTACCGAGGGTATGTTTTTCCAACAAATGATGCGCTTTAATGATAATCAACGATGCCGAAGCCTCGAATCCCACCCGGCCCTTGGTGCCGATGATGGTATCCCCCACATGAATGTCGCGCCCGATGGCGTATTTTGACGCCAGGGCCTCTAATTTGATGATATTTTCTACCGGGGAGTTATTTTCCCCGTCGATGGCGACGAGCTCTCCCTTTTCGAAGGTCAATGTCACCTCTGAAGGTTCTTTTTGTTGCAATTGGCTGGGGTAGGCGGATTCCGGCAGCGGCTTCTGCGAGGTCAAGGTTTCCTCGCCGCCTACCGATGTCCCCCAGAGTCCCCTGTTGATGGAGTATTTTGCTTTTTCCCAAGCGTAATCGACCCCGTTCTCTTTGAGATACTCGATTTCGGCCTCCCGCGAAAGGGTATTGTCCCTAATCGGGGTAATGATTTCGATCTCGGGCGCGATAATCTGGAATATCATATCGAAACGCACCTGATCGTTGCCCGCGCCCGTGCTGCCATGTGCGATATAGTTCGCTCCGATTTTTTGGGCATATTTGACGATTTCTATGGCCTGTACGATGCGCTCCGCGCTGACCGATAGGGGATAGGTGTTGTTTTTCAGCACGTTGCCGAAGATGAGGTATTTGACCACCTTCTCGTAAAAGTACTGTACGGCATCGATAGAGGTGTACGAGCTGGCGCCCAGCTGTAACGCCTTTTCTTCGATATCGGCGATTTCTTCCTTTGAGAATCCGCCCGTGTTGACGCTGACGGCATGGACCTCAAAGTCTTTTTCCTTGGATAGATATTTGGCGCAGTACGAAGTGTCGAGCCCGCCGCTGTATGCCAGTACTAGTTTTTTCATTTTTTAATATTTAGGGTTAGAATAAAGAGAAGAGAATAAAGAAAAAAACTTTTCATAGCTTATCTCTTATCTCTATTCTATTTTCTTCTTCTTCCTTCGCAAAAACAAACTCTCCTTAATGCTCTTCAAGCGTTTAAAGCCTTTGCTGTCCGGTTTTTTCTTGACTTTCGATGTTGCCTTGGCCTTGGGGTCGTGCAGCATGCCCGTACACAGGCACATTTTATACTCGGTTCGAGTCAGTACGTCGAAGTTCTTGCAGGTTTGGCAGCCCTTCCAGAATTCAGGATCGTCGGTCAGTTCCGAGAAGGTGACCGGTTTATAGCCGAGTTCATAGTTCATCTTCATGACCGCCAGCCCCGTAGTGATCCCAAAAATTTTGGCATCGGGGAATTTTTCCCGTGAAAGTTCGAATATCCTTTTTTTGATTTTTTTGGCCAGGCCTTGTTTTCGGAAATCAGGGTGTACGATCAAACCGGAATTAGCTACGAATTTTTCGTGTTCCCATACCTCGATATAGCAAAAACCGGCGAAGGCATCCCCCTCGAGGGCAATGACCGCGTTGCCGTTGCTCAGCCTTTTTCGAATGTATTCGGGGGTACGTTGTGCGATGCCCGTGCCGCGGACCTTGGCCGATTCGGCGATGGTGTCGCAGATGGTTTTGGCGTACTTAAAATGGGATTCGTTAGCAATTACGATGTCCATTGCTATGGATGTTTGAAAGGAGATGAAGAAAAGTTTTTGGAGCTGTGCGGAAATGGACTCACCTATTTCCATGAAAAGTTATACGTACCCTTACGGGCGACGGCGGCGAGCGAACGGACGAACTGGAGCGGGGATGCTCTTGACCATATCTATGTGATTTTGTCCTTGCATTGAATTCCAAATGTACAAGATTACAACGAAACTACAACCATCGAAGCTCAATTTTTGTGAAAAATCGGTTTTTGCCGTTTTAGACTAAAGATTTCGTAGCCTAAAAATGCGAAAACGACCATATATTCAATGGCGATCAACCAAAGATTTTCGATAAAGTCCGAATTCGAATACGCGAAATAGCTGAGCACGACCGTGAACGACCAGACCAGGGCAAAGCGATACTCGGTAAAAACACCTAGCAAAACCAAGAAAACGATATACCAAGGATGCACGGTCGGCGATAAGAAATAATACAACGCCAATACCCAGAGCATGGAGGGCAGCAGTACGGCCAGCTTTTGATTGGGACGGAAAAAGGTGAATCCTAATACGGCGAGAACGATCAGTATCGGGGTAATCTTGCCGTAGGTTTTTATCAGTTCCCATGGTTTCCCGTCGAAGGCGACAGCGATTTGTTTAATGCCGTTATAGAGTCCCGCATTGAACTCAAAATTGGAAAACCAGAGTCCGATCGACTGCGAATAGTTCCCTATAAATTCCGGGGAATAGAAGGGAAGAAGGAAGACAAGACAGATGGCCCCGACCAGCAGGTAGAACATTAGGCTCTTTTTAGGTCCTAAATGTTTAAAAAATAGCGGGAGAAACAATAGGGGCACTAATTTTACGCAGATGGACAGGGCGTAGGGCACGGCGGCCAACATCCTCTTTTTTTTGGAGATTAGGTATATGGCCCAGACGAAAAAGAACAGCATGACCCCCTCGAAGTGGAGGTTTCCCGTGAGCTCAATGATAACAAGCGGGTTTAAAAAGTACCAGAAAATCAGATGTGGAGACCGGTTGAAGTGCTTGAGCAACTTCCTTCCGAGATACACGGTTCCGATATCCGCTAAAATAATTGCGGTTCGCATGACCAAGATCGAACCTATGATGCTCTTTCCGCCGAGTAACGCCGCCAAGGCGAAAAGCACTTGGTTCAAAGGGGGATAGTTGCTATAATGTTTCGGGCTGAGTTCGCCCATGCCGGTGTGCAATTCTTGGGCGTTGGGAATAATCAAATCCTTCTGTTGTATGAGTACGTCAGGTACCTCCAAATAGGGATTGATGAAGTTGGCGACCAGGTGGCCGTCCCAAATGAACCGGTAGAAATCCTGCGAAAGGTTAGGCTCGGCCATCAGGAAGACCAGCCGAAAAAAGATGCCTATGACCAGTAAAAACTTTAGGTTCCACTTTTCAAACTGGATAATCCGCAGGCAAAGAAAGAACAGGGCCGCGAAAAGGGTAAGCAGGTTTATAAAATCGGTGCGAACAAGATTGTAGGCAAAGGTGTAGTAAAAGAGAAGGCTCAACAGGGCCAGTGCCATGGGCACCTTATGCAGCTTTACGTATTTGGTAAGCTTCTTGGGCATTTTGTAGGCGTGAATTTCAATCGGGCTAATTTAAGGGTTTTGCCGGAATCAAAATTCATTTGAAATCCTCATTTAATTTATCGGGATAGTACCTTGTGGCAAAGACAGTAAGGACGTAAATTTTATTGGAGTCAAACCGCCGCAAGACTCTCATCCAATTTCTTGACGAAATTTGACTTTCTTCTGAAAAACCTAAGTAAAACCAAATAATCAAAGATATCGGATAGCCTTTCTTCTGCTATTTTTGCTAGAACTACTTCTCGGCCCATTATCGGTGTTTCGCCATAAAGCTTTCATAGTCCGTTGTCATTCCCTCCTCAATCTGTAGGGTAGCCCCTCTGATTTCGCTTTGTTGTTCAATGGTAAGTTCGTTTCAAAAATCGATAAGTTTTTCTTTTAGGAACAACTTTCTGACCGGTTGCAATATTTCGGGATCTTCGATACTGAGTAACAATTTCACAAGTTCTATTTTTTCAGCTTGAAGATTCATAGGAATGAAAATTTAGTATAGAAATAAGGTTTTTAAATTACTTCAAAAACCGCAAATATGCGCAGGACTGTTTAAAAAGGACTTGGTGATGGAATAGTGTTCGGTATCCTCTAGGGCAACTTCTTTCATGCTTTCGTCCGTTACTTCATAATTGGTAGCGCCGGGATTTTTGGCATGTTTTACCGCAGGGATGTCAAAGGTAAACGGATTCGTTTTGGATGCTATGCTAAGAGAGGAGAGGTAAGACATGCTTTAAGTCAGATTGAATAACGTCGAGGTCTATTCGCGATGATTCCATGCTTAAAGATAGCGATTCATAATTAATGGGAAGCTCAAATCATAAAACTTAGGCCCGGGCGGTCAATGACTTGAAGAATACGAATCCGAAGCCGACGAACAACATCAAGTGAAAGGGGAAGAGTCCGAAATCATTAAGAGGAATCGCGCTGTACATCCCGAAGAGAAAATAGAGCATCAACGCCGCTTCCAAAATCATATTGGGCGAAAGTTTTTTGGTCAGATACTTATTCCCTTTCCAAGAATCGGTCAGGTTGTTGAGGTTGAATTTCGGGGTACGTACAAATTCACTGCGCTTGCCCATATGGCCCTCGAGTACGGCGATGGAGTTGTGCAGCGAGAAGCCCAGTGCGACCGAGAAAAACGTAAAGAAAAGTTTGATATAGTCTACGAAGTTGTCGAAGCTGCTGCCCTGTATGCTCTTATAGGTAAACCAATAGCAAACGAAGAGAATCACCGTACTGAGCACGAAGAAGCTGAGCAAGGCAAAGACAATAGCGAACTGCGGATACAATGCTTTGATGTACAGGGCCGGAATACTCAACAACGAAACCAAAAATACACAGAGAAACATCGAGCTGTTCAACAGGTGCATCACCCCGTGAAACTTGGTCTTGAACGAAATGTTCTTGGCCGAAACGACCCTCATGACCGATTTCCGGAAGTTTTCCGCCCCACCCTTGTTCCATCGGAACTGCTGCGAACGGGCGGCGCTGATGACCACGGGCAGTTCGGCAGGTGTTTCCACATCTTCCAAATATTTGAATTTCCAATTTTTCAACTGGGCGCGGTAGCTGAGGTCGAGGTCTTCGGTCAGGGTATCGCCTTCCCAATTGCCGGCATCGAGAATACATTGCTTTCGCCAAATACCGGCCGTACCGTTAAAATTGATAAAGTGGCCCTTGGCATTGCGACCTACCTGCTCCAAGGTGAAATGCGCATCAAGGGCAAAGGCCTGGATACGGGTTAATGTAGAATAATCCCGATTGATATGTCCCCAACGGGTCTGTACCACCCCGATTTCCGGGTCCTTAAAATAGACCACCGTCTTTTTGAGCCAATCGTTGTCCGGGAGGAAGTCCGCATCGAATATGGCCACGAATTCCCCTTTGGCCACTTCTAGGCCCTCTTTAAGGGCGCCCGCCTTAAACCCTTGCCGGTTTTCACGCCGGATATGCTGAATGTCGAGTCCCGTTTCCTGCAGTTCCCGCACCCATTTGGCGGTATCTACCACGGAGTCATCGGTGGAATCGTCGAGCACCTGGATCTCGAGCTTGCTCTTGGGGTATTCTATTTTTGCAATGTTCTCCAGCAGGCGTTGCATCACATATTCCTCGTTGTAAACGGGAAGCTGTATGGTAACATAGGGAATTTCCCGAGGGTCGAGCAGATTGAACTTGGGCGCGTCCCGGTTCCGGCGTTTGTATCCCAAGTAGTTGACCAAGAGATTCAATTGGGCCAAACTATAGAAAAAAATCAGTAACAGAGCTACGCTGTAGATGCCAAGAATGATATAAGAAATGACTAAGCCCATATTACTTTATGCTGTATTTGAAAATCCAACCTAAGATTTTAATGCCCGCAAAGATACTACCTTTTACGGTACCGGACACTTTAGAAACTCCGATTCTTTTTTTGTAACGCACTGGTACTTCGGTGTATGCCAATTTCTTTCGGAGGGCCTTTAGCTGCATTTCCACGGTCCAACCGTAGGTTTTGTCCTCCATCCCTAACAATAATAACTTATCATATCGTATGGCCCGAAACGGTCCGAGGTCGGTAAATCTCGCCCCAAAGAACAAGTTCATTAATGAAGTCGCCAACCAATTGCCGAAGATTTGCTGTGGCGTCATGCTTCCTTTTTCCCTGAGTCTCTTTTCCCGTGCCCCGATGACCAAATCTTTGCCGTCATCTAGGATGGGGGCGACCACCTTGTCGAGTTCTTCGGGGTAATCGGAATAGTCTCCGTCGATAAATACGATGATATCGGGGGATTTGGATTGTTTGGCAACATAATCCATTCCCTTGAGGCAGGCATATCCGTAGCCTTTTCTTTCTTCAGAAAGTACGGTAGCCCCTGCCGCCCTGGCATTTTTGACGGTGTTGTCGGAAGAGTTGTTGTTGACGACTATGATCTCCGAAACGGAATCGGGAATATCCTTTACGACCTCGGCAATAGAATCGGCTTCGTTAAATGCGGGGATAATAACCTTGATGTCAGGGTTACTTTCAAATGTTTTGGTCATTGCCTACTAGCTGATCAGCGATTTTGGTGTGCAAAACTAATGAAACCGCAGTAATCTTCTAGCTTAAAGGTTTCAATCATTGAAATTACCGGATGCCGGGGTCCTAAATGAACCGATCAATTTGAGTTAATGTCCCGTCGAGTACTTCGACAGCGCTCAGCACAGGCAGGCAGTAGACATTTTGGTTTGACCTTTTTACTGTACCTTGACTGCGCTCGGTAGAACCGCTCAAGGTGACAAATATGCTTTTATGCTTCTAAGCAGATAAGCATAAAATCTGTTGCTTAGAATGAGCGTTAGGCGAGTTAAGGAATTTTTATCCGTTTTAAGAGACTGTTTTGAATTATGTCAATTATTTTTTTGGGCCGGCGGATCATCTGGCTCCTTGTTCATATGCCAAAGCGTTGGTTTTTCTCTGCGGCCCTGTCGTTAAAATTCTTGACCGTAGCTACGGCTGTGCCAAAAAACGTTTCCTAAACTGCATCAAAAATGGCGTATAAAAATTCTCATCGCACATTTCGAAACAGTCTCGAGGGATGCCGTGCCTAGGGTGTTATTGGTCGTTTACGGATTTATTTCCGTTACTTGCGATTAACCAGTTCCATTAGGTTTACATCGTTGCCAAGCAAAATTTCGTTGCCGTCGATTCGGTTTTCCAAAGGTCCGTTCTCCAGTTTAAGTACGCCCCTGGGGCAGACTGCCGAGCAGATACCGCAGCCCACGCAGCTCGAGCGCACGATATTCTCGCCTTTCTGGGCGTAGGCACGTACATCGATACCCATTTCGCAATAGGTGGAGCAGTTGCCGCAGGAAATGCACTGTCCGCCGTTGGTCGTAATCCGGAACTTGGAGAGCAACCGCTGCTGAAAACCGAGGATGGCGGCCATGGGGCATCCAAACCGGCACCAGACCCGGTTGCCGAAAATGGGGTAGAAACCGACCCCGATGACGCCCGAAAACACGGCCCCGATCAAAAATCCGTAGAATTGGTTCAGTTTATAGGCCTGGAAAAAGAATAGCTTTCCGGGACTGCTAAAGTAGGTAAAGAGCAGAATTCCGACGACCACGGTGAAATATCCGATGGCGCCGTAACGCGCATCCTTGGCCAATTCCTCGCGTCTAAAAAGCAGGGCCCAGGCAAAAATCAGGGTCAGGACCAGTATCACGCTCCATATAAAAAACTCTTTGGAAATCAGGGAATTATCATACTGCTTCACCGCACTGTTTTTTTCTACCGTAAAAGAGGTGCCGTTCGTTGACGTAAGTTCAGCTGTCTGTCCGCTCTCCATGCGGTGCAGGGCTGCTTGGTTGTCCGCTTTCGAAACTATCCCATATTTTATCGTTATGTCTTTGGTGTTCTCGATCGTAGGAGGGGCTCCACTAGCGTCGTCATGAAGGAAGACGACACTTTTGGCCCCGGCTTCCTGTGCCGCCATGATGCGTTCCCCGATGGGTTTCCCTTCCGGTTCGCTAATGACTACCATTTGGTCTTCGAGGTTGCTCCATTTTGAAATGGATTCCGATTCGTTTCCCCTTAAGTATGAAAATACCACCGCAGTAGTCATAATGGTCACAAATACCAGCACGCTATGTATGACCCATCGTTCTACTTTCCAGGCGAACATGCGTTTGTCGCTCAGATGCCGAAATGGGTCACCGGCGGTTTCTGCAAGTCCCCCGCAACCGCAGACCCAACTGCAGTACCAGCGTTTTCCATATTTATAGGTGAGGATGGGGGTGATGACGAAAATGGACAATATCCCGAATATGAGCATTAGCAGGCCCAAGTTGCCCGAACTCAAGAATTCATTCAGCTTATAGCCGGCAAACAGGTCATAGTTCAGGGGCCAGATATTTTTTAGATCGTAATAGGGTTGGTTCAGGCGGACCAAGATTTCGGGGATGATAAAGGCAAAGCTCAATTGAAAGAACATGACCGATATCGTACGCAGTAACTCGTAGCGGTTGTGGCGGTATTTCCAGATGAACTTAATGCCAAAGGCTAAGATGGCCATAGTATATAGGGTGCCATAAAGGAACCATTGGCTGGCCGGGTTACCGCTTAAAAATTGGCTCAAGGGGTCGAACAAGGCAATGACCCCTCGATTGTCGCCATCCTGGACTAGACCGAGATATTCCGGAAACCAATACAGCACGACGTAAAAAAGGGTCAGCCCGATTCCCAGGATCCATCCCCAAAACCCTCTTGACGTCAACGACTTGAAATAGACGCCGTCGTTTTTTATACCCTCGTGCCGGTGCAGGTACTCCGCCCCGGCGAACCAGATAGTGCCGGTCGCGATGGCCGCGAGGGACAAGGTCAACCAGAGGGATTTGTTCGGAAAATCGACGTTGAAAAGGGCCAAAAGCATAATGCCAAGCCCCACAAGCCCGATAAAGGTCGCGATTTTCTGTTGAACGTTCAGGGCCTTGGGCGGTTCGCCCGTGAGGGACATGTTGCGTTGTAGGGTGCTCATTTTTTTATTATTTTGCTCGATAATCGAGATTAAATGCTCCTGGGTTTAGCTTGGCATATTCAAGTCGTTTTCTTATGTATGCCTCGTGGGCTTTTCCCGAGGTTGTTTACAGACTTAAAATCCGTTTCCAGCTTCTCTTTTTCGGGCGGATGTTCGTGTTGAACTCCTGGTTGAACTGCTTTACGATCTCCGGTTCATACTTATCATAAAACTCGGGATCGAAATTGGCATCCCTTAAATATTCCATAACATAGGTGATACTGCGATCTTCGGTCAGCCACCGGTCCACTATCCCGTGACGCAACCGGATGCCGAAGGTATTGATGCCCAATAACTTTTGATCGTCCTTGTTGTATGCCATGGTAATGCATTTGGTGTCATCGTTATGTTTCCAGTGAAAATGGACCTCGTAGTCCTTTTTGCGTTCTTCGGGGAATACCCAGCCGTAAGTCTGATACTCGATATCGAAAAACTTGGCGCTGTTGAACCAATGCCCCGGTTGGTATTCGAGGGGATTATTGCAAATGGTCTGCGCCAAGGCCTCGCCCATCATCCTTCCCGTGTACCAGACTGCCTCAACAGGCGGGCGATTGCCGATCGGTTCGCGCTGCTGGGCGCAGTCGCCGATGGCATAAACATCCTTGATATTGGTCTCGAGCCGGCGGTTGACCAGTACACCTCGGTCGGTCTCGATACTGCTATCCTTTAAAAATGCCACCTTCGGTTTAACTCCCGTGGTGATGCCCACGACCTTGCACGGAATTTCCTCTCCGGTTTCCTTGACCGTTACACCGCGTACTTTTCCGTTGTCATCGGATAAAATTTTGTCCAGATTCAGATTGTGGCGCAGGTCCACGCCGTGCGATTTGATATGGCGGGAAATCATTTTTGCCTCTCCGATGGGCAGTACATTGTTCCAAAAGGCATCCTCCCGAACCAATAGGGTGACCTCAATGTTGCGGGTACGCAGCATTTCGGCCATCTCCACCCCGATCAGGCCCCCGCCCACAATCACGGCCTTGGGACAGACCTTATTGTTCGGGGCGTTTTCTTCCAGTTTTTCTAGGTCCTGTTTGGTGACCAGACCCTGTACGCCATCCAAATCGAGACCCTCCCAACCAAAGGTATTGGTTAGCGATCCCGTAGCGATTACCAGTTTATCATAGGCGATGCTACCCCCATTAGAAAAATAAAGGGACTTGGTATCGGTATCGACACGATTGACATAGGCGTTAATCAGTTCCAACCGGTTTTTCCTCCAAAACCAATCTTCATAAGGTTTGATATCGGTCCATCTCATATGGCCCATATACACATACATGAGAGCGGTACGGGAAAAGAAATGATCGGTTTCTGAAGAGATGATCGAAATGCGTCTATCGGAAAGCTTTCGAATATGTCTCGCCGCCGTAATTCCCGCAATTCCGTTTCCGATGATGACGACATGTTCCATATCTGTTCCGATGTTGATCCGTTTGTCAAAATTAAAGGTAAGAACTTAATGTAAGGCATCCATTTAAAAGGGATTTAAATTTTGGTTCGCCTTTGATTCAAATTCGGAAATGTTACCGTGGACGCCGAATCCTCGGGTTTACTAAGAAATACACCTGGCTAGCACTACGCGCTTGGGCCTGGCACCTATTTATATCAGACAAATAAGCATTATTTTTGAGTTTTGGTTTCATTCAAACCGTTCCGTCATAGGATGGAGGGATTAGGCTGGACCAATGCTTTACCTGTAGAAAAATGAAGAAGTTTGGATGGTTTTTGCTGTGCCTGATACCCATTTGCCTGCTTGGTCAGTCCTCCGAAAAGATCAACGGGATAAGCTTTGTGGCTTCTCGCGAAGGAGTTGCCCAAGAACATGTGGCCGAAGTGATCGACTTGAACGCCAACTACGCCGCGATTATGCCTTTCGGGTTTATACGGGATATCAACTCCCCCGTAATCATCTTCAACACCGACCGGCAGTGGTTCGGCGAGACCAAGGAAGGAGCCATGCAATACATCAAACTCCTCCATGATAATGGTATAAAGACCATGGTCAAGCCGCAAATTTGGATTTGGAAAGGGGAGTTCACCGGGCGCCTGACAATGCATACCGAGGCGGATTGGAAGATTCTGGAGGATTCGTATGAGGACTTCATCATGACTTACGCCAATATGGCCGCGGACGCCGGTTCGGAACTGTTCTGTGTGGGCACCGAGTTGGCGCGTTTCGTACAACTACGTCCCGATTACTGGCACCGGCTTATCGCCAAGATTCGGACTGTCTATTCGGGAAAGTTGACCTATGCCGCCAATTGGGACGAGTACGACAGGATTCCTTTTTGGGAGGATCTCGACTATATCGGTATCGATGCCTATTTTCCCCTTTCCGAAGAAAAAACGCCTTCCGTTGCCCAATTGAAAGCCGGATGGCAAGAACATAAAGACCGTATTAAAGCGCTATACAGCACCTGCGAAAAACCGGTGCTTTTTACCGAATATGGCTACCGAAGCACGGACCAGACCGCTTGGAAGCCTTGGCTGGTCGACCGGCACGAAGAACCGGTCAATCTGACCGCACAGGAGAACGCCACCCGAGCGATCTTAGAGGAATTCTGGCCCGAATCATGGTTTGCGGGAGGGTATGTTTGGAAATGGTTTATAGACCACAAGCAGTCCGGCGGCGAAAGGGATAATCGGTTCACGCCCCAGAACAAGCCGGCGGAAGAGGTTCTTCGGGATTTCTACAGGCGATATTAGCCAAAAAGCTGCCGTGGCAAATTGCTCTGGATTAGCCCTCGCTATTTGTGGGTAGATTGACGGCCTATATTTTTTCGATCAGCTGTGCGGACGTCTTGAGATCAATCGTTCACAACCCTATATTCCCGGCGGGGGACTTATCTTTAAATCCCCAGTACTACCTTGGCAATCGAAAAGTAGATTAGAATCCCGAAAATATCGTTGCCTGTCGTAATGAACGGCCCTGTAGCCAATGCGGGATCCACGCCCCGTGCATCCAGGAAAATGGGAATAAATGTACCGATAAGGGCCGCAATAATGATGACGGTTATCAGGGCTATACATAGGGTAGCCGATACCAAATAAGTCGTGTGAAAGGCAAAATGGCTGATAAGCAATACAATTATGGCGATGACCGCGCCGTTGATCAGGCCTAATGCAAATTCCTTTAATAGACGATTGAGAATTTCGCCCTTGACCGTATCGTTCGCCAGGCCCTGCACCATAATCGCCGAAGACTGTACCCCGACATTGCCTGCCGTAGCCTGGATCAGCGGTACAAAGATCAGCAGAATGGGAAATTCAGACATTACCGTCTGAAAACTGCTGATGATGCTCGCCGCCCCGATACCGCCGAACATGCCGATGATCAACCAGGGCAAACGTGCCCTGGTCAGTTTCCAAATGTTGTCATGGGCCTCTACGTCCTGAGAAATACCGGCCGCCATCTGATAGTCCTTTTCGGCCTCTTCCCTAATAACATCTACGATATCGTCGATAGTGATCCTTCCTACGAGCCGTCCAATTTCATCGACGACGGGAATCGCCTCCAAGTCGTACTTGCTCATGATCCGGGCCACTTCCTCGGGTTTTTCGTTAACCCCCACTCGGTCCACCTTGGGAATATAGATATCCTTGATGTGGGTAGTGGTCGAAGTGGTCAACAGATCTTTTAACGACAGGCGTCCCTTTAGTTTATTCTCGGCATCAACGACATAGATCGAATGTACACGGGTGACGTTCTCGGCCTGGGCGCGCATTTCCTTGACACAGGTCAGCACGTTCCAGTCTTCCTTGACTTTCACAAGTTCCTTGGCCATGAGTCCCCCCGCCGTATACTCGTCATAGCGGAGCAGGTCGACGATATCCTTGGCATGTTCCCGATCCTCGATTTCCGAAATGACCTCTTGAATGATTTCATTGGGAAGTTCGCCCACGATGTCGGCCGCATCATCGGTATCGAGTTCGTCCAGCTCCCCGGCGATTTCCTTGGCGGAAAGGTTGTTCAAGATGGCCTCTCTAATATCTTCATCGAGCTCGGTGAGCACCTCCGAGGTCATATCGCTCTCGAGCAACTTGATGATATAGGTAGCTTCTTCTTGGTCGAGCTCATCGATAATCTCCGCCACATCGGCATAGTGCAGCTCGTCCATCAAGGCGACCAAAGCGGTATCCTTTTGGTTTTCGATCAGCTCTTCGATCTCGGCTACGAGCTCTTCTGTCAGTTTGAACGGGGTCATACGCTGGTCTGAGGAGTTTTGTCCAAATTTTGCAAAGGTAGCGCAAAGCTGCCTGCCTACAAGGTATCGCTAGAAAAGTTTATGGGTTAATAAATGGATGATTGAGGGTCCGAAGTACGAAAACTGGCCAAAACAGATCTTAATGGTCTTCCTCGATTTTTTTTGTCAAATGGATAAAATCCTTAACACGTAGCTGCTCGGGACGTAGTTCAAAGAGGGTGTCTTCCCTCAATATATCCGACAGATTAAAAGATTTCAGACTATTTCGGATGGTCTTTCGACGATGGTTAAAGGCGGCCTTTACGACCCTGAAGAACAGTTTTTCGTCGCAGGGCAATGTAAAATCAGGCTTTCGCACCAGACGTAGTACCCCTGACTGTACCTTCGGTGGGGGATCGAATACTTCTGGGGGTACCGTAAAAAGGTATTCGGCATCGTAGAAGGCCTGTACGAGAACGGACAGGATGCCGTAGGCCTTACTGCCTTCTTGTTCGCAAATGCGCTGTGCCACTTCTTTTTGGAACATTCCCGAAAATTCGGGCACCCGATTGCGCATTTCCAGCATTTTAAACACGATTTGGGTCGAAATGTTGTAGGGGAAGTTCCCCGTAATGGCAAAGGGTTCCTGACCGAAGAGACGGAACAGATCGTAATTTAAAAAATCGGCTTCGATGACCTGAAAAGAGCCTGGACCCTGCATTGCTTTTGCATGTTGCAGGGGGAAGCTTTCGTTCAAATATTCGATTGAAGCCGCATCGAGGTCCATGGCGACCAGATCGATATCCCGAAGAAGCAGATGCTTAGTAAGTACGCCCGTGCCGGGACCAATTTCGATAACGTTTCTGTAGCCGTTAAATGAAAGGGTTTCCGAAATCTGTTGGGCGATAACTTCATCCTTAAGGAAATGTTGGCCTAAGTGTTTTTTAGCTTTGACCGGACTCTTATCAAGCTGCAAATTTTTTCGTTTGTCATATGATTTTCCTTTTTTACGCTTTTTCGCCATACCTTCAATGTTCGCTTACTATTTTCATCTCTGTTCGAAAGGAAACAAATTTATTCGGAAAGCGTTTTACGGCATCGTTCCGCAATCGCTCGGCATCTTCAGTGTAGTACTTTTGCAGCGTCTCTTTGTCAATGGTGGTATATTGCACCGAATAGGTAATGCCGCCCATCTCCTCGTCGATCAGGACCTTACTCATTTTTGCGTTCAAAAACTTACCTGTGGATAGTACGTCGGGAATATGGGTTTCCCTCATCCAAGATAACCATTCGCTATGAACGGAGGCATCGATGTTCGTCGTTACGTTATAGATTATCATACTTTTTAGTTGATACTATCACCTCTTAGGACCCTGAAATTTTTCCGCGCCTGTGGAAAATAATAACTGTCCTGATAATTATAGATGATTTTCTCGTATTCGGCCTTGGCTTTTTCTGGTTCATCGAATACTTTTCTGTACAGCTCGCCCAAAGCGAAATGAGCATCGTCGGCCAGAATACCGTTCGCGTAGAATTCCGTTATCTTGCGATAGTTGAACTCGGCGGCCTCATAGTCTTTTACCTCCTCCAGTAGTTCGGCCTGTTTGAGAAGGGCTTCGTCCTCGATTTTTTCGCCCTTGTGATCTTGGAGTATGACATCGAGCTCCGCTATGGCGTCCTTAGTCTTGTTCTGATAGGCCAAGAGATCGGCACGGGCGTATTTTTTAAGGGCGGTCTGGGTGGAATCTTCGAACGAATTATCGGATATCAATAGGCTCAACTGCATCGCGTCGTTGGCCATCAGTTGTGAGGTCGAGCTTCTCAGTACTTTCAACTGGGTCAGGGCCCAATCGAAATCCCCTTTGTAAAAACTGGTCTGCGCTACCTTGAAGCGCGCGTTCTGTCCCAACACATCGTTTTTGAGATTCTTTTGCACCTGGGAAAAATAGATCAAGGCCTGGTTGAATTTTTTATCATAGACGAGAATGTCGCCCAAGGCCAATTTTACAAAAGCGTTCACCCGGGTGTTCAACGGCAGGTCAAGGCTTTTTTTAAGGATGTCGATAGCCGGTTTGGGCGTATCCCGTTCGAAAGCGAGAAAGTTGGCATAGGCGACCTGTAGCTGTAAGGTTCGATTCTTGTACCCGTGCATGGCCATCAGTTCGTCGAATTGTTTTTGAACCTTGTCGCGAACCTTGTCATCGGCATCCAGTAATTGGATGTCGATCAGGTTCAACCGGGCGTCCAGTCTTGTAATTTCGTCGCCGCTGTTATCGGCAATATATTCGAAAATTTCGCGGGCGGTTTCCGTATCGCCGTCATCCAATGCCAAGACGCCCAGCCCGTTAATGCGCTGGATCGATGGCGCATCCATACGTTTGTAGAGGGCCTTTTCTTGACGAAAGGCGCTGTCGTACTGTTTTTGCTGCACGAAGAGCCAGCTGAGGAGTTCGTTCCAAAGCAGATTGGGGTTCTTCTGGACATTTTTCAGGAGTACCCGTTTAAAAAGCAGGTTGTTTTCGTTTTCTGGATCCGCCGTTATGAAGTCGTCGATCTGTCGCAGCACGTTCGATCTTGAGGTCTTGCCTTCACTGACGAGGTTGAGGTACGATACGTACATTTTCTCGATATCGCCTTGTTCCCCGTAGATACGGGCCATTTGATAGTTGTAGTCCAATTGCGGATTCAGCTCCATGGCTTTAGTGTAGGCCTTAAGGGCCCAATCCAACAAGACATATTTTTGAAAGCGATAGCCGGTGCCGTATCCGAAATTGGGATTCTCGTCGATTTTCGCGATGGCCCGTTCATAGTATTCCATGGCCTTGTCGGGCATATCCTGCAAGGTGTAATTATAGCCCAGTTCGATAAGCAGGGTCGGATAGGCATTGCCTGCATCTATTTTATCTTGGAGGAAGTTCTGGGCATCCGCATAGCGTTCGAGTTGTTGGTAGGTAGCGACCAGGCTTTCCGCATAATCCGTTCTCCGCGGGTTTTTATCGACCAATTTCTCGTAGAAGACCACGGCCTTTTCATAATCGCCGTCATCGAAATATTGCTGCGCAAGAAAGTCCTCTTGGGCAAGAAGCCCTCCAAAAGACAGCAGTAAGGATAAAAAAAGGATGATTTTGCGCATGGAAATTCTATTGCAGTACCTTGCTTCGTTCATAAAGTATTTTATCTCAATGGAAGCATCAAATCACCGAGCTGATTTAAAATATCATAAAAAGCCTTCCTAACAAAGTTAAGGATTAATTTTTCGGCGAAGACCTACCGCGTTATCAAGCTTACGAAATGACATCAAACCCGCAATACGGTATCAAGACCTCGGGAATGCGAATACCATCTGCGGTCTGATAGTTCTCCAAGATGGCCGCCAAAACGCGTGGCAGTGCCAAGGCGCTTCCGTTGAGGGTGTGGGCCAAACGGGTCTTGCCGTCTTTATCCCTATAGCGTAATTTTAAACGGTTGGATTGATAGGTTTCAAAATTGGAGACAGAGCTGATTTCTAGCCAACGATCTTGTGCCGTGCTGAACACCTCGAAATCGTAGGTCAGTGCAGCGGTAAAACCCAGGTCGCCCCCGCAAAGTCGGAGAATGCGATAGGGGAGTTGCAATTCGCGAAGTAGGATCTTGACATGTTCGACCATTTCGTCCAAGGCGGCGTACGACCGATCGGGATGCTCTATCCTGACGATTTCGACCTTGTCAAACTGGTGCAGGCGGTTCAGGCCGCGGACATCGGCACCGTAGCTACCGGCCTCCCTTCGAAAACAGGGTGTATAGGACGTATAGCGCAAGGGGAAGGCATCGGCCTCCAATAGTTCGTCCCTGAACATATTCGTCACGGGCACTTCCCCGGTTGGGATCAGGTGCAGGTTATCATCCTGGATATAGTACATTTGGCCCTCTTTGTCCGGCAGCTGACCTGTACCCAGGCCCGAAGCCTCGTTGACCAGGTGCGGTACCTGCACCTCGGTGTAGCCCGCAGCGGTATTCCTGTCCAAAAAATAGTTGATCAACGCACGCTGCAGCCGGGCCCCTTTTCCTTTGTAAACAGGAAACCCCGCGCCCGTGATCTTGACCCCAAGCTCGAGGTCGATGATGTCTAATTTTTTGGCTAGTTCCCAGTGGGGCAGGGCATCGGCGTCGAGCACAGGGATATCGCCTTCTTTGAAGGTCTCCTCATTATCGGCTTCGGAATTCCCAGCCGGCACGGAGCCGTGGGGTACATTGGGAATCTGATAGAGCAGATTTTGCAAGGCGTCGGCGGTCGAATTCAGTTCTCCGCCCAGTTTTTTGGATGCTTCTTTCAGGCCTCCCGTTTTTTGTTTTAGGACCTCGGCCTCCTGATATTTCCCATTTTTGTAGAGCGCGCCGATATCCTTTGACAGTTTGTTGCTTTCCGCCAAGGTGTTGTCCATCTTCGTCTGGGTCGCGCGGCGTTTTTCATCCAACTTGATGGCCTTGGTAATCATCGGAGCCGCATCGATGTTCCGTTTTTCCAGAGCTTCGATTATGGCGTCTTTATTCTCGCGTATGGCTTGTAACTGTAACATGTTTCCCAATTATTTACGGCAAATTTAAGGGAATCATTCGATGAACTTGTTTAAAAACCAATACTTTTACTTTACACAATTTAAAACCTTTAACCAGTGTGGTTTTGAACATTTTGCCCTAAGCATTGCGAATGTCAATGCCGTAGGCTATAACCTATCGATCAATTCCCTGAACAGCTTTACCATTTTGGGCTCCGCTTTCTCCGCAACGGAGAGAATGGATTGAATATTGGCCGGTTCCAGATTATCTGGATTGCAGATGTCCGTCAGCACGGATACGGCGACTACCGGCAGTTTCAAATGGTTGGCGACGATGACTTCGGGTACGGTACTCATTCCGACGGCGTCGGCCCCTATTATTTTAAGCATGCGATACTCGGCCTTGGTCTCTAATTGTGGCCCGACAACGGATGCATAGACCCCCTGTTGTAAGGTTATATTTTCTTCTTTAGCGATTTCAACGATTTTTTCGCGCATGCCAACATCATAGGGCTCGGCCATATCGGTAAACCGTGTACCGAACTTTGCCACATTTTTAAAGGCAAGCGGCGAACCACCCTGCAAGTTGATGTGGTCTTCGATGAGCATCAGGTCGCCAAGACCGAAATCGAGATTGACGGCACCGGACGCATTACTGATGAACAGTTTTTTAATGCCCAGCTGGTGCATGACACGAACCGGATAGGTGACATCCAAAAAATCATAGCCTTCATAAAGGTGGAAACGGCCTTGCATGACCACGGTTTTCTTGCCTTGCAAGGTGCCGTAAATCAGCTTTCCGGAATGGAATTCCACCGTCGCCAAAGGGAAAAAGGGAATGTGGTTGTAGTGTGCCACAATAGGGTCTTCAATGGCATCGGCGAGTTTTCCAAGCCCGGTGCCAAGAACAATCCCGATCTCGGGCATGTCAAATCCCTTTTCATGAAGGTACGCTGTCGATTCGTTGAGCTGTTTTTTTGTCATTATCCAGTATTTTGTTACCCCCTTTCAGTGCGCTGCGTGGGATTGTTTCGTGTTTAAAAAAAATGCCGAAAGGCCTCCTGATCTCTAATATCCTTATAAACGTCGATATCGTTCTTTTCGTCTAAAATAGCAAGATTTTCATCTTCGAGATGCCTTAGGGTGTCTTCCAAAACAGTTTCCGAACTCCATTTTTTGTTCGTGAACAGTTCGGGCCTGAAACTTTTCATGCCCATTAGGTAGTAGCCGCCATCCTCTGCGGGGCCGATTACGAAGTCATTTTCTTTAAGCTGGGCGAAGGCATTTTCGAGATCCTTACGGCTGAGATCGAACATATCGCTTCCGATGATGACGATCCGCTCGTAGCCCGATGCAAAACCTTCTTGAAAGGCATTGGCCATTCGCACGCCCAAATCCTGACCTTTTTGGAGCTTTTTATCGTAATAGGCCTCATCCCAAATGTCATTGTCCCAAATTTCCTCGGAATACCAGACCTGTTTGGCCGCATTCAGGTTTCTGGTGATGGATGCCGTATGCTGCAATAGGAATCTATAAATATCCAAGGCCGTTTCGTCGCCCACCGTCTCCGCAAGCCGGGTCTTGCACTTGCCCAGCTCCGGATTGCGGGTGAAAATAAGCAGTAGGTCCTTTGAGGATGCCAGCGTAAAATGAATGGTCTTCTTGTCGTGTTTGTGTTGTTTCTGATTGATAATGCCCATGTGTAAGTGAGTTTATGGGTTTATAGGTTTATGGAGAAGCGCGCAAAGGTATATCGAGCGCCGGCCCGTTCTGCCATCTCTCGTGCCAAAGTTTCCAAATCGATGCCCATGTTTTCTTTGTTGATCCGGAGTACTTCTGTCCTCAGGTCTTTGGGAAGGCCTGTAAATCCATTTTTTGCCCCTAGAATCATTCCCGCGACGGCGGCAACGGTATCATTGTCACGCCCGTAGTTGACGATAAACTGCATGGTTTTTTCGAAATCCCCTTCGCCGAACTGCAACGCGGTAATCAGTATCTGCCAAATTTCCCCCGCATGGAAGGCAATGGCTTTTTTGTCGTTTTCCAGCAATCGATACAGCGATTCTTGGTATATCCAATCCCGTTGGGTGCCCGGGAATCCCTTGGGGATTTTGAAGTCCATAGCACCCGAAGGGTACAAGGTATTCGAAGTGCTTATCGAATCCGCCCCACCCGAAGAATCTGATATGGCCAAGGCATCGTTTACAATTACGTTTTTTACGGTTAGTACGTTTTTGACCGAGGCATCGGCAACGGAATAGGCGATTCGCCCGACCAACCTACTGTCTTGGAAGCCTACCGGATCTACGAAAATGGCAATGTCGATAATAGAATCCATGTTCTGGGTACGCAACGCCATATGGGTCATGGCCGAGACCAGGGCAGAGATATCCTTGGCGTAGCCGATGTCGAAAATGGAATGGTCGTAGGCAAGCTTGTACGAAGCTTTGGGAGTGGGACTCACCAGCCCGAACATGGGAGTGTATAGCTGTCCGGCACATGACATCTCGCCGCCGTAGAACCGGCTCAATGCCCTTTGGTACGCAACTGGGTCTTCTCCATAGGCCATGGCGACCCTTGCCCACTCCTTCATCCAGTCGATTTTTTCGATCTGGGCATCCAGAATATCGGGGTCCAATACGGATTCGCCCGTCGATAGGCCTTGGGTCAGGGAGGTGTAATACGCTGAGATAAAACCGGCAAAATCCTCAGGATTCCATTCCCCACGGTACTGGCTCAGGTACTTTGTCATGACGTATTTCCAACGGGTATCGTCTGTAGTGGCCCCGGCTGTAAGATTATGGTCCCATGTGCCTTCCGGCGACCGTTCGCGAACGGCGGGGGTCAGGCCGGTAATATAGCCGTATTTGAGCCGTATGTCGTTTCGATGCCACATTTCGGTCGAGGCTCCCATCGCATCACCGATGGCGGAGCCGACCAAGGCGCCTAGCACCTTATCGTAGTATACTTCTTTAGACAGTTGAAGGCTCTCTTTGACGTAGCCGGTTTGTTTTGGGGTAGGAATGTTGATGTCAGTAATCCCCTCCTTGCAGGAGAGCGTTACCAAAAGTATGAAAAGCAAAAAATGGTAATGTTTCAAAATAAGCTACGTAAATAGTTGAATCTATAATGATGTAATTAAGGGAATTACCGGTCGGCCGTTCCGCGCTGCATCACCTATGAACGTCCTGCGTTGCTTTGCATCCGATTTACGACTAGGTTTCCCAAGGTGGGGATGCTGGCCTGATGGGGTAAATCTGCCACATACGTGGTACTCTAGATAGGCAATACTGGAAATTCCGAGGTCCGTCACCCCAAAATAAGGGTACGTGCCTTTTTCAACAGCCTCCGTTTTTCTTCAAGGCTGCGGTCGAGGGGCAGTTGTGCCAGGCCGATCAATCGGCGGATAATTTCAATGCCCGCCACTTGATCCATCAGTTTCTTGTCCGCATCGCCTTGGTATTTTTCATGAATTTGGTTTAAAGGCTCTTTTTTACCGGTGACCATAATGAGGTGTGCCGCCATAATGCCCAAGTCGAACTCCGCAAAACCGGGAAAGGCGAATTCGGGGTCGATAATGTAGAGGTTATCACCTTCGGTCATCCAGCTTCCGGGGTAATAATCACCGTGCAGCAAGGTCTTTCCGGGGGATAAATATTTTTTTCCGATTCGGTTCACTATTGATTTTAAGGCGGTATCCGTTTTAAATGGTATTGAAAGATCTTGCAGTCCGGGGTGCACATCATCCAGATTAAAATCGTTACGCTCTTGAAAGGGAAGGACGAAAATATGTTGATGGTTCAAGCGGCGCATTTCAAGGTTGTCGGGAAAACCATCGTCTATATCTTTTTTGTGGATAAGACCCAGTATAAAAACCAACCGGTCTAATTCCTTCGCCGGGATGCGCCTTTTTTGATAGAGGGATACCATATCCTCACAATGCCCCAGATCTTCGAGAAGCAGCAAGTTTTCTTCGGAGTCAAAACCTAGGATGTTCGGAATATGTGCATTTACCGCGATATCGCCCACGGCCTGGTAAAAATTCTTTTCTACCACAATACGTTCGACCGGGGCCTCAACATCCGGATATTTACCCACATAGGGCCGCGACTGTTTAAGCACGAACGAACGTCGGTCGGTCACTATCCGAAGTACGACGTTCATGTTCCCTTCCCCAGGCTTTTCAATGGCAGTTATGCGCTCTTCGGAGTCGAGCCATTCCCGACGATGGAGGTAAGATTGCAGATCCGGCAACGGCGTTGAAGTATCTATTGCTGTCAAAACAGGGATTTTTATGCAAGATACTGGTTAAAACAAAAAAATCCTTACGCTGCGTAAGGATTTCTTGTGGTGCCTCCAGGAATCGAACCAGGGACACATGGATTTTCAGTCCATTGCTCTACCAACTGAGCTAAGGCACCATCCCGGTAAGGGGCTGCAAATATAATTTCAATTTTAGTATATCCAAACAAATTGCGGAAAAAAGGTGCTTGTTTTTATTCGTTTTTGAATCTTTGTGCTATGAACCTAATCATAGATGCCGGGAATCGATCGGTCAAGCTGGCCGTTTTCAAGCAGCGAAAGCTGATATTCCATCAAAATATCAAGACCGAACATATAGCTAGGCAGGTTAAGGAAATCTGTGACCATTATCCCGAAATAGAACGGAGTATCATATCTTCCGTAGGAAGCCTGGACCGCAAGACCATTGCGGTATTGGCCGTTTTCGGCGACGTGTACGAGTTGAGCCATCTGTCGAAAGTCCCCTTTAAGAATTCGTATCTCACCCCCGAAACCCTGGGTCTGGACCGAATCGCGTTGGCCGCATCGGCCTTTTATTTCAATCCTAAGGGGAACACGTTGGTCATCGATGCCGGCACCTGTGTGACTTACGATATGGTCAACGATTACGGGGAATACTTAGGTGGGGGCATCTCTCCAGGGCTGCATATGCGCTACAGGGCATTGCACGAACAGACCGCGAAACTGCCCCTGCTCGAACCTGAGGGGTTCAAGGATTTTATCGGTAACTCTACCGAGACCTGCATTCATACTGGGGTAGTGAACGGGATCACTTTGGAGATTGACGCGGTAATCGACCAATATCGGTCACGCTTTACAGATTTAACAGTTATTTTAACAGGCGGCGATGCCCAATTTTTGTCAAAGCGGCTAAAAAATACCATATTTGCGGATTCCAAATTTCTGCTGGAAGGTTTAAATTATCTGTTGGAATACAATAAATTTTAAAAATGCAGGTCCTTCCCGTCGCCTCGGGCAAAATGCCGGTTTTTATTCTAGGAAATTCGGGAGACAACCGGTCTAAGCCCGGCTGCCAGGCTAAAATCAAAGCGATTAAATGATCAGAAAAATAGGTTTTGTTATCGCGTGTCTAATCTGCGTTCCGGGTATGTATGCCCAAGATGGTTCGACTTCTCCGTATTCTTACTTTGGTCTGGGCGATATTCGGGAATCAAGCACGGTCGAAAATCAGATGATGGGCGGGATAGGGATGTACGCCGATAGCATCCATATTAGCTTGAACAATCCTGCGGCCTATGGTAAACTAGGGGTGCAGGTCAGGGATAACTTCAGTCTGACCACCTATACAGCGGGTATTTCGCATAAACAGGTGCGCTATAAATCCTATGGAGAAGAACAGAGCAGTTCCATTACCAACTTAGATTATCTAGCGCTGGGGGTAAGCCTCAAAAAAGGACTCGGGGTGGGTTTCGGGATACGGCCGTACACCTCCGTTGGCTACAATTTTGAGACATTGGACGGTGTTGAGGGCGCAAGAACGTTGAACAGGTACTCCGGAAAAGGAGGCCTGAATAAGGTCTTTGCTTCAGTAGGGTATGAAATTGTGAAAAACCTGAGCCTTGGGGTAACTGTCAATTATAACTTCGGGACGCTGGAAAGAGAGGTTATTCAAGGCAGGGAGAATGTGCAATTCGATTCGAGGGACAAAAAGTCTTCAAGAATCGACGGTGTCGATTTGAATTACGCTGCAAACTATACCCCCGCAATCAACGATACCCATACCCTTTACACGTCACTTCGCATTAATACCCAGGCTAATCTATCGGCGCGAAATACTCAAGAGACGGGTTCTTATTCCCTTGCTACGGGCCAGGACATTAGTGTTAATCAGGTCGACCTTGAAAGCATGGGCCTAAAGGAGACTGGAGTGAAAATCCCGACTACCACGACCCTAGGTCTTGGTTATGGCGAGAACATGAAGTGGTTCTTGGGCATCGAATACAGCTTCCAGAAATTAAGCGATCTCTCGAACGAATTTTTAGAATTCGAGAATTTGGTATATGATAACGCCACAACCATTGCCCTGGGCGGGTTTTATACCCCTGATCGAAACTCTTTTGAGAGCTATTTTAAAAGAATGACCTACCGGGCAGGCTTTCGTTACGGTGAAACGGGGATGATCGTCAACAGTAAGCATATCAAAAATCTTGGCATAACTTTTGGAGTAGGTCTACCCCTTGGCAATTATCCCTCAAATCTCAATCTTGGATTCGAGCTGGGTAGAACGGGAACTTCTGCGGGCAATCTTGTAGAAGAGAGTTACTTTAAAGTCAATGTCGGTCTCTCGTTAAACGACCAATGGTTTCAAAAGCGAAAGATTAATTAAAGAGAATATCCTTACCGATTTTATCGAAATGGCTTGGATATTGACAGGTTATTGATCGATTTACGTACAAATATTGTCTTTAAACGGTCAATTTCTAATTTTACTATGGTTCTCTTGGCAAAAAATTAGTACATTGACCCCCTTGGAACGACGCGCCTTCGATTGCCATCGGAGCAAACTTTAAAACAAAACAAAAATTGAAAAAATGAAAACTAAGATCTACGTCACTGCTATTCTTTTTTTAGGAGCTATGGCCATAGGTACAGCCCAGGCCCAGAACCAAGAATGTATGACCAACCTATCTATCTACGTTGAGCATGCGAAAGTCAAAAATTATGAAGCGGCCTACACCCCGTGGAAAATGGTTTACGATAACTGTCCTGATATTAACAAAGCGAACTTTATTTATGGAGAGCGGATTATAAAGGATAAAATCGAAAAGTCGTCCGGGGCGGAGAAAGATAAATACATTCAAGATTTACTGACGTTGTACGATAACAGTGCCAAAAATTTCCCGGAAAAGTATACGCCAGCCGTTGTAGCGATCGATAAGGCCTTGCTCATGTATGAGAATAAAATGGGTTCGGATGCTGAAATCTATGAAATACTTAAAGAGGCCTATGAGAAAGATCCCAAAAACTTTAAGAATCCTAGGGCACTTTACCTTTATTTTTCCAGCTTGGTGGATCTTCATAAGGGGGGCAACAAAGAGTTACAGGAGGTTTTCGATGTGTATGACAACGTCACCGAAAAAATAGAGGAAGAGAATAAGAAGCTTACCGATATAATAACAAATTTATTGCCCAAAGATTCTACTGGTACGATTACTTCCAAGGAGAAACGAAAGTTAAAGATTGCCACTACCAATTCCGAATCCTACGGAAAAATCGCCGGAAGTGTCGATTCCAAGTTGGGAGCCCTTGCCGATTGTGATAATCTTATTCCATTATACGAAAAGAGTTTTGAGGAGAAAAAGGGCGATATCAAATGGGTAAAGCGGGCCGTAGGTCGAATGTTCAGCAAAGAATGTACCGACGACCCCTTGTTTAGGAAGCTTTTCGAAGCGCAGTTGGCTTTGGAGCCTTCGGCTCAAGCGTATATGTACGGTGGATTGCTGAAGCAAAAATCGGGCGATAACAATGCCGCCCTCGAAGATTTCAACAAAGCCGTGGAGCTGGAAACCGATTCTTACAAGCGATCCAACATCCTGTACAAAATTGCTACCATTGTTCGCAAAACGAGCAAGTCGCAAGCTAGAAGCTACGCACGACAAGCGATCAAGGCCGATGCCGCTAACGGAAAGGCCTATTTGTTGATTGCCAATTTATATGCTACCAGTGCAAATGATTGCGGCAGTACACCGTTCGAAAAGCGTTCGCTGTATTGGAAAGCAGCAGAGATGGCCCGTCAGGCAGGCCGTGTAGATCCAGCGCTAAGCTCGAACGCCAATCAGTCCGCCGCCAGTTATTCGGCGAAAGCCCCCTCGAAGACCGACATTTTTAATTCGGGCATGGCCGGAAAGAAAATAAGTTTTGATTGCTGGGTAGGCGGTAGCGTTACCGTTCCCAATATCTAGAATGTACGAGAAAGAGATATATCGTTTAACAAGTATTGCCATGACCGTTGTTATGGCAATACTTTTTTTATCCTGTGACGACACATACAAAAGATCTGGGGAAGAAAAAGTGCCAATGATCTATCCTGTGGGTATCGCCGAAGACTTTACTTTTACCTATACCGAGGCGAAAACGGGTCTGGAAAGCGAGGATTCGACCTCCACCAAAGTCGTAGCCGTATTAACGAGTCCCCTACGGAAAGATTACACGAACCTGAATTTTGGGTACCAGACGTTTCCAGACGGACTCGTGGTCGATTTTTTCGATGATGAGGGCCGCAAGAATATTATAAAGGCCGATTTTGGCATTATTTATTCCGCTACGAATGTAATAGATTTGCAAGGCAATGTGGTCATAGAAACCCATGATGGTAAAATTATGGAAACGGACCAAGTGTATTGGGACCAAGATCACGATTGGGTCTTTACCCAAGAAGCGTTTAAATATACGAATCCGGAAGACGGTTCGGTGATGTTCGGAACCGGGATGGATTTTAAACAAGAGCCTTATTTCTTCAGCGCCCATAAAACCAACGGCCTAATGAGTATCAAAGAAGAATCACAATGATCAGAATATTAAGATATACCGAATATCTGTACCTCGCTGTCTTTTTTTTCTCCCTATATCGTATTTACACCGATTGGAATCTCGACCGGCAGAATGCCTATTTGTTCGTGTTTTTTGCGCTAGTATCAATCGGGATGTTCTTTTTTCGAAGAAACTACCGAAAGAAGTTCGAACAGCGCAAACGCGATAACGAACGCTGATTAACACCCGCTGGTTTTGGAAGCGACCCTACTGATTATTGTTCTAGCCCTACTTTTTTCGGCCTTTTTTTCCGGCATGGAGATCGCCTTTATTTCTGCGAATAAAATCCATATAGAAATAGAAAAAAAGCAAGAGGGTTTTCTGGCCAAGGTGCTAGCCCGATTGACCAAAAAACCATCCAAGTTCATTGCCACCATGCTCATCGGCAATAATATCGCCCTAGTCATCTACGGATTGTTTATGGGTGATCTGCTGATGCAGTGGTTTCAGGGCATGTTACCGGCCTCGAACCGTTTAACGGCCCTTGTCCTGACCGATTTCAGTCTCCTGACCCAAACGATTATTTCGACCCTTATTATACTGCTCACTGCAGAATTTTTGCCCAAAGTGCTTTTTCAGATTTATTCGAACCGACTCTTGAAATTCTTGGCGATTCCCGCCTATTTGTTTTATCTGATTTTTTCGGGCATCTCCGATTTTGTGATATGGGTATCCGATTTTATCCTGAAATTCTTTTTTAAGACCGACGGCGACGAGGTGCAGCTATCCTTTAGTAAAATTGAGCTTGGCGATTACATCACAGAGCAGATGGAGACCGTGGAAGAGGAAGACGAGGTAGATTCCGAAATACAGATTTTTAAAAAGGCTTTGGAGTTTTCTGCAGTCAAGGCAAGAGAGGTGATGGTGCCCAGAACGGAAATCAGTGCGGTCGAAATCCATGAGACACCCAAAAACTTGGCGAAACTGTTCTCCGAGACCGGTTTGTCGAAAATTTTGGTGTATCAGAATACCATCGACAACGTTATCGGATACGTGCACTCGTACGAGCTCTTTAAGAAACCGAGCAGCATTAAAAGTATTCTTTTACCAGTGGAGTTGGTACCGGAAACCATGTTAATTCAAGAGATTCTCAACGTATTGACAAAAAAAAGTAAGAGTATCGCCGTGGTGTTGGATGAGTATGGTGGCACTTCCGGTCTGATGACAGTAGAGGATATTGTTGAGGAATTATTCGGGGAAATTGAGGACGAGCACGACACTACCGACCTTATTGAAGAGAAGGTAGATGAAAATACCTATCGGCTTTCTGCTAGGTTGGAGGTCGATTATCTGAACGAGACCTACAAATTCGAACTGCCGGAAAGCGATGAGTATGAGACCCTGAGCGGACTCATCGTAAACGAAGGGGGTGAGATTCCCGAGCGTGATTCCGAAATACGTATCGGTAACGTTCTGTTCACCATACTCGAAGTTTCCGGTACGAAAATTGATTTGGTATCCTTGCGAATTCTGGGGAAGGAGTAGAATGCCATCAACTTGCGGCTTACGCCAAGTTTAAACCGTAGTGCAGTTTCTGCCTTGACAGATGATTTTTAGGTTTGTGTCGAAATGCGTTAAGTACAAAGCCTTTACTAATTCAAAAGAAAAGCCTAATTTTGCAAACTGATTTAAAAAAAGTCAATCAATGGCCATTTTAGAGAGTATACGAAAACAGACGACCATCTTGATTCTTATTATCGGACTGGCGCTGTTCGCCTTTGTGATTTCCGGTGTCTTTACCAGCGGTGATCTCGGTGGGGGCAAAGTGGGGTCTAGCATCGCAGAAATAAACGGGGAAGAGATTTCCATCGATGGGTTCCGAGAGAAGGTTGATATTGCCTCGCGGAATTCCGGTCCGAATGCATCTACCATGCAAACGGTTAATCAGGTATGGGACCAAGAGGTGCGCAACACGATCATGGAACAGCAACTCGAACATTTAGGATTGAATATCGAGCAGGACCAGATTATGAACTATATCGGTACGATTCCCGGCTACTCACAAAATCCTCAATTTCAGAACGAGAACGGCGTTTTCGATCCGAACAAATTTCGTGCGTTTATCGCCGATATCAAGGTGAACCAACCCGCACAGTATCAATTTTGGTTGCAGAACGAAGCCTCGATCATTCAAAGTGCCAAGCAACAGGCTTACTTTAACCTCGTCAAGGCAGGCGTCGGAGCTACCCTAAAAGAGGGCGAGCTCGACTATCGTTTGGCCAACGACAAAATAAATATCAGGTACGTACGTGTTCCCTACACTTCGATTCCCGATAGCTCGATCAACGTTTCCAAAAGTGAGATCCGCAGCTATATCGAGACGCATAAAGATGATTTCAAACAAGATGCCGCGCGTGATATACAATTTGTCTATTTTGAAGAAAAGCCATCCCCGGAGGATGAAAATGCGGTAAAGACCGCCCTTGCCGAGGTAATGGACGACAGGGTCGAATACAATGAAGCCACCGATACCAACGATACCTTGGCCGGCTTTCGAAACACTAACGATATGGCCGCCTTCCTCGACCGGAATTCCGACATCAAGCTCGACACCATCTACAAGGAGAAAAACCAACTGCCGACCAAATTTGCCGATACCTTGATGGATCTAAAGGTAGGCGAGATATTCGGTCCCTATCGGGATGGAGATTACTACAAAATCTCCAAGATGATGGATAGAAAGTCCAATGGATCCGTCAAGGCCAGCCATATTTTGATTGGATATGAGGGCGCGGAAAGGGCAAATCCCGACGTGACAAGAACCAAGGAAGAAGCGGAAGCCGAAGCTAAACGACTATTGAGGGAAGCGCGTGATAAAGACACCCAGTTCGTGGAACTGGCAAGAGACAATTCCGACGGACCCTCCGCACCTAACGGAGGTGATTTGGGCTATTTTCAAGAAGGAAGAATGGTACCGGAGTTCAGTGATTTTGCCTTTCAAAACCCGGTGGGGACTATCGGAATGGTGGAGACCGATTTCGGCTTTCATATTATCAAGGTCGACGATAAGCGTGATATCGTGCAAATAGCCAATTTGGCACGGGAAATCGAACCCTCCGAGGGTACTATCAATAAGCTTTTTACCGATGCCACCCAGTTCGAGATGGAATCAATATCCTCAGATGAGGCCTTTTCCGATTTGGCCAAGGATAAAGAGTACACGGTGCGTCCCGTAAATAAAATCAACCCTACCGATGAAAACCTGCCCGGACTATCGTCACAGCGTAGTATCGTAAAATGGGCGTTTGAAGAGGATACGGACGTTGGAGACATCAAACGTTTCGATCTGACCAGAGGCTACGCCGTGGTACAGTTGACCAAGAAATATGAAGAGGGATTGATGTCCGTTGAGGATGCCTCGGCAACGGTCTTGCCTAAACTTAGAAAGGAAAGGAAGGCGGATCAGATCATTTCCGAGAACGAAGGGAAATCGATAGAAGAAATCGCAAAGGATAATAACCTTAGCACCTCCACGGCTTCGGCGTTGACCGTGAAATCACCCACAATCCCCGGGGCCGGATCTGAGCCGGCGGTGGTCGGGGCAGCCTTTGCTATGAAGAAAGACGATACTTCCGAGCTGATAGAAGGGAATACCGGCGTCTTCAAGTTTACCGTGACCGGTAAGGTTCCGGCTCCAACACTGGATAATTATAGCACCTACGCCAATTCGGTCAAAAATTCTAGAGAGGCGCAAGTAAGTACAGAAGTGTACAATGCCTTGAAGCAGGCTTCAGAAATCGAGGATAACCGCGCTGTATTTTATTAATGGGGTGTCGAATAGTTTTTTGAAAAAACGGAAATCGTTCACCGGTTAACTGGTTGTTGGCTCCGTTGCACTTAAAACCGTTAGGGGGTATGCTAGGCAGTAAGCATTCCTAGGAATCTGCGGGCAGACCGGCTCGAATTCGTTCTACACTGCAGCTCGGCGTTATTTCTTTTGGTAGTCGAACTCCAGTCCCGTTCCTCTGAATCTGGTCCGAAACGACTCCCTCATCACGATCGCTTGTTCGCCAATACCATTTCCGAATACGGCACTGCGGTATCATACCCCATTTGTTTAAAATACGAAGGGGTATCGGCACCTCCGGTCACCAGGATAAAATCCCCCCCCCATGCCCCCAGGCTTTTTATAGCACCGTTAAAATCAGGAAATAGCGATTGCTTGACCGTTGGTATCTGGAGGCTTCGCGAAAGAATTTTTTCATGTTCCCCGATTAGGGATTCAAAATCCGAAAGGCGGGTACATCGAACTGTTTTCTTGGTGATTTCCGATACGCGGTCTATCAGCTCGGTCTTATCAAATTGCCGCTTCCGGTAGGTAGCGATTCCTTCCCTGCTGTTCTGTTTTTTATTTAGATGGATGAAGTACAGCCGATCGTTAAATATGGGATGGAAATTTACGACCTCCACTTTGGGCTCTCCTTTATGAACCTTATACAGAATAGGATGGTCGTTCCGGGCGCAGGCAATGTCGTATCCACTTCCGGAAAAGGCGTTCCACAACAGGCGATAGGCATCGACTTCGGCCCATTGGGCCACATTGTTGATTAAAGTAGAGGACGAGCCCAATCCCCAATCCCGCGGAAAGGTCATTTGGGTCGCTACGGCATATCCCTTCAAACCGCGAAGAAATCGAGGATTTAGTTTCTTTGCCTCCCTTATAATTTTAGCCAATGTTTGATAGATTGTCTGTATCTCGGGCGATTTTTCATGGGCATTACCGCCTGTTTCCGAATCGGGGTCGGATTCGACTTGATGCATAGCACCGTCGGCCGAGAAGAAACTTGGGGCTTCGGGGGCGTGGTCGAAGTGCGATAGGTCAAAGCTGGCCTGGAACCAGATGTTTCCATTTTCATCCCGGCTTTTCCATTGTAGTTCGCGTTCCGGGATTTCTGTTACTGTCAGCGATTGTCCGTATTGGGTCGGGACTGCTAGGGCCAAAGCACCGTCAAGTACGGCGTATTCGCCCGTAAGCAGTAATTTTCCGTTGCTGTAGAAAGATGTTCTCAATCGTTGTCCAGAATAAGCTGAAGGCATCCTGAGTTGTAATTTTCGATAAAATCTAAGATTCGATTTTTCCTCTGCAGTAAAAATTCAGCCAAATCGTTGATCGTCATATTACCCGTCCTATGCCAAATGACTTTCGGGGGAAACCCATAAATCGTACTCCAGATCAAAAAAATCACTATCGAATGTGACAATAGTATATCCTTTTGATTTTGCAAAATCCCATATTTTTTTGTCAGAAAAGTCAGTAAGTCCTAGTTCTTTGGTCTGTGAGGCCTGGGAATACAGGGGAGTTCATTCTTTTCCATCCCATTGGTCAGCCAATTCATGACGTCGTATACCGATATCCGGGTACCCTTCAGGATGCGCCTTCCAAATCTCTTCGAAGGATCTATTTCGATATATCTCTCTATATTTTGCATACCATAATCATCCGATTAGAGTAAAGATACAAAAATGACCCGATCAAATCACGGCATGTCTGGCTGGTCCTATCCTTTTCTAAGTTTCTCAAAGGCCCCGACCACCGCACTGTGAGTGGCGACATTTTTCTTGAAATGTTCGATTAGGGTGTTTTTCTCTGCTCGAGTGGCTCCCAGTTGATTGAGAATGTTCAATAAATGCATTTTCATATGGCCTTCTTGAATGCCCGTGGTTACCAGGGAGCGTACTGCCGCGAAATTCTGTGCGAGGCCCGCTACGGCTATGATCTGCATCAATTTTTCGGCGGAGGGGTTTCCCAGGATGTCAAGCGAAAGTTTCGCGAGCGGGTGCAAGCTGGTCAATCCGCCGATCGTGCCGATGGCCAGGGGCAACTCGATCCAGAACTTGAAGTTACCGTCCTCGATTTTCGCATGGGTAAGGCTGGTATATTTCCCATCTTTGGCGGCGTAGGCATGTACGCCGGCTTCTACCGCCCTAAAATCGTTGCCCGTGGCGAGCACGACGGCATCGACACCGTTCATAATGCCTTTATTATGGGTAACGGCGCGGTGGGGCGAAGCATTGGCAATTTTCACGGCCTGGACCATCTTATGGGCGAAGACCTCGGAAGAAATGGCGTCACCCCCGTTCAGTTGCTCGATGGGGCAATTGACTTCGGCCCGCACCAAGCAGTTGGGCACGTAATTTGAAAGGATGGACATGACCACCTCTAAGTTTTTTTCTTCGGAAGAAAAATCCGAAAATTTCTTGGCACCTTCTGTAAGGGTGGTTGCAAACTGTTCTAAACAGGAGTTGATGAAGTTGGCGCCCATGGCATCTACGGTCTCAAAAGTGCAATGCAGCTGATAGTAGTTGGCCAGGGCGTCGGTCTTTTTCCGTAGTTCGATACCGGTAATACCTCCGCCACGTCGCTGCATGTTTTTAGTAAGGGGCTCAGCATCCGAGTGTAGTTTTGGCTTTATTTCCTTAAAGAAAGATTCTAATTTCTTGGGATTGCCCCGATAGATAAAGTGTACCTGTCCGATTTTTTCTGTACTCGATACCGAGGACTTGAATCCGCCGCGGTTCAACCAAAATTTGGCGGCTTTGCTGGCGGCCGCCACTACGGAACTTTCCTCGATGGCCATGGGAATGGCGTACAAACGTCCGTTGATAAGAAAATTAGGGGCAATCCCGTAAGGCAGGTAATAATTGGTGAGCGTGTTTTCGATAAACTCGTCGTGCAGGCGTTGTACGGAGCGGTCGGGGTTCCAGTACCGCTTCAGGACCTTCTTGACGGCTTCTGGGTCGTCGGTGTAATTGGTGGTGATCCAATCCAGTTTTTCCTCCTTGGTCAGTTTCGAGAATCCCTCGATGGGTTTGGTCATATAGTAACATTTCAAGGGATAAAGATAATGATTATGGCCTTTCAATGGGTGCGACCATCTAAAGGCGAGGCTCTATTCCGGAAATCCCCGACGCACAGGTGTGCATTGCGTAGCGGGTGTAGGGCGGGAACAATGTGAAATTTTTCGGGATGTAAGCTATCATATTGTCAAATTTATCACTAAACTTGAATCTATTTTTACCATCCTATGAAAAAATCAACACTGCTCTTGTTTCTGTTCATCGGAATGCTCTCCGCCATCCATGCCCAGAACCAACCGATTACCGTTGAAGAAATTTACAGTGGCGAATTCCGTACCGAAGGTTTGGACGCCCTACGATCGCTAAAGAACGGAAAGCAGTATACCGTTTTGAATTTCGATCGTTCAGCCGGTACCAGCAGCATCGATAAATACGATTACGCTACCTTAGAAAAGGTGGGCAGTGTTGTCAGTTCCTCCGATCTGCCAGAGATCGATAATTTTTCATCTTATAAGTTTAGCGACGATGAATCGAAACTACTCTTGGCTACGGAGGTCGAATCCATCTTCAGGCGCTCCACTTTGGGTATTTTCTACGTATATGATGTCGAAATGAAGGCGCTGACCCGAATATCCGAGGGCAAAATTCGTGAACCTGCCCTTTCCCCGGATGGACAACAAGTGGCCTACGTCGCCGAAAACAATCTGTATCTCTTCGACATCGCATCAGGCGAGACTATGCAGATTACCACCGACGGGGTAAAGAACAGGATTATTAATGGGGTGACCGACTGGGTGTATGAAGAGGAGTTCGCCTTTGTTCGGGCCTTCGCCTGGAACGCCGACGGAACCAAGATCGCTTTTCTGCGCTTCGACGAATCCGATGTGCCCGAGTTTTCGATGGATGTGTACGGCGAGAACCTGTATCCCTCCCAAGAAGTTTTCAAATATCCCAAAGCGGGCGAGAATAATTCCTTGGTAAGCTTGCATCTCTTTGACCTGGCCTCCGAAAATACTGTTAAGATAGATCTAGGAAATCCCTATTACATCCCTCGGATACAATGGATGAACCACCCCGACCACCTGAGCGTACAGACCCTGAACCGGCATCAGAACGCCCTGAAACTGCATGCGGTAGACACTAAGGATAATTCGGTAAGGCTCTTGCACGAGGAGAAGGACGAAGCCTACGTGGATGTCACCGATGACCTGACCTTTTTGGCCGACGACAGCTTTATATGGACTAGCGAAAAGGACGGCTACAACCACATTTACCTCTACGACCAAGAGGGCGAGCTGATGAACCGGATTACTAAAGGACCCTGGGAGGTGACCCGCTATTTCGGCTACGACCAGAAAGAGGACAAGGTTTACTACCAATCCACTGAGAACGGTTCCATTAACCGCGGGGTGTACAGCGTCGAGAGCGATGGGCAACAAAAAAAGGCCCTGGCGGCCGAAGAGGGCACCAATTCGGCGGATTTCAGTGCCGATTTCACCTATTTTATCAATACCTATTCAAGTGCGACCACCCCGCCGGTCTACACCCTGCACAAAGCCTTGAACGGCAAGCAGCTCAAGGAAATCAAGAACAATCAGGCCTTGCTCACGAAATTAAAGGATTATCAATTCAGTCCCAAGGAATTTTCTACGATAGCCATCAACGGCAACGACTTGAACATGTACATGATCAAACCGATCGATTTTGACCCCTCCAAGGAATATCCCTTATTGATGTACCAGTATAGCGGTCCCGGTTCACAGAGCGTGGCCAACCAATGGTTTAACGCCCGCGATTATTGGCACGAGACCTTGGCGGCCAAGGGGTATGTCATCGCCTGTGTCGATGGAAGGGGCACCGGTTTTAAGGGGCGGGATTTTAAGAAGGTGACCTACCTCAACCTTGTGAAATATGAAACCGAAGACCAGATCGCGGCCGCCGAAAAGCTGAGCGAACTATCCTATATTGACGAAGAGCGTACCGGGATTTGGGGCTGGAGCTTCGGCGGGCACATGGCGACCAATTCCATTTTAAAGGGCAACGACGTCTTTGAAGTGGCCATTGCGGTCGCCCCGGTAACCTCGTGGCGTTTTTACGACACCATCTACACCGAGCGTTTTATGCGGACGCCCGAGGAGAATCCCGCGGGGTATGATGAAAATTCGCCCTTTAACTACCCCGAATTATTGAAAGGAAAGTATTTGCTGATACACGGTTCGGGTGACGACAACGTACACGTGCAGAATTCCATGCGGATGATAGAAGCCTTGGTACAAGCCAACAAACCCTTCGATTGGGCCATCTATCCCGATAAGAACCACGGGATTTATGGTGGCATGACACGGGTGCACCTATTCAATAAAATGAGCCGCTTCATCACCGAAAATCTTTAAAAAATCCCCAAAAAAATTATGGCGACCACGACAAAACCAGCCCACGAGAAAGAACTGTTTGGACACCCGGTAGGACTTTACGTTCTCTTTTTGACCGAAATGTGGGAGCGGTTCTCGTACTACGGTATGCGAGGGATATTGGTGTTGTACCTAACGGCAAGGACAGTAGGTGACAA
Organism: Pricia mediterranea; assembly: GCF_032248455.1. Lineage (NCBI taxonomy): Bacteria > Pseudomonadati > Bacteroidota > Flavobacteriia > Flavobacteriales > Flavobacteriaceae > Pricia > Pricia mediterranea. The sequence goes on from NZ_JAVTTP010000001.1 coordinate 2,770,806, forward strand.
CCCAGGCTTGGGCTGGTTAGATGCCGAAGCGCTTTCGTTGTACGGTTGGTACACTATGCTGGTTTATGTGGCTTCCATTCCCGGAGGTATCATCGCCGATAAATTAATTGGTCAGAAGAAATCCGTTATGTACGGCGGATTTCTCTTGGTGGCGGGACACGGCGTACTTTCAATTGAGCAAATGTGGGCATTTTATACCGGGCTTATCTTGATTATCCTGGGGGTAGGCCTTCTAAAACCGAACGTATCGACCTTGGTAGGGGGGCTTTACAAACCGGGTGACGAACGCCGGGACAAGGGGTTTTCCATTTTTTACATCGGAATCAACGTAGGGGCGGCCTTAGCGGCCTTGTCGGTGGCCGTGGTTGCCGATATCTATGGATGGCATGCCGGTTTTGGCCTTGCTGCGGTCGGGATGGTGCTCGGACAGGTCATCTATATCTCGGGACAAAAGTTCCTTACCCAAGTGGGCAACAAACCGGAGTATAGGCCCGACGATATCGACAATGTATCTATCGGTGAGATTTTTAAAAAGCAGTTTTCCAAGACTACCCCAATGATCGCTACCATTATTCTAGCGGTTGTATCGACACTTGTCGCTTGGTTCTTTATCGACGACCAAAAAATCGCCTACATAATGTTCTTTTTGTTTCTATCGCTGGTGGTGGGTATGATGATAACAATCTACGAGGGACTACGGTCGAAGGTGGAAAAAGATAGGTATTTGGTACTCCTGCTATCCTTTATTATCGTAATTGTTTTTTGGGGTGCTTTCGAACAGGCTGGTGGTTTGATGAACTTGTACGCCGAGAATAGAACGGACCGTTTTATTTTTGGATATGAGATACCCGCGGCGGCCTTTCAGTTCTTCAATCCCTTTTATATCATCGTGCTGGCCGTGCCGATCGCCAATTTTTGGCTGTGGTGGAAGCACAGGGGAAAAGAGGCCTCCTCGTTGTTCAAAATGGCCAATGGGGTCATTATTATGGGTCTCGGATTCGTATTCATGGTTTTTGCCTCCATGCAGTACGAGGCCCTAGGGAAATCGGCAATGTACTGGTTGGCCTTGGCCTATCTGTTCCATACGACCGGGGAACTTTGCGCTTCTCCCGTAGCCCTATCCTTTATTACGAAACTGGCCCCGGTCAGATATGGGGCCCTGATGATGGGCGTATATTTTGCGGCAACCGGGCTTGGTAACAAGGTCGCCGGTCTTATCGGGGAATCTGCCGCAGCGGCGGGCGAGCTTAAAATTTTCGCCGGGATCACCATCTTCTGTGTGATTTTCGGTCTGCTGGTCATCGCGATGTTAAAACCCCTGAAGAGGTTGACCCACGGGGCGGAGGTCAATCCAGATATCAAGGAGGATGACAATAAAGGTCCCGAATTGGCAGATCATCAAGCCTAGTTCTTGGTCGGACCAATTCGAGGTTCCTTACCCTCCCTTTGCAAATGTACGTAACCTTGCCATGCATCCTTTGTGAAGAAGATACTCAATTCTGAGGATTGTTGAGGTCCCTTTTCCACCCTATCCCCGGCTTTCAATTGTTGTGGGATTCGTAGAATCTGGTCGTATTTATCGTTCAAAATAAAACGCCCCCATTTCCCCGGTATAATGAAATGGCATTTTTCTTCTCGAACAAGTCAGTTTCCAGCGTTCAATATAGCTGCGGTAGTTACTGCCGTCAGCTATTATCTTTTTCGGCCGCAGGGAATCGATCAGTCTTTGCAGGTTCAGTCGAGGTGACCCGGTCAGCAGCACATAATCCGGCCGGAGGTTTTCCTTCGGATAGACTCCTAAACTGTCAATGACCAATAGCTTTTTACCACGGAACCGGTACGCATTTTTAAAGGATTCACGTGTTAGCGAGATTGTTCGTTCGGCAATGCGATAATCCCTCATTAGGCGTTCAAGTCTTGGTGCATTGTTAGTCATTGCCCATACGTGTGCGCCGGATTGATGTATAAGGCCGGAATTTTTTGTTTGGTGGGCAACGAACAGCGATTGTTTTTGACGGGTCTGATAGGAAGCGTTAAAAAGCCATAACTGGAACCCGATTATGGCCAGGAAAAGGGCAATTGCTTTTTTGAAGTTCGGTTTGGCAAGGAAAAACACTCCGAAAATGAGGATGGCGTATGCCAATAGAAGCTGTACAATATCGAAGGCAATATCCCGGAATACGAAGTCCTCCTGCCGGGCCACCCAGCCGACGAGGGAGTTCATCCAGCGGATCATGGAGTCGTACACGGTAACCAGAACATCGGGCAGCCGGTTTAACAGGGCCAAGAAGATAACAAGGATTCCCGTTCCCAAAATGAGTCCCAATGCCGGCACGATAACTAGGTTCGAGATAAAGAAGAGTCCCGGAAACTGGTGAAAATAGAACAAGCTTATCGGCAAGACTCCCAATTGGGCCGCAAGGCTCACGGAAAGTAACTGCCAAAAGTAACGTAACACTTTGTTTTTCGGATTCCACAGCCGTTGCAGTAGGGGAAATAACCAGACAATGGCAAACACAGCGGCATAGCTCATCTGAAAGCCAACTTGAAACAAGAGCATCGGATCGATGACCAGGAGTATAGTGAACATTGATAGGGCCAACACATTGAACGTGTTGCCCGGCCGGTTGAGGTGTAGGGCATAGGCCACGAACGAGAACATGGTCACCGCCCGTACTACGGATGGTGAAAGTCCCGCCAAGAACGCAAAGCCCCAAAGCAGGGCGACAATGAGCATCAATTTTAGCGGTTTTCCCCAAGGCAGGCGCTCCAAAGGTTGTAGCAGGAACCGCAACAGCAGCAGGATGATACCGATATGCAATCCAGAGACCGCCAACATATGTACCGCTCCGGCATTCTTGTAGTTCTCATAGGTCTCTGGCGAAATATCGTTGCGCTGCCCGAGCAGAAGGGCCTGAATGATGCCCAGTTCCTCTTCTCCGAAGTCGGCCTCCTTGAGTTTGTCGATGATGTATTGACGGAAAGAAGCGGCTATTCCGTACACGGTCGATCGGGAATCTGGCAAGACCGTATGATTGTGCTCCTGCAGGCGCATGCGATCCCTAACGTCCAGACCGCTCATATATTTTCGGTAGTCGAACTGATGCGGATTCACCGGCGGCGATATCGGGTCAATGTCGGCATAGACCAGAAGTTCGTCATCTACCCGCAACTTGTTGGGCGTAGGATGTAAGGAAAAGCTAAGCAACAGTTTTCCTGAAGCCTTTCTATTCTCTAAACGTACAACCTCGGCGATATAGCGGTCTGAAAAGGAGGTGGATTTAAGGACTTTATCCACTTTGAGCCGCCAAAGTCGGTTCCCGGTACTGTTTAAATGCGAATAATGCCCCGGCCGGTTGTTGGAATCCGTCAACGAGACGGCCATGACCCCGATGGTGATGGTGGTCAGGGCTACCAGAATACCGAAGGTCAGCACGTGCTTCGTGCTTCCCAAGGCAGCTCGTTTATCCTGATAAAGCAGGTATGCGAGAAAGCTTAAAAGAAAGATGACCAAAACAACTGGGAGGGCGACCTCCGGCCGGAAATATTTTCCCGCTAAAATTCCCAAGACCAGTAGTAGGGTCAATTTGATGGGAATGAATCGCAGCAGGTTCATTTTGGTTCAATGTTTCAACGAAGTAATGTATCGATGTAGCGATGTTACAAGGTAATGAATTGAAAATGTGGGGAATCGAAAATGGGATAATAATCGTTGAAGTGTCGGGGTTTGAAGATGTGCCGATCGTCAGGTTATAGCACCCGGGTGGCCCTAACAAAGGCGCTGTTCCAATAGCCTTCGCGAAGTGAAGAGACAATGACGCCCCGTGATGTCGAGGAATGTATGAACTTGATTTCGTTGTTCTCGGTAGAAACGACCATGCCGACGTGGTTGATACGTTTTCCGCGTTTGCTGGTCTTGAAGAACAACAGGTCGCCCTTCATGACATCGTCCAACCGTATCCGTTTGCCTTTTTCCGCCATTTGGTACGACACTCGGGGCAGGGGTACATCGTTTTCACCGAAGGCCACATATAGCAGTCCCGAACAATCCATGCCCCGCTTGGTCATGCCGCCATATTTATAGCGAACGCCCGAAAACTGAAGGGCACTCCCGATAACGTTATCGGCTTTCGTACGTTTCGGAACGGAAGTTTTGTGGGAAGCAGTCGTGCCCCTGGCCGGTCGCGTATCCGGTTTGGCCGCGACGGACACTTTTCGCGTTTTGTTAAACGTAGCTTTCTTTTTTGACCCGCAGGAAAGCAGGAGGAAAAACAGTAGTATGTAGGAAAGTATCCGCAGCATCCAAGATGTCTTAGGGCTCTTGGAAATCAAAATTAAACAAATTAATCGAGATTGGGTTCGGACAGGCGTGACGGCTTGGCTTTCGGCGTAAGACCCTTGATCGATTACTGCTGGAAGGGAAAGCTGCCCACAGACGGACCAACATAAAGTTCGTCCCGGTCACTGTAAACTTTATTACCCCTTTTTTGCACTATTGAAACCCGTGTAAATTCCCTTTATGGTCTAGCATCCCCAGAGCGTGTTATCGCAAGGGCTGCCGGGCTATCTGGTATTATGGGCACTGTTGTAAATAAGCTCCGCCGTTTTCTCGCTGGCCCCGGATCCCCCTAGTTTTTGTTCCAGCTCATCGTAGGCTTTGAGCTGGGCCTGACGGGCCGGACCATCGAGAATTTTAAACAGGGCTATTTCAAGATTGTTCGCAGTGAGCTCATTTTGGATCAGTTCGGTGACCACCTCTTCGTCCATGATGAGGTTGACCAACGAAATATAATCCAGCGTTACGATACGTTTGGCGATTTGGTACGACAGCCAGTTCGCCCGGTAGCACACTACTTGCGGAACCTTAAAAATGGCGGTTTCCAAGGTGGCCGTTCCACTAGTCACCAATGCGGCATGCGATACGCTCAACAGGTCATAGGTTTTGTTATGTACAAAACTGACGTTGGGGTCGGATAAAAATGCCTGGTAGAATTCACGATCCAGGCTCGGGGCCCCTCCGATCACGAACTCATAATTGGTGAAATCGCCGATGATCGAAAGCATGATATCCAGCATTTTCTGCACTTCTTGCTTACGGCTGCCCGGCAAAAGGGCTATGATGGGTTTTTGGGGATGGAGTTGATGCTTCTTTCGGAAACGATCGGAATTCACCGGCTTTCGGTCTCCAATCGCATCGATCAAGGGATGTCCCACAAAATGCACGGGAAAATCGTGCTTCCCTTCATAAAACTCCTTTTCAAAAGGAAGGATGACGTACATAGCATCGATATCGCGTTTGATATCCTTGATACGGCTTTCACGGGAGGCCCAAATCTGAGGAGAGATATAGTAATTGGTCGTAAAACCCTTTTCTTTGGCCCATTTGGCGATGCGCAGGTTAAAGCCTGAAAAGTCGATGAAAACAATGACGTCGGGATGGTATTCGCTAATATCCCGCTTGCAGTAGTTGATGTTTTTCGAAATCTTCCGAAGGTTGAGCAGCACTTCAAAAAACCCCATAAAGGCCATCTCCCGGTAGTGTTTGGCCAAGGCGGCGCCGGCTTGCTCCATCAGGTCCCCGCCCCAGCAGCGGATATCGGCATCCGCGTCCTTGGCCCTTAGGGCCTTGATGAGGTTCGAACCGTGCAGGTCGCCCGACGCTTCCCCGGATATGATATAGTACTTCATGTCAAGTTCAAGTTCACGTAGAACAGCATATTCAAAGGAAGATAGCTGTTTTTAGGGATTTTTTGACTGAACAAGGCTGCATCTGCTGCAACTTTGACTGGTCTATCTTCTAAAGCGAATCTTTTTTCCATAGGTGAGATTTTTTGCCCTTGTACCTGTATTTGTGTTCGACATTTAAAAAACCTTGTAGTACAAAATCACCAGCGCCGTTAAAATCGTGGCGATGAGCACTCCTTTTGCCCGTTGGTCCCGCCTTATCTTTAAAAATCCGAAAAAGGCGATAAGGTTCAAGATGGCACCAAGGGCCAGGAGGCTACCGATATATCCTTGTTTTATAGCGGCCTCGAACGTCTCTACAATGCCAAAGTCCGAGAACAATAAAATGTACAGCAGGGTTCCGATACTGTTTGCAATGATACCTACTAAGAAGCCGATCAGAAGTTCTTTTTTTACATCCATAAAAATTATTATGCTTATCCGTTTGGAGACCTAGACCCGAAATAGGACTTTAAGACTTGGGACGAAGGACTTAAAATTCTTGATCAGGTAGCTTATTCCATGTAAAATCCAAGAGTCTTACGCCTTCGGTCTTACCGGCTTATTTCTTTAACTATTGGATAATTCGGCGGAGCATTAAAATCATTTGATTGCCCGCACTGTCGTTGTCTCCGAAAGTTACGGTTTTAATCCTTTCTCCCGTGCAAACGCGTTCTGCCCTGTTCTTAAAGCTCCCATTCGTTCAGCTGTTGAACGGCATGGTACGCGGTCAGGTCGAATTGGGTCGGTACAACCGAGATATAGTTTTTGGCCAGGGCCCACTCATCGGTATCCTCGCCATTGTCTAAAAGCTCAAATTCTCCCGTAAGCCAGTAGTAATCCTTTCCAGAGGGACTCTGGCGTTTGTCGAATTTCTCGCGCCAATTGGCACGGGCCTGGCGGCAGACCTTGATGCCCTTTAATTCCGTTTCCGAAACATTTGGGATGTTGACGTTCAATATCACCCCGTTGGGAATGCCTTTCTCCAGTGATTCGGCTACAATTCTCTTGATGGCGGCTTCCGCAGGTTTAAAATCCGCTCCCCAGGCATGGTCGCAAAGGGAGAAGCCTATTGCGGGTATGCCTTCGATACCTGCTTCTATGGCCGCACTCATGGTTCCGGAATAGATGACGTTGATAGAGGCGTTCGAACCGTGGTTGATTCCGCTGACACAGAGATCAGGTTTTCTATCCAACAATTCGCGCATGGCGAGTTTGACACAATCGGCCGGGGTACCACTGCAGCTATATTCCTTTTGGGCGCCCTCATCGACGGACATTTGGTTCAGAAACAGCGTGTCGTCGACCGTGATCGCATGCCCCTTGCCCGATTGCGGGCTATCGGGTGCCACTACTACAATATCACCGAAGTCTTTCAGGTAACGGATCAGGTGTCGCAAACCCGGTGCGGTTATGCCGTCATCGTTGGTTACCAATATCAAAGGTTTCGCCATTGTTTATAATTTATAGCGCAAAAGTACGTTTTACAAAAGAACTAGTCGGCAAAAGAAAATTCCATATCCAATTGTCCCTATAATCAATGGGAACCGCAGGTCCGTTTAACAAAAAATTAATGCCACGGTCAAGGGGTGGCATGGTTTTTTCTGTACCTTAGAGGTTTGTATATAGTATGGCTAGCATCGATTAGGTTACCGTGTTGGTTTTGTAATAAAAAATAAAAAATAAAATTGATGAAAAGGAATTTAGCCTATGTACTTGTTGTAATGCTCATCTCCGTTGCCTCCTGCAGCTTTACCAACAAGTCTTTTGAAAATGACGACAAGGATAAATTATTGTTGGATCTGATTACCTACGTGCTCGAAAAAGGCCATTATGAGCCCAAGGATATCGACGACGACTTCTCCGTAGGTTTATTCGAGGATTTTATCGATGTCATCGATCCCACCAAGCGGTATTTCCTGGCGGAGGATATCAAGGAATTCGAACAGTTCAAGTATCAGCTCGACGATCAAATAAAAAATACCGATATAAGCTTCTTCAATTTGGTTTACGATCGGTTGATGACGAGGATGAGCGAGGCAAGGGATATCTATAAGGAAGTACTTGACACCCCCTTCGATTACAGTGCCAAGGAAAGCATCGATATCGATTATGAGAATTTACCCTTTGCGGCCTCCAAGGAGGACCTGAAGGAGCGTTGGAGACAGCAGTTGAAATACGCCACTCTGGGTACCTATGATGCCAAAGTGAGGCAGGTCGGGAAAGAAGACGAAACCGAGAAATCGCTTAAAAACGACGATGTCGTAGAGAAAGTCGTCAAAGAAGGTGTAGAAGAGCCCGAAGAACCGATGACCCCGGAAGAAGCGGAAGTCTCTGCCCGGAAATCGACTAGAAAGACATTGGATGAATTTTTCGATTTTGTAGGCGATCTCGAACGCAAAGATTGGTTCGTACAGTACATCAATACCCTAGTGGACGAATTCGATCCGCATACCTATTATTTTGCGCCGGAGGATAAAGAGAAGTTCGATATGAGCATGTCGGGCAAATTCGAGGGGATTGGCGCGCGATTGCAGAAAAAACCGGGCGGTGCCAAAATAGTGGATATCATATCCGGAGGCCCCGTGTGGCGCGACGGTCAGTTAGAAGTTGGCGATGAAATACTCAAAGTCGGACAAGAAGACGAAGAGCCGATCAATATCGTAGGTATGCGCCTCGACGATGCCATTAAATTGATCAAGGGTCCCGAAGGCACAGAAGTGAAACTGACCGTGCGTAAAATCGATGGCTCCATGGAGACCGTCGCCCTGACCCGTGACGTGGTCGAGCTGGAGGAATCTTTTGCCAAGTCGGCCAGTATCATTAAAGAGGACCAGAAATTCGGACTTATCAACCTTCCCAAATTCTATGTGGATTTTGATGATTACACCGAGCGCAATGCGGCCACGGATGTAGCCAAAGAAGTAGAGCGCCTAAAGGAGGCAGGGGCCGAGGGTCTTATTCTTGATTTGCGAGATAATGGCGGTGGATCTTTGAAGACAGTGGTCGAAATGGCCGGACTGTTCATTAAGGACGGCCCCATAGTACAGGTCCGCTCTTCCGGAAAAGGAAAGGATGTTTACGACGATAAAGACGAGCGCATCCAGTGGGACGGTCCACTTGTGATACTCGTCAACGAGCTCTCCGCTTCCGCCAGCGAAATTTTGGCAGCGGCCATGCAAGACTACAAAAGAGGAATCGTTATCGGAAGTCAGCACACTTTCGGAAAGGGAACGGTACAAAATGTTATTCCCTTGGAAAATATTGTCCGCAGCAACGACCATGGCGATTTGGGTGCCATAAAGCTAACGACCCAAAAATTCTATCGGATCAACGGGGGTTCGACCCAGCTCGAAGGGGTCAGGAGCGATGTCGTAGTGCCGGACAAGTACAGCTATATCGATCTGGGGGAGCGGGACCAGGCCAATCCGCTGCAGTGGGATAAGATTTCCGCCGCCAACTACACCCCTTGGGACGGTTATATCGACTACGACCGTACCGTTGCCAACAGTGAAAGAAGGATGGCCGATAACCCCCAGATCAAGCTGATCGAAGAAAACGCCAAATGGTTAAAATCGAAACAAGATGAAACGATAATTCCCTTGAATTACGAAACGTATAAAAAGGAAGAGGAAAAGGCCAAGAAGAAGTCCGAATACTTTAAGACCATCAACGAGTACGATTCCAAGTTGACTTTTGAATCCCTCAAGTACGAAGAGGACCTCTTTGTCAAAGATTCGGTATTACGCGAAAAACGCGACCGTTGGCACAAGAATCTCGCCAAGGACGTCTATGTCGAAGAAGCCGTCAACGTGCTACAAGATTTAAGGAACAACAGTTTGGAGCAGGGCAAATTGGCGGTCAAGGATTAAAGTCCCGTGTTGGGCAGTCGTCTAGAAAAGCTCTGGATAAAACCTGATACGGAGATATCATGCAAACTTGAAAAACCCTGACACGCAGCTGTCGGGGTTTTTTGTTGACAAGCTTTAGATTGATCCAAATCATTGAAATAGTGTCGGTGTCTGAATTTTGGCTATTTTTAGAAAGACAATGGTGTTAATTAATAGTCTATCCTTAAACTATGAAAGCAAATGATGTTAGATGGAAGCAACGCTTTTCAAACTTCGAGAGGTCATTGAATTTTTTGAAGGATGCCTTGGCCATTGAAAAGCCCGACATCGTTCAAAAAGCGGGATTGATCCAGTTCTTTGAAATGAGTTTTGAACTGTCTTGGAAGGTGATGAAGGATTATTTGCAAGAACAGGGGTTTTCAGAGCTGCGTTTTCCACGGGAAACCATTAAGATGGCTTTTGAGTCCGATTTGATTAGTGATGGCCATACTTGGCTCGAAGCATTGAAAAACAGGAACCTGACCTCGCATACCTATGATGAGGAAATAGCGGATAAAGTAGTTGCGTTGATTCGAAATTCGTACTATGGTTTATTAGAGGACCTGTCGATAAAACTAAAATCAGAACTATGAAGTTCGGTCTAAGGAGAGAAGATATCGTTGAAATAAAGAAGGCCTTAAAACAGTTTCCCGATATTGAAGAGGGCATCGTCTTCGGCAGTCGTGCTATGGGAAACCAGAGAAGGGGCAGCGATGTCGATATCGCCCTCAAAGGCTCTAAAATCACTTTTGATACGGTAACGAAAGTAGCCGGCATTCTAAATGAAGACACCTTAATGCCCTATCGTTTCGATGTTCTGGGCTATGACACCTTGAAGAATAAAGCGTTAGCTAATCATATAGATAGGGTAGGGCAGATGTTGTACCGAAGTGGCGGCGGAGAGACGAAGCATGTATTTCCGGTATCGTCCCACGGCAGTAAAGAGTAGAGTACATTACTTATGGCATATGTTTTTAAAATAAAATTGAAAGGTTCTTCACAACCTCCTATTTGGAGAAAGATAAAGATTCACGAGTCGGCTACCTTTCTCGAACTACACTGGGTAATTCAAAAGACCTTCGGATGGCACAACTCTCACCTGCACCAATTTTCTCCCGGCGGTTGGACCGGTACCCCAATCTTGCAGGAAGACCTCGGAATCGAATACTTCGACCAAGAGCCTTTTAGCGACTCCGAGACCTGGCCCCATGGCGAATACTATCATTGTGCGAAGATCAAATTAAATCAGTATTTCCATTCCCCGAAACAGATGATAACGTATATCTATGATTTTGGAGACGATTGGGAGCATACCATTGAATTGATAGAGATTACGGACGATAAGATACTACGTCCCGTGTGCCTTACTGGAAAAGGACGGACCCCAATGGAAGACTGTGGCGGCATGTGGGGATATTACGAGATGGTCAAGGCCATCAACAATCCCAAACACCCAGAGCACGGGGAATTTATGGAGTGGGTGGACTTTGAAAAAGGCCAGAAATGGGATGTGAACGCCTTTAACCTAGAGGAGGTACAAGAGCGGTTGCGGGCGATGAGGAAATGAGAAGATAAGGAGACAAAAAACTAAAAGAGTTGTAACGATTTGGCCTGTACGGTTCAACTGCTGGGAAGCGTACTCCAAGACAACAAGAATATCGTCTTGGGTCAATTCGGGGAAATCGTCTAAGATTTCTTATTGGCCCATACCGCAGCGAGATACCCTAGATTGTCACCTACCGTAATGCGAAGATTGCGGATATAGGATTGGCCGGAGCGTTTTCCCTTAGTTGTTGTAATGAGGTTTGCTTTCATGATACCGAAGATAATCAATTTCTATCGGGCCGATTAATACTCAATTTGTCGTACTACAAGAATCATCGCCATATTTGGTTTTGCCCTGTCAAAAATAACAGACGAAGGACTTCGACTATTTAACATTTTTTTATATATTAGAGTGCTCAATTAATTTCTTATTGAGCGTACCCTCAGGATTTGAACACTGGTATAAAAATGAAAAAGCGACCCCACAACAAGTGCGGGCCGCTTTAAATGTTTTCACAACGGAATAATCCTTATTGTGAATTGCTTTCAGGATATAAAGTTAAAAACAAACCAATAACTAACCAAAAAACATTACCAATGAAACGAGTTTTAGGACTTGATTTGGGCACAAATTCCATAGGATGGGCCCTTACAAACTATGATTTTGTTAAAAAAGAAGGTGAGATACTTGGTATGGGAAGCAGGATTATCCCAATGGACGCCAAGCAAATGAGCGATTTCAGTACTGGTCAATCCATTTCCGCAACAGCCGAACGAACTGCTGCGCGATCCATGCGACGCCTTTATCAACGAAACAAGCTACGTAGAGAACGTTTGCATCGCGTTCTGAACATTCTTGGTTTTTTACCGGAACATTACGCCGAGGATATCGATTTTGATAAACGTTTCGGGCAGTTCAAAAAAGGAACCGAACCGAAACTGGCCTACAGGAAAGACGATGATGGCAAGTACCACTTCATTTTCCAGAAGGCTTTTAATGAAATGGTGAATGAGTTCAAGGCAGTAGATCAGGATATAGAAATGCCTTATGACTGGACTTTGTATTATTTACGAAAAAAGGCATTATCTAAAAAGATTTCAAAGGAAGAATTGGCATGGGTGCTGCTTAATTTTAACCAGAAAAGAGGGTATTATCAATCCCGGGATGAAAATTTGGATGGAGATGCGAACAAGTTAGAAGAGTTCCATAGATTAAAAGTAGTGAGCGTTGAAAAGAGTGATGAGGCGAAAAACGGAGTCTGGTACAACGTCAACCTCAATAATGACTGGATGTACCGTCGTAAAAGCAAAGAACCATTATATGAATGGGAAGGTAAATACAAGGAATTTATTGTAACTACTACACTTGACGGAAAAGGGAATCCAAAAAAAGATAAGGAAGGTCACATAAAACGAAGTTTCCGTGCTGTAGATTCGGAAAAAGACTGGATTGCCATTAAAAAGAAAACTGAAAATGATATCGCCGATTCCGGTAAAATGATCGGAGAATACATCTATGACACCCTTTTACGTAAACCTGATCAAAAGATTCGAGGTAAGTTGATAAAAACCATTGACCGCAAGCTCTACAAAAAGGAGCTTAATAAAATTTTGGATATTCAACGGCAATACCACACTGAGTTACAGAATAAAGTCTTATACACCAAAAGCATCAATGAACTATACCGCCACAACGAGGCCCATAAAGCAAACATTTCAGATAAGGGGTTCAAATACCTTTTCGTAGAAGACATACTTTTCTATCAAAGACCATTAAAAAGTAAAAAATCAACCATCTCCAATTGCCCTTTCGAAAGTCGCACCTATTTAAAAGACGGCGAAAAGGTAAATCAAGCCTTGAAATGTATTTCAAAATCGCACCCGTTATACCAAGAGTTTCGCATTTGGCAGTTCATCCATAACCTTCGAATCTATCAACGGGAAGCTATCGAAGATGGAAATCCCGTATTGGATCATGATGTTACCCGCTCATTCTTACAAGATGAAAACGACTACCTGGCTTTGTACGATTTTTTGAACCAACGTAAAGAAATAGGACAAAAAATCCTTTTAAGAAATCTCGGACTAAATGAGAAGGAATACCGTTGGAATTACGTAGAGGACAAGAACTATCCCTGTAATGAACTAAGGGCTGAAATTAAAACACGCTTGGCCAAAATCAAGGGCATACAACCTTCAGATTTTTTAAATGATGATTTTATCTTCAGACTCTGGCACATTATATACTCCGTTCGCGACCGCAAACAATACGAAAAAGCTTTGGAAACCTTTGGAAAGAAAAATGGCTTGGATTCCAAAGCTTTTATGGAAGTCTTCATTAAATTGAAACCCTTCGATAGTGCGTATGGTTCCTATTCCGAAAAAGCGATAAAGAAACTGTTGCCGTTGATGCGTCGCGGGCAATATTGGAAAGAGGCCGAAATCCCCGAACCGACGAAATCGCGAATCGATTCAATTATGGAACGCTTAGATGCCATTGGTCGAGATCACGAACAGATTGAGAAGGTTTCAGACGATGACATTCCAAAACCACTTCTAAAAAGTTTTGCAAAAGCGGAACATCCATATCAAGGACTCAATACCTACCAAGCCAGTTACGTGGTCTATGGTCGCCATGCGGAGGTCAGTGAAATTGTTCGGTGGACAAATCCAAAGGACATCTCAAAATACTTGGAAAGTTTCCGGCAACACAGCCTGCGGAATCCCGTAGTTGAACAAGTCGTAACCGAAACCTTACGGGTCGTACGTGACATCTGGAAGCATTATGGAAATGGCAAGGAAGATTTTTTTGACGAAATACATGTAGAGCTGGGCCGCGAGATGAAAAACTCGGCCGATGTACGTAAAAAAATTACGGAATCTATCAACCAAAACACGAATACTAACGAGCGCATCAAAAACATCTTACAGGAATTGATGGATGACAGCGATATTCAAGGAAGCGTTCGGCCTTATTCCAAAGGACATCAAGAAATTCTAAAACTTTACGAAGAAGGGGTCTATGCCCAATCCCCAGAAAAGTACAATGATGTAGATCTGGAAGAGATTGAAACAATTCGAGCCAAGGTTTCCCCATCCAAATCCGAAATCAATCGCTATAAACTTTGGTTGCAGCAAGGATACTTGTCTCCCTATACCGGCGAACCCATCCCCTTAAGCAAATTGTTTACACCCGATTATGAGGTAGAGCACGTCATTCCGCGTTCTCGTCATTTCGATGACTCAATGAGTAACAAGGTGATCTGCGAAGCTGCCATCAATCCCTATCCATATAAAGGAAACAAAACCGCCTATAGATTCATCAAGGATCGTGGAGGAAGCATTGTCCCCGAACTTTCCCTGAACGGCAAGCAGGTCAAAATTTTCTCCAAGGAAGATTATGAGAGCCATTGCAAGACATATTTCAAAGACAATAAGAAAAAGCTGGAATTTTTATTGAGTGAAGATGTTCCCGAAGGTTTTATCAACCGCCAAATGAACGACAGCCGTTATATCAGCAAGGTAATCAAAGGTTTGTTGAGCAATGTCGTTCGCGTAGATGGAGAGCAGGAGGCAACTTCTAAAAACCTAGTCCCGGTAGTGGGCAGGATTACCAGTGAGCTAAAACAGGATTGGGGCCTAAACGATGTATGGAACGATTTGCTGACCCCGCGGTTCGAGCGGATGAACGAACTGACCGATTCCAGCGACTTTCGATTTGAGACCACCGACGGACACGGCAATACCTATATGGTCAATACTGTACCTGATGAACTGGCCAAAGGCTTTACCAAAAAACGGCTGGATCATAGACACCACGCCTTGGATGCGTTGGTAATTGCCTGTACCACGAAGGACCATACCAATTATGTCACCTCCTTGAACACCAAAAGGAAGAATTTCAGCCTTGTCTCCAAATTGAGAGAAGTACAGAAAAAAACCGTATCAGACCGGAGAAATGGAGGCACACGAAATATTACCGTTGCCAAAGGCTATCACAAACCGTGGTCCGGTTTTACATTGGATGCCAAACAGGCTTTGGAAACCACCGTCGTTAGCTTTAAACAGAACAAACGAGTTATCAATCGAGCTACCAATAAGTATCGGAAATGGAAAAGAGTTGAAGGGAAACTAAAAAAGGTTCAGGTGGACCAAAAAGGTCAAAACTGGGCTATAAGAAAATCACTTCATAAAGCTACTTATTTCGGTAAGATTAACGGAGTGGATACCCCAAAAGGTAAAATCGCAACTGCGGGCCGGATAGCGTTGGAAGATTTAACAACCCGTAAAAAACTGGAATCCATTACGGATACCGGCATTCAAAAGATTCTGAACAATCATTTGAGAAATTATATTGATGAAAAGGGAAAAGAACGTTTTGATTTGGCCTTTAGTCCAGATGGAATCGATGAGTTGAACCAAAACATCCAGAAGTTGAATGACGGAAAGCCACACCAACCGATTTATAAGGTGAGGACCTATGAGGTTGGTTCGAAGTTTCCCCTTGGCGATACCGGTAACAATGATACTAAATTTGTGGAGGCGGACGACGGCACCAATCTTTTCTTCAATATCTATTGGAATGAAAAAAAAGAACGACGGAACTATGAAACCGTACCGTTGAACGAGGTGGTCGCCCATCAAAAGGCGGTTGCAGCGCTACCAAAAGAAGAGCGAACCGAAGCTCCTACGAATCCAGACCTGGGTAAATTTTTATTCTCACTTTCCCCATCAGATTTAGTGTATGTGCCGACAGATGAGGAAATTAATAATCCGGGTTTATTAGAATTTAGAAATCTAGCCCTCGAACAAAGAAATAGAATATTTCGAGTGAATGATTTTTCAAGAACTTGTTATTTCACACCTAATAGTCACGCTATAGCTATCTCACCAAAAGAAGTTGATTTAAGGAGAAACTCAAAAACTGGTAAAGTATCTGGTAGCTTCGATAACAAAACTGCGAGCTTTAAGGGTAACCAAATAAAGGATATTTGCTGGAAGCTTTCCGTTGATCGTTTAGGAAATCTAAAACGTATAGGATGATAAAGCGTACCCTCTTTTTTGGTAATCCGGCTTATCTGAGCACCAAAAACGAGCAGTTGGTAGTCAATTTCCCTGAGGAAGACAAAAGGGAAGCGACCATACCAATCGAAGATTTAGGCTATGTGGTACTGGAAGACCCTCAGATTACCATTACAAATGGACTATTGCGGAAGTTGGTGCAGAACAAAACGGCGGTTATTACTTGCGATAGTCAACATTTACCTTGCTCATTGTTGCAGCCGTTGGTAGGCCACACAGAGCAGACCGAACGGATAAGGCATCAGCTAAACGCTAGCCAACCTTTAAAAAAGAACCTATGGCAGCAAACGATCGAGGCGAAGATTCATAACCAGGCCAATCATTTATTGCGACGGGAAAAGAATGCGCTGAAACTCAAACGCTGGGCCAAAGAGGTGAAAAGCGGCGATACCGGCAATCACGAAGCGATTGCCGCGGCCTATTATTTTCAGAATCTTTTCGATGCGATTGAAGGCTTTAGCCGAAACCAAAAGGGAGTTCCGCCAAACAACCTGCTCAATTATGGTTATGCCGTTTTGCGGGCTGTTACGGCAAGGGCACTAATCAGTAGCGGGATGCTGCCCACGGTCGGCATCTATCACCGGAACAAATACAACCCCTTTTGCTTGGCCGATGACATCATGGAGGCCTATCGACCCTATGTTGATGCGATGGTGTATGAAATTTCGGAAACCGAACCGGAAATCGACGAACTGAATCAGAATATTAAAGCCCAATTGCTGACCATACCGGCCATGGACGTTTTTATTGATGGAAAATGGAGTCCGTTGATGATTGCTATGAGTCGAACGACCAGCAGTTTGTACGATTGTTTTTTAGGGAGTAGCCGTAAAATTTTATATCCGGAGTTTGAATAAAAGATTTATGTCACCTCGAGCGCAGTCGAGAGGTCATTCTATCACCGTTTTGAAATGTTATCGACTGCTCTCGCTCGTACAAATGATATGCCAACCGACCGTTTTTCACGCTTAAACCAATACCGAAGCATGTGGGTACTCGTACTTTTTGATCTACCGACCGAAACCAGGAAAGATCGTAAGGCGGCCGCCAGATTTCGTAAAAATTTGCTGGATGATGGATTCAATATGTTTCAGTTCAGTATCTATTTGCGCTTTTGTGCCAGTCGTGAAAATGCCGACGTACACATCAAGCGTACTAAAATGAACCTGCCCAAAAAAGGCAAGGTTTGTATTATGCAAATTACGGACAAACAGTTCGGGATGATAGAGCTATTTCATGGTCAAAAAGAGATAGAGCCCGAAGCCCCGAGCCAACAGTTGGAGCTCTTTTAATACTCATTTTATTCGCAGTCCGTTGCGACATTGGCTTATCAAATCGGCATAGAATGGTCAAGTTCAGAAAAACAAAAATGATATTTTCGTATTATTTTGTCCAGTTTAGAACGATTATTTTTAATTGTGACAAACCCTGTAAAAAACAGGATACCAGCCTTTTAGAGAGGGTATCCTGTGAATAGTCCTAAAATTAGGGTTTCTGAAAGCAATTCACAACGATAAGGAACATACTTAGGCTTATGGCTTGCCTGTGAATAGTCCTAAAATTAGGGTTTCTGAAAGCAATTCACAACTGGAATCCCGGACGGCCTTGTCCGCTTTTTCCTGTGAATAGTCCTAAAATTAGGGTTTCTGAAAGCAATTCACAACTGCGGGAACTGCTTTGCGGTTATACCCCATCCTGTGAATAGTCCTAAAATTAGGGTTTCTGAAAGCAATTCACAACTTCTTTCTATGAATTCGATAAAGCCCCATTCCTGTGAATAGTCCTAAAATTAGGGTTTCTGAAAGCAATTCACAACTTCACAGTATTTATTGCACAAGGTTCGCACCTGTGAATAGTCCTAAAATTAGGGTTTCTGAAAGCAATTCACAACTGTAAAATCTAAAGACATAATTTTAATTTACCTGTGAATAGTCCTAAAATTAGGGTTTCTGAAAGCAATTCACAACCCATTGCCGTCCTTAGCGCACCGACTTAACCTGTGAATAGTCCTAAAATTAGGGTTTCTGAAAGCAATTCACAACGAAAACGGCCAGAGAGAACCGAAAGCGTATCCTGTGAATAGTCCTAAAATTAGGGTTTCTGAAAGCAATTCACAACAGCGAGTACATATGGAACATGGGCGATAGTCCTGTGAATAGTCCTAAAATTAGGGTTTCTGAAAGCAATTCACAACAAAAAAACAAAGAGCGTAAAACAAATGATTCCTGTGAATAGTCCTAAAATTAGGGTTTCTGAAAGCAATTCACAACAGCGGGATTGCCCACCCTCTTAACAGCGTGCCTGTGAATAGTCCTAAAATTAGGGTTTCTGAAAGCAATTCACAACAAAACGCGATTTGCTCCGAGTTATCCCATTCCTGTGAATAGTCCTAAAATTAGGGTTTCTGAAAGCAATTCACAACTATTCGGGGGAATTTTTCGAGAATGAAAACCCTGTGAATAGTCCTAAAATTAGGGTTTCTGAAAGCAATTCACAACACTAAACGAAGGCGAGATAATCCTAAACAGCCTGTGAATAGTCCTAAAATTAGGGTTTCTGAAAGCAATTCACAACTTTTAATCTGGGACAATAACAACCCAAGAACCTGTGAATAGTCCTAAAATTAGGGTTTCTGAAAGCAATTCACAACTATGTTTGTTGTAGAACCTATAATTCTACACCTGTGAATAGTCCTAAAATTAGGGTTTCTGAAAGCAATTCACAACAGCGAAAGTGATGTGAGGTTACCGTAGAATCCTGTGAATAGTCCTAAAATTAGGGTTTCTGAAAGCAATTCACAACCATACCTCTTTGTTGAATAACATGAAAACCCCTGTGAATAGTCCTAAAATTAGGGTTTCTGAAAGCAATTCACAACCCCAGCATCAAATGCAAGTTCGGCCACTTTCCTGTGAATAGTCCTAAAATTAGGGTTTCTGAAAGCAATTCACAACCTCGCTTCATGTCTATGGTAAAAGAAAATCCCTGTGAATAGTCCTAAAATTAGGGTTTCTGAAAGCAATTCACAACACTTGCCGGCGCCTTAATAATTTCCGGTTTCCTGTGAATAGTCCTAAAATTAGGGTTTCTGAAAGCAATTCACAACCGGTTCGTAGTTGTGTGGTATACCCATCTTCCTGTGAATAGTCCTAAAATTAGGGTTTCTGAAAGCAATTCACAACTGATGTCTCCATAACTTTTTGCATTAGGCCCTGTGAATAGTCCTAAAATTAGGGTTTCTGAAAGCAATTCACAACTTTATCGCCTCGCGGATGAAGTTCGAGACCCTGTGAATAGTCCTAAAATTAGGGTTTCTGAAAGCAATTCACAACTGCTATCGATGTTTTCCTCTAACGCCTTGGCCTGTGAATAGTCCTAAAATTAGGGTTTCTGAAAGCAATTCACAACCTTCGTCCTTAATCTGAATACTCTTCAAAACCTGTGAATAGTCCTAAAATTAGGGTTTCTGAAAGCAATTCACAACTAATTTCCGAGTTTTAATTTGTTGCTGTTTCCTGTGAATAGTCCTAAAATTAGGGTTTCTGAAAGCAATTCACAACTATTTGTTAAAGATTGCCATTAAATCGTTTCCTGTGAATAGTCCTAAAATTAGGGTTTCTGAAAGCAATTCACAACATAGTCCCCATAGCTCCGTGATTCCCTATCCCTGTGAATAGTCCTAAAATTAGGGTTTCTGAAAGCAATTCACAACTGGTTCCACTAAAGATGACCGTAATCGAAGAGTGCCTTCCTCTCGCTCCCTTTGATCGCTCGTCGGAGGCAGATAAATTAGGATTTCTGAAAGCAATTCATAACTGGTTCCACTAAAGATGACCGCAATCGAAGAGTGCCTTCCTCTCGCTCCCTTTGATCGCTCGTCGGAGGCAGACAAATTAGGGTTTCTGAAAGCAATTCACAACTGAAGAACACGGGGTATTCGGAGATATTGTCAAAGAACTCGTTGTTGTTCTTCTGCCCCCTTACGAGTTGGTCTTCGAGAACGTCGAAGTCTTCGGTGAAGGAAATGCCGAACTGCTGGGCGAGCGTCCGGGCCGATGTCAGCATTTCCTTGAAATCAACGTCGAAAGTCTTGGCAAGTGCCTCGTCCCGTATGCGCGCCTAATCGGCCGCCTGATCGGTAAGCCCCGTAATCTGTTGGGTAAGGCGCAGGGCCTCGACGATCTGCGAATTGTAGTCGAACCATTGTTTTGCGGCGGCACCGATGCCGACCAAGGCGGCGATTGCGACACCGATGGGGGTGGCGATAAATGCCAACGCGGCCTTGGTAGCGCCCTTGATACCGTTGAAAGCTTCCTTAACCTGAAGGATATCGCCGTTGCGGTAGCCATCGAGCATGGTCTGGAAGCTACCGGTAAAGTCCAATAACGCACGTTCGGAGTCGGAGACCCCGGCGGCGGTCAGCTTTACATCTTCGCGGAAGGTCTTCTGCGCCTCTCGGGCCTGTTTGTACCCGGTCTCGAGCTTGGCGACCTCTTCATTGTACTCGCGGAATTTGTCGGTACCCTCGATCTGGCGGTTGGCGAGGGTGCGGAACTTGGCCAGGTTCTTTCGAAGGTTGGTGATGGCGGAGTCGACCTCTTCGCCGTTTCACGAAAATTTTTAACCGTCTGGTAATCGTTTTATCGGCCATGTCGCCTTTTGAATTTTATGCAAAATGGCGGTTTCAAGACCGATAAAAAAGGACAGCAAAAAGCCCGTTAGAAAACTGACGGGCTTTTATGTGTTTCGACGAGATTCTATCAATTACAGGTGAATAGGAAATTAATAGATTCGGATAGGGCCTCAATAGGAAGATTTTCAGGAGTAAATGTCTGGGATTCGAGAAGACGCTCTTCGTACTGGTTCTGTTCGTTGTACCAATTGGTCCACGTTCTAACGTGAATACTGTCCATTTTTCTGGTGTAAGGCACGGTATGATATCCGCGTAGGGTCTTGTCGGTTGATTCACTTTCTTTACGGTATATACGAACCGGATCAGGGCTCCCGTTTCTGAACATATCGACGGTCAAGATCTCTACGCAATCAGCATCTCCATGTGCGCCCCTGCTGATGACGACGTTGAGCTGTCCGATTTGATCGGTCTCAAGGGAGCTCAGGGCTTCGCCTTCTACCGTTACTTTTGGAGGATTATAGCAAAGAGCGGTACCGGTAATACTTTGTGGATCGTTTTTCTTTATTGTGATATCAATGGGCAAAATGGTGTCAGCGAATCCTAAAAAATCTATGTCTGTTTCCTTCGGAAGGGCATAAAGCGTATCGTTGCCCGACATCAAGTAGCTGTCGGTAAGAACGTAATTGCCCTCGGGGAGGGAGTCCGGTTCGGACTGCCACATACCGTTAACTTGCGATACGGGGCTTTCTTTCTTCACATTCTCACCGTACGGACCGGTTAGAATGAAAGCAACGGATTTGGGGTCTGATTTCTTACACGTCGGGACTTTGGAAGTTCCGTCGGGAATCTGGCCCCGGTAACTGAAGGTGCCGTATTCGATTTCGGCGGGGGTTTCGATGACCGTTGTATCGGGTTGTGACACCGCGGTGGTATCCGATGGGGTTTCGGGCTGGAGGGTGTCGACCTGGGGGCGGGGGTCAAGGTCGCCGTGGGAAATTGATTCTTGGAACTCCATAGGGTCGGCCGAGCATGCGGCGATGATTGCGATTACGACCAATGCGATGAGATAAATTGCCTGTTTTTTCACAATTGTGCGTTTTTAGTTAGAGATTTTTTTAAGGTCTTTTCATAGCAGCTTTTCAAGTTTATCGGCGGCGCTCTTGATGTAGGTGACAAGGTCGTCATGGTTTTGCTTCGTGAATTGATGGGCTTTGGCACTTTCGCTGTTCTTTTTCCAAAAAGTGGGAAGAGTCACGTTCATGTCCTTGGCCGCAACTTCGGATTTCATGCCGAAGGTGTCCGTGATACTGTTGATTTTCGCTTTATTGTTCATCGGATCGGTTTAAATCTTCCCAAATCAAGTATTCCCCGAACCATTCCCAAGCTTTATCCAGCAGTACCCGAGATTCCAGCCCATGGTGCGACGAGTTGTCGGTATACGCGAGGGTGTATGTTTCTCCGAAATATTCGCGCTGAATCGATTTTTGCCTGTGAAAAGTCCTAAAATCAAGGTTTCTGAAAGCAATTCACAACGCCACATCTTGGAACGGGCATCATCGTATGGTGCCTTCCTCTCGCTCTTCGGAGGCAGACCAATTGAAGGATTACTATTTAAACCCTAAAAAAACCGCCAAAACTTCCGAGGGGGCCAGTGGCCGTTCCTCCAACGGGGAAGCTTTAGCGGTGTCTGAAGATAAAAGTAATAAATAACTAATCCAAAAAAGAAAACCGAACCGAAAAAAACAGTGGGTTCGAATAGCTTGCCTTCAGGCGGAAGGGTTTCCTCGATTCAGAAAGCAAAGCGACTAAAGTTAAATCGAAGAGAAGCGCAAGAATGATTTGAATTGAAATCAAAAAACTGCCATGGCACCCTCACCATGATCCACTTTGGTGAATACATGAAAGCCCTTTGCTTTAAGAAGGCGCTCGACCCGATCCATGGTTTTTTCGGGAGAATATTGGCTGATAACCCTTGTTTTTCATTGAGCTATTGTTTTCGGAATATTGTCGATTTTGACAGGAGCAAAGTACTATTGCACCGTCGCATTCCGCCTCTTGTCAATGAAGGATTTTGAAACTTTTTTTGCCATGAAAATCGTATATCCGATGTACGTTTTTCATAGGTAAAATAAAAAATTATGCCCGAGGCTCGCTCTCCACTTTATTCTCCTGTAACTTCAGGGATGCCGAGTTCATACAATAGCGGAGTCCACTAGGTTCTGGACCGTCCGGAAAAACGTGGCCCAAATGGGCATCGCAAGTATTGCAGAGGGCCTCGACCCGAACCATTCCGAAAGAGGTATCTTTTTCGTACTTGACCGCATTTTCCTTAACAGGTTGGTGGAAACTGGGCCACCCGGTGCCGGATTCGAATTTGATGGTGGAGTCGAACAAAGGGGTGCCGCAACAGACACAGTTGTACCTTCCGGCCTCGTGCGCCTCACAGTAGGCTCCCGAATGGGCGGGTTCCGTACCCTTTTTCCGGGTAATTTGGAACTGTTCGGGCGTTAAGACCTCCCGCCATTCCGCCTCAGACTTTTCGACCCTGCGGTCGGGTTCTGGATTTCCTTTGGTGCTGAATTTTATAATGTCTTTCCAAGTAAGCATAATATTGTCCATTTTAGTGGTGTCAAGATAGAAAATTAGTTGCTTATCCTATCAGATCTAATCTTATATTTACGTGAAAATTTATGCTCATGTTTGCTACTCGATGCCAATTATGAGGCGGAAAACCATATACTCTATTTTAATCGCCCTCTGTATCGTTGGCTTTTGGCTGTTCGAAAATTTTTATACACAGGATACCTACTCCGATCCGGAGGGCGGGGGACTCAAAACGGAAATTCCCCCTACTTGGATGCCCAAATCCACCACTGGTGCCGTAGTCGAACATAGTTATTACACCCTTTCCTATAATGAACCCTACGAGCAGGCGGAATGGGTAGCATACCTGCTCAAGAAAAGCCATTTGACCCAAGACGACCGTGAGCGTCCCTTTTTTATCGAAGACCCGAAGGTCAAGACCAAGTCGGCGGACTGGCGGAACTACAAGGGGTCGGGCTATGACAGGGGCCATCTTTGCCCCGCTGGCGACCGCCGCTTTTCGGAACAGGCGTACAACGAGACTTTTTATACCAGTAATATAAGTCCCCAAGACCGTGATTTCAACGCGGGCGTTTGGAACCGGCTCGAACTGCAAATACGCGCTTGGGCCCGACGCTACGGCGAGCTCTTTATCGTCACGGGGGGAGTACTGGAGCCCGGCCTGAAAGAAATCGGGGAAGAGGGGGTCGATGTGCCCAAGTTTTACTACAAGGTCATCGCCCGGGGAAATCCCGACGAGCCGGAGGTATTGGCCTTTCTTTTACCGGGAAGGGAAAGTTCCCGGCCGCTAAGCCATTTTATGGTGACCGTCGATGAAGTCGAAAAACGCACGGAGATCGACTTTTTCAAAGCGCTTACCGATGATGTCGAAACGGATCTGGAGCGAAACATAAGGGCCGACGCCTGGAAGTTTTAGGGAATTCTTGGGTGCGAATCCGTGCCCGTGGCCCAATTGCTCCAGGTCCCAGATCGCCGACCTGATCGTCCTGCCCTAATTTCTGCCCTTTACCCTTATTAGATTCCTTCTTTCAGCCTATTGGCATCCAGCTTCACAAAAATGAACAGTAGCATGGTGAAAAAGAGCATCCCCGATCCGCCGTAGCTGAAGAAGGGGAGGGGTATGCCGATGGTGGGAAGAATGCCGATGACCATCCCGATATTGATAAAATAATGTACGAGCAGAATCGAGATGACCCCGTATCCGTACATGCGGCTGAAATCGTTCTTCTGTCGTTCCGCCAGATAGATAAGCCTTAAGAGCATCAGGGTAAAAAGCAGCACTACGGTAACCGTTCCGATAAAGCCCCATTCTTCGCCCACCGTGGTAAAAATATAATCGGAATGTTGTTCGGGAACGAAATTACCTTTAGTACGGGTTCCCTCCAAAAATCCTTTGCCGAAAAACCCGCCCGATTCTATGGCTTTCTCCGACTGGTAGGAATTGTAGCCGATGGTTTGCTGGATTTCCGACAATTTAGAGGAATCCGTTTCCAGGTCCAGCCAAAGCGAGAACCGATCGCGATGGCGCTGTTCAAAAACATTTTCAAACACAAAATCCACCGACAGTGAAAAGAGGATGGTGCCGATAAAGGCTGCGGCCAGAGGAATGAGAGGCACCTTGAACCGTCTCTTTTTTGCCAACATAAATATGACGATGAGCAGAGATAGGGCAATGGCGATCCAAATGGTACCGAACATCAAGGTAGTAACAAATATCAAAACGGCAAAAAGGGCGATACCCAAGTAATAGACCGGTAAGCCCTCACGGAAAATGACGAAAGAGAGTGCAAAAAAGACCAGGGCACTGCCTGGATCGGGCTGTGGTACAATCAAGAGCGTGGGAATCAAGATAATCAAAAAGGCAAAGAGCTGATCTTTGGTATGTTTGATATCGGTCTGTATATCGCTCAAATATTTGGCCAGGGCTAGGGCCGTGGCCACTTTGGCAAACTCTGCCGGTTGTAGGTTGAAAAATCCGAGGTTGTACCATGACGTGGCACCGGAAATGGTTGTTCCAAAAAAATAAAGTCCGATTAAAGATAACATCGAAACGATGTAGAAAACACTTGAAAAGCGCTCGTAAAAACTGGCCTCCACAGCAAGTAAGATAACTATGGACGCTAAGCTGGCACCAATGAAGAACAACTGCTTGCCGTGAAAGGTACCGAAATCAAAAATCGAGGCGTGGCTCTCGGAAAAGGTGCTTGAGTAGATGTTTACCCATCCGATGGCGACCAGCATCAAGTAAAAAAGTACGGTAAGCCAATCGATGCGCCTGAGGACACTTTTGCCGAACATAATGGTTTATCTTGAGGATTCGTCCTCTTTAAATTTTTTAGCATGCTGGCTCCAGTCGTACTCGTTGATCTTAAACTCCTCGCCGCTATAGGGTTTTGCGTATTCATGTTCCAAGGTCCGCTCGAGCATCCGTTTTTCGAGATCGGTGCGGGTGATTTCCCCCTTGAGGTACTTTTCGATCATCAAAGATGCGATATGGCCGGCGTATCGGGAGCCGTAGTATCCGTTTTCGATGTACACCGCGATAGCGATTTCTGGTTTCTCAACGGGGGCGAAGGCTACAAAAATGGAGTGATCGGTCAATTGAACGCGCACACTGTCAATTTTGGTGAAATTCTCTACGGTACCTGTTTTCCCGGCAATTTCGATACCGGGAATCTGTAACCATTTGGCCGTTCCTTCATTGTACACATCGGCCATGCCCTGAATCACGGGCTCAAAGTGTCTCTTATCTATGGTGGTGTACTTAGGTTCTACGAAATCGGGAATGCTGATATCCTTGTCGTCAACTTTTTTAAGGATATGTGGCGTGTAATAAAACCCGCGATTGGCAATGGCGGCCGTCATGTTGGCCAATTGTATCGGGGTCACGGCTACCTCGCCCTGGCCGATGGAATTGGAGATGATGTACGATGACGCCCAGCGGTTGTCGCCGTACCATTTATCGTAGTATTCCTTGCTGGGTATCCGTCCCTTTCTTCCCGTGGGAAGGTCGTATCCCAGATATTCCCCAAGTCCGAAACTCTTCATGTGTTTTTCCCACACATCCATTCCCTCGTCCGTAGTCTCGTATTTTTCATAGATTTTTCGGAAGGCGTTGGCAAAATAGGCATTGCACGATTTATAAATGCCGTTGTTCAGGTTGCGGATCCCGCCTCCACAATGGCATCCCCTTTTTTTCCTTCCGACGTAGAAACCGTTGTGGCATTTCACTGTGGTGCTGGGCGAAATTACCCCTTCTTGCAGTCCTACCAGGGCATTCATGACCTTAAAAGGGGATCCCGGGGAAGGTTCCGCCAATATAGAGCGGTCCCATGTCGGCCGGGAAATACTATCGTAATGCAGCTTGCTGTAATTTTTTGATCGCTCCCTACCGACCAATAGCGCCGGGTCATAGGTGGGTCCGGATATCATTGAAAGTATTTCGCCACTTCCAGGCTCCAAGGCTACAATGCCCCCATGCTTGCCTACCATCAGCCGTTCGCCGTATTCCTGTAGGGTCTTGTCTATGGTAATGTTTATTTCCAGTCCCTGTTCGGGCACGGTATCCAAAATACCATCTTTGTACTTGCCGATATCGCGGTTGTAGCGGTCCTTCTGAATGTACTGTACCCCCTTCCTTCCCCGTAAAATATCTTCGTATTGCTTTTCCACTCCGGTCCGCCCGGTCAGCTCGCCCTGCACGTAATATGGGTTTTTGGCCAGGTCGCGCTGGTTCACCTCGCTGATGTAACCGAGCACGTTGGCGGCGGCATTGGTATCATAATAACGAAGGGAGCGTTTCTGGATGTAAAAACCCTCGTAATGCCTCATTTTTTCCTGCAGCCTGGCGTAATCCTGTTTTGAAAGTTGTGGTACAAACACGGAAGGAAGCCTAGGGGAATAAATTCGGGCCTTACGAAGTTCTTTGTTGAATTTGTCCTTATCTATCCCCAACAGTCCACAGAATTCCAAGGTATCGAGCTGTCGTACTTCCCTTGGGATAACCATCACATCGTAGGCGGGGTCATTGCCTACTAGAAGCTTATCGTTGCGATCATAGATATAGCCGCGTTCGGGATAATCGTAAACACGCTTAATGGCCGGATCCTCGAGCACTTGGTCCGGCGAAAAACTGAATATTTGCAAATACGAGAGCCTGCCGATAAATGTGATACCGATAATAACGATGATGGACGATAGAAGTATCTTTTTCAACTAGGAGCTTGTTTTATGCAATGGGTTCAAACTTGAATGTTCAAAAAACTGGCCCTGTACGCGATGATGGGGCTGTTGACGCAATCAACCTAACGATATTGAACTTTAGGCCGCGTACCTTTGGGTTTTTCTACTCTTTTCGTACACTAAAGAGCGAGCCGAAGAGCAAACAAAGTACGAGGGTAGCGGCACCGGTGGCCAGCACTTTTTGCAAAATTAAGAGGAAATTGGCCAAACTAAAAATTTCCAGCGAAAAGAAGACCAAATGGTGTACTATAATCAATAACGTCAAAAATGTAATTTGTTGTATGCGGGTGGTGTTACTTAACTTAAAACTTTGAAATTCAAAGTTTACCCCGAAGACAAAACGCATGATGGCGGGTCTCATATAGGCTATGGTAATGGCCGATGCCGCATGTATGGCCATACTATCGGAGAAAAAGTCAATGGCAAAGCCCAACAAGAACGCTTGAAAAATAAAGGCAGCCCTATTCTCCTTGATGGGGTACCAATACAGAAAGAGAATGTACACCATGGGATTGATGAAGCCGAAAAGGTTCAGCCTGTTGAATACAAGCACCTGCACCAGTACAAGCAGTATGAACCGCACCACATTTAAAAAGTACGAATTACTGATCATGGCTCGGAGGTCTTGTTTTCCAATTCCTGTATCTCATCCCGGAATTCGTTGTTCACGATATACACGTTCTTGATGTTGGTCATGTCGTTGAAAAGGGCCACGTCGATGCTGTAAAAGCTGTTCGAGCTGTTGAGGTCGAATTTGCGAATGGTGCCCACGGGAACACCTTCGGGAAAAATACTGCTCATTCCCCCGGTAACGATGGTATCGCCAACGGTAAGCTTTACCAAGCGCGGTATATCGACGAGCTGCACGACGTCATAGCGTTCCATATTCCATACCAGTGACCCGAAATTGTCGGTATTTTTGATCTTGGCATTAATATTCGATTTTTCGTTGAGAATACTTTGCACAGTGGCGAAATTGTTCGAGGTGTTCTCCACGATACCCAATATACCTTTACTGGTAATGACCCCCATATCGCTATAGACGCTATCTTTTTCGCCTTTATCGATGGTGATGTAGTTACGCGGGTCGGCGAAACTGTTTTTGATGACCCGGCCTGTCGTGATGGTATAGGTACGGAGGGTGGAATCCAATGCTATGGAATCGGTTTCATCTTTGTTGAAGAGCAGGTGGCGTAGCCGTTTGTTCTCTTCCATCAGTTTTTGGTTCTCGGTCTTGAGTCCGAAATAGGTCGTAATAGTGTTCGAAGTTTCAAAAATGGTACCCGTTAGCCAGTTCGAGGAATTGAAAAACGCCGATTGGTGGTAGGAATGCGATTGAACGGTAAACGCCAGACATACGATCATCAGAAAGATATAAAGAAGAAGGTTCTTATATCGAATGATAAAATTGATGATCTGCTGCATGCCCCGTTAAAAATTTTTCTTTTATGCTTGTCCTTTGGTTTTGAACCAGAATTAGGACCGTAAGACATAGGACATAAGACAAATTAAAATGGAAATATCTTTTACGTGGTAGTAGGGTTTCAGTCTTAGGTCTTCCGTCCTGCCGTCATCGGCTTCATGGTTCTGTTTACCGCGTGAGAATACTTTTATATCGCTCTAGATTCTTTAGGGAAATTCCTGTACCACGCACGACGGCCCGTAGGGGGTCTTCGGCGATATAAACGGGAAGATCGGTTTTTTGTGATAAACGTCTGTCCAGCCCCCGCAGCATCGAACCGCCACCAGCGAGATAGATGCCCGTATTATAAATGTCGGCCGCCAGTTCGGGAGGCGTTTGTGAAAGTGTCTCCATCACGGCATCTTCAACGCGTAGAATGGATTTGTCCAAGGCCTTGGCGATTTCCCGATATGATATTTGTACCTGTTTCGGTTTTCCCGTTAACAGGTCACGCCCCTGTACCGATTTGTCATCCGGGGGGCTCTGCAAATCTTCTGTGGCCGAACCGATCTCTATCTTGATATTCTCTGCGGTGGACTCCCCTACGTACAGGTTGTGCTGTGTACGCATGTAGTAGATGATATCGTTGGTAAAGACATCGCCCGCGATCTTCACCGACTTGTCGCAAACGATACCGCCCAAGGCGATGACCGCGATTTCGGTGGTACCCCCGCCGATGTCAACGATCATATTGCCTTTGGGCTGCATGATGTCGAGGCCGATACCGATAGCGGCGGCCATGGGTTCGTGAATAAGATAGACTTCCTTGCCGTTAACACGTTCTGCGGATTCCTTGACCGCCCGCATCTCCACCTCGGTAATACCCGATGGAATACAAATAACCATCCGAAGGGCGGGGGGAAACCATTTTTTCTTGAGCGCAGGAATGTTCTTGATGAACATATTGATCATCTTTTCCGAGGCATCAAAATCCGCTATAACCCCATCTTTTAAGGGACGGATGGTCTTGATGTTCTCGTGCGTTTTGCCCTGCATCATGCTGGCCTCTTTGCCTACGGCAATTATTTTCCCGGATATGCGATCGCGGGCCACGATAGACGGACTGTCGACTACCACCTTGTCCATATGGATGATGAGGGTGTTCGCCGTTCCTAGGTCGATGGCGATTTCCTCGGTCAAGAAATCAAAAAATCCCATGTTATTATTTTGGTTATGTTATACGTGTTGTATTAAGCCCATTTTAGCCGGCCCAGGTCTTCTTCTTTTCCACCAGTCCCGCGTTGGAAAATAACGGTGACTCAACCGACATACTTGGCGTAAACCAACACGGGTTCGATAAGGGGCGAGGCAGCAAAACGTCTTCCTTGCGCTTCATCGACAAAAGTAGCAAAATTAGCTGCCGTTCAATATTTTATGTTGTGAATTCACCACTAATGATGGTCAAAGCCTGAAGTCTTGAGGAATATCGGCCTAAAATCCAACATTTTGGGTTCGTTTCAACGATTAAATTTGGATGTTTAAAAAACTCCCGTCCGTTTAGTGTTTAAAATGCCGGGTACCCGTCATCACCATCGAGACCTCGTTTTCGTTGCAATAGTCAATACTTAATTGGTCTTTTATTGATCCCCCGGGCTGTATGACGCTGGAGATACCGTTTTTGTCCGCAATTTCGACACAATCGGGAAAGGGGAAAAAAGCGTCGCTGGCCATCACCGCCCCTTCGAGGTCGAATTTGAACGATAAAGCTTTGTGCACCGCCTGATTCAGGGCGTCGACTCGGGAGGTCTGCCCCGTACCGCTCGCGCACAATTGTTTGTTTTTGGCAAGAACAATGGTGTTCGATTTGGTGTGCTTGCACAGTTTCGACGCGAATATTAGGTCTTCCAGTTCCCTCTCCGAGGGCCGCTTTTCCGTCACGTATTGCAGCTCGTCCACACTATCTGTCTTGGCATCCTTATCCTGTACCAATACTCCGTTCAGGCAAGTTCGTACAATAGTATCCGGCAGTTCTATATCGTTCTGTATCAACAGAATTCTATTTTTCTTTCCTTTTAGTATTTCGAGCGCTTCATCGGCGTAACTGGGGGCGATGACCACTTCGCAGAACAGCTGGTGTATCTTTTCGGCGGTCGCCTTATCGATTTCGGTATTGCTGATCAGAATGCCTCCGAAGGCCGAGACCGGATCGCCGGCCAGGGCATCGACATAGGCCTGGTGCAGGGTTTCCCTTTGGGCGACCCCGCAAGCGTTGTTGTGCTTTAAGATGGCGAAGGTCGGTCTATCGCCTTTGAATTCGTTCATCAGGTTGACGGCGGCATCGACATCCAATAGGTTGTTGTACGAAAGCTCTTTACCGTGCAATTTCTTGAACATCGCTTCGAAATCCCCGAAAAAATATCCCTTTTGATGCGGATTTTCACCATACCGCAAGATCTGTCCCTTGGTTTCGCTGACTTTTAGGGATGCGATGTCATGGTCCTTGTTGAAATAGTTGAAAATGGCCGAATCGTAGTGTGAGGAAACGTTAAAGGCCTTGGCTGCAAAGTGCTTTCGGTTTTCTAGGGATGTGCTTCCGTCCCCTTTGGAAATAATATCCAAAAACTCCCCATAATCTTCCATCGACGACACACAGAGCACATCCTTATAGTTTTTGGCGGCAGCCCGGATCAGGGAAATCCCCCCGATATCGATTTTTTCGATAATCTCCTGTTCGGATGCCCCCTCAGCCACCGTTTTTTCGAAGGGATAAAGATCGACGATTACAATATCCAACTGCGGGATGTCGAATTCCTTCATTTGATCGGCGTCTCCCTCGTGGTCTTGCCGATTCAAGATACCGCCGAACACTTTCGGATGCAGGGTCTTCACCCGGCCTCCCAAGATGGAGGGGTAGCCGGTAACATCCTCAATGGCCGTAACTTCGGCACCAAGGTCTTTGATAAACTTTTCGGTGCCCCCCGTGGAATAGATGGTGATACCGAGTTCCTGGAATTTTTTGATGATAGGCTCCAGCCCATCTTTGTGAAAAACGGAAATCAGGGCAGAAGTAGCTTTTTTAGCGCTCATTTTTATGGTGTTAGGGTCGGGATTAAAGATTTCGCCCGCTCAGTGGATGTAAGGCCGTACAAAAGTACTTTTTTCAATGGGAAAAAAGTAATGGGATGGTCGACAATTACGGGAAGTTTTAAACGAGTATTTTGGCAATCTCGGCATTGACAAATTCCAAAAAACGTTCATCCTCTACCGTAAAGGGGTCGGACGTGTTCGAATCAATGTCGATCTGACCGATATTTTCGCCGTTTACGAAAAGCGGGACCACGATTTCTGATTTGACGCTAATACTACAGGCGATATAATTATCCTGCGCCTTTACGTCGGGTACCACGAAATTTTGGTTGCTGATCGCCACCTGTCCGCATATACCCTTTCCGAAGGGTATGAGGGTATGGTCGGTGGGGGCACCGGCGTAAGGCCCCAGTTTTAATTCCTCCTTGTCGCCGTTCTTAAAATAGAATCCTACCCAGTCGTAGTGGGGCACCGTATTTTTTAAAAGCTCACACACCTGTTGTAGTCGGATATCGGTTTTTAGAGCGGTGCGGTTCAGTAGAATCGGGATGTCATTGTATAATTTCTCGAACATACGGCAAAGGTATATAATTTGATTTTGTTCATATCTAGAAGTTATTCCGCAGCGAATTTGATAACCTCGGTTCAATGAATAGAATAAAGAGAATACCGTTCTCACTATAAAATCCGTTTTCCTAAATTTTCGTTAAATGGATGTTGCCCGACTACACAAAAACCGGTATTCTTTATTTTTGCCGGCTATGACAAAGGGCCTGCATCGTATTCTGTCCGTCGCTATGACACTCTTGCTTTTGGTCGCGACCACATCATGGACGGTGGGCAGGCATTATTGCATGGGCCGTTTGATGGATGTTTCCCTTTTCGAGGTTCCTGAAGGCTGCTGCTCGGAAATGGCTCCGGATGGAGATGGTCGAATATCCCTGGTGGTAGTTGACGACGGACTAGAGATACCTTTGGAGGATAGTGGTGCCTGCTGTAGCGACGAGGTCGTGAGCCTCGCAGGACGTGACGACCTCAGATTGTCCTACAATGAGCTCGGCCTCGACCAACCCTTATTTTGGGATGCCGTTGCGCATTCCTATCCTTTACTACTTCAAACTACTACGGAACGGCATGTCCCCAACGTACACTACCCATCACCCGTTCTGGTCAAGGACATCCAGTTGCTTGACGGGGAATTTCTTATTTGAAGGCTGTCTTTCCGGCCTTTCCTCGTTGATGAAATAAACTTCGGCGGGAAGTTTCGCAACGCTCGAGTTCGTTTTAAAATCCCGGGACGCTCGCAGTGCTTCTCAATCCCAAGACCGTAAAATTTACCCTATTCCCACAAAGATAAAATATGAAACCCTGTCTATATATTATTCTGGCCTTCTGTCCGTTGCTATCCCTTTCACAGGACAAAGTCGAGGGCAAGGTCATGGAAGCGGATAACACGACCGCCATTAACGGACTTCCGGGCGCAAGCGTCTATTGGATGGATTCCCCCACAGGTACCGTCACGGATGCAGACGGCCTGTTCAGCATCCCCTATAAGAAAGAATACGACAAACTAATTATCAGCTATGTGGGGTTCGAACCGGATACCTTGACCATAAACGGACCCATGACGGTGCGACATTTTCTGCAACCGAGCAACGAGCTCGATGAGGTGGTGCTGGAACAAAAGCGCAAGGCGCTCCAAAAAAGCCATTTCAGTGCTCGAATCCCATGAAAGTGAAATCCGCCCTGGTCGCGGTAGGGCACGACACCAAGGAACTAAAGGCGAGCGATGAGGCCTATGAGTCGGTACACCCCTGCTGCAAGTACCGGGAAGATGGTTCCGATGACAGTGAACACCACGAGGATTAAGTTTCTGGAGCCAGGCCCTCTGCCCGTGCCGCTGGCCCGTGATTGCGAGCTTTGATTAACCATTGACCAGTTTACAGGTGCAAAAGTTTATAAAAACCATTTGATTGTCAATCCGCGTGTTGGCTATGGCAACGAATCGTTGTAAATTGACCTTTTACCCAATACCCCTTATATCCGGAGGCGTGTATGATTATGGCTTAAGAACAGAATTTGGAAACCGATCTCTTTGACATCAGCATAATCGGTGGCGGGATTGTAGGCTTGGCAACGGCCTACAAAATCCAAAAAAGCCGGCCCGACTTGAGATTGCTCATCCTCGAGAAGGAAGCGGTATTGGCCGCACATCAAACAGGCCATAATTCGGGAGTACTACATTCCGGTATCTATTACACGCCGGGGTCCCTAAAAGCTGAGAATTGTATAGACGGCCGTCGGCAAATGGTCGATTTTGCTTTTGAAAATGGCATAGACCACGATATCTGCGGAAAAATCATCGTAGCGTCCCAACTTGATGAGCTTCCCGCCATGGAAAAGGTCTATGCCAACGGAATCAAGAACGGATTGACCGGTGTCAGAAAAATTTCCCCCGAAGAAATTTCTGAAATCGAACCATTTTGCAAAGGTGTCGCGGGGCTTTGGGTGCCCGATGCGGGAATTATCGACTATGTCGCAGTAACACAAAAACTGGCAGAATTGGTGACGAAAATCAATCCCTATAGCGAAATACGCTTGGGCCATGCCGTCAAGTTTTTTTCGAAAGACGCTGCCCAGAACCTTGTGCATACTGACAACGCACATTTCCGGACCAAGAAAATGATATTTTGCGGTGGTCTTTTCGCCGACCGTCTGGCACGGCGGCAGGGGGTCTCGATACAAGAGAAAGTAGTTGGTTTCCGGGGAGACTACTACGAACTTACCGAAGGGGCGGAACATAAAATACGCAACCTGATCTATCCTGTCCCCAATCTTGATTTTCCATTTTTGGGAGTCCATTTTACCCGCATGACCGATGGCGGCATCGAATGCGGCCCCAATGCCGTGTTCACCTTTCAGAGGGAAGGGTATGGCAAGATGGATTTCAATCTCGAAGACACGCTCGATGCCCTATCCTATTCCGGTACTTGGCAGTTGTTCAAGAAGAACTGGCGCTTCGGAATCGGCGAATATCGAAGGGCGTTTTCCAAAAATCTTTTTTTAAAAACGCTGCAACGGCTTGTGCCCGATCTTTCCGAGCCCGATATTTGTCAAGGTAGAAGCGGCGTGCGTGCATTGTTGCTCAATAAGAGGGGCGACACCCGAACGGACTTTCGGATTGCCCGTGGCGAAGATAGCATTCACGTCTTAAACGCACCGAGTCCCGCTGCGACTGCCGCTTTGGCTATCGCGGATATAATCTGGAAGATGGCGGACAAGGAGTTTAGGCTTTAATTTGCTGATGCTAAGATCTAGGAAAGTCCCTGACTGGTCCCAATCTCGCAATCAACGGAAAATAAATCGCTGGAAGGTGAATAGAACCGATCATGCCGGTCGAATGTCATATTTATTTTTGCGACAATCAGTCTTATATTTCAGATTTCGTATGCCTATGCCTTATTCTGCTGAAAGTAATTCAAATACAAGGGTGTGATTTACATTTTTGCTCAAATATTACAAGGATATGACATGTTCAATGTCAATATATCGGTTTTTATGCTTAACATAGTATCATGAACGAAATTGAACAGCTGCTTCAGCACCTTAGAGGTCAACTCATGGAGCTTCTGCCGGGTATTATCATATCCTTCCTTATCCTTGCCATAGGCTATGGCATAGCTCGGCTAATCAAATACCTGACTTCCGTACTTTTCAACTATATGGGTAAGTTGGCGGGGCCAAGGGCCGGTAGCCTAAATCTCGGACAGGCCGGTTCCTTTTTAGGATCGGCTTTTTTTTGGTTGATTCTATTTTCGACCCTACTGCTGATTACCAATTATCTTGGAATGACGGTAATTACGGGTTGGTTTCAAGGGGTTATGCAGCATGTTCCCAATATACTGGCCGCCATCTTGATTATTTTCGCCTCGATTATGTTGGGAAATTTAGTATCCGATTTACTGACTTCCTTCGGTAAACGAACAGGATTTCACTACAGCCAAGCATTGATCAGAATTGTTCGTTTTATTCTTATTGCCCTTGCCGTAGTAATCGCCCTTGATCAGGTAGGCATTGAGATCTCGATCTTGAAAGACGTCATTGTTATCATCCTGGCGGCCTTGCTTTTTGGGGCCGCCCTTGCGTTCGGACTGGGTGCCCAAACCTCGATAAGCAACATCCTGTCGTCATTTTACGTACGCAAGATGTACAGCGTGGGAGACCAGATACGGATTGGAAAAACAAGCGGTAAAATTCTCAGTATCAATACCAATTCGGTAATTCTGGAAAACGGGAAGGGGCAGGTGACTATTCCGACAAAGGAGTTCAACGAAAGCAAATCCTATTTAATAAAGACAGACTAGGCGCATGGATTCGAACCAAATCATTCTAAACGATTTTATCACCAAACATCCTTTCGCCGCTGCAAAAGCTTTGGAGGTCTTGGGCCATGAAGATGTGGTGGAATTCTTACTTGCGCTGCCGTCACAGAAAGGCTTGAGGATGTTGTCACTCATGAACCCCAAAAATGCATCGGAGTGTTTTGTGCTATTACCGGCCAAACAGAGGGTCGAATATTTAGAAAAAGGAAGCCCTTCTGCCATGGCTGCCATCCTAAGAATGATCGATAACCCGTTGCACGACGAGCTGTTAAGGGCGATAGCCCCTGGTAAAGCCGTTCCCATCAAGCGGGAACTGGAGTTTAAGCCTAATACTGTCGGCCCCTTTGCGGACCCTGCGATGACGGTGCATAAGGCGACGAGCGTTGACAATGCGGTGGACATGCTCAAAAGAGAACGAACGTCAAGAAGTTCCGAACTATACGTTGTCGACTTGGACGGAATCTTCCAGGGCCTGGTAGAAACGACGGAACTACTGAGGGCCGAAAGGGCCGACATCGTTGAAACTATTATGGTCAAGACGTGTCCGAGATTTTCAGCCGATCAACCGATCAAGAGTGTATTGCACGATGATGCCTGGTTGCAGTACCGGCAGGTGCCCGTGGTAGATAGGGCGGACAAATTTATCGGGACCTTATCCTATAAAGCGGTAATGGCGATAGAAGGAAAACCAGAAGGTCTGACCAAAGATAGCATAAACGAAACTGCCGGTGCCCTGGGGGAGCTATATCGAATCGGATTAACAAGTTTGTTACAAAGCACAGGTAAATAATAGGATTATGGGCTCAGATGTCAAAATGATAGAGCGTACACTGTTGGATGAATATTTTTTTAAATTCCCTAAGGATGCCGCGCGCGTTCTGGACGCTATGCCTCCTGAAACGATTATAAACTATTTATCGGCCATGCCTCCTGAGGCGGCCGGCAGCATTTTTTTCCGATTGAATTCCGAAACGATAAGCGAATGTATCCCGGAAATGGATGACCGAATGTTCGTTCAATTTTTCGCCAAGGGCAATACCCATAGAACGGCCCGCTTACTTTCTCGTCACGACCGAGCAGCGGTAAGCGAAAAGCTCGCCCTTTTACCGGACATAGTCTCCCGGGAAATCCAGGATTTTATGAACTACAAGGAGGGAACGGCAGGCTACCTTATGGAAACTTCACTTATTACCTTCCATCCAGATAATTCGGTCGATGACGTTCTCACCAGATTACGTAGAATAGGCAACCGTAACGTTATGGTGGTTTATATCGTCGATGCAGAGGGAGCACTGTTGGGCAAGATTCCTGTGCAGCATATCGCCATATCACAACCTGACGTGCCTCTTGACAGCCTAATGGATAATGCACCTTCCGTTGACGCCATGTCAACTAGGGAAGAGGTACTGTCGGCAATAGAAAAGGGACACCTTTTACAGATACCGGTAACCGACATCAATAACAATCTTCTAGGAGTAATACGAAACGAGGCCCTGATGTCCGCCTCCAAGAAGGAGATATCGGAAAACCTACAGGCCATGTTCGGGGCAGGGCGGGAAGAACAAGCCCTGTCAAAGATTTCCTTTGCCGTTCGTAAAAGGTTGCCTTGGCTACAGGTCAATCTTGCTACCGCATTTCTTGCCTCCATGGTAGTCGGGCTGTTTGAGGATACCATTGCCAAGATTACGATCCTCGCCATTTTTCTTCCCGTAGTGGCCGGTCAATCGGGAAATACCGGCTCGCAGGCACTGGCCGTGACCATACGGGGATTGGCACTCAAGGAAATACGGATTTCCCAGTGGTTCAAGGTAGCGCGTAAAGAGCTCATGGTCGGCCTTATAAACGGGATTGCCGTAGCACTGACAACGGGCATAATAGTTTACTTTTGGTCCTCTTCATCGGGGATTGCCATTGTTATCGGGATATCTATGATCATATCCATGCTCATTGCCGGTTTTGCGGGCGCAATCATCCCAATAGCGTTGAAAGCGATAGGTCAGGATCCCGCCACTTCCTCGTCGATAATCTTGACGACGGTAACCGATATTTGTGGATTTCTAAGTTTTTTGGGCCTGGCTACGGCGCTATCTTCCGTGTTGGGAATAGTTTGATTTGTGGGGTCCACTACGGTCCTATGATAAGCCAACAAAAAAACCGCCCCGATAAGTGTATCGAGACGGTTTTTTGAAAATTCATACGCTACGCGTAAATTCTAGATTACATCATTCCGGGCATTCCGCCTCCGCCGCCCATGGGTGGGCCTGCAGGTGCCGATTCCTCTTTGATGTCGTTCAGGGCACATTCGGTGGTCAAGATCATTCCAGCTACCGAAGCCGCATTTTCCAATGCGATACGGGTCACTTTTGTTGGGTCTATGATACCGGCCTCAAACATCTGAACGTATTTATCGGACTTGGCATCGTAGCCATAGTCATCTTTACCGTCCAATACCTTGGCAGCGACTACAGAACCTTCGCCCCCGGCGTTCTCAACAATGATACGCAAGGGTGATTCGATGGCCCGTGCTACTATGTGCAATCCGGTTTCTTGATCGGCGTTTTCCGTCTTTACGTTGGAAAGCAACGACTTGGTTCGGATAAGGGCAACGCCGCCACCGGCAACGATTCCTTCTTCGACCGCTGCACGGGTGGAGTGCAGCGCATCGTCAACACGGTCTTTCTTCTCCTTCATTTCCACTTCGGATGCCGCACCCACATACAATACGGCCACTCCGCCGGCCAATTTGGCCAAACGCTCCTGAAGTTTTTCCTTGTCGTAATCGGATGTTGTCGTTTCGATCTGTGATTTGATCTGGTTGACACGGGTCTTGATGGCATCCTGGTCACCGCTACCGTTTACGATGGTAGTGTTGTCCTTATCGATGGATACTTTTTCACAACTGCCCAACATGTCGATTGTTGTATTTTCCAATGAGAAACCACGCTCTTCCGAGATTACGGTGCCCCCGGTCAAAATCGCAATATCTTCCAACATCGCTTTTCTTCGGTCACCGAAGCCCGGTGC
Source organism: Pricia mediterranea (assembly GCF_032248455.1). Classification (NCBI taxonomy): domain Bacteria; kingdom Pseudomonadati; phylum Bacteroidota; class Flavobacteriia; order Flavobacteriales; family Flavobacteriaceae; genus Pricia; species Pricia mediterranea. The sequence goes on from NZ_JAVTTP010000001.1 coordinate 2,810,421, forward strand.
TTTGACAGCGGCAATCTTCAACGAACCGCGCAATTTGTTTACGACCAAGGTAGCCAAGGCCTCTCCGTCTACGTCTTCCGCGATGATCAATAATGGTTTTCCGGACTGGGCTACCGGTTCCAAAACAGGTAGCAGATCCTTCATGGCAGAAATCTTCTTGTCGAACAAGAGGATATACGGATTCTCCAATTCAGAAACCATTTTCTCGGAATCGGTCACGAAGTAGGGCGAAAGATACCCTCTGTCGAACTGCATTCCCTCTACGACATCTACATAGGTGTCGGTTCCTTTTGCTTCTTCTACCGTGATTACCCCTTCCTTGCCTACTTTCCCGAAAGCTTCGGCTATGAGCTCGCCGATAGTCTCGTCGTTATTGGCGGAAATAGAAGCGACCTGCTTGATTTTGTCGGAAGAATCACCGACCTCTTTAGATTGTTTTCTAAGGTCTGCCACGATGGCCTCCACCGCTGCATCGATACCTCGCTTCAAATCCATTGGATTGGCGCCGGCGGCGACGTTTTTCAAACCTTCCTTAACGATGGATTGAGCCAAAACGGTAGCCGTTGTGGTACCGTCACCGGCAAGATCGTTGGTCTTAGAGGCCACTTCCTTTACCATTTGTGCGCCCATGTTCTCAAGGGCATCGGCCAATTCTATTTCTTTCGCTACGGAAACACCATCTTTGGTCACCTGTGGTGCCCCGAAAGATTTACTGATGATTACGTTGCGACCCTTGGGTCCCAAGGTTACTTTTACTGCATTTGCCAAAGCATCGACACCTCTCTTGAGGCCGTCGCGTGCTTCCAAATCAAATTTAATATCTTTTGCCATATTGAAAATTTTACTTTTTAAAATTTAATATCCCAATTTTCAAAATCCAAATTCCAATGTAAGGAATGGACTTTGAAGTAATTTTGGAATTTGGTAATTATTTTTTGGAATTTGGAATTTTTTAACCCGGGCCAGCTTAAATTATTGCTAGAACGTCACTCTCGCGCATCATCAAGTAATCGTTGCCCTCAAGTTTGAGTTCGGTCCCCGCGTATTTTCCGTAGAGCACTTTATCGCCGACCTTAACGGTTACTTTCTCATCTTTTGTTCCGGGTCCGACGGCTACGACTTTACCTTGTTGCGGTTTTTCTTTCGCCGTCTCGGGAATGTAAATACCAGACGCTGTTTTCGTCTCGGCTTCCATGGGCTCGATAAGCACTCGATCTGCCAATGGTTTAATGTTGACTTCTGCCATATTACTAGTTTTTAGTTTAAATGAATGAAATTCTCCCTGTCACTAGGCAGAAAGTATGCCATTGCCGAAAAACTGACACATTGTAAAATGAAAATGCCAGCTTGTCATTAAAGCTGGCATTTTGTGCGTATTCCTTTATTTTATTAGGTATCAAAGACTATCTGTCGAGCCGGACCCGTCAGTTGCAGGTGCCGATGGGGTGGTGGGAAGGGATTCGGGTACCTCCTCGGGGAGGGTCGTTTCGATGTCGTCGCCGTTTAACAGTTTGGAATCGCCTGCCCCAAAGTTCCCTTTTAAGGTGACGTTGGAGGCCAAAATCAAGACAACGAGCAAAATCGCCAAAGTCCACGTGCTTTTATCCAGAAAATCACCGGTTTTTTTGACCCCGCCTACCACTTGGCTGCCACCTCCGCCAAAGGAGGATGACAATCCGCCGCCCTTAGGATTTTGTACCATGATGACCAATACCAACAGAAAACAGACTATTATGATAAGAATTAAGAATATGGTAAACGTACTCATTGCGAAAAGTTAATGGTTAAAAGTCGGGTTTCGCCAAACTGTTAGGGTTTAAGGACAAAAGAGCCAAAAAAATTTAAGAATATTAAGAGCTATTGAGACCGGCAGAGCCACGCTATGTCATGGCAGCCGATGATTTATCAAGCGTTGTCGGTTTTCAATCGTTCTACGGATTTTATTCGATCTGCAAAGAAACCACTTTTTTCCGGATATTTCAAACTTAAAATTTTATAGGCCTGAATCGCTTTTTTGTACTTTTTCTGCTCGAGATATACCTTGGCCAAAGTCTCGGTCATCAGTTCTTTTTGGTCAAACTTCACCGAGTCGCCAATGATTACTTTGGGCGCCTCTTTTTCCGGTTTTATTTTCGGGTTATCGGCGATGAATTTATCGATAAGCTCGAATTTCTTCGATTTCTCGGGATTTTTTTCCAGAACAGAATCGATGGCATCCCTTCTTCGACCATCTGTTTTCCTGTCATTCGATCTCTTCTGCTTTCTTTTGACCGGTTTGGCGGTACTCAGCTGCAGCCATTCGCTGAACGAATACTTTTCTTTTTTAGTAAATGGGAGGGGTTCACCGAGTTCCAGTTTTTTGCGGGCCTGTTTCTTTTCTTCGGAGATGGCCGCGTCGATTTGGGGGTCTTTTGAGGCAAAGAGCTTGGGATCTAACAAAGCATCTGCCTCAGCTTTGGTAAATGGCAGGGATTCTTCTTGAATAACGTCTTTTCCAGAGGTATCCTTGGGAGTGTTTTCTCCAGAATCAAGATGAACGGAATTTCCGATTTGCTGCGGTGGGATTTCCCCCGATCGGCCGGGAACTACCTCCGGAAATGCGACCTCGATGTCATCCACGGGGGTTGGCGTATCCGATAAGCTGTCCGCGATACGGTTCTGAAGGAAGACTTCGGATGTGATAAGATCAAAAAGTACCTCCCGGTCGGTGGTGTAAGCCGCAGTAACCTTTAGGGCATTGTTGTATTTGAAACTGTTTAGACTTTTCAATCCCTTTAAATGCAGCGACCGGGCCGCTTGAAAATAAGGAAACTCTTCCAATATCTCTTCCAGTTGGTTGGTCTGTACGGGCGAGACCACCTTGTCAGGATGCCGCAATAGGTATGTGAGGTCTTTTGGGCTCATGTGTAATAGGGCTAAAAGAACAAGGACTGAAATTGGGATAGCAGGAAACGACTCCGTCATCGGTCATCCATCTTCCGTCTCTGCTCTTTATTCTCTTTTTTTCAACTACCAGTCCGCCAATGATTCATTAAAAATATCTTGGGTAATCCGTTCAAAAATGACTTCGAGGGCCTCGCTTTTGATGGCCGAGGGCTGGGTCGCCGCGGGAAAATCATAAAAGAAAGAGAAACGCTGTTCGAAATCCGCATCCTCTTTGGTCTTGTTGTAAAAACGGACGTTCACTGCCATCGACAACCGGTTTTGGGCGGCCGTCTGCTGGGCGGTGGCGCTCATAGGGGCAATGCGATATTCCACAATTTCACCTTCGTAGAGCAGGTCGCCACCGTTGCTGGTGAGATCGAGACTCGTCTGGTTAAGTATTCGGTCTTGCAAGGCCTGGGTAAAATCACGTTCCAGTCCCGGTTCAAACACGGAACCGGGATTCTGGGTGGCGTAATTTTGAAACCTCGGTACCGAAAAGGTCGTCGCCGTTCCCACATCGCCCCCGGTAAAATTGTAAATGCCGCAACCGTTTAGGCCAAGGGCAATAAAAAAGATGATTAGGATACGTTTGGACTGTCTCAATTGTTTTAAGCTATGGTGTTAAAAATTCCAAATTCCAAATTCCAAATTCCAAATTCCAAATTCCAAATTCGGGTTTTTAAGTTTATTGTTTCGTAAGCCGCCTTAAAAGTATATCATCGTCTGTACCTAACAGCCAGTCGAGATGTTTTTTGGTTTGACTTTCGATGGTAATTCGATGGTGTTCGGTAGCACCGCTAGAAATGATAAAGACGCCCTTTAGTCTTCTAAAGGGACAATCATCTTCCGTAATTCCTAGGCCTTTCCTCCCTTGTCTTCTTTTTCTCTCTTCCCTGGTCTTTTCTCTTTCTATCCTTGCTCTTTTCTCCTGCCTCTTCTTTACAGGTCGTACTGTTTGATCTTCCGATAAAGTGTCCGCTCCGAAATACCGAGTTCGGCAGCGGCGGCCTTTCGTTTGCCTTGGTTGCGCTCTAACGATTTTTTGATAAGCTCCACTTCCTTTTCCTGTAAAGATAAGGTTTCTTCTTCCTCTATCTCTTCGGCGAAATGGTATTTGTCTTCCTGGGGGGGCTTACGTTGCGGACCAGGCGCGTCGTGTTCGGGAAGCTGCAATACTTCCAATGGGTCGCGGTCGTCTTCAACGGCGTTCTGCCCATTGTTGCCATAAATTTTCTCGATAAGCCCCTCGTTTTCTTCCTGCACTTTGTCCCCGTCGTCATTTTTCATCAGGGCAAGGGTCAATTTTTTAAGGTCGTTGAGATCGCCCTTCATGTCGAAGAGCACCTTATACAATATCTCCCTCTCGTTGCTGAAATCGCTTTCGGACTTTTTCTGTCCGACGACGGCGGGGAGATTCGAGCCGCTGGAATCGGGTAGGTATCCTTTCAACGTATCCCAGGAAACGCTACGGCTTTGTTCCAATACCGATATCTGTTCTGCGATATTGCGCAACTGGCGCACATTGCCAGGCCATCGATATTTCAATAACAGCTGAACGGCATCGTCTTGCAAACGGATGGTGGGCATTTTGTACTTCGTACCAAAATCGGAGGCGAACTTTCGAAAGAGCAGGTGAATATCGTCCCGTCTTTCGCGCAATGGAGGAATATTGATCTCTACCGTACTCAATCGATAGTAGAGGTCTTCGCGGAATTTTTCCTTTTTTATGGCCTCGAGCATATTGATGTTGGTGGCCGCCACGATGCGCACATCGGTTTTTTGAACCTGCGAAGAGCCCACTTTGAGGAATTCCCCGTTCTCCAGTACGCGCAATAGGCGCACTTGAGTGGTCAAGGGCAGTTCGCCGACCTCGTCTAGAAAAATGGTACCGCCATCGGCCACTTCAAAATAACCGCTACGGGTTGAAGTGGCGCCTGTAAAAGCCCCTTTTTCGTGTCCGAAAAGCTCACTGTCGATAGTACCTTCGGGAATGGCCCCGCAGTTTACCGCGATATACTTGGCATGCTTGCGATGCGAAAGCGAATGTATGATTTTGGGGATGGCCTCTTTTCCCACCCCGCTTTCACCTGTCACCAAGACCGAAATATCGGTAGGCGCGACCTGAGTAGCCTTCTCCAAGGCACGGTTCAGCTTCGGATCGTTTCCGATGATCTCATACCGTTGTTTTAAAGATTGAATGTTCTCCATGGTTCACTACTTCTGAAAAAACGGGATGCATTCCCCTAATTGAATCCTGTTTTCAGAAAAAAGGAATGAAAATTATTGATTACCTATTATTTAATATTTTTCGTCTAACGTCTAACGTCTAACGTCTAACGTCTAACGTCTAACGTCCGACACCTAACGCCCAACCCCAACCGCTTCCCCGATCAAGGTGGCCGAGGTGCAGCTATCCATACGCACCATTACAAAATCGCCAACTTGATAATCCTCTTTCGGAAATACGGCCACGGTGTTCTGCGAGTTGCGGCCCATCCAGTGTTCGTCCGATTTTTTCGAGGGGCCTTCGATCAACACTTCCTGAATTTTGCCGAGATGCTGTTCGGTACGTTCCTGACAGTGTTCGCGTTGTAGGGCGATGATTTCTGACAACCTTCTTTTCTTGATTTCCTGCGGCACGTCGTCTTCCAGTTTGCGTTCGGCCAAGGTACCCGGTCGTTCGGAATAGGCGAACATAAAACCGTAGTCGTATTTGACATATTCCATAAGGGACAAGGTGTCTTGATGGTCTTGCTCCGTTTCCGTTGGGAAGCCTGTAATCATATCCTGCGAAATGGCCACATCGGGGATAATCTCCCGGATGTTGTCGATCAACTCAAAATACTCCTGTCGGGTATGCAGGCGGTTCATGGCCTTAAGAATACGGTCGCTACCGCTTTGTACCGGCAGATGGATGTAGTTGCAGATGTTCTCGTATTTGGCCATGGTACGGATGACATCCAAGGTCATGTCCTGCGGGTTCGAGGTCGAGAACCGGATACGCATCCTAGGCTGGGCCAGGGCGACCTTTTCGAGCAGTTGCGCAAAATCCACTGCCGTAGCCTTCTGCATGTCCGAAGCCTTGGAAAAATCCTTCTTCAGTCCCCCGCCGTACCAAAGATAGCTGTCCACGTTCTGGCCCAGCAAGGTGATTTCCTTGAATCCCTTTTCCCACAGATCGTTGATCTCGTCGACGATCGATTGCGGATCCCGGCTGCGTTCGCGTCCCCTCGTGAAAGGCACCACGCAGAAGGTACACATGTTGTCGCAGCCCCGGGTGATGGAAACGAAGGCGGTGACCCCGTTGGTATTCAGGCGAACGGGCGCGACATCACCGTAGGTCTCGTCTTTTGAAAGAATAACGTTCACGGCATTGCGGCCTTCATCGATCTCCTGTATCAGGTTGGGCAGGTCTTTATAGGCATCGGGACCGACGACCATATCCACAATCTTTTCCTCTTCCAGAAATTGATGTTTCAGACGCTCTGCCATACAGCCCAGTACGCCGACCTTCATATGCGGACGCTCCTGCTTGACGGCGTTGAACTTTTCGAGCCGTTTTCGAACGGTAAGTTCCGCCTTTTCCCGGATCGAACAGGTATTGACCAAGACCAGGTCGGCCTCGGTGAGTTCTTGGGTGGTATCGAAACCCTCCTTGGCCAAAATCGAGGCCACGATCTCGCTATCGGAAAAGTTCATCTGGCAGCCGTAGCTCTCGATATAAAGCTTCCGGCCGTTCGATTGTTGCCTTTCCAGCGATAGCGCGGTGCCTTGAACTTTTTTGTCGATTATCTTTTCCATATCCTATTTAACATCCTCATAATCCGATTACATCCTCAAAAACGCCGGTAAAACCTAGCGAAGGGCAAATATAGCACTAAATCCATGTCAATGACAAAGTGACAGTTGTAAATTTAATCTAAAATCCGACGCAACCTTTTGTCATCTTGCGTATCTTATTTATAGCGCCTCTAAAGCGATAACCTTAAAAAACCAGATAAAATGAAACAGACCGTACTTCTTTTCGCTTTCATTGCCGCATTCGGATTGATTTCCTGTGAAGACCAAGACGATATTTTGCCGCAATCCCGCGAATATCGGATCGCGACCCCCTTAACGGCAGACCTGGCCTCGTTCAAAGAAGAGGCCGTTGCGGTTACCGAACCCGTACCCATGCGGGAATCAGGTAAAATCTATGCCTATAAAGATTATGTATTCGTCAACGACGTGTCGCAGGGATTTCATATTCTGGACAACAGCGACCCGAGTGCGCCTACCAATATCGGGTTTATCAAGTTAGAGGGCAACCATGACATTTCTATTAAAAATGAGCGGCTGTATGCGGATAGTTACGGCGATTTGATCGTGATGGATATTTCGGATATCGACAATATCCCGCCGGCCAAAAGGATGGAAAATGCCATATATCAAGAGTTTTGGTGTACCGTAGGATGGGATGTGGATTGGCCCGAGGCCGATTATTTCGATTATGGCAACTTGGACCCCACCCAAGAGGCCATCATCGGTTGGGAGGTCGAGACCGAGCGCCTGAGCCCCGCCGAATTTGAAACCCGGTTCGGCTATAACCCGCAAGTTGTCAACGGTGATTTGGCCTTTAACAGCAGTGGGGCCGAGGTGGCCGCGACGCCTACCTCGGATGCCGGTTCCACCACCGGGCAGGGGGGCTCTATGGCCCGCTTTAAAATTGTCGACCATTACCTGTACGCGGTGGAATGGGCGAGTATCAGCATTTTCGATATTTCGGACCTCGACAACCCTAAGATCCTAGAGGATGTTTACACCACCGGTACCATCGAAACCATCTTTAACCAAGGCGATAAGCTTTTTCTGGGCGGTCCCCAAGGCATGTACATCTACGATATTTCGACGCCTGCCAAGCCGACTTACGTATCCGAATTTATACACGGAACCGCCTGTGATCCCGTAGTGGTCGATGGCGATTATGCCTATGTTACCCTCAGGGGAGATAATTTCTGCGGAAATACCGAAAGTGGACTCTACATCGTCAACCTGACCGACCTCAAAAATCCCGAACTGCAAAAGTTCTATCCGCTAAAAGGCCCGAACGGACTTGGGTTCAAGGACAACAAGCTATTTATCTGTGACGGTTCCGACGGACTGAAGGTTTATGACAAGACCGATGTCGATGACCTGAAGCTGTTGAACCATTTCGAGGATATCGTAACCTACGATGTCATCCCCCTCGAGAATTCGCTGCTGATGATCGGCGACAAGGTGCTTTATCAATACAAGTATTTCGAGGATAACCTGCGGTTGTTGAGCACTTTTGAGCTCAAGTGAACGTAAAAATTACAAAATCACAGCATAAGGCACCTTTCCCCGGGTGCTTTTATTGTATCGTGATGACCCGGCCCATTCCAATACTGGTCGATTCTTTTTAATTCCAAGTCCTTCTTCCTTTCCCCTTTAGCGCAGCGGTCTTACGTTCTAAGTCCTACGCCGATATATTAAGGTATAGCCCATAATTAAAAAATTCAGTTACTTTTGTGGCTTCAAAATCAATGTATGGCCAAGAATCTAGTTATCGTCGAGTCGCCCGCAAAGGCGAAGACAATCGAGAAATTTTTAGGGAAAGACTACAAGGTGGAGTCCAGCTTCGGGCACATCGCCGATCTGCCCTCAAAAGAATTGGGGGTAGATGTCGAAAAAAATTTCGAACCCAAGTACATTGTCGATAAGGATAAAAAAGCGGTCGTCAAAAAATTAAAGGGCCTTGCCGACAAGGCCGAACTCATTTGGTTGGCCAGTGATGAAGACCGTGAAGGGGAAGCCATCTCATGGCATTTGGCCGAGGAATTGAAGCTCGACGAGAAAAAGACCCGGCGTATCGTCTTTAACTCGATTACCAAGTCCGCCATCCAAAAAGCGATCGAGAATCCCCGTAAAATCAACTACAACCTGGTCAATGCGCAGCAAGCGCGACGGGTGTTGGACCGTCTAGTGGGCTACGAGCTGTCCCCGGTACTATGGAAGAAAATCAAACCGGGCCTTTCCGCAGGTCGGGTGCAGTCCGTTGCGGTACGCTTGATCGTAGAGCGGGAAAGGGCCATCGAGGCCTTTACGCCCGAGGCATCCTTTAAGATATCCGCGGAATTCAAAACGGAAGAAGGCAGTGTCTTTACCGCAAAGCTGAACAAGGCCTTCCCAAGCCAAGAAGCGGCCCAGAAATTCTTGGACAAAAATATAGGGGCCGACTTTTCCGTGGGAAGTTTGGACAAAAAGCCCGCGAAGAAATCCCCCTCCGCCCCGTTCACTACGTCCACCCTGCAACAGGAAGCCTCGCGAAAACTCTATTTTTCCGTGAGCAGGACCATGCAGGTCGCGCAACGGCTTTATGAAGCCGGTTTGATCACCTACATGCGAACCGATAGCGTCAATCTCTCGGGAGAAGCCATCGGGGCCGCCAAGAAGGCGGTCATCTCCAACTACGGGGAGAAGTACAGTAAGGTCAGAAACTATAAAGGGAAGTCAAAAGGGGCGCAAGAGGCCCATGAGGCCATCCGCCCGACCAACATGAAAAACGCGTCCCCCTCTTTGGAGCGCGACCAGTCGAAACTTTACGAATTGATATGGAAGCGTACCATCGCCTCCCAGATGAGCGATGCCCAGTTAGAGCGTACCAATGTCAAGATAAAGGCCAACACGCATTCCGAGGAGTTCAGCGCCAACGGCGAGGTCATTAAGTTCGACGGGTTTTTAAAAGTGTATTTGGAAAGCTCCGACGAAGAAGATACCCCCGAGGAGCAAGAGGGGATGCTGCCCGCTATGAAAGTCGGCGAGACCCTGCTCAACAACTATATTACTGCGACCGAACGTTTTACTCGGCCGCCTTATCGGTTTACCGAGGCCTCTTTGGTGAAAAAACTCGAGGAACTGGGTATCGGCCGACCATCTACTTATGCCCCGACCATATCGACCATTCAAAACAGGGGTTATATCGAAAAAGGCACTATCGAAGGTACGGAAAGAAATTACGTGCAGTTGGTGATGGAATCCGATAAAGTGAAGGTAAAGAAGCTGACGGAGACCGTTGGTTCCGACAAAGGGAAGATGGTGCCCACGGACATCGGAATGATCGTCAATGACTTTTTGGTAAACCATTTCGGAAACATCCTCGATTATAACTTTACGGCCAAAGTAGAGGAGGACTTCGATGAAATCGCGGAAGGCGATGAAGATTGGCAACGGGTGATGAAAGATTTTTATAAGGATTTTCACCCCACGGTGCTCGATGTAGAGGAAAACGCGGACCGTGCCAGCGGGGAGCGGATTCTGGGCAAAGATCCCAAGTCGGGCCGGCAGGTCTCCGTCCGCTTGGGGCGATTCGGTCCTATGGTACAGATGGGTACGGTCGATGATGAAGAGAAACCCAAGTTTGCCAGCCTGTTGCCCGACCAGTCCCTCGCCACGATTACCTACGATGAGGCCATGGAGCTGTTCAAACTTCCTAGAAAACTGGGCGTTTTCGAAGGCGAGGAGGTAGAGGCTAATGTAGGGCGTTACGGGCCCTATGTGCGTTTCGGCAAGAAGTTTGTGTCCCTTGCAAAAGGGGAAAGTGCCTTTGAGGTGGATTTTGACCGTGCCGTGGAGCTGATCAAGGAAAAACAAAAGGCCGATGCGCCCATCTATAAGTATGAGGGCAAAGATGTCACGAAGGGAAAAGGCCGGTTCGGACCTTTTATCAAGTGGGACGGCATGTTTATCAACGTCAACAAGAAATATGATTTCGACAACCTCTCCGAAGCCGACCTGATCGAATTGATCGAGGCCAAGAAGCAAAAGGAAATCGACAAGATCGTCCAAAATTGGGAGGAAGAAGGCATCCGGATAGAGAAGGCACGCTGGGGCCGACATAATATCGTTAAGGGAAAGACCAAGGTAGAGCTCGCCAAGTCGGTAGATGCAGCGGCCATGTCATTGAAGGAAGCCAAGGAACTGCTCGCCAAGAAAGCCCCGAAAAAGAAAAAGACAACCAAGAAGAAAGCTACAGCGAAGAAAAAGACCACAGCGAAGAAGAAGACCACAGCGAAGAAGAAGAAATAGGGTGGTAATAGGGCCGGGCCGCTAAGTAAGATTTAAGGTTCAATCGCTACTTCGTAGCTGTTCAAGGTCTAAGGTTGTTTTCTTCCAAACCTTAAACCTTAAATACGTTCAAGAGCCCAGTTCTTACGTTCTCAACTTCCACCTATCAGAGCAACTAATAACTTGAAGAACAACCTCACTCCGATGGCATTCGATTTCCTAACCCCTGTCGAAAACAAGGTGTTGGTGCACGGCGAAAAGTTGCCGGCACAGGCCTTGGGCAAACATCTAAAAATTCATACCGAACAAGACGGACTCCCAGACCTTGAATCCGTTTCCATCGCCTTGATCGGGGTGCGGGAATCCCGGAACGCCGTTGAGGAAAAGCCCGAAAAACTGGATCTTGCCACCATTCGTATCGAACTGTACACCTTATTTCTCGGCAACTGGAGCTCCAACCTGGCCGACATGGGCACCATCGAAGAAGGCGAGACCGTTGAGGACACCTATTTTGTCGTCCGCAACGCGGTGGCCGAACTCCTGAGGCAAGATATCGTGCCTGTAATCATAGGGGCAACCCAAGATATTACCTATCCTGCCTATCGCGCTTTCGACGGCATCAAGGAGTTGGTGAACCTGGTGGCGGTGGACAGTCGCTTCGATTTCGGGATGGACGACGAGCTTATTTCGTCACATTCCTATATGAGTAAGATCATTACCGAAAAGCCCAACAATCTTTTTAATTTTTCCAACATCGGCTATCAAAGCTATTTTAATGCCCAGGAAGAAATCGACCTGATGGAGCGTCTTTTTTTCGATGCCTATCGTTTGGGCGAACTTGGGGCCGACATTTCATTGGCGGAACCCGTCTTGCGCAACGCCAACATGATCAGCATGGACGCCCGAGCCGTACGTGCCAGCGAAATAGGACTATCCGAAAATTTTTCACCCAATGGATTTACGGGCCGCGAAATCTGTGCCATAGCGCGATACGCCGGTATTAGCGATAAGGTCAACATCTTTGGGGTCTATGAGATGGAAAATACGGTACAGTCCGCCCAGCTTATGGCACAAATTATCTGGTATTTTATCGAAGGGTTCAACTTTCGGGTCACCGAATCGCCTTTCGAGCGTGCCGACGATTTTACCAAGTACAATGTACCCACCGATATCGAGCAACTCGTCTTTTATAACAGTCATCTTACCGATAGATGGTGGATCGAGGTGCCGTCCATTCTTTCCCCACACACTAAAACGGACAATCCCGCGTTATTACCCTGCACCAAAAACGACTATCTAGAGGCTTGTAATCAGACCATTCCGGAAAGGTGGTATAAAGCCTACAGAAAAGGATTTAATTGAAGTGAAAAAAATCAAGTATAATAGACTGCGATACAATAATTTCATCAAATCACAGTTTTAGAGAGTAGAATAAAAGCATTTTTTTTACAGTCAATAATCAGAATCGAAATTTAACCTAAAGTATGAAAAAGCTATTGTTATCATCTATAGCGTTTGTTTTTTTGCTCAGCAGTTGCGGATCAGGAACAAAAGGAGAGCTAGTAGGGGCAAAGGGCAAAAAATGGTACCCGGAAAAACCTTACGGGATGGAACTGATTCCACGGGGGGCGTTCATCATGGGTAAATCCGAGGAGGATCAGGCCAAGCTTATGAACGCACCTACAAAAACGGTAACCGTTAGATCGTTCTACATGGATGATACTGAGATAACGAACAGCGAATACCGCCAGTTTGTCGAGTGGGTGAAGGATTCCATCACCCGAACTAAATTGGCCGTTTTGGCCGACGAACTCAGCATCGGCCCAGAAGAGGGAGGTATCGGTGATTACGCTTTTAAAGATGCCGACACAACTAAATTATCCGCTTACGACAAGTATATGTTGGAAAACTATGTCGGAATGGGCGACAATTTTTATGAGGGAAGGGCCTTGAACAAAGATCAAGAACTAATTTGGGACATTTCGGAATATCCCGATGAATATTATACCGAGATCATGGTCGACTCCCTCTATATTCCCGAAGAGGAATCGTACAACGGGCAAAGAACTTTCGATGTCACCAAGTTAAAGTACAAATACAGCTGGATGGATATCGAAGCAGCGGCCAGAGCCAAGACCGGTAGCAGGAAAGATTTTATCCGTCAAGAAGAATTGGAAATCTATCCCGATACCACGGTTTGGATACGGGATTTCGAATATTCGTACAACGAACCCATGCACAACGACTATTTCTGGCACGATGCCTACAGTGATTATCCTGTGGTAGGCGTCTCTTGGGCACAGGCCAGGGCTTTTTGTAATTGGAGGACGAAGTTTAAGAACGACGACCAGAAAAGTCGTGGCAAGCAGTTTGTCAACCAGTTCCGGTTACCTACGGAGGCGGAATGGGAATATGCGGCCAGAGGCGGTATCGAAAGCGGTACCTATCCGTGGGGAGGACCCTATGTCATCAGTGACACCGGTTGCTTCATGGCCAATTTCAAGCCGCAGCGCGGTGACTACGCGGCCGATGAAGCCCTTTATACGGTAGAAGCGAAATCTTACGAGCCAAACGATTTCAACCTGTACAATATGGCCGGAAATGTATCGGAATGGACGAACTCAAGTTATGACCCCGCCTCTTACGATTACGTATCTACCATGAACCCGAATGGCGGGGACCGGGCGAACGAGCGAAAAGTGATCCGCGGTGGATCTTGGAAAGACGTTGCCTACTTCTTGCAGGTAAGTACCCGTGATTACGAATATGCAGACTCCGCACGTAGCTATATCGGTTTCCGAACGGTACAGGACTACATGGGTGAGGAAGACTCTACCCAGTAAGCAGTAGCAGTCTCGGCAGGTAATAGCCGCTTGTCAGTAAGTAGCAATAAGTAGTAAGAAAGAATTTAATAACTAGTAATCAATAATTCATCATCCGGCCAGTTTTCAAATACACCCCCCGAACGGCCAACGGGAAAAACCAAATCTTTTTAATTCAGTTTAATTAAATCTTAAATTATGGCACAGTCAAAATCAACAAAGAAATTATTCAACATGGCCTATGGCCTTGGGGCATCGGTAGTGATTATCGGGGCGTTGTTCAAGATCCTGCATTGGGAGTTCGGTCCCTTGACCGGTGGCCTATTGCTGGCGGTGGGTCTGATTACCGAGGCATTGATTTTTGCCATCAGTGCGTTCGAGCCTGTCGATGATGAAGTCGATTGGTCGCTGGTGTATCCCGAATTGACGGGTGGGGCTGCCTCTCAGGCGAAGACCAACGAAATGGCGGAGATAAAGGAAGCTGAAGCTTCTTTGTCGGCCAAATTGGACAATCTATTGAAGGAGGCCGGTGTGGATGCCAATTTGATGGAAAGTCTGGGGTCCAGCATCCGTAATTTCGAGGGTGCCGCAAAAGGTATTGCGCCAACCGTAGATGCTATGGAATCTACCAAGAAATATTCCGATGAGATGGTACAGGCCGCAAGTCAAATGGAATCCCTGAACAGCCTGTATAAGGTACAGCTCGAGAGTGCGAGCAAACAGGCCACGGTCAATGAAGAAGTAGTGCAGAACGCCAGCGCGCTTAAAGATCAGATGGAATCCTTGGCAACCAACCTTTCTTCGTTGAACGGAGTATATGGAAATATGTTGACCGCAATGAACCGTAACTAATTAGATGTTAATTCATCCCAAATCGAATAAGTAAACCAATCTAATTAGAAAACAATATGGCTTCAGGAAAAGAAACGCCACGTCAGAAGATGATCAACCTTATGTATTTGATCTTCATCGCGATGTTGGCCCTAAACATGAGCAAAGAAGTACTGGCCGCGTTCGGTATCATGAACGAAAAGCTAGAGGCTTCCAACGAAAAGATGGAGTCGAGTAACGAGAATTACTTGGCCAATCTTGAGATTAAGGCAGAGGAGGATCCCAAAAAATATGAGGAACTTTATACAGATGCCCAACGCATAAAAGAACTGTCCGCCGATTACAATAGCTATCTGGCTACTTTGAAGTCCGAATTGATGGAGGGCGTAGATGATCCGAAGGATTACGCGGTGATGGACAAGTCCGACTATCTGGACCAAAAATTCTTTCAGGGCGACAACCTCGCCGAAGGCGGAGAGGAATTCATGAAGCGACTGAACGACTACCGCACCCAAGTTGCGGCCATTGTTCCCGAAGGATTGAAGGCTTCTGTTAAGGCCCGTTTCGAGACCGGGGATGCCAACGGCAAGGTCGAAAAGCGCGACGGTACCAAGCAAGACTGGATCAACTACCACTACGAAGGTTTTCCACAGGTGGCTTCCCTGGCTAAGTTGACCGCTTTACAGGCCGATGTACAAGCCACTGAAGAGTCCGCCTTAAAAGCGATGCTCGAAGGCGAGCTGAGCAGCCAAGTATCCTTGGAGAATTTTAAGACCGCCCTGTTTACCGAAAAATCGGCTTATTACGCCGGAGAAAAATTCGACGGTAAGATCGGAATCAGCAAAACTGACGAGTCCTCTAAGCCGGTCAAGGCCGATTTGACCTTGGATGGTAGAAAACTTTCCGAAGGATCGGACTATCGATTGGAAGAAGGTGGAGTGCAGCTATTGATCGGAACCGGAAATGCCGGGGATCACGAAATCAAGGGTACACTGTACTTCCAGCAAGATGGCGAGGAAATCGAAGTGCCGGTGAGCAACAGCTTTGCCGTGATCAGCAAGCCGAACGCCGCTTTGATCGCCGCCGACAAGATGAACGTTGTCTATCGAGGTGTCGCCAACCCGATGTCGATTTCTATCCCAGGGATACCCAACAACAAGGTAAGTGCGTCGGCTCCCGGACTGAAGAAGGTCAGTGGAAGCAAGTATATCATGAACCCGCAACAGGGTCGCACGGTTAAGATTACCGCATCCGGGGTATTGCCCGATGGTCAGCGTATCTCGACCCCCGCGGAATTCCGAATTAAGGATATTCCCCGGCCCGCAGGTACGGTCAGTAAGCAAGACGGTTCTGTTAAAATGCCTAGGAACAATATGGAAATCGCCACTATCGGCGCCATGTTGGAGGATTTCGATTTTGATTTGAACATTGCGGTGAGCGGATTCAAGTTCAAGGTGCCGGGACAGCCTACGGTAAGTGTCAACGGCAACAAGTTGAACGGTATGGCCAAGACCGCCCTCAAAAGAGCGAAAAGAGGTGACGTGGTACAGGTTTTCGACATCAATGCCTATATTACCAATAACAAAAGTTATAAATTGAAGAAAGTGTCTCCTGTAGTTGTGGAGATTACGAACTAATAACAAGTCAAAATCCGGGTGGTCTCAGGGCTGCCCGGTACTTTAAAATTAACGAACATGAATTGGAAAAATGTTTTACTGATCGGAGCCGTGGCGCTGTTGCCCGCTTCCTTGATGGCCCAGGCGAACATATTGAACGCCAAGAAGCCCGAGGATATCGGCAAGAAAACCGCAGCCCAAAAGGCGATGGACAATGACGCCCCGCTCGAATACGGCTATGTCGACGATCGTGACATTCTATGGTCAAAGACCGTTTGGGAAGTCATCGACCTCGATGAGCGGGTCAATTTCCCCCTGTACTATCCCACCGACACCATTGATATCGGTGCCGATAGACGTTCGTTGTACGATGTACTGATGAAAGGCATTAAGAGCGGTAAACTGAAAGATGTATATGCGGACTCCTACTTTAAGGATAAGCGAGAGTTGAGCGATCTTCAGGCCACTTTGCAAAAAGTCGATACGACCGATTTCGGATATGAGCAGATCAATGCCGGCGAGGCGCTCTCTCCCGAATATGTCATGCGTAGAAACCTTTCGGCGGCTGATATCGAAGAATATCGAATCAGGGGGATGTGGTATTTCGACAAGCGCCAAGGAGAACTAAAGTACCGTTTATTGGGTATTGCGCCGGTGGCACCCGATGTCAACTTTATCGATGACGATTCAATGAACCCGGCGGATGCCAAGGTCGAACTGTTCTGGGTATTTTACCCTGATGCCCGTCAAATTTTGCACGATGCCAAGGTGTTCAACCAGCGCAACTCGGCCCAGCCGATATCGTTCGATATGTTGCTGAACTCAAGAAGGTTCAATGGGGTCATCTATCGCGAGGACAACGTGCACGGAGATCGAGAGGTCAACGATTATATCAGTGATAATGCGCTGTTCCAATTGCTGGAGGCCCAAAGGATCAAAGAGGTCATCCGCGATCGTGAACAGGACATGTGGGCGTACTAATGAAAGCCGACCTTGAAGACTGCGCAGCAGGAATTCAAGGACGATGCTTGAATTGGTCCCGCCGCAGGGCGGGATGTCAGCATCTAAAATTTGAAATTTCCAATTCAACAGTATTGAAACGCCTTGGTAAAACGCCAAGGCGTTTTTCGTGTGTAGTTGCGAGCCCCGCTCGCCGTAGGCGGGCGGGGCGCGGCAATCTGTTCAGCATTCTAGAGGTTTCAACAGATTGCCGCGCCTTGTTTTTGCCGAAGGCAAAACAAGACTTCTAATGACTGCCAGTTTTATACCTTTGGCCCATGTTAGACTACCTCATTGTAGGCCTTGGCCTCGCCGGTATTTCCTTCGCCGAACAGCTCGAAAAAAACGGAAAATCCCATTCCGTGATCAGCGACGATTCACAAATCTCTTCCGTGGTGGCCGGCGGATTGTACAATCCGGTCATCCTAAAGCGCTTTACCCTGGCCTGGAAGGCAAAGGAACAGTTAGACAGGGCCATCCCATTTTATACAGAACTCGAAAAGAAACTGGGAATTACATTGAACCAAAAGCTGCCCGTCTATCGTCGATTTGCATCCGTAGCGGAACAGAATGCTTGGTTCGAGGCCGCCGATAAACCGGGACTCCAAATGTTCCTCTCCCCTAAGATCCATCCCAATACAAATCCACATATCAACGCGCCGTTCGGATATGGGGAGGTGATGGGCATCGGCCGTATCGATACTGCACTGCTGATTACATCCTATAAAGAGTACTTAAGGAAGAAACAAATGTTTCTCGCGGAACGCTTTGATTACGAAAACCTGCAGATCGGCAAAGACCACGTCCGCTACTTTTCTCGCGATGGCAGGGAACTGAGGGCCCGACGGATCGTTTTTGCCGAGGGCTTCGGAATGAAGCAAAATCCCTTTTTCAGAGATTTGCCGATGCAGGGAAGCAAAGGGGAGTATCTGTTCATTAGGGCCCCGGAACTACATGAGGAAAGCGCGATCAAGTCATCTGTATTCGTAATTTCCGAAGGTGAGGCTACGTACCGGGTCGGTGCAAACTATGGGCGGGACGACAAAACCAATGTCCCGACAGAAGCCGCAAGAAACGAACTGCTCAAAAAATGGGAAGACTTGGTGCGCTGCGATTACGAAATTGTCGACCAAATAGCGGGGGTACGTCCTACCGTAAAGGACAGAAGACCCTTGGTGGGGAGGCATCCCGAACATCATCGGCTCTATGTGCTAAACGGGTTCGGTTCAAGGGGGGTGATAATTGCGCCTTATGCCGCGGAGGGACTTTTTGAGTATATCGAGCGGAACGTGACCTTGCCAGCTAGTATAGACAGTGCCAGATTTGAGCGGTAACTGTCATGGGAGCAGTGTGTTGCCCTATTGATGTTTTTCAGGAGGGGCTTCGGCCGCCTCGGGATCGTACTTTACAAAAAGACTGATCCAAATATTTCGGGACAGGCGGATGATGACCGGCATAAAGACCACCAGGGTGGCGACAATGGCGATAAAGGAATTAATCAACCCGGTGCCGACAATTAGAAACGCAATGACAAAGGCGGCTACGGCGAACGCCACCCCTAGACCATAACTGACGTACATCGCACCGTAGAAAAACGAAGGCTCCATCTTATATTTCAATCCACATCGGGAGCAGCGCTCGTGCATTTTGAACAGGTATCCCATCCGGTACGGGTTGTCGTCCAGATACATGCTTTCTCGATGGCATCTAGGGCACTTCCCTGTCAAAATACTATAAAGTTTATTTCCCTTTTTGAACATTTGGAACCTTTTTTTACAAAGTTAAGGGTTCAAAAAGGATAACTTACCTTTGCAAATTGAAAATTGCGTTTATCGGCCTCGACCATTAGTTTCCGACTGCGCGTTTGCCGAACGGAATTGAGGTATTCGAACTGATACGGTAGAGCCCCATTAAACGCCTTGAATTCTATATAGAACCTGAAACTCAATGCTGAACGTCCATAATCTTTCCGTCTCTTTCGGCGGCGAATATCTTTTTGAAGAAATCTCCTTTCGTTTGAACGGGGGCGACCGGGTAGGTCTGATCGGTAAGAACGGCGCCGGTAAATCGACCTTGTTGAAACTATTGGCGGGAGATATGTCCTTGGATACGGGAACCATCGCCAAGGAAAAGGGCATTAAGATCGGTTTTTTAAGGCAGGATATCGATTTCGAACAGGGACGCACCGTCCTGGAAGAATCTTATCAGGCCTTCGAGGAAATTAAGACGTTGGAAGCGGAACTGGAACGCATTAACCATCAGCTTGCCGAACGAACGGATTACGAAAGTGAGGGCTACAACCAATTGATGATCGATTTAGGGGATGTTACACATCGGTACGAAATCATTGGGGGCTATAACTATCAGGGCGAGACTGAAAAAATATTGTTGGGACTGGGTTTCAAAAGGGAAGACTTCGATAAAAAGACCGACACATTTTCCGGAGGATGGCGCATGCGCATCGAACTGGCAAAACTACTCTTGCAAAATAATGATGTGCTGCTGTTGGACGAACCCACCAACCACTTGGATATCGAGTCCATCTTGTGGCTTGAACAGTTTTTGAACGGATATGCGGGTGCCGTGGTCATCGTCTCGCACGATAAAATGTTTCTCGACAACGTCACCAATCGCACTATCGAAATATCTTTGGGCCGCATCTACGACTACAACAAACCCTATACGGAATTTTTAAAGCTGCGGGCCGAAATCAAGGAGCAGCAGCTGAACGCCCAAAAGAATCAGGAAAAGGAAATACAGCAGGCCGAACGCCTGATCGAAAAGTTCAGGGCCAAGTCCACCAAAGCCTCAATGGCACAGTCGCTGATCAAGAAATTGGACCGGATGGAACGTATCGAGGTCGACCAAGACGATAATGCGGTGATGAACTTGCGTTTTCCCGTTTCCATAACGCCCGGGAAGGTGGTTGCGGAAATGGAACACCTTTCGAAAAGCTATGGAAAGAAAGAGGTGCTCGATGACATCAACCTGTTGCTCGAACGAGACAGCAAGACGGCATTTGTAGGGCAGAACGGACAGGGGAAATCCACCCTAGCCAAGATTATGGTAGGCGAGCTCGACCACGCGGGCAAAATGAAGTTGGGCCACAACGTACAGATCGGGTATTTCGCCCAGAACCAAGCGGAATATCTCGAC